>DATJVY010000054.1:0-40509 GCA_035501615.1 Myxococcaceae bacterium
GGGCTTCCACGAGCGACGCCGGCAGTCAATCCCCGGGGGCACTCGCCGGTACCCAGGAAGGCTTATGAGGCTTTATCCCAAGGTGATTCCCGTCATCTCCCGCGAGACGATCCAGCAGCTGATGCAGGACGGGGACATCGAGGTCGAGCCGATGCGCATCGCAGATGCCGAGATGGACCTCTCCGCCATCATGCGCGAGTACCTCACCAACGAGGAGCGCGTGAACCAGGCCACCCGGGAGGCTCTCGAGCGGCGGGGCTACGACTACAGCAAGTTCAACCAGGTGAAGCGCGAGATGGCCGACGTCCGCGGCTTCAAGATGGGCGACGAGGGAATCGAGTACGTCATCAACCAGATGATCGAGTTCCTCCTCATCAGCCGGAACGTCGAGGAGGTCTTCGCCGCGGACAACGTCCTCCGCCAGAAGATCTTCGCGGTCATGAAGAAGCACCTCGACGTCGACGAGGAGATCGATCGCGAGGCCCGTGCCCGCCTGAAGCACCTCCAGGAAGGCACCAGCGCCTTCGACATCGAGTACAACAAGACCGTCGAGCAGATCCGCCGCGCCCGCGGCCTGATCTGACGGACGTCCGAACCCGCCGGCGCAGCCCGAAAATTGACCCGTCGGGGCAACCGTCTAGCGTTCGGCTCCGTGTCCAGCTCCGAGCTCGCTCCGTCGGCCCAGTCTCCCGAAGGCTCCCTCGAATCGCTGTCGCGGACTGCAGGCGATGCGCTCCGTCGCGCGCTCTCCAGCTCCGGCATGGGAAGCGTCCTCTCCACCCAGGTGGAGGAGGACCTGCGCTCGGCGCTGACGGGACTCGAGGCGCTGCACGGCCACCTCGAGGACCTGGTCTCGACCCTGCTCCATCCGCGCCCCACGCCCCTCGCGCTGGTCGAGGCCGCCGACGACGCGCAGGCCCAGGCGGCGCTGATCGCCCTCGAGGAGACGCTGACCTCGCTCCGCCGGCGCCTCGGCCAGGCCGCGGCCCAGCTGCGGATCCGCCGCGAGCCCGCGTAGCGCGAGGCGGCCGAGACGTCGCACCCGGTCGGCCGAGATCCCCGCCGTGGAGCTGGGGCGCGGCCGCCCTGACTCAGAGACCAGCGAAGGAGAGGCCCAGCCGGGCCGCCCCACCGAGCACGAGCAGCCACGCCGGGTTCACGTCGAAGCGCACCGCGGTGAGTGCGGTGGCCGCGGCGATTCCCACCTCCACCTTCGCGTCGAAGCTCCCGCCGAGGGTGATGGCTGCCGCTGCCATCAGCCCGACCACCGCCGGGGTCAGCCCCCGCAGCGCCGCCCGCACCCACCGCCTCGACCGCACCCGGTCCAGCCACGTGCCGAGCACCCCCACCAGAGCGAACGGGCCGGAGAAGATGGCCGCCGTCGCCACGGTCGCCCCGAGCCAGCCGTGCTGCAGGTAGCCGATGAAGGTCGCCATCAGGAGGACCGGGCCCGGGGTGATCTTCGCGATCGCCACCGCGTCCGCGAACTGACGATCGGTGACCCAGTTGTGGGCGTGCACCATCTGGCGGAGGTGGGGAATGATCGCGAAGCCGCCGCCGTACGCGCCAAGCCCGGTCCGGAAGTAGACCACCGCCATCTCGATCAGCAGCGCGTCGAGCCCGGTGGCGTGGACGACGGCGAGCAGGATGACCAGGGTCCCCACCAGCACCGGTGAGTGGAGCGTGGCCGGGGGTTCCTTGGGGGGAAGCCCACGACCGGGTGGGTCGAGCGGCGCTCCCTCCTCGGGGAGCGCCACCGGGGGCCGCCGTCCGACGATGCCGCGTGCCCGGGCCAGCGCTCGCCGTGCGCCGAGGTCCACCGCCAGGCCTGCGCAGATGGCCAGGAGCACCACCTCGGCCGGCGAGGCGCTCCCCACCGCGGAGAGGAGCAGCGCACCGGCCGCCACGCCCATCTGCCAGAACTGGTTCACCCCGGTGCGGACCATCTTCAGCGTGATGGCGCAGATGATGCCCACCACCGCGGCGTTGAAACCGGCGAGGAGCCGGTCCGCCGAGGGAACGGTGCCGAAGCGGACGTAGATCCAGGAGAGCACGCCCACCGCCAGCGCTCCGGGGAGCACGAATCCGATGTACCCGGCGAGCGCGCCGGCCCAGCCGCCGAAGCGCATGCCGATGTAGGCCAGCGCGTTCGCCGCCGCCCCACCCGGCAGCATCTGGGACACGGTGACCGTGTTGGAGAACTCGCGGGGGGTGAGCCAGCCGCGCTTCTTCACCACCTCGCCGTCGATCTGCGACAGCACGCTGATGCCGCCGCCGAAGCCCACGCAGCCCAGCCAGAAGGCGGTGGCGAACACGTCTCGCCGGGAAGGACGTTCGCGGGGGGTGGAGCGTGCGGTGGCGCGGCGGAGCCATTCCGCGGTGCTTCCGAGGACGCTGCTCATGGGAGCACCACCGACTCTAGCGCGCTCGCGAATCGGTGCGAGTCCCGGAGGAAGCGGCGTCGAGCAGTGCACCATGAACCTCGGTCCAGGTCGCACTGTCCTCGGTGATCTCCCACCCGCTGCGGGCAAGCCGGCGCCCGAGCGCCTCGGCCGCTGCTCGACCGTGCCGAGCCGCGACCTGGGTGAGCAGCTCGAAGTCCTCGAGGCCATCCCGGACCGTCTTCAGCCGGAGCGAGGCGATCAGCAGCGGCGCCTCGTCACCCACCTGTGCGCGGGTCCCGGGATAGAAGAAGGTTCCGTCCCCGTTGCCACCGAAGCGCCACGAGTCTCGCCAGGGTTGCCCCTCCTTCTCCCAGGCCGCCAGGGTGTCGAAGTACAGCTCGCCGTCGATGCGCTCGAGGAAGGCGAGGACACCCATCGCCCGATTCCTCGGTCCGGAGTGGTCGATGACGTACGAGGCCCACCCGCCCATCGATGCCGCGAGCCGCGAGTCCGCCGGAGGGCCGTCGCATCCGTGGCTCATGCAGCTCTGGTACCACCACAGCTGCTTGCCGCCTCCCAGGCGCGCGCGGACGCTCGCCACCGGCTCGGCTCCGGGACAGAGCGGCCGTCCCGGGCGCGGGAAGAGGCAGACCAGGACTGGCGCCACGATGTCCGCTGCGTCCCAGAGCGAGGAACGGAACGAGGTCACCAGGATCGGCAGCTGTCCCACCGCGTGGGTGAGCGCGGACTCCGAGCGGACCACCGGGTCGTCCTCCGGCCTCGGCTCGTCCTTCGCGTAGTACCAGAGCAGCTGTGTCCAGCCGCGCGCGGCGAAGTGCGCCTGCCAGGCGCGGAGGTAGGCGATGCGCTCGGAGGTCGAGAGCCGGGGATCATCCCGCACCTCCGCGGTCGTGGCCCGTGCCCCCGAGGGGAGCGCCGTGCCACCGAGCACGTCCGCCATCTCGGCGTCGTATCCGCCGAAGTCCACCACCCGGGTGCCCCCCGGGCCGGGGCGGGAGGGGAGCGGGTCGATGCCCATCCCGTAGCCGCTGAGCCGGTGCTCGAGCAGCGCCCGTGCCGCGGCGCGGAGCAGGGCGATCCCCTCGGCCGAGTCGCGGCGGACGCCGAAGCCGTGCGCCAGCACGTAGACGCCGAGGCCCCAGGTGTTCCGCAGGGTGGAGGTGGCCGGCAGCGTCACCGGCGCGACCGCCACCGACAGGGGAAGGGCGGCCCGGGGAGCGTCGCGGAGCCTCACCACCAGCTCGCCCCGGTACTCGCCCGGCTCGGTGCCAGCCGGGACGCACACCTCGAGATAGAGGACGAGCGGGCGCTCGGCAGTGGAGCGCGCGGGGAGCACGGCGGGGTTGGTGCCGCCCGCGGATCGGTGTACCGGGAGGAGCGGATCCGGCCAGGCTCCGGTCGCTCCGCCGCCGGCCGTGGCCCGGGCGAGCTCCATCCAGCCCTCGCGGTAGACGCCGACCGGCACCTCTCCGCGCCCGGGCCCCCGCAGCGGCGCGACGTCGGCGGAGAGCACCTCGGCCGGCGGGGTGACGTACGCCTGCACACCCTCGCACTCGCCCCGGGCCGCGCGGAGCCGGGCGCCGGCGAGTGCCTCGAGCCTCTGCCCCGGCCGGACCTTGACCAGCGCCGCGACGGGGATGAGCGGGGTCGGAGCGGCGAGGGCCGCGAGGAGCACGAGCGGGGGGACCACCAGGCCCGGGAGTCTCTAGCGGCCCTGGGCGATCGTGGAGGGATCTACCGGGCGGCCGGGCTTGTAGTCCGTCCACTCGACGACGACAGGCCCGAAGAGGAAGTCCGCCTCCATGCGCATGGGGACGTGGGACGCGTCGTCACTGAACCACATCCGCAGCTCGCGGGCCTGCAGCTTTCCGGAGAACTCGGTTCGGAGGCGGACCCGGACGGCCTCCTTCTTCCCGAGGGGAGTCTCCACCGGCCCCCGTCCCTCGACCACCGCCGTCCCCTTGAAGAGCTTCGAGCCGGTGAAGATGGGCAACGACAGCTCGTCCCCGTCCTCCAGGCGCGCGGCGCGGATGAAGAAGACCGCCGAGGCGACGTCGACCGCGCCGGCGGGGACCTCGGCCTCGGACTGGCGGGCCGGCTCACCTTCCACCTGCCGCGTCACGTGGGCCTTCCCGGTCGAGGGGTCGAACTCGATCTTCATCCGGCGCCGCTTGCGGTTCTCGTCGGCGTAGAGCTCGAGGCCGCGCGAGCGGTCGCTCGCCGGGTCCCACCAGGAGACGATCTTCTCCCGGATGGGATAGACGACCAGGTCGCAGCGCCCGGTGGTGACGATGGGCCAGCTCCCGGGCCGCTCGGGTGCCTCGTTCCCGACCGCAACCTCGGCGATGCCGGCGGGAAGCCCCAGCCAGCTGACCTGGTAGCTGATCTGTTCGCCCGGACCGAAGGTGCCCGCGGCCGGTGGTTCGGCGGGAGCGGCCATCATCAGGGCGAGGAGGATGGCGGACACGCGGTGAAGTCTAGCCGTGCCCGGCGACGGATGCTCGCCCCGCCGCGGCAGCGCTCCCGAGTGGCCCGGTGCTCGAGCGCCGGTTCGGCGTAGACTCCGGCTTTCCCCGGACCCACCGATGCCGATCGACAAGAACGCCGAGGAAGAGGACCTGCGCGAGGGCGGCCGGCGCCGGGCCTACACCGACTACGACTGTCCCTCCTGCAACGCCAACAATCCCACCGAGATGGCGCTCCGCGACGGGGACGAGACGCGTTGCAACTACTGCGGCCAGGAATACAAGGTCCGCATCACCGACGACGGCCGGCTCCGGCTGAAGGAGCTCTGAGCCTGGTCGCTGGCGCGCTCCCGCGCGTCGAGCTAGCCCCCGGCCCCGCTCCGCGGGCGCTCCCCGAAGATCGCGGTGCCCACCCGCACCGCGGTGGCGCCCTCCTCGATGGCCAGCTCGTAGTCGTGGGTGCTCCCCATCGACAGGCCGGCGAGCCCGTGCTCCCGGGCGAGAGCGGCGAGCGCGCGGAAGAGTGGGCGCACCTCCTCCACCGGGCCGAGGGGCGGCATGGTCATGAGCCCCACCAGCTGCAGACCGCGGAGCGGCCGCACGGCGTCGAGCAGAGCGCCGACCGCCCCTGGGGCGACGCCGCTCTTGGAGGCCTCGCCGGCCACGTTCACCTCCACGTAGACCGAGAGCGGGGTGCCGGTGCGGCGGCGGGACAGCTCCTGGGCCACCTCGAGCCGATCCAGCGCGTGGAACACGTGCGCCGAGCGCGCCACGTAGCGGGCCTTGTTGGTCTGCAGCGGCCCGATGGCGTGCCAGCGGATGCCGGGCAGGTCCGACAGAGCCGCAGCCTTGTCCCGGAGCTCCTGGGCGTAGTTCTCGCCGAAGGCCCGGGCGCCCGCCGCGTATGCGGCGCGGATCGCCTCCAGCGGCTGGAGCTTGCTCACCGCGACGATCTCCACCGAGTCCTCCGGACGGCCCGCCCGGGCCGTCGCCCCCCGGACCCGCTCCTGCACCGCTCTCCAGCCTGCCGCCACGTCGGTCATCGGTGATCCCAGGGCAGGAGGTAACCCGCCTCCCCGAGCAGCGCGAGCGTCTCCACCAGCGGAAGTCCCACCACCGCGCTGTGCGAGCCCTCGATGCGCTCCACCAGGAAGCCGCCGATGCCCTGCACCGCGTACGCGCCGGCCTTGTCCATCGGCTCGCCGGTGGAGACGTACCAGCGGAGCGCGGCCTCCGGGGCGGCGGCGAAGGTCACCCCGGCGACGACCAGGCGGGCGCCTGCCCCGGCCACCGCCACCGCGGTCAGGACCCGGTGCGACCGCCCGGTCAGCGCGCGGAGCATGGCCAGGGCCTCGTCGGCGGTGCCGGGCTTTCCCAGGATTTTTCCATCCAGGACGACGCTGGTGTCAGCTGCCAGGACCGTGGCGCCCGGGTGACGGGCCTGCACCCAGTCGGCCTTCTCCCGGGCGAGCCTGAGCACGTAGGCCTCGGCCGCCTCGCCAGGCCGGGCGGTCTCGTCGAGATGGGGCGGGTCGATCCGGAGGGGAATCCCGAGCTGCTCGAGCAGTGCCCGGCGGCGGGGGCTGGCGGAGGCGAGGACCAGGGTGGCGGAGGGAGGCATCGACGACCCTCCCCGTCTACCCAAACGACGGTTGACCTTCCACGCCGGCCTGTGTCCATCGTGGCTCCCACGATGAGGGCGACCGACCTGCTCGCAGCCCTGCGCCGCACGGTGGAGCAGCTCGCCGCGTTCAACGAGCTGGCCAAGGCGCTGACCTCGACGCTCGAGTCGCGCGAGGTGCTGGGCCTGGTGATGCAGAAGGTCTCCTCGCTCCTCCGCCCGGCGAACTGGTCGCTGTTGCTACACGACGAGACGTCCGACACCCTCTACTTCGAGATCGCGGTGGGCGCGGGTGCGGATCGGCTCCGCCAGGAGCGCATCGCGGTCGGGGAGGGCATCGTCGGCACCGCGTTTCGCACCGGGAAGCCCCGGTTGGTCGACGACGTGCGGAGCGCCCCCGACTTCTCCCCCCGCTTCGACGCGCTCACCGAGTTCCGGACCGGCTCGGTCCTCGCCGTCCCGCTGATGTTCCGGGGCCGGGCGCTCGGAGTCATCGAGCTGGTGAACGGGGAGGGGGATCCGCGCTTCACCGAGGAGGACCTGGCCTCGGTGATGGCCATCGCGGACTTCGCGGCCATCGCCATCCAGAATGCCCGGGACTTCCAGCGGGTCCAGGAGCTCACCCTGGTGGACGAGCACACCGGTCTGGGGAACGTCCGGTCGCTGCGAAAGCAGCTCGACGCCGAGGTCACCCGTGCCCGGAGCCTCGGCCACCCACTCTCGCTCCTCTTCCTGGACCTGGACCACTTCAAGACGGTGAACGACACCCACGGGCACCTCGTGGGGAGCGCGCTCCTGCGCGAGGTCGGGGTCCTGCTCCGCGAGGAGCTGCGCCCGGTCGACCCGGCCTTCCGCTACGGCGGGGACGAGTTCGCGGTGATGCTGGTCGAGGTGGACGCCCGGAGCGCGGTCCTCACCGCCGAGCGGATCCTCGCCCGCTTCCGCACCCACCGCTTCGGCCGCGCCTCGGGGCTGGACCTCCGGGTGACCGCCAGCGTGGGGATCGCCGCCTGCCCCGAGCATGCCGCGCACGCCACCGAGCTCATCGAGGCCGCCGACCGGGCGATGTACCTGGTGAAGGCCCGCGGGCGCGACGGCCTCGCGGTCTCCGCGGCGTAAGGGACTCCTCGCTCAGCCCTCGGCAGCCGTCGGGGCGACGAGCTCCTCGTTCCTGACGATGGTCGCCGACTTCTTGAGCGCTGCCAGGTAGCTCTCCGAGAGCTCCGCCTGTCGCTGGCGGAGCGCCTCCTCGCGGAGCGTGGCCTTCGTCGCCTGGTAGCGGGCCTCGTCGGCCTTTTCCCGGGCGGTCACCTGGGCGACGACGTAGGCCTCGCCGGCGCGGTAGATGCCGGGCAGGGGACCGGGACCGTCGGCGGCGAAGGCGGCGGCCTGGAGCTCGGGGGACGGCCCGAGGCGAGGGATGGAGGAGGCGCTCTTCGGGAAGCTGCCGGTGTCGACCGCCCGCGGGTGGTCCCCGCTCTCGACCGCGGTCGCGTCGGCGTCCTTCTTGTCCGGGAACTGCGTGGCGAGGGAGGTGCCCTTCTGGAGCGCGGCGGAGGCCCTCTTCGCGTCGGCCTCGGCCAGGGCGGTGGCACGCTGGCGCTTCACCAGGACCTCGGCGATCTCGCCGGAGACCGAGGCGAGGGGCTTCTCCTCCGGGGGCTTCTTCTCCTCCACTTGGACCAGGTGCCAGCCGAAGGGCGTCAGCACCGGCTCGGACAGCTCCCCCACCTTGAGGTTGAACGCCGCCTGGGCGAAGGCGGGGACGAAGGAGCCCCGCTCGTTCCAGCCCAGCTCGCCACCCTGTCCCTTGCTGCCCGGGTCGTCGGAGGAGTCCTTCGCCACCTGGGCGAAGTCCTTCCCGTCCACGATCTCCTTCCGGAGGGCCTTCGCCTTCTCGAACCCGGCGCTCTTCTCCTGGTCGCTGGGGGTGCGACCCAGCCGGACGAGGATGTGGCGCACCCGGACCTGCTCCCCCTTGGAGTAGGTCCGCTTGTTGGCCTGGTAGTAGGCGGCGATCTCCGGCCCGTGGGCCTTCTCCCAGGCCGAGACCTCGGCCGGCGTGGGCGGCTTGATCTTCCCGGCGTAGGCGGCCGGGTCGAACCGGACCAGGGACAGGCTCACCGTGTCTCCCTCACGCTGGAAGCGGGCCCGGACCTCGTCCTCCGACACCTCGGCGGTGTCGGACACCATGGCCAGGAGCCGTCCGGCGGCCAGTCGCCGCCGCAGACCCGCCTCGTAGTCGGGGGGGGTCTTGCGGAGGTAGGTCTGCAGCACCTGGGTGTAGGTCTCGGGGTCGAACTGCCCATCCTTCTGGAAGCTCGGGTCCTTGCGCAGGTACTCGAGCAGCTCGGCGTCGGAGATGGTGATGCCATGGGCCTCGGCGGCCTGCTGGAGCAACTCGGAGGTGATCAGCTCGTCCAGGACCCGGCCGGGGATGCCGAACTGACGGGCCAGGGCCTCGGGGAGGTCCCCCCCGCCACGCTGGCGGAGCGCGTCGAGCCGGAGCGCGTAAGCCCGGCGGAACTCGCCCAGCGAGATCTCCTGTCCATTCACCCGGGCGGCGGCGTCCTTCACCGAGGGAGCGAGGGGCGCGTTGCACCCGCGGCTCCCCGGCCCGAACTGGAGGATGAAGACCAGCGCGATGGCGAAGATGAAGAGGTACGAGAAGAAGCGGCGGGCGTCGAATCCGGAGCTCATCGGTGTCTGGAAGGCGCTCGCGGAGCCCGGCGGGAAGCCCTGCCGGCCCCGAGGAAGCGTGCTTGACCCTCTAGGGGAGCGACTGTGAAAATACAAGGGCTTCCGCAACGATGAGAAGGGCCCTCGGACCCAGTGCTGTCCTTCCTCCGGCGTCACCGTGAACCACTGCTGGTGTGCATCCTCCTCGCGCACGCGCTGGGGATGTTCCTCGGATCGAACCGTCGCGTTCGTGAGCCCAACCTCGTCGATCGCATCGCGCTCGCGGTGACCGCGCCGGTGCAGCGGGCCGTGGTCGCCACCGTGGACGGCGTGGCCGGTGCGTGGTCGCAGTACGTGTCGCTGAGGAGCGTCCGCCGCGAGAACGCGCAGCTGGCCGAGGAGAACGGCAAGCTCCGCGCGGACGTCGTGGGCCTGGCCGAGGCCCGGGCGGAGAACGAACGGCTCCGCCGGCTGATCCACTACGAGGAGGTCAACACCGGGCCCAAGGTCGTGGCCCGCGTCCTGGGCATCAATCCCGACCCGAACCGCCTCAGCGTTCGCATCGACCGGGGCGAGGGCGACGGGGTGCGGCGCGGCCAGGCGGTGGTCACTCCCGACGGCGTGGTGGGGCAGGTGCTGCGCGCGACGGCGAGCGCCGCGGACGTGCTGGTCGTGTTCGACCCCAACTCCCGCCTCGGCGGGCGCGTGCAGCGGACGCGAGCCCGGGTGGGCATCTCCGGGGCCGGGGACGACCAGGCGCTGAAGCTCGAGTACCTCCTGCGCACCGAGGACCTGGAGGAGGGCGACCTGGTGGTCACCTCCGGCACCGACGGCGTCTACCCGCCGGGCCTGGTGGTCGGCCGGGTGACCGGGGTGCAGCGCCAGACCAGCGGAATGTTCCTCAACGCCGGCATCCTCCCGGCGGTGAACTTCACCCGGCTGGAGGAGGTGCTGGTGCTCGCTCCCCAGCCGTCCGCAGCGGCCTTCCCCGTGCGCACCGAGGGCCGGCGATGAATCCGCTCGCCCGGCTGGGCCTCACGCTGCTCCTGACGCTGTTCTTCCTCGCGCTCGAGTCCGTGGCGGTGAAGTACGTCGGTCTGGGGGTGGCGCGGATCGACGTCACGGTGGCCATCGTCGCCTTCCTCTCGCTCCGGGCCGGGCTGCTCGAGGGTGCGGTGGCCTCGTATGCGGTGGGCTACCTGCTCGATCTGATGACCGGCCGGCCCACCGGGCTCTACACGCTGCTCGCGCTGGTGACCTTCCTCCTCGGGCGCATCGCCGCCGGGCTGGTCGACGTGCGCACCGCTCGGTCGTTCGCGCTCTTCGCGATGGCCGCGGACGCCACCCACGGGCTGCTGGCCTGGGGCATCACCGGCGTGAGCGGCAAGCAGGTGCACCTCGCTGGGCTGTCCGGGCTTCCGCTGGAGGTGTTCCTCACCGGCGTCGCGGCGCTCTTGCTCTACCCGCTCCTGCGTCGCTTCGGCCTCGGCGCCGAGAAGCGCGACCCCGGTCTCCTCTCGTCATGACGCTCGGCCAGACCAGCGCGGGGAAGGACCTCAAGACCCGGTACCTGTGGCTCGGGCTGGTGATGTTCGGTGGGCTGCTCATGCTCGCCGGCCGGCTGTACCGCCTGCAGATCGCGCGAGGGGACGAGTACTCGGCGAAGTCGGTCGCCAACTTCGTGAAGGAGATCCGCGTCAAGGCGGACCGGGGCATCATCAAGGACCGGCGCGGGGAGATCCTGGTCGACAGCCGGCCCTCCTTCGACGTCTTCATCACCCCCGCGTTCTGCGAGCACTGCTCCGAGGAGGTCCTCCCCCGACTCTCGGGCTGGCTCTCCTGGGACACGGAGCAGGTCGGCCACGTCGAGCAGCTGCTCCGCGCCGCGCGGAAGAGCGCGCCCTTCCAGCCGGTCCCGGTGCAGCTCGACCTCAACCGCGACGAGCTGGACACCCTGAACGCCCACAAGCTCGAGCTGCCCGGCGTCGACTGGCCCGCGGTGCCACACCGGAACTACCGGACCGGGACCGTGCTGCCCCACGTCGTGGGGTACATGAACGAGATCACCCAGGAGGAGCTGGACCGGCTCAATGCGCAGGGCGAGGGCTACGCGCTCGGGGACTTCATCGGCCGCCGCGGGGTGGAGCGCTTCTTCGAGCGCCGGCTGCGGGGCAGGGACGGGAGCCGCAAGGAGGTGGTCAACGCCCGTGGCGAGACCATCCAGGAGCTGAGCGACCTCATCACCGGCGAGGCCAGCGTCGCCAGCACGCCGGGCGACAACGTCGTGCTGAGCATCGACATGCGGCTGCAGGCGGCGGCGGAGAAGGCCTTCCCCGGGACAGCCGGTGCGGTGGTGGCGATGGACGTCCGCACGGGGTTCATCCTGGCCATGGTCTCCCGCCCTGGCTTCGACCCCAACGTGCTCACCGGACGGGTGACGCCAGCGCAGCTCGCGGCACTGAACAGGGACCCGCTGCAGCCGATGATCTTCCGCCCCGCGCAGCAGCACTACAGCCCGGGGTCGACCTTCAAGACGCTGAGCATGTTCGCCGCGCTGGAGAGCAAGAGCTTCTCGCCCCACAGCACGGTGAGCTGCGGCGGCGGCTACCGGCTCGGCGCCCGGATGTGGCGCTGCCACAAGGACTCCGGCCACGGCCTGGTCGATGCGCGCCATGCGTTGCAGTGGTCCTGCGACACCTGGTTCTACAAGGTGGCGGACACCCTCGGCCTGGACCCCATCGCCGCCGTGGGTCGGAGCTTCGGGCTCGGTGCGCCGACCGGCGTGGGCGTGGTGGCCGAGGTACCCGGCATCATGCCCGACAGCGCCTACCACGACCGGGTCACGCCCGGCGGCTACACCAAGGGGATGGCGCTGAACAGCGTCATCGGGCAGGGCGACGTCAACGTCACGCCACTGCAGCTGACGATGGCCTACGCCGCGGTGGCCAACGGCGGGCATCTCTACCGGCCGCAGCTGGTGCGCCGGCTGGAGACTCCGGACGGGCGGACCCTCCAGGAGTACCAGCCGGAGGTCGTTCGCGAGCTCGACCTGGATCCGGAGGCCCGCGGCCTCGTGGTCGAAGCGCTCGCCTCGGTGGTGAACGAGCCCGGCGGGACGGCCTACCGGGCGCGGCTCCCGGACGTGAAGATCGCCGGGAAGACCGGCACCGCACAGGTGATCGCGCTGGGGAAGACGCGGCTGAAAAAGGAGGCGATGACCTACTGGCAGCGTGACCACGCCTGGTTCGCCTCGTTTGCCCCGGCGGAGGATCCGGAGATCGCCGTCGTGGTGCTCAACGAGCACGGCGGCCACGGCGGGAACGAGGCCGCGCCCACCGCGACCGCGATCGTCAAGAAGTACTTCGAGCTGAAGCGCCAGGACACCAGTGCCACCATCGCCGCCTCGACCGCGCTCCCGGTGATGCCGGTGCGGCCGGCGCCTCCACCTCCGCCTCCCGCGCCTCGCCCGCCCCTCATTCCCGAGGCCCTCCCGCCGGCGGCCGCTTCGCCGTCGGTGGCACAGGTGCCCGCCTCTGCTCCGTCGGAGGGCGCGCGCTGATGCTGCTGCGGGTCGAGCGCCGGATGGTGCTCAAGATTCCCTGGGGGCTGGTGGCGGTGACCCTGGCCATCGCGCTCCTCGGCATCTGGAACCTGGCCTCGGCCTCCCGGCCACCGCACACGCCGCTCTGGGCCCGGCAGCTCCTGAACCTCGGGGTGGGCGTCGCCGCCGGCATCGGCGTCTGCCTCATGGACTACCGCTTCATCCAGCGGATGGCCTGGCCCATCTACGGAGGCAACGCCATTGCGCTGATGGCCCTCAAGGTGGTGGGCCACCGGGCCAAGGGCGAGGCCAGCTGGTTCGCGTTGGGGCCGCTGCGGGTGGAGCCCGCGGAGTTCATGAAGCTGGCGCTGATCATCGCGCTGGCCCGCTTCTTCCACGACGACTACCGCGAGGGCGACGAGCCCTATGGCCCGGTGAGGCTGTGGAAGCCGCTGCTGCTGGCGCTGGTCGCCGCGGGACTGGTGCTCCCGGACCTCGGGAACACGATGATGATCCTCCTCACCGCCTGCACCATCCTGGTCTTCAGCCGGCTGCGGGCGTGGGTGCTGGGCGTGGGTGTGGTGGGGCTGCTCGCGGTCTCGCTGGTCATCTGGAACGACTACGTCCGGGACCCCTCCGACGGGCACCGCACCGTCATCCGGCAGGTGCTGAAGCGCCACCAGAGCCAGCGCATCGCGGGCTGGCTCTCGCCCGACGCGGACCTCAAGGGCTCGGGCTACCACGCCGCGCAGTCGAAGATCGCGGTGGGCTCGGGCGGGCTCCTCGGGAAGGGGTGGCGCCAGGGGACGCAGACCGGGCTCTTCTTCCTCCCCGAGCAGCACACCGACTTCATCTTCTCGGTCTGGGCCGAGGAGCATGGCTTCCTCGCCTCGCTGCTCCTCCTCGGGCTCTACGGGCTGATCTTCGCCTTCGCGCTCGGCGTCGCGATGCAGGCCCGGGACCGCTTCGGGGCGTTCGTGGCGGTCGGCGTGGCGGCGATGATCTTCTGGCAGGTGTTCGAGAACATCGGGATGGTGGTCGGACTGCTCCCGGTGACGGGCATCACCCTGCCGCTGATGAGCTACGGCGGCTCCTCGATGCTGAGCGTGCTCCTGTCGCTCGGGCTCCTGGCCAGCATCGCCATGCGGCGTCACATGTTCTGACCGCGCCCCCCCGGTTCTCCGCTCGGCCTGGCGCATCTTGCGGTGGCTGGGGTGGTCCTCCCCGGGGCAGACTGTGCTGGTGGGCGACCCCGGACCCGGAGCAGGTTGGTCCGTCGCCGAACGGGAGGTTCCCTTGAGGGCCGAGTCGATCGCCGCCGCACCAGCATCCCCCGTGGCGGTCCCCGCCGAGTCCACCCGCCAGCTGCCGTTCGACTGGCTCCGCGGGCTGGTGATGGTGCTGATGACCGTCGACCACGCCTCGGGCGAGTTCAACGCCGGCCGCCTCTTCACCGACGCCACCTTCCTCTACCAGCCCGGCACGGCGCTCCCGCTCGCCCAGTTCCTGACCCGGTGGATCACCCACCTCTGCGCGCCGGTCTTCGTCTTCCTGGCCGGCTACGTGCTGCAGCTGAGCGTCCGGCGCCGGCTGTCGATGGGCGAGTCCGAGGGAAGCGTCACCCGGTTCATCGTCACCCGCGGGCTGATCATCGCCGCGCTGGACCCGCTGTGGATGAACCTCATCTTCGGCTCGCACGCCCCGGGGGGAGCCATCGTCCTCCAGGTCCTCTACGCCATCGGCGGGAGCTTCGTGGCGATGGCCTTCCTCCGGCGGCTTCCGGCCTCGTGGATCGGCGTGCTCGGCGTGGTGCTGGTCTTCGCCTCCGAGCCGCTCCGGGCGCTGGCGGTGGAGACGACCGGGATCCCACGAACGATCGGCACGTACCTCGTGGCGGCCGGCCCGGCGGGTCGGTTCCTCGTGGGCTACCCCATCGTCCCCTGGCTGGCGATCATGATGATGGGGTGGGGGGCGGCGGACCTCGCCCGCTCCGCACCGGATCGCTTCCCCGCCCGTGCGGCGATGGCCGGGGTGGTGGCGCTCCTCTTCTTCGCCCTGTTCCGGGGGCTGAACGGGTGGGGGAACATGGGGCTGTTCCGGGACGACGGGTCGCTCGTGCAGTGGCTGCACGTCTCCAAGTACCCGCCCTCGGTCACCTACGACGGGCTGGAGCTGGGGATCGGCTGGCTGCTCCTGGCGCTGTTCCTGGTGTGGCGTCCGCCTTCCTGGATGGATGCGGTGCTCCGGCCGCTCGGGCAGAGCGCCTTCTTCTTCTACCTCCTCCACGCCCACCTGCTCTGGCTCGCCGCACACCTGCTGCACATGACCGGCAAGGGTGGGCTGCCGGGGACCTACCTGGCATCGGCGGTGGTCATCGCGGTGCTCGTCCCCGCCTGCACCGTCTACCGGCGGTACAAGCTGGCGCACCCGAGGAGCATCGCCCAGTACATCTGAGGCGCCCCGCGCTCTCTAGAGCAGCGCTCCGCGGAGGATGAGGCTCGCGACGGTGAAGTAGATGATGAGCCCGCTGACGTCGACCAGCGTGGCAACGAAGGGCGCCGACGCCTTCGCCGGGTCGAATCCCAGCCGGCGGAGCAGGAACGGCAGCATCGAGCCCACCAGGTTCCCGTAGAGCACGACGCCGATGAGGCTCAGCCCCACGGTGATCGCCACGAGGACGAAGTGCTCGCCGTAGAGGTGGAACGCCTTCGCCCAGATGACGATGCGGAGGAAGCCGATGCTCCCCAGGAGACATCCGAGGGCGATGCCCGAGGCTGCCTCGCGGCCCGCGACCCGCCACCAGTCCCGGAGCCTCACCTCGCGCAGGGCGAGCGAGCGGATGATGATCGAGGTGGCCTGAGAGCCCGAGTTTCCGCCGGAGGAGATGATCAGCGGGAGGAAGAGGGAGAGCACCACCGCCTTCGCGATCTCGTCCTCGAAGGCGCTCATCGCGGTGGCGGTGAGCATCTCGCCCAGGAAGAGGGCCGAGAGCCAGCCCCCGCGCTTCTTCACCATCGGGGCGAAGCCCACGTCGAAGTAGGGCGCCTCGAGGGCCTCGACGCCGCCGAGGCCCTGGATTTCCTCGGTGGCCTTCTGCTCGGCGACGTCGAGGACGTCGTCCACGGTGATCATCCCCACCAGGACGCCGCGGGTGTCGGTCACCGGAAGGGCCACCCGGTCGTACTTCTCGAAGGTGGCCACCACCTCGTCGCGCGTCGCGGTGGCGGGGATGCTGACCAGGCTGGCGTCGTTCAGCTCGGATACCTTCTGGTCGGGCCGGGCCAGCACCAGGATCGGCAACCGCAGGTCGTCGAGCAGCACGCCCTTGTCGTCGGTGACGTAGATGACGTTGAGGGTCTCGATGTCCTTGCCCTGCTCGCGGATGTAGTCGAGCGCCTGCCGGGCGCTCCATTCGGGCCGGACCGCCACGTACCGCGGCGTCATGAAGCGCCCGGCGCTGCCCTCGGGGTAGCCCAGGAGCTGGCGCGCGACCTTCAGCTGATCGGGGGTCAGCGTGCTCAGCGCGCGCTTGGTGACCTCGGCGGGGAGCTCCTCGAAGAGTCGCGTCCGGTCGTCGGGCGCCATCCCGTTGAACACCCCGGCCATCTGGCCGGTGCCCAGCGCGTCCACCACCTCGGTCTGCTGGTCGAGCGGGAGGTACTCGAACACCTGCGTGGCGATGTCCCGGGGCAGCACCCGGAAGATGACCCCCGAGTCCTCGGGCGGGAGATCCTCGATGACCTCCGCGATGTCGGGTGGGTCCATCTCCGAGAAGGCCTCACGCAGCGTGGCGTAGTCCTTCGCCTGGATCAGCTCCTCGAACTCCGGCTTCAGAAGATTGCCGAGCATGCCGCCCTCGAGCCCCTACCTTCGGCGATGTGACGGGGCGGCATGGTGATATGAAAGCGAGGGACAAGCCATGGCCAAAGCGAACGAAACTCGCAGTCGCTCCAAGGCAGTGTCCACGGGTCCCGGCGCCCGGGAGGGGCTGTCCACCGCGCTCCACCGCGCCGACCTGGTCGGGCAGCGCATCGAGCTCGACACCCAGGACGACGGACCCGAGCACCGCGCATTCCCTCGCGCCAAGCTCGGCGTGCCGTTCGTCCTCTGGATCGGAGAAGGGGACGGGCGCCGCTTCTCGGCCACCTTGGTCTCCGCCAACGTCAGCGTCAGCGGGGCCTTCCTCAAGAGCAGCTTCTTCCTGCCCGTGGGGACCGAGATGTTGGTCCGCTTCCAGGTGGAGGCCACCGGGCCGGCGGTCGAGGCCCGGGTGGAGGTGCTGCGCCAGGAGACCGAGAGCGACCGCACCGGCCGCACCGGGATGGGGCTCCGGTTCCTGGAGTTCTTCCGCCAGACCGAGGTCACCCTGGCCCGGCTCTTCCTCGGCGAGCAGCTGCGAAAGTTCGCCGAGGGCTACCTCGCCTCGTCCCGCGCCCGGTCCCTCAGCTCGGAGCTGGACCGGGTGGTGGATGCGCTCGCCGCCTGGGAGCTGATGAAGGTCACCTCTCCCAACGACCCCTGGCGGTTCGCGAAGTAGCGGGCCGCCCGGGGACTACCCGAGCTTCTTGAAGCTCTCCTCGAGCCGGCTCTTGGGGACGGCGCCGACGATCTGCTCGACCACCTTGCCGCCCTTGAAGACCAGGAGGGTGGGGATGCCGCGGACGCCGTAGTCCTGGGCGGTCTGCTGGTTCTCGTCGACGTTCATCTTGGCGACCTTGACCTTGCCCTTGTACCGGGTGGCGAGCTCGTCGAGCGCCGGGGCGATGGCCTTGCACGGCCCGCACCAGGGAGCCCAGAAGTCCACGAGCACCGGCTCCGCAGAGTCGAGCACGGTCGCCTTGAACTCCGAATCAGTGACGCTCACCGTATCCTGCCCAGCCATTTATCCTCCTAATGCACCGTTGGAACCCTGCTCCATGACACCGGGCCCTGACTGCCAGGGTGCTGGTCCCCCTCCACGGACCGATGATGTACACGGGCGGTGGCCGGCGCGCACGCCCCTGGATGCTAAGGTGCTGATACCCGTGAAGCTTTTTCTTCCGCAGTCCATGCTGGAGGAGTGGGCCAGCGGCGACAAGGCCGACGTCCACGAGCACGCCCTCGTCGTGACCGGCGAGACCGTGAAGTATCCCGTCGAGGCCGCGGTGCATCTCAGGGCGCTCGTGTCCGGGCCCGACGAGCACCAGCTCCTCAAGAAGGTGAAGACCGACGCGCAGCTCGCGGAGCTCGGCGCCGAGCGGCTCGCCGACTCGGTGGTGGCCGGCGAGAGCGCGTACGACGTCGAGAGCGGTTACGTCATCCAGGTCCCCGACCCACCCGGCGCGCCGACGGAGACGGCACTCCTCGCCGACTACTTGCTGAACAAGCTCTGACATGTCCCGCGCCTGCTTCACCCTCGCCTTCCACGCCTACGCGCTCGGCGCCCTGGCGTACCTGGCGGTGCTCGCCCAAGGGTGGAGGGGGCTCGGGTGGGTGGCGCGGGGCCTGACCATGGGCGGCTGGGTGCTGCACGGCATTGGCCTCGCGCTGGTCCTCTCGGCGCAACGATGGCTCCCGAGCGGGTTCGGACAGACGGTGAGCATCCTGGCGTTCCTCCTGGTCGCGGTCTTCCTCGTCGTCGACCTCCGGACCCGGGCGGCGCTCCTCGGCGCGTTCCTCTCCCCGGCTGCGGTCGCGGTGCTGGTGCCGTCGCTGTGGATGGGCGCGCCCGGCCCCGAGCTGACGGTCGGACTGCGCCAGCCGCTGCTCCCCGTGCACATCGCGGTGGCGCTCGCGGGGCTGGCGGTGTTCGGCGTCGCGACCGCCGTGGCAGGCGTCTACCTCGCTGCGGAGCGGGCGCTGAAGGGCAAGCGGTTCGGTGCCTTCTTCCGGCGGGTGCCCTCGCTCGAGCTGCTCGACGACCTCAATCGCCGGCTGGTGGCCTGGGGATTCATCGCCCTGTCGCTTACCCTGCTCACCGGCGCCTGGGTGCAGGCCCGCCTCCGCCCCGAGGAGCGGTGGAGCCCCGCCGAGCTCGCGGTGGTCGTGGCCTGGATCGCCTTCGGTGTGTTGCTGCAGGCGCGCATCTTCGCCGGGTGGCGCGGGCGGCGGGTGGCCGTGCTGACCATGCTGGGCTTCGGGGTGCTGGTGGTCTCCTTCGTCAGCCGGTACGGGCCGTGGGTGACTCGATGAGCCCGCCGCTGGTCTGCGTCGGCCTCTCCCATCACACCGCCCCGGTCGACGTCCGGGAGCGGCTGGTGCTGGCCGAGGAGCGGCAGACCGAGCTGCTCCAGGTGATGGCCCAGGCCCCCGCGGAGGCCCTCCTGGTCTCCACCTGCAACCGCGTGGAGCTCTACGTGGTGGGTCCGGGCGCGGACCTCGGCGAGCGGACCCGGGCTGCGGTGGCCGGAGTCGCGGGCGAGGACCTCGCGCCTTACCTCTACGCGCACCACGGCGAAGCGGCGGTGCTCCACCTCTTCCGCGTGGCCGCCAGCCTCGACTCGATGGTCCTCGGCGAGCCGCAGATCCTGGGCCAGGTGAAGGACGCCTTCGACCTGGCCCAGCGCCTCGGCGCGGCCCGCGGCGAGCTGGCCCGCATCTGCGCCGCCGCCTTCGGGAGCGCCAAGCGGGTCCGGACCGAGACCGACCTCGGGCGTGCGGCCACCTCGATGGCCAGCGCCGCGGTGGAGATGGCCCGCCACATCTTCGACGGGCTGCAGGGGAAGACGGTGCTCCTGGTCGGCGCCGGCGAGATGGCCGAGCTCGCCGGACGGCACCTCGTCTCCGCGGGGGCCTCGAAGGTCCTGGTCGCCAACCGCACCGCCGAGCGGGCCGAGGCGCTCGCGGCCACCCTCAACGGGCAGGCGGTGGACTTCGAGCGGATGGAGGACGCGCTGCTGCTCGCCGACGTGGTGGTCTGCACCACCGCCTCGCCCACCCCGGTCATCACCCGGGAGAAGGTGTCCCAGGTGCTCAAGCCGCGGAAGCACCGGCCGCTGTTCCTGGTGGACCTGGCGGTGCCGCGCGACGTCGACCCGGCGGTGCACACCCTGGATGGGGTCTTCGCCTACGACGTCGACGACATCCAGAAGGTCATCGACGAGAACCAGGCCGCCCGCGCGGCCGCCGCGTCGAAGGCCGAGGTGCTCGTGGCGGAGGAGGTGGCTCGCTACATCCGCCAGCGCGCGGTCCGCGAGCAGGTCCCGGTGCTGGCGCAGCTCCGCGCCCGGGCCGAGCAGATCCGCCGCGCCGAGCTGGAGCGGGCGCTGGCCAACCTTCCCGCGCCGCTCAGCCCCGAGCAGGCCCGGGTCGTCGAGGCGATGACCTCGGCCATCGTCAACAAGATGCTGCACCAGCCAACGGCGAAGCTGCGCGCGGTGCAGGCCGGGGACAGCGAGCTGGTCGACGCCGCGGCCGAGCTGTTCGGCCTGGATGCATCGCCCCGCAAGGCGGGCGAGGGCTGACGGTCGGCCCGGTGCGTTCCATGCCGCCCCTCCGGATCGCGACCCGCAAGAGCCCGCTCGCGCTGTGGCAGGCGCACCACGTGGCGGGCTTGCTCCGCGCCCGCGCGCCAGGCACGGAGGTGACGCTGGTCGAGCTCACCACCGAGGGCGACCGGGTGCTGGACAGCCCGCTGTCGCAGATCGGCGGCAAGGGCCTGTTCATCAAGGAGATCGAGGCCGCGCTGCTCGACGGGCGCGCGGACCTCGCGGTCCACAGCCTGAAGGACGTGACCAGCGTCTTCCCCCCCGGGCTGGTCCTCGCCGCCGTGCCCGAGCGGGAGGACCCGCGCGATGCGTGGGTGAGCCCGCGGGGCCTCGCCTTCGGGGGGATTCCCGCCGGCGGCCGGGTCGGGACCTCGTCGCTGCGACGCGCCTGTCAGCTGCGCGCCCTCCGCCCCGACGTGGAGGTGGTGCCGCTCCGGGGAAACGTGGGCACGCGCCTGCGGAAGACCGAGGAGCTGGGGCTCGCGGGCTCCATCCTGGCGCTGGCGGGCCTCCGGCGCCTGGGGCTCGAGGGGCGGATCACCGAGCTGCTCCCCCCGGAGGTGATGCTGCCCGCGGTGGGGCAGGGGGCGCTCGCCCTGGAGTGTCCGGGCGAAAGCGCGCACCGGCCCCTGGTGCAGTCGCTGGAGCATCCTCCGACGCGCGTCCCCATCGACGCCGAGCGGGCCTTCCTCGAGACGCTCGAGGGCGGTTGCACCGTGCCGCTGGCCGCGCACGCGATCCTCCAGGGCCAGGAGCTCTGGGTCCGGGGCCTGGTGGGCGCGCCCGACGGCAGCGCGGTGGTCCGCGCCGAGCGCCGTGGCCCGGCGTCGCGCGCCGCTGCCCTCGGCCGGGAGCTCGCGGAGGAGCTGCTCCGGCGCGGCGCACGGGCGATCCTCGATGCCCACGCCGGAGCCCGCCCCGGTGTCTGAGGCCCACCGGCAGCGCCTCGCGGGCGTCCGGGTGCTGGTTCCCCGTCCCCGCGAGCGCGCCGAGCCGCTCTGCTTCCTGCTCGAGGACGAGGGGGCGGAGGTGCTCGCGGTGCCGCTGCTCGAGCTCGAGCCACCGACCGATCCGCGTCCGCTCCGGGCGGCGGCGGAGCTCCTGCGGAGGTTCGCCTGGGTGGCGTTCGCGAGCGAGCGGGGCGTGACGGCCCTGCTGGAGGCGGCGCGCACCGCCGGCACGCTCGACGTTCTCCGGAGCCGGAAGCTGGCGGCGGTGGGACCGGGAACGGCGGCCGCGCTGCGCTCGCACGGGCTCGAGCCCGCGGTGGTGGCGGAGGTCTCGACCGGAGAGGGGCTCGCCGCGGCGATGCTGAAGATGCTCCAGCCGGGGGAGGCGGTGCTCCTTCCGGCGGCGGAGCAGGGCCGGCGCGCGCTCGAGGAGGCGCTGGCCGGCGCGGGCGCGACGGTCGAGCGGGTGGCGGCCTATCGCTCCAGCCCGGCCGGGGCGGAGCCCGAGGGATGGGCGGAGGTGGTCGCGCGTCCTCCGCGGTGCGTGCTCTTCGGCTCTCCGCGCACGGTGGAGGCCTTCCTGGCGCTCCCCGGGGCCGGGGCGCTCGTTCCCGCGGTGCGGGCGGTCGCGGTGGGTCCCACCACCGCCGCCGCGCTCCGGGCGCGCGGGTGGGAGCCCGCGGCGATGGCCACGGCCCCCACCCCGCCGGAGTGGGTGGAAGCAGCGGTGCGGGCCATCGGAGGGTAGACTCCCCGGTCGCCTCCCATGACCCAGGCCGCCGTGGCGCGCACCAGCGCCGACTTCACCCTCAGCTTCGTGCTCGCCGCGCTGGTCCAGGCCAAGCTCCTCACCCCGAGCCAGGCCCAGGACATCCGGACCAAGGAGAGCGCGGCCCGGGCCCGGGTGCTGAAGCAGGTGGGCGCCGACAAGGACGAGGCGCGCTACACCGTGTCTCCCATCGAGGTCGTGGCGGCGTTCCAGGTTCCGCTCCCCGGGGGGCGGGCGCTCGACCAGGACCGCGTCTCCGAGGTGGTCGCCGCGGCGGCGGGGGTCGGCTACAAGAAGATCGACCCGCTGAAGCTGGACATGGGCCTCGCCACCCGGACCGTGTCCAAGCCCTACGCTCAGAAGCACGTGCTGCTGCCGCTGGAGCGGACCGAGGCCGGTGCCCTGGTGGTCGCGGTGGCGAACCCCTTCGACCGGGAGCTGCTGGAGAACCTCCACCGCCTGGCGGGGATGCCGATCGAGCCGGTGCTCTCGGCCAAGGCGGACATCCTCAAGGCCATCGCCGACATCTACGGCTTCAAGCGGACCCTGGCCCAGGCGGCGACGGACTTCGCCACCACGGCGGGCCCGCAGCTCCAGAACTTCGAGCAGCTGGTCTCGCTCTCGGGGAGCACGGAGCTCGACGCCTCGGACAAGCCGATCGTCCAGGCGGTCGACTACCTGCTCCGCTATGCCTACGACAACCGGGCCTCGGACATCCACATCGAGCCGAAGCGGGACACCACGGTGGTGCGGCTGCGCATCGACGGCGTGCTCCACCCCGTCTACACGCTGCCGAGCGGCGTGCATCCGCCCATCGTCAGCCGGGTGAAGATGCTCTCCCGCATCGACATCTCCGAGAAGCGGCGGCCGCAGGACGGACGGATCAAGACCGAGCGCGACGGCCGGGAGATCGAGCTCCGCGTCTCGACCCTTCCCACCGCCTTCGGCGAGAAGGTGGTGATCCGCATCTTCGACCCCGAGACGCTGGTGCAGGACATCGCCCAGCTGGGGTTCGACGAGGACGAGAAGGGGCTCTTCGAGTCGTGGATCGACGAGCCCCACGGCCTCATCCTGGTCACGGGCCCCACCGGTAGCGGGAAGACCACCACCCTCTACTCGGCGCTGAAGGCCGTGGCCGGGCCGGAGGTGAACGTCACCACCATCGAGGACCCCATCGAGATGGTCTGGGACGGGTTCAACCAGGTCCAGGTGCAGCCGAAGATCGACCTCGACTTCGCGAGCGCCCTCCGCCACATCCTCCGCCAGGACCCGGACGTCATCATGGTGGGTGAGATCCGCGACGGGGAGACGGCGGAGAATGCCATCCAGGCGGCGCTCACCGGCCACCTGGTGCTCTCGACGCTGCACACCAACGACGCGGTGGGCGCGGTCAGCCGGATGAAGGACCTGGGGGTGCCGCCGTTCCTGCTCTCCAGCTGCCTCCTCGGGGTGATGGCGCAGCGGCTCCTCCGCCGGGTGTGCAGCCGGTGCGCGGCGGAGCACAACCTGACCCAGGACGAGCTCTTGGCGCTGGGGGCGCCGCTGCCGCTGCTCCCCGGCGGGGTGCAGATCCTCCAGGGCGCGGGATGCGTGCACTGCCGCGGGACCGGGTTCTACGGCCGGACCGGCGTCTTCGAGATCATGCCGGTGAACGGGGAGATCCGCGAGGCGATCGCCGCGGGCGCGAACACCCCCGAGCTGACCACGCTGGCCCGGAAGGCCGGGATGCGGACGCTGCGCGAGGCCGCGGTCCGGAAGCTGGCCAGCGGCCAGACCGCGTTCGCCGAGGTGGTCCGGATGACCGCCAGCGCAGGCTGAGCCTGGACGCTGGCACGCCCCTGCGCGCTTCCACGGGCGTCCCCTGTGGCGGGGGGCTTGCCCCGGACCGAGCGGGCCGGCTACCCGAGGAGGCCCTCGCGGACGGCCCGGTCCAGCACCTCCGCGAGGACGTCGACCGAGCCGCGCGTGTCCTGCTTCCGCACCTCGGATCCGCCGGCGCGCACCGTCCGGTCGCCGCCGACGACGAACGGCAGCGCCCGCCGCCCGAGCCGGAGGAGCCGGTCGTCGTGGAACGCGCGCGGGGCGTGGCGCTTCAGCTCCTGGGCGAGCACCCCGAGGTTCGCCGTCCTCGCCGGCTGGAGCAGTGGCCCGAGGCCCGTGAACTCCAGCGTTCGCTCGGAGAGCAGCACCCGCTCCCCGGCCTCGCCGTGCACGAGGATGAACTGCTCTGCGGACTCCTCGTGACCGTGCACCGTGGAGCTGGTCTTCTTGGTCAACACGAGCCCGCCGCTGAGCACCGTCCTTCCCAGCGAGAACTGCGTGCGGCTCTCGGTGTGCGCCGTGGTGGTGCGCTCGGAGCGGATTCCCCGGAGGACCAGCCGCACGGTGTCCCACTGGAGTTCGAGCGTCTCCCCGCCCCGGTTGGTGAAGCGCGCTCCGGACTCGCCGAGGGCGAAGCTGCGGACCCGGAAGCGGTCCGTGTCGGTGGGAACGTCGTCGTCGATGGCCAGGGCCTTCGTGGCCGCCCGGGCGAGGGCAGCGACCACGGCCCTGGCGCGTTCGGCGGGAAGACGCGCGAGGATCGCCGGGGGCTCGGGGGCAAGACGCATCCGGGCCTCGGCCGCGGTCATCCCCGCGGCCTCGACCAGTGCTCCGGCCGCGGCCTCGAGCTCCGGGACCGGCTGGACGGTCGCCACCAGGTGCATGGGGGGACACTAACCCCTGCCGCCGTCGCGGGGGCCCGGCACCCCGGGCCGCGCGCCGCCGTGGCATCTTCCCGGACATCATGACGGGCTCCTCGCGGGACGTGGTGACGGACATCGAGGTGGTGGAGGACCTGACGGCGGGCTCGCGCTGCGACGAGGGCTTCCTTCACCTCAAGCGGCTCGTCTGCCGGAATCGCCACGGCGACGGCTCCGCCTCGCGCGACTACCGGGTGGACGTCGTCGACCGTCCGGTTCCCGACGCGGTGGCGGTCCTCGTCTGGCGCCGGAGCCCCGGGGGCATCGAGGTGCTGACCCGGCGAACGCTCCGGCCGGCGGCGTACTTCCGCGCCGGGATGCGCCTGCCCGTGCCCGATGCGCGGTCGTACCTCCTCCTCGAGGAGCTGGTGGCGGGCGTGCTCGAGCCGGACGACCAGGGAGAGGCAGGGCTCCGCCGCCGCGCCGCCGAGGAGACGCTGGAAGAGGCGGGGTACCGCGTCTCGCCCGACGAGGTGACGCTGCTCGGGGGCAGCTTCTTCCTCGCCCCGGGAATCCTCTCCGAGAAGATTCACCCCGCGGCGGTCGACGTCACCGGACGCCCCCAGGAGGCGCCGCACGGCGACGGCTCCCCGCTGGAGGAGGGGGCCACCCTCCGCTGGTGGCGGCCGCAGGCGCTCCTCGAGGCCTGCCGGAAGGGGGAGGTGGAGGACGCCAAGACGGAGATCTCCGTGGGCCGCTTCCTGGCCCAGGGGGTGGGTGCGACCCCCGCCCACGGAGCCTGACCCACCCGAGATGCCCGGAATTCGGAGGGTTGGAGCCGGCGCGGGGGGTGCAGTCTCCGGAGGGACATGGCCGATCCAGCCAGCCCTCGTCCCGTCCCCGTCATCGACCTCGTCGGGGCCATCACCCTCGACCCCGAGTTCCGCATGGAGGACGTCCTCCGTGCGCTCGACAGCATGACCCCGGAGGAGCTGGAGGAGCTGGCGGCGCTGCTCGACGAGCACGAGGCCGCGGTCCGTCGCCGCAACCGCATCCTCGCTCGCTGAGAGGCGAGGCAGGGTCGACGACCGGAGGGCCACGGAGCGAGAGTGGCCCTCGATGCAGTTCCCGCCCCATCCGGAGTGGCAGAGCGTCCTCACCGGCATCCTCGCCGCGGCGGCGAGGTCCGGGCCGGGAGGGGTCGTCGCCTTCGACCTCGACTCGACCCTCCTGGACAACCGCCCGCGCCAGGCAGCCATCATCCGGGACTTCGCGGCCACGCACGGCATCCCGGCGCTGGAGGCCTTCCAGGCCGAGCACCTGGTCACCGGGTTCGACACCCGTGAGGCGCTGGCCCGGGCCGGGCTCGACCCGGAGGCCATCTCCCGGTGGCTCCCGTCGCTCCGCGCCCACTGGGTGGAGCGCTTCTTCACCTCCGAGGCCTGCCTACACGACGTCCCCATCCGGGGAGCCGCGGCCTACGCCCGGAGAGTCCATGCCACGGGGGTTCAGCTGGTCTACCTGACCGCCCGCCCCGAGCGGATGCGTCCCGGGACCGAGGAGGTGCTGCGCCGCTTCGGCTTCCCCCTCCCGGCGGCGGGGGTGGCGCTCTGGATGAAGCCCGACGACCCGGCCGTCGGTGACGAGGCCTTCAAGCGCTCGGCCCACGAGCGGCTGGCCTCCCTGGGGCGCCTGGTGGCGGCGTTCGACAACGAGCCCGGCCACGTGAACGACTTCCGGGCCACCTTCCCCGAGGCGGAGATCGTTCTGGTCGCGACCGGACACTCGGGAAGGGTGTCCACCCTCGAGCCGCGGGTCTCGGTGGTCCCTCACCTCGCGCTCGACTGAGGACCGAGGGTGCCAGACACCTTCGATCCGACGGTCTTCGCCGCGCCGCGGCATGCCGAACGCTTGGAAAAACATGCCTCGAGCCGATATGCAGCGCCCCGGCATGGCACCCGCGTATCCGAAAGAGCTCCTGCTCTCGATGTACCGGAAGATGTTCCTGATCCGGCGCTTCGAGGAGCGGGCCGCACAGGCCTACACCCAGGGCAAGATCAACGGCTTCTGCCACCTCTACATCGGGCAGGAGGCGGTCGCGGTGGGGGCGACCGAGGCGCTGCGTCCCGACGACTACCAGATCGGGGCCTACCGCGATCACGCCTACCCGCTCACCCGGGGCGCCGACCCGGGGATGGTCATGGCCGAGCTCTTCGGCAGGGCCACCGGCTACTGCAAGGGCAAGGGCGGCTCGATGCACATCTTCGACGTCGAGCACTTCGTGCTCGGTGGCTACGGCATCGTCGGTGGCCAGATTCCCCTCGCCGCCGGACTGGGCTTCGCCTCGCGGTACCGGAACGACGGCCGGGTCGCGGTCTGCTACTTCGGCGAGGCCGCGGCCAACCAGGGCGCGTTCCACGAGACGCTGAACATGGCGGCCAAGTGGTCGCTCCCGGTCATCTTCCTCTGCGAGAACAACCGCTACGGCATGGGCACGGCCTTCGCCCGCGTCTCGCCGATGCCCGAGGTCTACAAGCGCGCGGCGGCCTACGGCATCCGCGGCGAGCCCGCCGACGGGATGGACGTGCTCAAGATGTACGAGGTGGTGAAGGACTGCGCCGCCCACGCCCGGTCGGGGAAGGGGCCCGTCCTCCTGGAGGCGAACACCTACCGCTACCGCGGCCACTCCATGTCCGATCCGGCAACGTACCGGACGAAGACCGAGGTGGAGAAGGAGCGGAAGGGGGATCCCATCCCCAAGCTGCGCCAGTACTGCGTGGAGCAGCTGAAGTTCCCCGAATCCGACTTCGAGGCCATCGACGCCGAGGTGAAGGCCACCGTGGACGCGGCGGTGAAGTACGCCGACGAGTCGCCCGAGCCCTCGCTCGACGAGCTCCACGAGGACGTCCTCGTCGAGCCCGGAGAGCCGGACGTGAAGCCGAGGGAGCGGGTGCACGGGATGAAGGTGGAGTGGCCGCACTGGCCCGGCGCGAAGGACTACAAGGTGACCTGGGACCTCGAGCCGCGCGAGCAGGCCGAGGAGGCAGACAAGAAGGCCGGGTTGAAGCGGGCCTGACGGACGAGGGACGACCGACCGATGCCAGAGATCGCATGGCGTGAGGCGCTGAACCAGGCGCTCTCCGAGGAGATGGAGCGGGACGTCAACGTCTTCCTCATGGGCGAGGAGGTCGCGCGCTACAACGGGGCCTACAAGGTCACCCAGGGGCTCCTCGACAAGTTCGGCAGCGCCCGGGTGGTGGACGCGCCGATCAGCGAGCTGGGCTTCGCCGGCCTCGGCGTGGGCGCGGCGATGGTCGGGCTCCGGCCGGTCATCGAGATGATGACCTGGAACTTCGCCATCCTGGCGATGGACCAGATCGTCAACAACGCGGCGAAGCTCCGCCACATGTCGGGCGGGCAGCTGCGCTGTCCCATCGTCTTCCGGGGACCGAACGGCGCGGGCGGGCGCCTCTCCTCGCAGCACAGCCAGTCGCTGGAGGCGAACTACGTCCACTTCCCGGGGCTCAAGGTGCTGGCGCCGTCGACCCCGGCCGACGCGAAGGGACTCCTGAAGGCGGCCATCCGCGACGACAACCCGGTCATCTTCCTCGAGGCCGAGCTGCTCTACGGGGTGAAGGGCGAGGTGCCCGCCGGTGAGCACGTGCTGCCCATCGGCAAGGCGGACCTCAAGCGCGAGGGGAGCGACGCGACCATCATCACCTGGTCGCGGATGTACTACTTCGTCGAGCAGGCGGCGCAGCTGCTCGAGAGGGAAGGCATCCACGTCGATCTGCTGGACCTGCGCACGCTCAAGCCGCTGGACGAGGAGGCCATCCTCGCCTCGGTCCGGAAGACCCACCGGGTGGTCGTCGTGGAGGAGGGCTGGAACTTCTGCGGGATGGGCGCGCAGGTCGCGGACCTCCTCCAGCTGAAGGCCTTCGACGAGCTGGACGCTCCGGTGGAGCGGGTGACCGGCCTGGACGTGAACCGCAGCTACGCTGCGGTGCTGGAGAAGGCCACCGAGGTCTCGACCGAGGGGATCGTCGCCGCGGTGAAGAAGGTGATGTACCGGGAACAGGGGACCTGACGATGGCGACCGAGGTTCAGCTTCCGGCGCTCTCGCCCACGATGACCGAGGGCAAGATCGTCAAGTGGCTCAAGAAGGAGGGGGACACCGTCTCCTCCGGCGAGGCCATCGCCGAGGTCGAGACCGACAAGTCCAACCTCGAGGTCGAGTCGTTCGACGACGGCGTGTTGCTGAAGATCCTCGTCCCCGAGGGCGAGACCGGCAAGGTCGGTGCCCCCATCGCGGTCATCGGCGCCAAGGGGGAGAAGGTCGTCGCGTCCGCGCCCAAGCCCGCGGCCGCCGCCGCTCCTCCCGCCGCGCCGGCGAAGCCCGCGCCTCCGCCCGCCCCCGAACCGCGCCGCGAGGCTCCCCCGGCCCAGAAGCCCGCCGGTCCCGCACAGGTGGTTCCGATCCGCCGTGCCGAGGAGCCTGCGCGCGTCGAGGACAACGGCCGCCTCCGGGCCTCTCCTCTGGCGAAGCGGATGGCGCGCGACGAGGGCCTCGACCTGAGCGCGGTGCAGGGCTCGGGCCCGAGCGGTCGCATCATCAAGCGCGACGTGGAGGCCGCCATCGGTCAGGGCCAGGCCGCCGCCGCGCCGGCTCCCGCGGGGCGTGGTCCCGCCCCGGCGCCGGTGCCCATCTTCGGTCGTCGCGAGGCCGAGGTCCTTCCCGTCTCGGGGATGCGCAAGATCATCGGCCAGCGCATGGCCGAGGTGAAGCCCGGTGTCCCGCACTTCTACGTCACCGTCGACATCGACATGGAGGAGGCGCTCAAGGTCCGGGAGCAGGCCAAGGCCGCCGAGATCAAGGTCTCGGTCAACGACCTCATCGTCAAGGCCGCGGCGGTGGCGCTCCGGCGCCAGCCGAAGGTGAACGTCTCGCTCCAGGGCGACCGCATCCTCCAGTACCACACGGTCGACGTGGGCATCGCGGTGGCGATCGAGGACGGGCTGATCACGCCGGTCATCCGCGACGCGGATCTGAAGTCGCTGGGCACCATCTCCGCCGAGAGCCGCGAGCTCGCCGAGCGCGCACGCCGGAAGGCCCTCAAGCCGGAGGAGTACTCGGGCGGCTCGATCACCGTCTCCAACCTCGGAATGTTCGGGGTGGACTCCTTCATCGCGGTCATCAATCCGCCCCAGGCGTCCATCGTGGCGGTGGGCGCGGTGGCGGAACGGGCGGTGGTGCGGGAGGGCAAGGTGGTCGTCCGCCGGACGATGTCCGCGACCTTCTCCGGGGACCACCGCATCGTCGACGGTGCGCTCGGTGCCCAGTACCTCCAGGAGCTGAAGACGCTGCTCGAGCAGCCGACGCGGCTGCTCTTCTAGAGGAGGGCCCTAGGCCGCCACGTCCCCCGGCCGTGCCGGGGCGGAGGGAGCGGCGAGCGCCGGCAGGCGGATCCGGAAGGTGCTGCCCAGCCCGGGCTCCGAGGTGACCTCGAGGGTCCCTCCGGCGCGCTGGACGATGCTCCACACCAGCGTCAGCCCCAGACCGATGCCCTGGGGCCCGCCGCGGGTGGTGAAGAAGGGCTCGAAGATGCGCGAGAGGTGGGCCGCAGGGATGCCCGGACCCTCGTCCTGCACCTCGAGGACCACCGCCCCCTGTTCGTCGCGAGTGCGGACCCGGAGCGCACCGGAGGGCGCCGCCAGGCGTGCATTGCGCACCAGCTGGACCAGCGCCTGCTCCAGCTGGCCGGCGGTCACCATCACCCGCGCCGTGCTCTCCGCACGCACGGTGACCGTCCCGGCCGCGTCACCGAGCTCGGTCCGCAGCGCCCGCAGGACGGAGTCGTTCGGGTCGACCGCCTCGGGCCGGGCCACGTCCTGGCGCGCGAGGTCGCGGAGGCCCTTGACGATGGCGCCGATCCGCTGCGCCGCGTCCTCCACGTCGTGGAGGAGCTCGCGGAGGCCCGTGGCCAGATCGCGGAACTGCACCTCGGTGAGCGCCCGTACCGCGGCCGGGGTCGCCCCCTGGCCGCAGAGGCGGGCCGCCCGCTCGATGGACGCCGCGCCCGAATCGAGCTCCGCGGCCGTCCCCTTGAGGGTGGAGAGGTTGCTCAGCACCGTCGCCAGGGGCGCCTGGATCTCCTGCGCCGCGCCGTGGGCGAGCTGGCCCAGCGACGCCAGCCGCTCGTTCTCGCGCAGGCGCCCCTCCAGCATCCGCTGGACGGTGACGTCGCGGTAGTGGACCACCACCAGGTCCGTGTCGGGACCGGCCTCGGTCCGGAAGCCGCTGAAGCGCACCGTGCGGCCACGGGGGAGCGCGATCTCGGCCGACAGCTCCGGCGCTCCGGTGGCCAGGGGACACCCCACGCAGGGCGCGACCCGACCGGCGAGCAGCTGGTGGCAGGTCTTCCCCGGAACCTGGGTGATGGGAACGCCGGCCACCTCGGCATAGGCGAGATTGGCCCGGCGGATGACGAAGCCGTCCTGGAGCGCGATGGGCTCGTGGATGGCGTCGAAGGTCCGCTCCCACTCCCGCTTGGCGTGCACCACGGCGCGCGTGCGGAGCTCGATCTTCGCTTCCAGGGCGGCGTTGGCGGCGAGGATCTCGCTCTGCGCCTGGTGGAGCCGCGCGGTGTTCAGCGCGCCGGCCAGCGCGGTGGCCACCTGGCTCCCCCAGCTCGCGAACCGGTGCCGCTCGAAGTCGGTGAACGCAGGGCGGCCCGGCCGTCGAACGGCCTCGAGCACGCCCACCAGCTCGCCCGCCCGCACGAGCGGGATGGCCACCATCGCCCCGGGCTCGGCGCCATCGCGCCTCCGGGCGGCCTCGCGCCAGTCCTCGGGCAGCTCGCCCTCGGCGCGGCTGACCGGCGCGGCATCGGCGGCGCAGGCTCCGGCGAGGAGCTCACCGATGGGCATCGACGCCGGAGGGGCGGGAAGAGCCGGATCGGCCGCCCCCAGCACGAGGGTGGTGTCGTCGCCGATGCGCCAGCAGAGGACCCGGTCCGCCTGGACCAGCCCGCGGACCCGCCGGACCGCCTCCCAGGCGATCTCCTCCGGCGTGCGGAGCAGGTGCAGCGCCTGGACCTCCGACGAGAAGCGCTCGGAGTCGGCGAGGCGCTGCTCCAGCGTCGGGGCCACCTGCGCCGGAACCGGCTCGGAGCGCTGGGCCCGGGCCTCCCGGAGCAGGCCGGCCAGCTCCTCCGCCCGGCCTGCCGCCCGCACGCCAGCGGGGAGCGCGCGCGGGACCGCACCCTCGGCATGGAGGACGGCGGTGGCCCCCGAGGCGACGACGCGGGAGAGCAGCAGCCGCCAGAATGGCACCGGACGGGCCAGCACCGCCTCGGCGACTCCCGCGGCGAGCAGGCCGAGGACGTCGTCCGGGGTGCAGGGGCGAGGGTCGAGCCCCGCGGCGCGCAGCGATTCGAGGAACGCCGGCGCGGGCGCGTCGGGGCCGACGACGAGGACCGGCAGGGTCGGCTCCATGTGCGCGAGCAGGCTTGCCGTCAGCCGGCGGCGATGGCGACCGCGGCTCGCTCCTCGGTGTCGTCGAGGAGGATGGAGCCCGCCGAATCGCGGACCAGGTGGAGCTCCGGATACGCACAGGCGATGGCCTGGTGGATCTCGCTCTGCACTCCGTCGAGCAGGCGGGAGTTCTCGCGCGACCGGTAGAGGCGGTCGACGGCGGCCCGCACCACGCCGCGGAGCTCGACGCCGTCCCAGGGCTTCACGAGGAAGCGGTAGACCTCGCCGCGCTCCATCGCCTCCAGGGCCGTGCCCACTCCGGCCGGCGAGGTCATGAGGATGCGCATGGTGTCGGGCTGCGCGCGGCGGACCTCGTGGAGGAGCGCGAGCCCGGTCCCGTCGGGGAGGGCGGTGTCGGTGACCACGACGTCGAGCTGCTCGCGCGCGGCGAGGGCGAGGGCGTCCTTGATGCAGGACACCTCGAACAGGCGGTGCGCCTCGTGGTCGAGCGTGTTGTGGAAGGCGTCCGCCGTGCGGGCGTCCCCGGCGACGATCAGCACGGTCCGGCTGGAGATGGCCATTCTCGTGAGCTCCTCAGTCCCACCGGTTGCGACTTCAAGCTGCGGGCCAGCGGCAATCCGAAGCAAAGTCGCTGGCTTCGGAGTGCTCGGGCGGGGGTCGAGCCGGGCGCGTGGGGTGCGCGAGACCTCGCCGTCGCATCGGTGGAGGTGCGATGGTCAGCCGCTCGATCCGATCGGGACGGGGGAGGCCCGTCCCGCGTCCGGCCTGGTCCCCGTCGAGAGCGGCTCCCTCACGGTGGCCCCGGCCGCTCCGACGTCGCCTCGACGCCCCGCGTCAGACTCCAGCAACCGCGGGCTCGGCTCCCCGCCTCGCCCGTCCACCGAGGGTCCGGGGGACGGGGGCGCAAGGCCTGCGCTCTGGACAGTCACCCGCTCGGGGGTCGAAAGATCGCCTCGTCGAATCCAGGGAGGAGGGTCCCATGTCCACCGATCGCATCGCACTGGTCACCGGAGGCGCCGGCGGCCTGGGGTACAGCATCTGCACCAAGCTCCACGAGAAGGGCTACCGGGTGGTGCTCACCCACTCGCCCAACAACACCACCATCCGGGAGACCCTCGCCGACATGAGGGCGAAGGGGCATGACTTCCATGCCTACCCGGTGGACGTCGCGGACTACGACTCGGCGCAGCGGTGCGTCGCGGCGATCCAGAAGGACGTCGGTCACATCGACATCCTGATCAACAACGCCGGCATCACCCGGGACATGACCTTCCGCAAGATGACCAAGGCCGACTGGGACGCGGTGATGCGCACCAACCTCGACAGCATGTTCAACATGACCAAGCCGGTCCTGGAGGGAATGCTGGACCGGAGCTGGGGCCGCATCGTCAACGTCAGCTCGGTGAACGGGAGCAAGGGCGCCTTCGGGCAGACCAACTACGCCGCGGCCAAGGCGGGCATCCACGGCTTCACCAAGTCCCTGGCGCTCGAGGTGGCCAAGAAGGGAATCACGGTGAACACCATCAGCCCCGGCTACATCGGGACCAAGATGGTGATGGCCATCCCCAAGGAAGTGCTGGAGACGAAGATCATCCCCCAGATCCCCATCGGGCGCCTCGGTAAGCCCGAGGAGGTGGCGGGGCTGATCATCTACCTCTGCTCGGACGAGGCGGCGTTCGTCACCGGGGCCAACATCGCCATCAACGGCGGCCAGCACATGCAGTGACCCGGCAGCCGACCAGGGTCGCGAGCGCCGCGCGTGCTGCGACGGCGGCGCTCAGCTCGCCGGGCTGCAGTACTGCTCGACAAGGGGCAGGATGGTCTTCAGGCCGAGCGGCTTGGAGAGCACGCGCACGACGCTCGAGAACCGGCGCACCGCCTGCTCGGCGCCGGGGAGCGCGGACATCACCACGACGGTGAACTGGTCGCGGTCGCCGCGCTCCGAGAGCGCGGAGAGGAAGCCCACCCCGTCCAGCTCCGGCATGAGGAGATCCAGGAACACGAGGCAGGGCCGCTCCACCGCGTCGAGCGCGGTCAGACCCTCGGCCCCGTCGGCGGCGACGGACACCACGTGCCCCGTGGCGTCGAGTGCCGAGAGCATCCACATCCGGATGTCCGAATCGTCTTCGACGACGAGGATCTGGCCCACGGTGGAGGCCCGGCGAGCCCGCGTTCCCTGCCGGGACGGGACCAAGGATTCGCCGAGAATGATTGCTCGTGCAAATGAATGACCCGACGCCGTGTCGGCTCGGTGTCGGCTCCGTGGCTGTCCGGCGTCGGTGCCGTGGCTCAGAAGCTGAACGACACCGCGAACAGGAGGCTCAGCGTGGTGAGCGACAGGTTGCCGGCGTAGGAGGGGATGCCGCCGGGGTTCCCCGAATCGGGCGAGAGGTTGTCGGCCGCGCTGCCGTGCTCCCATCCGAGGCCGATCGACAGGCCGACCTTGCCGATGGTGAACGAGCCGCCGCCGCGGACGCCGATGAGGTTCACCTTGCGGAACCCCTCGCTGCCGGGGGCGACGGGCGAGTTGTCCATGTACACCCCGGCGTTCAGCGTGACCGTCTTGGTCAGCTGGTAATGGCCCCCGACGCTGCCGTTCCAGGTCTGACGCGCCCCGTAGACGATGGGCTGGATGGTTCCGTTGGTCACCACCGGCGGGCCAGTGGCCGAGACCGAGGTGGAACGGTACTGCTGGGACGTGGCCATGAGGTTGTACAGGTCGGCTCCGTCGTGCCACTTCACGTCCACCTCGATCTCCGCCGGGCCGAAGCGGAACGCGACGCCGAGCGCAACCTGCAGCGGTTGCTTGTAGTTGAAGTCCGCCGAGGGGTCCTTGAACGTCGTGTGGACGCTCGAGGCGTCCTGGACGGTGATCGCCTCGTAGGTGAGGTTCCCGCTGGAGAGGATCTTGATTCCCGGCGAGTGGACCACCGCTCCGAGCGCGAGCCAGGGAAGCGCATCCCATTGCACGGCCAGGGCCGGGATGAAGTGGAGGATGCTTCCTCCCGCGGCGAGCGTTCGCTGCGTGCTCAGCGAGCTCGTCGCGGTGGTCGCCTCGCCCGAGAGGAACCCGAGATCGGAGACGGTGGTGTAGGGGAACTCCAGCGAGAGCCCCATCCGGAAGGTGGGAGTGAACCCGTAGGCGACGGAGAACGCGGGGACGAGGACGTCGAAGTTCGACTTGACCGAATACGAGGCCCGGGTGTTCGGGTCGACCGTGGTTCCCGCCTGCACCGCCTGGTCCCAGGCGGCGGTCTGGAAGATGGCGAAGCCGAGCCGGAGCCGGTCCCAGTCGAACACGTCCTTGCCCAGCGCCACGCCGACGAAGGTGGGGATCGCCTTGAAGGAGGACACGGGCGAGTTGTCCTCGAACCCCGTCCCGCTCACCGTGGTGAGCTGGTAGCCCTGCGCGCTGGCGTTCAGGGCGGTGCGATCGGTCAGGGCCAGCCCGGCCGGGTTGTAGAACACCGCGGCGGCGTTGCGCGCCCGGGCGATGTACGCGCCGCCCTCGAGGCCTTCCTGGAGCCCCGGATAGACCCGGTCGTAGTTGGGAAGAAGGACGCTGGGAGGGACGACCACGTTGACCTGCGCGGCCGCCTCGACGCAGGCCAGCAGCGCCGCCACCACGAGCGCCACCCGCACAGCACCCACCGCTCGAACGCCAGAGTGCATGCCTGACCCTCCCGGGACGGAGCTTGGGCCGACTCGCGGAGGTTCTCCACACCTCCGTTCGTGAACCGTGGGTTCTTGGCCCTTGGGCGTACGAGCTCTTCGGAGACCGCCACTCGGCCCCTGGGCTATACGGGGCGGTCGGACTGGGTCGCCGGCGAACTCGCCACCCGTCGACCATGGGGCCCCCGGAGTCTCGTTCCTGCGTCTCGACTCCCTCGGGACGCCCGGGAGGAGGGAAGTCGCGTGACACTCGCCTCGCTCGGAATCCTGATGCCGCTGCTCGTCGGGGCTGGCCCGTCGGCGCCCGCCGCGGAACCCGACCCGCTGGCCGCCGCGGCGCCGCTGATGGGTCGCTGGGTGGCCGACCCCGACCCCAGGACCCCTGGTGCCAGCGGCTGGATGACGGTCGAGCGCGGGGCAGGGGGGCGCGCGCTCCTGAGGCGGAACCACGCCGAGTACCCGCCGACGAAGGATCGCGCGGCGTTCACCCACGACGACCTCCTGCTGCTCTTCTCCGAGAACGGGCAGCTGCGCGCCGACTACGTGGACAACGAGGGTCACGTCATCCGGTACCTCGTCCAGACGCCGAACGCCTCCACGCTGGTGTTCGTGAGCGACGCGACGGCACCGGGACCTCGGTTCCGGCTGACTTACACCTGGCCGTCGAAGGATCGGATCGACCTCACTTTCGAGATCGCGCCGCCCGGACCCTCGACGGAGTTCAAGCCTTACATCCAGGCCCGCCTGCACCGCGGCTCCAATTGACCGTCGCGGCCGCCGGCCGTCCATGGTCTTCTCCGCCGCCTCATGGAGACCTGGGACGTCATCGTCGTCGGAGGGGGTCACAACGGGCTGGTCACTGCCGCGTACCTCGCGCGGGCCGGACAGAAGGTCCTGGTGCTCGAGGCGCGCGATCGGGTGGGTGGCGCCGCGGTCACCGAGGAGCCGTGGCCGGGCTTCCGGGTCTCGACCGCCGCCTACGTGGTGAGTCTCTTCCGGCCGGAGATCGTCCGTGATCTGGAGCTGGGGCGACACGGCTACGAGCTCCTTCCGCGCAACCCGTCCTCGTTCACACCCTTCCCGGACGGCCGCTACCTCCTGATGGGCCCCGACGCGGAGCTGAACCACAGGGAGGTCTCGAAGTTCTCGGTGCGCGATGCGGACCGGCTCCCTGCCTACGAGGCGATGCTGGAGCGGATCGCCGACGCCATCGAGCCCACGATCCTCGAGACCCCGGCCGACCCGTTCTCCCGCCGCCCGGGAGACCTCCTCCGGCTCGCGAGGACCGGGCTGCGCTTCCTGCGCCTGGGAAGGGACGGGCCCCGGGCGCTGGAGATCCTGACCGCTCCGGCGAGGACGATCCTGGATCGGTGGTTCGAGTCCGATCAGCTCAAGTCCGCGCTCGCCACCGATGCGATCATCGGAGCGATGGCGTCGCCGTCGACCCCGGGGACCGCCTACGTGCTCTTCCACCACGTGATGGGAGAGTGCAACGGAGCGAGGGGCGTCTGGGGCTACGTCAAGGGAGGGATGGGGTCTCTCAGCGAGGCCATCGCCTCCGCCGCTCGCGCCGCGGGCGCAGAGATCCGCACCCGAGCTCCGGTGGTCCGCGTGCAGGTGAAGGACGGGCGAGCGACGGGCGTGGTGCTCGACGACGGCGCCGAGCTTCCCGCGCGGCGGGTGGTCTCCAACGCCGACGCCTCCGTGACGCTCCTCCGGCTCGTGGGGACCGAGCATCTGTCGAGCGAGGTCGCGGAGGCGGTCCGGGGAATCGACTATTCGAGCGCCTCCCTGAAGATCAACCTCGGTCTCTCCGAGCTCCCGAGCTTCACCGCCCTTCCGGGCCACGCCCCCGGCCCTCAGCACCGCGGCACCATCCACGTCTGCCCCAGCGTCGACTACATCGAGCACGCCTACGACGACGCCCGCGCCGGACGGCCGTCGTCCTCGCCGGTGCTGGAGTGCACCATCCCCTCGGCGGTGGACCCGTCGGTGGCACCGCCCGGACGGCACGTGATGCAGATGTTCGTCCAGTACGCCCCCTATCGCCTCGCCGAGGGGACCTGGGACGAGCGCAAGGAAGCGTTCGCCGATCGCTGCATCGAGCTGGTCGAGGAGGTCGCTCCCGGCTTCCGGAGGAGCATCGTGGGCCGTCAGGTGCTTTCCCCGGTCGACCTGGAGCGCCGGTTCGGCCTCACCGGCGGAAACATCTTCCAGGGGGCGATGGGCCTCTCGCAGCTCCACTTCATGCGCCCCCTCCCGGGGTACGCCGACTACCGGACGCCGGTCCGGGGGCTCTACCTCTGCGGCGCCGCCACCCATCCCGGCGGTGGGGTGATGGGCGCGTGCGGGTACAACGCGGCGAGGGAGATCCTGCGCGACGTTCGGCGTGGCCGCTGAGGAGGCTCGCCGCCGGCCACCGCTCAGGGCGCGCGGTCGAGCGTGTTGCTCCCGGAGATGTCGCAGGTGAACGTGCCGAGGCTATTCGTCTGCGTGGCGTCCAGGTCGAAGACCTCGGCCATCCGCGTGCCACCGTCGAAGAGCGACATGACCAGGCTCTTCAGGTGGTAGAGCGTGGTGATCGGGTTTCCGAGTCCGTCGGTCCCGCTCACCGTGCACTCCTCGCCGACCACCCCGCCGGCATTCGTCGCGGTGCTCTGGACGACGGTGAACCGGCAGCCGTCCGGGTCGATGCGCACGAGCTTCCCCTGGTCGACGATCTGAAAGCCGGTGCGTGTGAGGTCGACGTTGCGCGAGGTGGTGTAGCAGTTGACGAAGCTGTACGAGCCCGTCTCGTACTGCCAGACGCCGAGGAAGGCGCTCGCGCCTCCCCCGCCTCCGCCACCATTCCCGCCCCGGCCGCATGACGCGCATAGAGCGGCGATGAGGAGAGTGAGCCCGGCAGTGCGGCGGAGTGAGCGCATGGCGTCACCCCTCGAGCGAGCAAGGCGCGTGCCGCTCGCTCGTGGACGGGCGTGGCCCCGGTTGCGCGTGCTCGCCGCCCTCTCGGCTCCCCGGGGTCGCTCCGCCGGACTGGCCCCGGAGAAAGGAGCGCTCATGGCAACACTCGACGCCTCCTCACGAAGCGCGGCTCCGGGAGCGCGCCCGGTCGAGGCTCTCGGGGAAGCCCGCTCGCGCGCCTGCCGCAATGCCTGCATGCGAGGCGTCCCGGACGCAACGTCTTCACTCGGTGGCCTGCACTCTCCCGCGACGGGGAGGCCGCCGCGACCGGCTAGAGGGCTCGTGCCACGTGGTGCATCTCGCGGATTCCCTGCAACAGCGGAACGGGCGATGGGCGATGGTAGACGTGGCGATGGACGATCCACTCGTACAGCGAGGCGAGGGCCACGGTCGCCGCGGTCGCGCCGAGTGTCGAGACGGGAAAGGCCACCGGCTCCCACGGGTCAGCCGCGAAGTGGCGCGCCACCGCGACCATTGCTGCGGCGAAGCCGAGGATGAGGCCGCTGCCGGCCGCGACGCGCGCTCGCTTCATGACGACCCCCAGGGACACTCCGGCGACTGCTGGCCGGAGCTCGCGGGCAATCCTACGGGCGAAGGAACCGGGCCTGCGGTCCAATCCGGAGACGTCATCCCCGAGCGGCCACCCTTTCCGGAGTGGCGGGGGCGAGGGGGCGGGGACCGGGGGTGCCGAGGGTCGCGACGATCAGCCCGACGAGCAGCAGGCCGAGCGGGTGACAGTGGCGCCCCGAGTGGACGACGTTCCTGAACCAGAGGTGCGGGCGCTTCATGGCGAGCTCAGGGAGAGCAAGTTCAGGGCCAGCGCCAAGTCACCGGAACCCCGCCTGGATTCGTTCCCGGATGCTGCGCGGCATGCGACTCCGCGCGCACGCTGTAGCGCGTCCGCTTCCCACCGGAACTGCCTCCGGGTGCGAGGGGCTCTCCCCCCGGTGAGTGCATGCGCCCTCGCACCCGGAGCCCTGCATTCCCCGCTCAGGGGCAGGCGGCCGGTGTTGCGCGTCGGGGCGCTCGCTCTCGGAGCCCTCTTCCTGACCTCGGCGATCGTCGGCTATGGCCGGACCGCCGATTGCCGGCGGGCGATCGAGTCCGTCTCACCTCGGACTCCGGCGAGGAGTCGGTACCTCCTCGAGGTGCCCGCCCTCGCTGGGACGAGCACTCGGGGAGGTCCTTGATCCCTCACTTCACGAAGGTGAGGTCGAATCCCTTCGGGGCGGTGAGATAGACGATGCACGGTCCGGCGGCGCTGCACGCGTTCGCGTGAACGAGGCGGGCCCGGTGGGACCAGTACGAGCCGGGAGCGAGCGCCACCGGAGGATCCTTTCCCGCGCAGTGGTTGAGCTCACCCTAGATGACCACCCCTTGATAGTCCGAAGCGTGCACGTGGCTCGGCACGACGGCGCCCGCGGGGAACCCGTCGCCGGTCGTCATGCTCGCCGACGGTCCGGCGATGCTGACCTACGACGCGATGTGGCCCCGGGACCTGCTGGCCAGCCACGTCCGGGGATTCGTCCGCAAGCTGCCCGAGCTCGCGCGCGGACTCTTCTCGTCCTCCAAGGGCGTCTGGGCACCCGGGGTGCGAGAGGTCAAGGCGCGATCGGCCTCGCGTTCGCGACGAACCTCAGCGCGCCGCGGTGAAGGGATGGTAAGTGAACTTCTGCCCGCCGACGGAGGCCTCGTACATCAGCCCCGTCTTCGATGCGGTGAAGACCGCCACCCCGTTCTCGTAGTTCGCGTTCGCCGCAGCCCCGGCCGAGAGAGCGACCGCCGAGGCCTGCGCCGCGAGGGTG
>DATJVY010000055.1:0-30823 GCA_035501615.1 Myxococcaceae bacterium
CACGTGGGCTCTCGTCGCCCGCACGTCGCCGGAACGAGGCTTCACTGCTCGTGTCCCAGCCTGCGCCGACTGGGACCCGCAACACGTCAGGGGAGGCCAGCCCCGGCTCGGGGCGCTGCAGAGGTTTCGGGTGAGCGATTCATCGGCACGGCTGGAGGAGGGTTCGACATCGACGGCGGACGAGGAAGGAAGGCCCCGCGCGCTCCGCACGCCCGAGGCGATGGAGCTGGTGAGCGAGATCACCCGGCTGGCGCTCTCGTGCGATTGCCGCGCCCGCTTCCGCTCCGACGCCCTGCTGGCGATCGGCGTTCACGTTCCCTTCAGCCGTGGGACCTGGGTCGAGGCGCCACCCTTCGGTGAGCTCCGGACCGAGATCTCCCGAGGGCGTGGCCGGAGTCCGGAGAGGGGCGGGGCGCTTCCGCCGGGGCTGCTCTGCCTGGAGCTCAAGCGATTCGGAACGCTGCGAGCGAGGCTCGTGCTCGAGCGCGAGGACCGAGCCTTCTCGGCCGACGAGGTCCGGACCCTCGCGGGGCTTCTGCCCGTCCTGATCCTCGCCGACGAGGGGACGGGAATGGCGAGCTCCGGGCCGGCACGCGCCCTCAGTCCCCGCGAGTCCGAGATCGTGGAGTACGTCCGGCTCGGCTACACCAACGCGCAGATCGCGCTGGCCACGGGGCGGTCGGTGGCGGCAGTGCGAAACCTCCTGGTCCGCATCTTCGACAAGACGGGCGTTCGTTCCCGCGCCCAGCTCGTCGGTGGGCAGGTGACGACCAAGGGCCTCACCCGGCGCGAGAGCGAGGTCGTTCAACACCTGCGCGGTGGGCTCACCAACCGGGAGATCGGCCGCGTCCTCGGGATCTCGATCAACACGGTGCGGAACACCCTGGCGCGGCTGTTCGAGAAGGTCGGTGTCTCGACGCGATCCGAGCTGATGGGCACGCTCGCCGATCAGGAATCGTCGGCGGCCTGACGCCGAGCGGGGTCGCCGTGGTCGTCCCCACCGAGGAGTCGGCAGGCCGAAGCCGGGCGAGTGCACCGCGGTCGTCCCCGCTCGAGAGTCCTCGGCGGCCTGAGTCCCAGCGGGTCGCCTGCGTCGTCCCGGCTTGAGACTCGTCGGCGGCTCGAAGCCGAGAGGGGTCGCCCTCGCCCTTCCTCGTGCGCGCCGCAGCCTCGCGCCCCGCCCGGGTCGAGAGCCCCGGCCCATCTGGATGGTGCGGACGTTCTACGTCGGAGCGATTCGACGATGGTGCCCGAGTCAGGCGGGCGCAGCCCGAGCACCGTCGAGCTCGCGCACGGACGAGGGGCGCGCGGACCGAACCGACCCCGTACCACCACGCGTACCGGTCGGTCGGACCAAGGAAAGCGTGGGCGTCGCTCCGCTATCCCACTTCCTTCCAACGGAGGAGGGAAGTTCGTGAGATCGAATCGCTTGGGAAGGGTCGGCCCGCCCCTGCTGCTGGCGGCCGTGCTGCTCCCCTCGATGGTGCTGGCCCAGGCGTCCAGCTCGGTGCTGACCGGAAACGTGGTCGACGCGCAGAGCCACGCTCCGGTAGCAGACGTGGTGGTGACGGCGACCTCGCCGAATCTGCAAGGCGAGCAGATCGTGGTCACCGACTCCAGCGGCCTGTACCGCATCCCGCAGCTCCCTCCGGGGACGTACGCCCTCCGGTTCGAGAAGGAGTCCTACCGGCCCTACGTCCGTGCCGGCATCGAGGTCGAGGCGGATCGAACGCTCCGGCTCAACGTCGAGCTGCTCCCGGAGTCGATCAACAGCGAGGTCATCACCGTCGTCGGATCCGCTCCGGTGGTGGACGTCGGCTCGAGCACCGTCGGAGCCACCCTCAACCAGGACTTCATCCGCAACTACGCCCTGGCCCGCGCGGGAGGCGTCGGCGGAGCGACCCGTTCCTTCGACTCCATCGCAGCCGCGGCGCCCCAGGCCGCGGTCGATCTCTACGGGATCTCGATCAGCGGGGCCACCTCGCCCGAGAACTCGTACCTGATCGATGGGCTCAACGTGAACAACCCCGCGTACGGAGTGCTCGGGACTCCGCTCACGGTCGAGTTCCTGGACGAGGTGAACGTCATCACCGGCGGCTACATGCCCGAGTACGGCCGGACCACCGGCGGTGCGGTGAGCGGTGTCACCAAGTCGGGCGGCAACGAGTTCCACGGAAGCATCTGGGGCACCTTCACCCCCGGCGCCCTTCAGGGCACTCCGCAGACCGTGAGCACCGCCGGAGCCGTGGTCGCCGGGACCCTCAACCTCCACAACATCGGAGACTTCGGAGCGACGCTCGGTGGGTACATCGTCAAGGACAAGCTCTGGTTCTTTGCCGGGATCATGCCGAGCTTCACCCGGTACTCGTACGACCGTCAGTTCTACATCGAGAATCCGGGGCAGACGGACTCGCAGGGAAACCAGGCGTACTCGCTCATCCCGAACAGCGACCAGCGCCGGTTCGCCGACGAGAGGTCGATCCAGTTCATCGGGAAGCTGACCTATCTCATCAGTCCGGATCATCGGTTGAGCGTCACCGTCACCGGGACTCCGACCAGCGGCGGCAGCGACTCGGCCTTCGCCCTTCGCTTGCCGGGAGCTCTCCAGGCCCGCGCTCCGTTCCCGGTCAGCGGCTGGACCAGCAGCACCTTCAACGCGAACCACTACCTGACCAACGACACGTCCTACGACGTCAACGCCGAGCTGAACAGCGGCTTCCTGGACAAGAAGCTGCTCCTCGACGTGCGGCTGGGCTGGCACCACCAAATCGACGAGGGCGCGCCTGGCGACGGGAGCGGCTTCGACAACATCCACAACCTCAAGACGCTCGCCGGAATCCCCTCGCTCCTGCCGCTCTACGTCAGCAACGTCCTCGACTTCGAGGATCAGGTCCCGGCGAGCGTGCGTCAGGCCTGCGGCACGGGCGATCGCACCACCAAGTGCCAGACCAGCTGGGCCAGCTACGGCGGGCCAAACTTCATCGAGCGCCAGCTCCTCGACTCGTTCCAGGGCAAGGCCACGCTCACCTATCTCGCGACGGCGCTCGGCCATCACGTCATCAAGGGCGGGGTCGAGGGGAGCATCTCCTACTACGACCATCTCAAGACCTACGGGGGTGGAGCCGCTTACTTCGACTTCGGGCCCGGAGCGGTTGGTGCGGGCAACGCACTCGGAGTCGAGGAGGCGCGCCGCTTCGGGTACCTCTCGGACATCGATACCCCAGCGGGGGATGGCATCCTCACGGTGAAGAGCAAGTCGGTGATCATCGGCGGCTTCGTCCAGGACAGCTGGAGCATCCTGGACAAGGTCACCCTGAATCTCGGTCTCCGGTGGGACGGTCAGTACATCTACGACAAGGACGGGCTGCTCGGCCTGAAGCTGGGGAACGAGTGGTCCCCGCGGATTGGGTTCGTGTGGGATCCCACTCAGCAGGGGCGGGCGAAGGTCTTCGCCAACTACGGGCGGTACTACGAAGCCGTGCCGCTGGACATCGCTGACCGCGCCCTGTCCGGGGAGAGCCAGATCATCGGCGTCCACGATTGCGACCCTCGGGTCGTCGGCGTGGTCGGCTGTGATGCAACGACGATCGACCGGTCCACGCACATTGCCTGGCCGAGCGTGAAGTGGCGGAACGTCGCCGTGGACAAGACCGCGGTGGACCCCAACCTCCAGCCCACGGCCAACGACGAGATCGTGGCCGGTGGGGAATACGAGGTGGTCCCCAACGGGCGTCTCGGCCTCTCGTACACCTACCGAAATCTGGTCCGCACGATCGAGGACATGTCGGCAGACAACGGGAACACCTACTTCGTCGGCAACCCGGGAGAGGGCATCGCCACCTCCTTCCCGAAGGCGTCGCGCACCTACCACGCGGTCACCGTGCAGTTCACGAAGAGCTTCAGCGACCTGTGGCAGGCCCAGGTCAGCTACACCTGGTCGCAGCTGCGAGGGAACTACGAGGGCCTGTTCGTCAACAACACTGGCCAGCTCGATCCCAACATCAACGCCACGTTCGACCTGGCGCAGCTGCTCGTGAATCAGACCGGACCGTTGTCGGGCGACATCACCCACACCGTCAAGGTCTATGCCTCGAAGGAGTTCGTGATCCTGCCGGTGCTGAGCCTCTCCTTCGGCCTGACCTATACCGGGGCCTCCGGACCTCCCATCAGCTACACCGGCCCCTCCAACGAAACGGGATACGGACCGGGGAACGTCTTCATCCTCGAGCGCGGACAGGGCGGACGGCTCCCCTGGGTCCACAGTGTCGATGCCCGCATTGCGGTGAACTATCGCTTCAGCAAGGACAGCGTCTTCTCGATCGGCGTCGACGGCTTCAACCTCTTCAACTTCCAGAATCCGATCCGGGTCGACGAGGAGTACGTGACCCTGCCCTCGCTCACGGGCGGAGGTCGCGATCCCGGACCGATCGTCAGCGGACAGCAGGGCAGCATTCCGGCCCCTTACGGCGTCAACGGAAGCCTGCCCCGCGGCGGGGTGGTCGTCGGCCCGAATGGGCCCGAGCTGAAGACGGTCATCCTCCCCGACCCCGACCAGCACCCCCAGACCTACGCCATCAACCCGAACTGGGGCCGGCCCACGCAGTACCAGGCGGTGCGCAGCTTCCGGTTCACCGCTCGCTTCACGTTCTGAGGACCGACGACGCCATGCTCAACCGCTCTTTGATGTTGTTCCCTCTATTCGCCGTGCTCGGTGGGTGCGGCGGCGACGTGAATACGACCTGTCTCGTGCAGCGTGCCAGCCTCGGGGGTTACCTCTTCCTGATGGACCGGACCGGTGCGGTCACGGGCGGGGCTGGATGTGACGACACGGTGCTCCCTCCACGGATGGCGGACAACCTCCGGTTCGACAAGCTCGGGGCGGAGCAGCTGGAGGTGGTGTTCCGGGCGCAGTCCCTGCTCCCGGTCGACGCGGACGGGAACGTGGCGTTCCCGGCCGACACGGCGGACGTGGGACGGGGAGAGATCGGTGCCTCGCCGGATGCTCAGGGAATCTGCACGGTGTCCAGCTTCACCACGGCCCACGCCACGGCGGCCCAGGACGGGACGCCACCGGCGACGCCGAAATCGGTGACGCTCTCCAACACGCGGTTCCTCAGCGCGCCTGCGTACCAGGGCTCGCAGGCGGAGACCGATGCGACGTACACGGTGGGCGCGTGCAGCGCGTCGTACCACGGGCTGTTGCTCACCCCGATCGCGACCTGCGCGTCGGACGCCGACTGCAACCCCTTCGCCGATCCGGCGAACGGCCGGGCCGCAGGCTCGGGGGTCAATCCGTTCTACCCGGTGAGCTGCAACATGGACGTCGGCGCGCTCTACGGCGAGGACCCGGGCACCGGTATCTGCTGGTTCACGGGAACGACCTTCCCTCAGATCCAGGCCCAGCCATAACGGGCGCCCCCCGCGCGGAGGCGCACGCCTCGAGGTGCCCCCTCGAGGTGCCAGACACCTCGTTACAAACGCCGTTCCGAGGTGCTGTCGTCGGGGGCCGGTGCGTCTCGAGGTGCGAGACACCTCGGCCCGGTCCCGGAGGCCCGCTGGCGCCGGCCGTCACGAGGTGCCCGTCACGACACCTCGTGACACGCGGATTCGCGAAATCCGGTGATTCTTCCGTGGGTTGGCGACCGAGGTGCCAGACACCTCGTTACGGACGCGAGACCGGCGGACGACGCTCCGGGGCGCTTCGGCGGGGCTCTGTGGTACGAGCCCCCCGGCGAGGATGATCGAGGCCCGCGGACTCACCAAGCGCTTCGGCGAGATCGTCGCGGCCTCCGACGTGACCTTCAGCGTCGGCCGCGGCGAGGTAGTGGGCCTCCTCGGCCCCAACGGCGCGGGAAAGACCACCGTCCTTCGCATGCTCGCCGGCGTCCTCACCCCCACCGCGGGTGACGTCCGCATCGCCGGACACGGCACCGAGGGCGAGGCGTTCGAGCTCAAGCGCTCGCTCGGATTCCTCACCGGCGACACCGCCCTCTATCAGCGCCTCACGCCCCGCGAGGTGCTCCGGTACTTCGGCCGGCTGCACGAGATTCCGGAGCCCGCCCTCGCCCCCCGCGTCGACGCCCTCGTCCGTCGCTTCCGGCTGTCCGAGTTCGCCGACCGACCCTGCGGAAAGCTCTCCGCCGGCCAGAAGCAGCGAGCCAACATCGCCCGCGCGTTCGTCCACGACCCCCCGGCGCTCATCCTCGACGAGCCCACCACCGCGCTCGACGTGGTCACCGGCCGCTTCCTCCTGGAGGCATTCCGCGAGGCCCGCGCCGCCGGCAAGGCCATCCTCTTCAGCACCCACGTCCTCGGGGACGCCGAAGCCCTCTGCGACCGGGTGGTTCTCCTCCATCGCGGAGAGGTGCTCGATCAGGGCACCGTCGAGGAGGTCTGCGCGCGCGCCGGGGCACGGACCCTCACCGACGCCTTCCTGGCCCGCGTGGGTGACGAGGTGGCGGCGTGAGGCCCCGCATCGTCTTCCACATCTTTCGCAAGGACCTGGTGGAGACGCTCCGCGACCGGCGGACCGTGATCATGGCCTTCGTCGTGCCGGCATTGATCTACCCGCTGCTCTTCACCCTCCTCGGGTCGGTGGCGGTCGACAAGCGCGGCGAGCTCGAGCGGACCCGGGCGCGCGTGGCGGCCTGGGGTCCCGTGCCCGACCCGGTGCTCGAGGCGGTGACGCGGCAGGCCCGGGCCGACGTCGTGGATCGCCGGGCGACTCCGCCCGCCGACGTCGAGTCCGAGGCTCGCCGCCTGGTCTCGTCCAAGACGGCGCACGTGGTGCTCGTCACGCCGGCTGGAGCAGCGCCGCCGAGCATCCCCATCCGGGTGCTGGCGGATTCCACCAACGTCGACTCGGACGCGATGGAGCGCCGGGTCGCGCGGGTCGTCCAGGCGCAAGGGGGTGAGCTCCTGCGCCAGCGCATGACCACCCTGGGCCAGGCTCCGGCCGCCGCACGGCCCCTCGACGTCAGCGAGGAGGACCTGGCCGACGCGACCCGCCGAGGCGCGAGCTTCGCCGCCGCGCTCCTGCCTTACCTCCTCCTGGTACTGGTGGCGACCTCGGGGTTCTATGCAGCGCTGGACCTCACCGCCGGCGAGAAGGAGCGGGGCACCCTGCAGACGCTCCTCACCGCCCCGGTCCGGTCGGTGGAGATCGTTGCCGGCAAGTACCTGGCGGTCCTCGCCCTCACCCTGGCCGCGACGGTGTGCAACCTGGGGTCGATCGCCCTCGCGCTCGCCCGCGGGACCGCGGCGATGGAAGCGGGAGCCCGGTTCTCGCTCGGGCTGGCGAGCGCAGGAGCGATCTTCCTCACCGTCCTGCCGGCAGCGCTGCTCATCGTCGCCGTGCTCATGGCGGTCGGAGTGATGGCCCGGAGCTACCGCGAGGGCCAGAGCTACCTGATGCCCATCCTCCTCCTGGTCATGCTGGCCGGGTTTGCCAGCTTTCTCCCTGGAGCCGAGCTCTCTCCCGGGACCGCGCTCGTGCCGCTGCTCGATGTGACGCTCCTCGTGCACGACATCCTCGTGGGCAAGGCCGGGGCGACGCAGGTGATGGTGGTGTGGGCGGTGAGCCTGGCCTGGGCGGCGATCGGCATCGTGCTCACCGCGCGAGTGTTCCAGACCGAGCAGGTGCTCCTCTCGGGCGAGAAGCCATGGCGCGACGTCTTTTCTCCCGGCGTGAGATCCGGGCGAGGGCTCACTCCCGGGAACGCGGTGCTGTTCGCGGCGCTGCTCCTGGTGCTCACCTTCTACGGCTCGGCGCTCTTCGAGCGGCGAACCGGCCTCGTTCCGATGATCCTCGGCACACAGCTGGGCTTCTTTCTCGTGCCCTCGGTGCTCTGGTGCCGTCTCTTCCGGGTGCCGCTGAGAGAGACGCTCCAGCTGCGGTGGCCCACGGGCCGCGGCTGGGCGGCGACGGTGCTGCTCGCCGGAGGAGGGTGGAGCGTGGGGGCCGCCGTCTGGGAGCAGCTCCTGCGGTTTCCAGGCGCCCGGGCCTACTCGGACTGGCTCGGCGAGCTGCTCGGAAAGCAGGGCCGGCTCGAGCTCGGAACGGCTCTGTTCCTGGTGGCGCTGCTCCCTGCGGTGGCCGAGGAGATCACCTTCCGCGGAGTGGTTCTCGCCGGTCTCCGCCGCAGCGGCTCGCGATGGATTGCGGTGGTGGGAAGTGCCCTCGTCTTCGGGCTCTTCCACTTCAACCCCTACCACGTCGTCGCGGCCACGGCGGTCGGCCTGCTCCTCGGCTGGGTCGCGCTGGAGAGCGGGAGCATCGTTCCCGGGATGCTCATCCACCTGGTGAACAACGGCGTGCAGGTGCTGGGCGAGCGCCTGCCCGCGGTCGGCGAGCGCGTGGGCTCACCGGTGGTGGTGGGCGCAGCGCTGGCCGCGACCGCGCTGGGGGCGTGGCTCGCGCGGGGGAGCAGGCCACCCATGCCCGCACCCGTCCCAGCTGTTCCGGTCTCGCTGTCGGCGCCTAGAAGGTGAAGCGGGCGGCGAGCCCGGCGCCGTCCTTGCCGATCACGGGCGTGAGCTGGACGCGCGGCTCGGCAGAAAGCCGCTTCGAGAGGCCGTGGTTGTACTGGTCGACGAGCTGCGCGGTCTCCTCGGGGCTGGTCACCATGTCTCCGGTGAGCGCGGCGGCGGTGAGGAACAGGCCGCCCACCACGACGCCGGCGCCTATGAGCGCCGCCCCGTAGAAGCTGGTCTTCGCCGCCTTGTCGACACACTTGTTGTAGCTGATCGCCCCCTGCGCGAAGCAGCTGGGGTCGTTCACGTTCTGGGCATTGGTGGTGACGAAGATGCCGGAGGCGACTCCGGCGGCGAAGGTCAGGAACGAGAAGCTGTAGAGAACGGCCCGCTCGCTCTTCCGCACCTCCGAGGCCGAGGCGAGGTCCCCGCGGCCGACCAGCCGGTAGAACTCGGCCGCGTTGAGCTTGCGGGCGCCGTGCTGCGTGAAGACGTCCGTCTGGTGTGGGCGGACCCGGAGCATGTCGCGGAAATAGACCTCCCGGGCCAGGCCAGGCGGAGGGAGCTCCTCGTTGACGCTCTTGCCGGGTCCGGCCTCGACGGACTGCGTGCCTGCCGCGGGTGCCGCCGCGGGGGTCGCGGACGGGACCGGAACGGCTCCGGGCGGGAGGAGCGGCTTCGCAGGAGGGGCGGTCTGGACGGCCGGGGCCGGCGCGGGTGCGGGCGCAGCAGGAGCGGGCGCGGCGAGCGGGGCGGCAACCGCGGCTCCAGCGGCGGCGCCGGCGGCAGGGACGGCGTACTGCGCCGGCGGGGCGGCGTACTGCTGCGGAGGAGGCGCGGCGAGTTGTTGCTGCGGTGGGGCGTACTGCTGCGGAGGCGGCGCGTACTGCTGCGCCGGCGGGGCGGCGTACTGCTGGGGCGGTGCGGCCTGCGGCGCTGGAGCGAACGCGGGCGCGGGAGCGGCAGGAGCGGGGGCGGCGAGCGGGGCGGCGACCGCGGCTCCAGCGGCGGCTCCGGCGGCGGGGGCGGCGTACTGCGCTGGCGGGGAAGCGTACTGCGCTGGCGGGGCAGCGTACTGCTGGGGCGGCGCGTACTGTTGCTGGGGAGGGGGGGCGTACTGCTGGGTCGGCGGCGCGGCGTACTGGTGGGGCGGTGCGGCCTGGGGCGGTGGCGCGTACTGCTGGGGCGGGGCCGCGACCTGAGGCGCGGGCGCCGGCGCCGGCTGGGGCGGTGGAGCGTATTGCTGGGGTGGCGCGGCGTACTGTTGCTGCGGCGGGGGCGCGGCGACCTGAGGTGCCGGAGCCGGGACCTGCTGCGGCGCCGGTGCGTACTGCGCAGGCGCGTATTGCGGCGCTGGCGCCGGTGCCACCGGCTGCGGCGGCGCATATTGCTGCGGCGGCGCGTACTGCTGAGGTGGCGCGGCATATTGCTGGGCCAGCGCGAGAGAGGAAGTCAACACACCCAAGACACAACCGAGCCGACCCAGCATCGTCGCCTCCACGCGAGCAGCGCTCCCCTCGTGCTGCCCCGGAACCCCCCCGGGGTTCCGCATCATCGTCAGGTGGGCCCTTGGACTCCAGCCCGCTCTTGCCGGCTGGCCGCTAGCCCGGCAGGAGATCCGACACTTCGACCGGCGATTCGTTGCAGCCGGAACGCCCTCCTCCGCGATCCAGTTTTCTTTCATCGCGACGCACCAGGCCGCAGGGGACTCAGCCGCCGGACCCCGGGCCGGTCTCCGCATCGAGACGGGCCTTTTCGGCGACGATGAGGCCCCGGACGTGGTCCCGGAAGGCCGGGACATCGCCACGGAATGGCGTCGAATCCACGGGTTCCATGACCCGGACCCGGCACCGGGCGGTGCCCCGGATCACCCACCCGTGCTTGGGGAGCACATCGCCGGTGCCGCTGAGGGTGATGGGAATGAGTGGCACTTGCCGTTCGAGGGCCATTCGAAACGCTCCGTCCTTGAAGGCCTTCACGTCACCGTCGGGGGAGCGCGTCCCTTCCGGGAAGAGGAGCACGGGGACGCCGCGGTCGAGCCATGCCTCGCAGGCCCTCACCATCGCGGCGATGCTGTCCCGGTCTCCCCGGACGAGGGAAACGTAACGGTTGAGACGCATGTTCCAGCCGATGAACGGGATGCGGAAGTTGCTGGCCTTCGAGACCCACTTGAAGGGCCGCCAGAGACCGAAGAGGACGAGGATGTCGGCCAGGGAAGCGTGGTTCGAGACGAGGACGGCCGGGCCGCGCCACGGCAGGTGGTGTCGGCCCTCGACGCGAAGTCGCCAGAACGGGTTGCTCCAGAAGAAGAGCTGGGCCCAGAAGCACGAGTAGAGGTGCAGGACCCGCCCGTTCCGGTCGAAGGGAAGGGTGACCAGCCAGATGACCACGGCGCCGAGAAAGAGCGGCACGCACCCGACGGCGAGGTAGGCCCAGAACAGCGCGGAGAAGGTGGCGCGCATCGGAGCGGAGGTCAGCGGGAGCAGGCTGACTTGCGGGTCACCACCGCGCTCGACTGTAGCACTCCTGGCGCGTGGCACCGGGAGCTCGACGTCGGGGACGGTCGCGTCGGGAAGGCCCGGATGGCCGCTCACGCCCTTGGCGATCCCGAGGCGCCGCCGCGGAGGCTCCGAGCGCAGCCGGCGCACGTCGAGGAGTGCAGCGGATGGAGGCCGAGGGAACGTTCCACGACGGTGGCGCGATGCTCGACGATGCGGGGCGGATGGTGGGCTCGATGCGGGCAGTCGAGCTCGGGCCCAGAGCGGAGGTCGACGTGGGGCCCACCACTGGCCGTAACGAGGTGTTTGGCACCTCGATCAGTGAACCCCTCGAAAGAACGAGGCATCTGGACGGCCGACGCACTCGAGACGAATGCCCAGCCGGCCCCGGAATCGGGGCCACGGCGGACTTGACGGGGCCTGCACTGGCGTTCAGGAATGCGGGCATGGCTGCGCCGCAGCTTCCGCTCCAGTTCGCGTCAGCTGCCGAGGCGGTCGAGCCCGCGCTCGGCGACTTCCACCCGCTCGTGCAGCGCTGGTTCCGGGCCACCCTAGGCGAGCCGTCGGAGCCCCAGCGCCGCGGCTGGCCGCCCATCCGGGCGGGCGAGGATGTGCTGATCGCGGCGCCCACCGGCTCGGGCAAGACGCTCTCGGCCTTTCTCGCGGCGCTCGACCGCCTCCTGAGGCTCGCGCTCGAGGGCCGGCTCGAGGACCGGACCTCGGTCGTCTACGTGTCGCCGCTCAAGGCACTGGGCAACGACGTTCAGAAGAACCTTCTCGGACCGCTGGAGGCCATCTACGACCTCGCGGCGACCGCGGGCCTGTACCCGGAGCCAATCCGCGTCCAGGTGCGGACCGGCGACACGCCGGCCAGCGAGCGGGCGCAGATGCTCCGTCGCCCTCCGCACGTGCTCATCACCACGCCCGAGTCGCTCTACCTGGTGCTCACCGCGGCCCGGGGTCGGGAGACGCTCCGCCAGGTGGACACGGTCATCGTCGATGAGATCCACGCCCTGGCCCGGGACAAGCGAGGAAGCCACCTCGCCCTCTCCCTCGAGCGTCTGAAGGCGCAGGGGCGGCGCCGGCCGCAGCTCATCGGTCTCTCGGCGACGCAGAAGCCCGTCGCGACGTTCGCCTCCTTCCTCACCGGACGCCCCGAGGGCTGCACGGTGGTCGAGGTGGGCCATCTCCGGAAATGGCAGCTCTCGCTCGAGACGCCCGAGGATTCGTTGAGCGCCGTCGCGACCCACGAGATGTGGGGGCAGGTCTACGACCGACTGGTGCAGCTCACCTCCGAGCACCGGACGACGCTCATCTTCACCAACACCCGGAAGCTCGCCGAGCGAGTGGCACACGACCTCGGGACACGCCTCGGTCCGGGAACGGTGTCCGCGCACCACGGCAGCATGGCGCGGGAGCTGCGGCTCGCGGCCGAGCAGAAGCTCAAGCGCGGCGAGCTGCGCGCGATGGTCGCCACCGCGTCGCTCGAGCTGGGGATCGACATTGGCGCGGTGGACCTGGTCGTGCAGCTCGGCAGCCCACGCGGGATTGCCTTGTTCCTCCAGCGGGTCGGGCGCGCGGGTCACTCTCTGCGAGGAGTGAGCAAGGGCATCCTCTTTGCGCTCACCCGGGACGAGCTGGTCGAGTGCACAGCCCTTCTCCGCGCCGTTCGGGATGGCGAGCTGGACGCGGTGCGGATGCCCGACGCACCGCTGGACGTACTCGCCCAGCAGCTGGTCGCCGCTTGTGCGGTGGATGCCTGGGACGAACGTGCACTGTTCGCGCTGGTGCGCCGCGCCTGGCCGTACCGTGAACTCCCCTGGGAGAAGTACGCGCAGGTGCTTCACATGCTCTCCGAGGGCGTGAGCGAGCGGCGAGGCCGGATGCGCGTTCACCTTCATCGCGACCGGGTGAACCACGTGCTGCGGGCCCGGAAGGGCGCACGGCTCACCGCGCTCATGAACGGGGGCGCCATCCCCGACACGTTCACCTATCCGGTGGTGGCCGAGCCCGAAGGCCGGCAGGTGGGGACGCTCGACGAGGACTTCGCCGTCGAGACGATGGCCGGAGACGTCTTCCTGCTGGGGAGCACCAGCTGGCGGGTACAGGGGCTCCGGGGCGGGGTGGTTCGTGTCGAGGACGCGCGGGGTGCCCCACCGAGCGTGCCCTTCTGGAAGGGGGAGGCCCCGTCGCGGACGGACGAGCTGTCCCGCGAGGTGGGCCGGCTGCGCGACGAGCTGCTCGATCATCCGGCGCCCGGGGAGTGGCTGGCGCGGCTGGGGCTCGGTCCGCGAGACGCCGACGCGCTGGGCGAGTACCTGCGGGCAGGACGTCAGGTCCTTGGGGGGCTTCCGAGCACTCGGCAGGTGATCGCCGAGCGGTTCTTCGACGAGGCGGGGGGGATGCAGCTCATCCTCCATGCTCCGTTCGGTGGGCGAATCAACCGGGCCTGGGGGCTCGCGCTCCGGAAGCGCTTTTGCCGGACCTTCGACTACGAGCTGCAGGCGGCGGCGACCGACGACGGCATCCTCCTCTCGCTCGGCGAGCAGCACAGCTTTCCGCTCGCCGACATCTTCGACTTTCTGCATCCCGACACCGTGGAGGCGGTGCTCGTCCAGGCGGTGCTGCAGGCTCCGCTGTTCGGGACTCGCTTCCGCTGGAGCGCCACCCGGGCGCTCGCCCTGTCTCGCTACCAGAGCGGCGGACGGGTTCCGCCGCACCTACAGCGGGCGCGGGCCGAGGACCTGCTGGCGGCGGTGTTTCCGGCGCAGGTGGGATGCCAGGACAACCATGGTGGCGCCGAGGTCGAGTTGCCGGAGCACCCGCTGGTCGAGGAGGCGCTGAGCGACTGCCTGACCGAGGCGCTCGACGTGGAGGGCCTGAAGGGGGTGTTGCGGGGGCTTCGGGCGGGAGAGATTCGCACCCTGGCGAGGGATCTGCCGGAGCCGTCGCCGTTTGCGCACGCGCTCCTGAACTCGCAACCGTACACGTTCCTGGACGACGCCCCGCTCGAGGAGCGACGGGCGCGAGCGGTACAGGTCCGTCGGGGGCTGCCGGCCGAAGACGCAGCGGGGCTGGGTGCGCTGGACGCCTCGGCCATCGAGCAGGTCGTGGCCGATGCCCGGCCGCTGATCCGGGACGCGGAGGAGCTGCACGACTGGCTTCTCGCGGCGGTGGTGGTGCCAATCGAGGGGGCGCCCACCCATCTCCTGGACGAGCTGGTGGCGTCCGGCCGCGCGGCCCGACTGTCCGTCCGCGACGAGGTGCTTCGTAACGAGGTGTTTGGCACCTCGAGCGGGTCCTCGAGTGGAGAATCCGCTGGACGCGCCTTCGCCATTTGTGCGGAACGGTTCGTGCACGTGCTCGCGCTCTTTCCGGGTGGTCACGTGGAGCCAGCGCTGAGGGCGCTGCCTGGGGATGCGCCGATCGATCGGGAGACCGCGGTGCTAGCGGCGGTTCGGGGCCGGATGGAGGTTGTGGGACCAGTCACAGCCGTCGGCCTCGGCCTCGCCTTGGCGATTCCAGTCGACGAGGTGACGCTCGCGCTCCATCAGCTCGAGTCAGAGGGACAGGTGCTCCGGGGAACCTTCCGGCCCGGAGCCGAAGAGTTGGAGTGGTGCGATCGTCGGCTTCTCCAGCGCATCCACCGCCTCACTGTCGGACGCCTGCGGCGCGAGATCGAGCCCCTCTCGGCTCAGGATTTCATGCGCTTCCTGTTCCGGTGGCACCACCTCGACCCCGGTGACGCGCTCGGTGGGCAGGGGGGCCTTCTCCGAGCGGTGTCTTTGCTCGAGGGGTGGGAAGCGCCGGCCGCGGCGTGGGAACAGGTCCTCCTTCCGGCTCGCGTGCGGGGCAACCTCGCCGAGCTGCTCGAGCGGGGCTGCTGGTCAGGCGACATCGCGTGGGGGCGGCTGAGCCTACGCGAGCCGAGACCCGTCGGGCCGCGGCGCGGGGCGGAGGCCGAGCCAGTGGTCGCGCGAGGGGTTCGGCCCGGTCGGACCGCCACCTTGACGTTCGTCCGGCGTACCGAGCTGGAGACGCTGCTCTCGGCAGCCCGGCTCGAAGAGAGCGAGGGTTGGCCCGCCGGGCTCGGCGACCCGAGCCAGGCCGTGGCGGAGCTGCTCGCTCGGCGTGGAGCGTGCTTCTTTGCCGAGCTGGTCGCCGGCACGGGTCGGCCGGCCGAGGTCGTCGAGGACGCACTCTGGGACCTGCTCGGTCGAGGCCTGGTCACGGCCGACGCGGTGGAGAACCTGAGGGTCCTTCTCAGTCCGAAGAGGCGCCGCCAGCAGAGGGCCACGAAGCGAGGCGGCCCTGGGCGATGGTCCCTGCTTCGGACCGAGCGCACGACCAGCGAAGCGGAGCGCCTGGAGTGCGTCGGGCGTCTGCTGCTGACGCGCTGGGGAGTGGTGTTCCGGGACCTCGCGGTCCGCGAGCCGCTGGCACCGCCCTGGAGAGAGCTCGTGCGCCACTACCGACGGCTCGAAGCCCGAGGCGAGGTGAGGGGTGGCAGGTTCCTGGCGGGAGTCGGCGGCGAACAGTTCGCACTGCCGGCATCGGTGGAGGTGGCGCGGACGATCCGGCGGTTGCGACCCTCGGGGCTGCGGATCGAGGTGGCTGCGGTTGATCCGTTGAACCTCACGGGCATCGTCACACCGGGACCCCGGGTGCCCGCCGTGCTCGGGCAGAAGGTGGTGTACCTGGACGGCATCCCTGAAACCGTCGGGGTTGCCGCGACGGAGCCGGACTCGGCGCTCGCCTCTTGACGAACCGGACGAGGTGCCACCGGACGAGGTGCCCGGACGAGGTGTCAAACACCTCGTTACGCGTGCTCCCTCGATTCTGGCGCAGCTCCTGCTGAGGCGACCCCGCAGAAAGGGGAACGCCCATGCCGAGAAACGTCCGGATGTTGCAACCTGCCGTAATCTATTTCGTGACCGCCCGCTGTCTTCAGCGTCGGTTCCTTCTCCGTCCGTCCAGCGAGACGAACGAAGTCCTCGGGGGTGTACTGGCCCGAGCTCTGCGACTCCACGACGTGGAGCTCTTCGTCTTCCACTTCATGTCCAATCACGTGCACCTCGTCGTACGCGCCCCGAGAGGGAATCTGCCTCGATTCATGCAGTACCTGATGACGAACATCTCCAAGAAGATCGGGCCGCTCGTCGGGTGGAGTGGTGCCTTCTGGCAGCGGAGGTACTCGGCCGAGCCAATTCTCGACGACGAGGCACTTCTCGGAAGGGTGCGCTACGTGCTCGCGCATGGGGTCAAGGAGGGCCTTGTTCGAACCTGCCTCGCCTGGCCGGGTCTGAGCAGCCTTCCGCTCTTGCTGGATGGTCAGCCAAGGACGTTCCGGTGGTTCAACTGGACGCGTCGCGCGAGCGGCAACGCTCGCCGCGAGAGGCGTCCGCGTCTCGATCCCCGATGGGCGGAAGCCGAGGAACTGCGCCTCACGAATCTTCCGCATCCTGCTCTGAAGCGCCCGGACACCCTCCGCCGGTTCCTGCGACGCGCCGTGCTGAGGATCGAGGAAGTCGGCTCGCGGCGATACCGGAGCGTGCTCGGAAGAACCGGGATCTTGAGGCAACGCCCTCACGCGAAGGCGGCCCCCGCCCAACGCAAGCCTCGTCCCCTTTGCCACGCCTCGATTCCCGGAATGCTCGAGGCGTTTCTCGAGCAGTACCGCCTCTTCGCGGAGGCCTTTCGTACGGCATCGGCCCGCTGGAGAAATGGAGATCCCACGGCAGCATTTCCGGAGTGGGCAATCAAGCCGTTCATCTGGACTCGATCCGGATCGCCGTGAATCACGAGCTCCGCCGCTGCGGCCGGCGATGACGGTGCCCCTCCTCCGCAAGTCAGGATCGGTCGAGCAGCGACGGCGTTCAGGGACGCCAAGAACCGGATCGTGGCTTCCCCCGGGGCTGAACTCGGTTCAGTCTCCGGTGATGCGTCGGTGCCCCACGCGCGAGCACCAGAGGTGCCAGACACCTCATGAGAGGCACCTCATTTGAAACCTCGTTACGGGACACCTCGTTACGGACAGAGGTGCCGGACAGAGGTGCCAGACACCTCGTTACGGGCGACCGGGTCCCACCGAACCCTCACTCCAGCCGCCGACTCACGCGGCGTGGCGCTCGAGGATCTCCAGCAACTCCGAGGTCTCGAACGGCTTCTCCAGGACGGCGACGACCCCGGGGGTCTGCCGCAACTTCAGGACTGCTCGGTCCGCCGACATGAGGATCACCCGGTACCGACCCCCGTCGGGCCGCCCGCGCAGCGCCTCGAGAAACGACAGCCCATCCATCCCGGGCATCCGCAGATCCAGGAGTACGAGCATGGGCGCGCCAGGCTGCTCCAGCACCCCCAGTGCCTCCCATGCATTCCGCAGCGGGGTCACGACATGCCCCTCCGCCTCGAGCAGCTCGACCATCGACTCTCGGATGTCTCGATCGTCCTCGACGAGAAGCACATCCACCATGCACTCCTGGGTACCACGCTCTCCCGCCCCGCGCCCGGGCATCCCTGCCTGCCTCCACCCGGAGGATGTGCCCGGTCGGAACACCGGGCTCAAGGGCCGTAGCTGCCTCGCAGCATGAAGAAGATGAGCACCCCGGTCACCGACACGTACATCCAGATCGGCCAGAGCACGCGCGTGACGCGGCGATGCCGCTGGAACTCGCGACGGAGCGCGAACCAGAACGCCGTGAGCGCCAGCGGGACGACGGCGGTCGAGAGCAGGACGTGCGTCGCGAGAACCGCGAAATACACGGTGCGCACCGCCCCGGTGCCGGCGAACCGCGTGTCCCCATGCACCGCGTGGTACGTGAGGTAGCAGACGAGAAAGAGCGACGAGGCCACGAATGCGGCCACCATGAAGATGCGGTGCACGCGCATCGAGCCCCGCCGGATCGCCACCCACCCCGCGAGGAGCAGGAGCGCCGCCGTTGCATTCAGGCTGGCATTCACCGCGGGCAGGAAGCGGAGCTCCGAGCCCCCCGCCCCTCCACGGCGCACCACCAGGAGCCACCCGAGCAAGAGGAGCGCCCCCGCGGAGACGGCGGCGTTGAAGACGAAGAAGCGGCGATCGGCTGCGGGGTCGGCGGCCCTCGACGCGGCAGAGGTCAGTTCACGCATCCCGGGCCATGCCCCGTAGCACAGGACGGCACCTGGCGTTCACCGCGAGCCGCAGCCGGCGAGATGGCTCCAGTCAGGCCCGGAACTCCGGAAGCCGTTGTCCCCCGGCCAGCGCCGGTGCGAACAGGTCGCCCCGCGCGTGCAACCGGTCGGGAACGGTCCGGATGTTGAACTTGCGAGGATCGAGCCTCGCGTCGACCTCGTCCCACTCCAGCGGGGTGGACACGGGCGCGCCCTCCACGCCCCGGATCGAGTACGGGGCGACCATCGTCTTCAACCGCCCGTTCTGGAACGCGTCCAGATAGAGCCGTCCGCGCCGCCGGTTCAGGGCCCTCTCCGTCGTGGCCAGCGTCGGGAACCGGGCCGCGAGCGCGCCCGCAACCGCCTCGGCGAACGCCAGCGCCTCGGCATGGGTGTGTCCGGGGCCGAGCGGGACGAAGACGTGGAGGCCTCGCTTGCCGGACGTCTTCGGAACCGAGAGCAGCTTCAGCTCGTCGAGGAGTCCCTTCAGCGCCTTGGCGAGCGGCGCGATCTGCGCCCAGCCCGGCTCGCCCGGATCGAAGTCGAACGCCACCCAGTCCGGGTTGTCCACCGTCGCGGCGCGACTCGACGTCATGTGCAGCGTGAGTGCGGACTGGTTCGCCAGCCAGGACACCGTCTCGGGTCGGTCCACCACGATGTGCTCCAGCGGGTGGTCGGCGTGCTGGACCGTCACTCGAGGAATCCACGGCGGGGCGGTGGTCGCTCCCTGACGGAAGATGCCCGGCTTGCCGATCCCCTGAGGCCACTGCTGCATCGACAACGGGCGGCCCCGGAGCGCGGCGATGAGTCCCGGAGCCACCGCGTCGTCGTAGGCCCGGACGTCCGCCTTGGTGATCCCTGTCGCCGGGAAGAGGACCTTTTCCGGATGGGTGAGAGGAACCTGCGACGGAGGAGTCGCGGCAGCCGAGGTGGCGACCGGCACCGGCGCTCTCCTCGTCGCCTCATCGTCGGAGCGGTTCGAGTGCCACACCCCGAAGCCTTCCCGGGCCGTTCCTCCGAAGAATCCCGAGGGAGGGTCGGCGTCATCCCCCCCGACACCGCCACCCGAGCGGCCCTTTCGCGTCCGCTTCCCGACGGCCTGGGTCGAGCGAGAGGTGCGGCCCGTGCCGGTTCGCGCCCGGGCCGCCGAGACCGGACGCGCAGCGGCCCGTCGTCCGGTCCCACGCGTCTTCTTGCCCGCGGTCCTCGCTGCCGCTGGCGCGTCCTGGCCGATGTCGAGAGGCCCCTTGTCCTCGCGGAGACCCTGGAAGGAGGGGTGCCGGAGCTTCCCGTCGCGCGTCCACTCGGTGAACTGCAGCTCGGCCACGTGCCGCGGAGTCACCCAGTGGGCATCCCGCATCCGTGGGGCTTCCTCGATGGCTGGCCGCGGGACCTCGTCCTTCCGGAGCAGGGTGAGCAGCCGACGGCGCATCGCCCGGTCGAATCCCGTGCCGACCTTGCCCGCATAGACGAATCCCGATCCGCGCCGCGTCGCGACCAGGAGCGCGCCGATCTCGGCGGCGCCGTTGGAGATGGGCGTCCAGCCGGCGATGACCAGCTCGTCCGTGCCGAGCACCTTCAGCTTGAGCCAGTCGGCGCTCCGGGTCCCGGTGTAGAGCGATCCGCGGCGCTTTGCGAGGAGCCCCTCCCAACCGTGCGTTCGAGCCTCGTCCAGCGCCGACTTCACGTCACCGCGGACGCGCTCGGCGAGCTCGAGCGGGGGGTGGGTGTTGGCCATGACCGACTCGAGCAGCTCCCGCCGCTCCTCGAGCGGCCGGCCCCGCAGGTCCTGTCCGTCGAGCCACAGCAGGTCGAAGACCGCGTACCGGTGATCGGCCGACGGATCACCGAGCCGCTGGAACCGCGACACACCGGCCGCGTCGAGGGCCACGAGCTCGCCGTCGAGGACCGCCTCGCCCACGACGATCTGCGAGAGCGCCGGCAGCACCCAGGGGAACCGCGCTCCGAAGTCCAGGTCGTTCCGCGAGCGGACCGAGACCTTTCCTCCGGAGATCGCCGCCAGTGCGCGGTACCCGTCGTACTTCACCTCGTACACGTACTGTTCCGCCGGCGCGGCCGTGCCCTTGGAGAGGACGGCGAGCATCGGGGGCCAGACCCGTGACAGCAGCGTGTCCGGGTCCGGGTGGACGCCTCGCAGCTGCTGCTGTCGCTCGGGCCCGCGGGTGAGGCGGCGCCCGCTGACCACGGACTCGGGGCGTTCGGCCACGACGTCGAAGTCCGCGCGCTCGGTGCCGTCCTTGGCCTTGAAGAGGAGCCACTGGGCCTTCCCGCCCTGCGGCCGCGTTCGCACCAGGTGCCAGCCGCCCTCGAGCTTCTGGCCGTGGAACACGAGGTGGAGGTGGCCCTTGCGTCGTTGCTCCTGGACCTGGCCGGGGGGCACGCTGTCGTAGGTCCCCCGGTCCCAGACGATGCTGTCGCCGGCGCCGTACTCGCCGTCGGGGATGCGGCCCTCGAAGTCTCCGTAGGCGAGGGGGTGGTCCTCGGTCTCGACGGCGAGTCGCTTCTGGGCGGGGTCGTAGCTCGGGCCCTTGGGGCAGGCCCAGCTGGCCAGGACTCCATCGATCTCGAGCCTGATGTCGTAGTGGAGCCGGGTGGCATCGTGCTTGTGCACCATGAACCGGAGCGCGCCTGCCGGTGCGGGGGCGGGTCGTCCGGGCGCTGGCTCGGGGGTGACGGCGAAGTCGCGCTTCTTCCGGTAAGTCTCGAGGGGGTCGGGGCGGCGGGCCATGGGTCCTCTACCAGGCGGGGAAGGTCAGCACGCCACCCCGGGCGACGCAAAGGCCCCGTTCCCTCCTCCGGCGAGGACCGGACGCCAGGCGAGCTCGGCCGTCACGAGGGCTTCACGAGCCGTCCGTAACGACGTGTCCGTAACGAGGTGTCTGGCACCTCGTTCGGGCACCTCGTTCGGGCCCGCCCTGCTCCTTCGTCGAACCCAGTGGAGACGTCCCCTCGAAGCACCGCGGCGGTCCGTCGGACTGGACCAGCTGTCCATCGAACTGGACAAGACAGTCGGCGGCCTCCACGGGTGCGTGTAACGAGGTGTCTGGCACCTCGAGAGGCGCCTCGAGACGGGCGCTGCCCCCTCGCTCCCGCCACGAGCGCGTTGCTAGGGTGACCGGGCCGCCCATGGTTGCCCGCTGGCTCCAGCCCGAGGCCCTCGTCTGGGGGGGCCGCCTCCTGCGCGACGTTTCGCTCGCCGTCGCCGCGGACGGCACCTGCGAGACCACCGGCACCCCGCCTCCCGGCGCCGAGGTCGAGCGCCTCCCGGGCAAGCTGCTCCTCCCCGGCTTCGTCAACGCGCACAGCCACGCCTTCCAGCGACTCCTCCGCGGCCGCACCCAGGCTCCCGCCACCGGGCACTCCACCCGCGACGACTTCTGGACCTGGCGCGAGACGATGTACCGGGCCGCCTCCGCGCTCGATCCCGAAGGTGTCGCCGTCGCGTCTCGTCAGTGCTTCGTGGAGATGGCACGGGCCGGCATCACCACTGTCGGTGAGTTCCACTACCTCCACCACACGCCCGACGGGCGCCCCTACGCCGACCCACTCGAGCTCGCGCTCCGGGTCATCTCCGCCGCCCGCGGCGTGGGCCTCCGCATCCATCTACTCCGCGTGGGCTATGCCCGCTCCGGGTTCAACACCCCGCCAGAGCCCCGGCAGCGCCGCTTCTACGACTCGGGCCCGGACACCTTCCTCGACGCGGTCGCGGCCCTCCAGCAGCGCGTGCGCTCGGACCCGCTGGTCACCGTGGGCGCAGCCCCGCACAGCGTCCGCGCCGTCCCGCGATCCTGGCTCGAGGCCCTGGCCCGCGCCCGTCCCTCCACCGTCCACATGCACGTCGCCGAGCAGCCCCGCGAGGTCGAATCCTGCCTGGCCGAGCACGGACGACGCCCGGTCGAGCTCCTCGACGACCTCGGCCTCCTCGACCAGCGCTTCACCGCCGTGCACGCGGTCCACCTCGCCCCCCACGAGGTCCCGCTCCTCGGCCGCTCCAGCGTCTGCGCCTGCCCGCTCACCGAGCGGGACCTCGGCGACGGAATTCTCCCTGCCGACGCGCTCGCCGCCGCCGGCACCACGCTCTGCATCGGCACCGACGGGCAGAGCGAGATCGATCCGCTCGGTGAGCTTCGCGCCCTGGAGGGAGACCTCCGCCTCCGGCGCGGCCGCCGCCTCGTCCTCCCCGCGAGCGGCGAGGGCCCCGACGCGCTCGCCCGCACCCTGCTCGACGTTGGCACGCACGGCGGAGCTCGGAGCCTCGGCCTCGACGGGGGCAGGCTCGCTCCACGGCTGCCAGCGGATCTCTGCGCGGTCGACCTCCGCCATCCGGCGCTGCTCGGCGCTCCAGCGGACGGGCTCCTGGCCGCGGTGGTGTTCTCTGCACCGGCCTCCGCGGTGACGGACACCTGGGTCCAGGGCCGGCGGGTGGTAGAGGACGGTCACCACCGCCTGGAAGAGGCCGCGGGCCGTGACTTCGAGGCGCTGTGCCGGAGGACGTTCGCGTGAGCGAGGTCGAGGGACGGCTCGAGGAGACGCTCCGGACCCTGGTGGGGTTCGACACCACGAGCCGGCTGCCCAACCGGCCGCTCGTCGACTGGCTCGAGCCGCGCCTCGGCGCGCTCGGCCTTCGCTGCGAGCGCCAGCACTACCCGGACGACGCCGGCGTCGAGAAGGCGAACCTCCTCGCCTTCACCCACGGCCCGGAGGAGACGCCCGAGCTCGCCCTGGTCGGCCACACCGACTGCGTCCCCTACGACGGCGCCTGGACCGACGCGCTCCGCCTCACCCGCGAGGGGGACCGGCTCGTCGGTCGCGGCGCCTGCGACACCAAGGCGTTCATCGCCTGCGCGCTCCTCGCGGTCGAGCGCACCCGCGCCTCGGTCAAGCGCCCGCTCGCGGTCATCTTCACCGCCGACGAGGAGGTGGGTTGCCTGGGCGCCAAGATGCTCCTCGAGGCGCGCCGGGGCGCCGCCCGGAATGCCATCGTCGGCGAGCCGACGTCGCTCCGCCCCATCCGCGCCAACAAGGGCTATTGCCTCGCCGAGGTCGAGGTCTCCGGCAAGGAAGGCCACAGCGCCTACCCGGAGACCGGCGCCTCGGCCATCTTTCGCGCAGCGCGCCTGCTCAGCCGCATCGAGGCCTACGCTCGGGGCCCGCTCCGCGGCGAGACCGATCCGTCGTTCGACCCGCCGTACACCACGCTCAACGTCGGAGTCATCCAGGGCGGCCGCGCGAAGAACGTCATCCCCGGCAGCTGCACCTTCACCCTCGAGTGGCGACCCATTCCCGCGCAGCCCGTGGAAGCCGTGCCCTACGCCATCGAGCAGCTCATGTTCCAGCTCCGCCGCGAGGAGCCAGGTTGCGAGGTCCGCATGCGCATCCTCCGGACCGACCGCGGCGTCGAGACCCCGGCCTCGGCGGAGGTGGTGCGTTTCCTCGAGGCGCAGAGCGGCAAGCCGTCGGCCACGGTGAGCTTCGGCACCGAGGCACCGCAGATGACCGCGCTCGGCGCCCGCTCGGTCGTCTTCGGCCCGGGAAACATCCAGGTGGCGCACCAGACGGGCGAGTACGTCCCCGTCGCCGAGCTCGTCCGCTGCGAGGAGATCCTCGAGGCGGCCGTCCGTCACTTCTGCGGATGAGCGAGCTCGTCCGGCACGCAGAGGGGGTGTGGACGGTGGAGGCGCCGCACCACTTCCTCGGGCTTCATCTCGGGACCCGGATGACCGTGGTCCGGCTGCCCGACGGAAGCCTCTGGCTCCACTCGGTGGTGGCGATCGACGACCTGCTCGCCGACGAGGTCCAGGCGCTCGGGCCCGTACGCCACATCGTGATGCCCGACCTCTATCATCACGTCTACGTGGCGGAGGCCATCCAGCGCTGGCCCGCGGCGCGCGTCCATGCTCCACGGGCGATGCGCCGCAAGCGACCGGAGCTGCGCATCGACGCGGATCTCGGAGCCACCGCCGATCCGGACTGGTGTGGCGTCCTCCTGCCGGTGCACATCGACGGATCGATGCTCGACGAGACGGTGTTCCTCCACCAGCCGAGCCGGACGCTCATCTCCTCCGATCTGATCGAGAACTTCGACACCAGCCCCCATCTGCTCACCCGGCTCTACCTCCAGGCGGCCGGGCTGCACGGTCGGGTGGGCTGGAGCCGCTTCTTTCGCCTGCTGTACCGCGATCGTGCGGCGGCACGGCGGAGCCTCGATCGTCTGCTCGCGCTCGACTTCGACCGGGTCATCCTCGCGCACGGCCGGGTCCTCGAGCACGGAGGCCCGGCCGCGGTGCGCGAGGCGTTCCGCTGGCTGGGCCCTACAGCAGGTTGAACAGCTCCTTGTCGTCGTAGCTGTTGGGGTCGTTGCTCGTCCGGCCCCTGTTCGGATCGGTGTTCTGCGTGTCGATGTCGTAGTTCTCCTGGCCGTTGGTCCGGTTCGTCTCCTCCCGGCCGCTGAGGTTCGCCGCGGTGTCCGAGCCCGAGCCACCCACACCGAAGCGCTGGTCCGCAGGGAGCTGGTCACGCATCGTCACCCAGGTGCTCCGCGATGCGCTGGCAGAGGCCTTCGCTGCCGCGACCTTGCTTCGTTCCTGCTCGAGCGCCACGCGGGCGTCCTCGACCTTCTTCTGGATCGCGGCCCCGTCGATGTCGGCCACCGACTTGTCGCCCGAGGCCTGCACGGCCTTGTACTTGTCGAGCTCGAGCCGAGCGTTGGCCAGGCCGAGCGCCGCCTCGGCCGCGTTGACCCGCTCCTGCGAGTAGCTCACCAGGTCGTTGGCCGCCTTGACGTGCGCCTCGGCCACCTCCTGTCTCTGGCGGGCGAGCCCCATCGCGCTCTGGGCCTGGGTCGCGCCCTGCTGGTCGCGGGTGTCGTCCGCAGCCTTCGCGGCCGCCTGATCCCGGTCGAGCTGCGCCTTGGCGATGGTCACCTCGTTGCTGGCGACGTCGACGAACTTCCGCGCCTGCTCGAGCCGGAGCTTCTCCCTTCCGAGGGTGTCCTGTGCCCTGGAGACGTCGAGGCGGCCCTGGTTCACGCTGGCCATCTGATCGGCGGGCACGCGGGCGAGCACCTCGTCGCTCACCGTGTCGCTCCGGGTGCTGCCGTGCGCGCACGCGCCGGCCACGGCGAGTGCCGCGGTCACCGCCAACACACGAATCCTCATCGTCCGCTCCTCCTCGAATCACTGCGTTGATGCTGGACAAGTTGGGTGCGGACGCTCCGATGCGCACGTCCGGCTCGACCACGACGCCTCTCACGCCCGGCCGGTCGGAGGCCGAGCACCACCGCAGGCCCGTCCTCGCGGTCCCAGTCGAGCCCGGTACGTCCGGTCGGGGAGGCGCGACGGGGTGAGCCGGAGGGGTCGTCGGGGAGCGCCCGCGAAGGGGTGCCGGAAGAGGTGCCAGACACCTCGTTACGGTCGTCCGGGGCGTCCGGCGGGGCGGGCAGGAGGCGTGGTGAGCCGAACCCGGGCGGGTCGTCGGGGAGCGCCCCCGAAGAGGTGCCCGGAAGAGGTGCCAGACACCTCGTTACGGTCGTCCGGGGCGTCCGGCGGGGCGGGCAGGAGGCGTGCTGGGCCGAACCGCGCGGGTCGTCGGGGGGGGCCGCCCGGAAGAGGTGCCAGACACCTCGTTACGACGTCTCGTTAGGGTCCTTCCGGGCGTCCGGCGGGGCGAGGGAGGAGGCGTGGTGAGCCGAAGTTGCCGGGTCGTCGGGGTCGGCGCTCGGACGATGCGCCCGGAAGAGGTGCCAGACACCTCGTTACGCGCGCTCCTCCTGGCTCTCCTTCCCGCTCGCGTCCGAGCGCCGAGACACCCGTCCGACCGCGCGGAGGCCCCCCCGAATTCGGGCGCTCGAAGAGGAACGACCCGCGGCACCACAGCGGGCACCGCGGGTCGTCTGTGAGGCGCCTACAGCGCCGGCTCGGCTAGGTACCCGTGGCCACCTGGAGCGTGCCGCACGAGGTGCCGTTGCCGCTCCAGGTGAACTTCCAGGCCCCGTCGTGCAGCCCGGTCTGGCTCGCGCTCGCGCCTGCCACCACCCGGCGCAGCTCCAGCGTCCCGGTCGCGATGCAGTAGCTCGGCGAGCTCAGGTACGTGACGTCCACGTCGAAGCCCGCGGTGTACGCAACCTCGGCCGACTGGCCATTCCCGGAGGCGGTGATCGCGTACTCGCTCCGTCCGTAGCCCTTGATGGTGCTGCTGGTCCAGGCCAGCTGCCCGTACCAGTGGAACGAGCCGTTGACCGTCACGCCCTGCGAGCTCCCCGAGATCGTGTAGGTGATGTCCCAGGTGATCTGCTGGTTCGGGGTGATGCTGATGCTCCCGTTCAGCGTCCCGTCGAAGCCGTCACCGTTGTACGAGCAGTTGCTGTAGGTGACGCTGGTATCCGTCGAGCTCACGCAGTTCGAGTTCCCCACGGTGAGCGCCGCGCCGCGGACCCCACGGAGCGCGCTGTTCTGCACCGGCGTCCGCACCTCGGCCGGCAGCGGCGCGAACACCGCGGCGGCCTGACCCAGGTTGCTGGTGAGCTCATCCGCCAGCGTCGGCGCCGAGGTCGGGGTCGAGCTCTGTCCCCCCACGCCGGCGATCGACTGGAAGCTGGTCTGCGCCGTGTCGGCGGTGCTCGACTGAGTGGTGTCGGGCGTGCCTGGCGCGCCGTACGAGAAGCTGCGGAGCTCCGGCGCCTTGGGGCCGCTGCTGCCGCATGCGAAGAGGAAGCTGGCGAGTCCGGCCAGCAGAACGCGTTTCATGTGTCGAGGTCTCCCTCCGCCCCCGGGTTTGTCGAGGAGAAGAGCGGGCGCGGTCGAGGCAGCAGCGTAGAGAACGCAATCCCGTTCCGAACAGGTGGCGCAGCACCGACCCGGTGCGCCTCGTGGGCCCGTCTCGGAGCGCATCCACCACCTGCTCGCCCGCCGGAGCACCCCGCCCGCGCGTGTGCGACCCGCTCCAGAACGGCGTCGTGACCTCGTCGCGGCGAGTACCGGCGCCCGTCAGGAGGGCAACGCGAGACGTCCGGCGCGACGTCACCGAGAAGCTCGGGAGGCGCGCAGGGGGAAGCCCTCGCGCCATCCGCTGCTGACCCGCCCATCTCCCGCAACTCGGTCGCCAGAGGACGAGAAAGGCCGAACGACCTCTCGGAGGGCGAAGCGTCCGCACCCCACCACGCACGAGCACCCAGCCCACCCCGGGCAGGACCGCCGCTCGGTCGTGCACGCGGCCCCCTCCGGCCCGCGATGTGGCCGTTCTCGACGAGCGCCACGTGCGTCTCGCGGCCACGCTCCTCCAGCTCCTGGCAGCCCTCGGCGAGGGCCGCAGCGGCAGCCTCGTGGAGCGCATCGACGTGGGCGTCGAGGTGCTCGACCTCGGCGTGGAGGGACGGAACCTCGAGCTCGGGTGGCACACCAGGACTGGCCGCGCCTGCCCGCTCACCCCGTCGCGCAGGCGACCAGATCCCGCAGCACCTTCTTCGCCTCGCCGAGCAGCGCTGCGGGCTGGTCCGGCCCGTCCCGCCGCGCGACCAGCTTGAGATCTGGGGTCAACCGGTAGACCCCCTTGCTCCGCTGCACCAGCGCCGCCAGCTTCGCCCCGTCGAGCAGCGCGTCCTGCCCCAGCGTCACCACCAGCCGACCCGCCCCGCTCTCCAGCGCCCGCAGCCGCAGCTCGCGCATCTCCTGCTTCAGGAGCATCAGCTCGCTCAGCGCGTCCACCTCGTCCGGCAGCTCGCCGAAGCGGTCCACCAGCTCAGCCCGCAGATCGCCCACCTCGTCCGCCGACCCCGCGCTGCTGAACCGCTTGTAGAGCACCAGCCGCTGGTGCACGTCCGGCACGTAGTCGTCGGGGATCAGCGCCGGGATGGGCAGCGTCACTTCGGGCTCGATCTCCACCCGCGGCGGCTCGCCCCGCATCTCGGCCACCGCCTCCTCGAGCAGCTGCGTGTACAGGTCGAACCCGATCTCGGCGATCGTCCCCGACTGGTCGTGCCCGAGCAGGTTCCCCGCGCCACGGATCTCGAGGTCGTGCGACGCGATGCTGAACCCCGCCCCGAGCTCGGTGAACGCCTGCAGCACCTCCAGCCTCCGCTGCGCCTCGCGCGTCACCGCCCGCCGCGCCGGAACCAGCAGGTACGCGTACGCCCGCTCCTTCGCCCGGCCCACCCGACCGCGGAGCTGGTACAGCTGCGACAGCCCGAAGGTGTCCGCCCGGTTCACGACCATGGTGTTGGCCGAGGCGATGTCGATCCCGCTCTCGATGATGGTCGTCGACAGGAGGACCTGGAACTTCCGGTCCACGAAGTCGGCCATCGCCTTCTCCAGCTGCCCCTCCCGCATCTGCCCGTGCGCCACGCCGATGGTCGCCTCCGGCACCAGCTCGCGCAGGAACCGCTCCATCGAGTGGATCGACTGCACCCGGTTGTGGACGAAGAACACCTGCCCGCCGCGCTGGATCTCCCGGACGATGGCCTCGCGGATCGTCGGCGGATCGAACCGGGTCACGAAGGTCCGGATCGCCCGCCGATCCTGGGGCGGCGTGGCGATGATGCTCATGTCCCGGAGCCCGGACATGCTCATGTTCAGCGTGCGGGGGATCGGCGTCGCGGTCATCGTCAGCACGTCCACCTGCGTCCGCAGCTGCTTGATCCGCTCCTTGTGCTTCACCCCGAACCGCTGCTCCTCGTCGACGACCAGGAGCCCGAGGTCCTTGAAGGCCACCTCGGCGCCGAGCAGCTTGTGCGTCCCGATCAGGATGTCGAGCTTCCCTTCCCGCGCGCGCCGGAGCGCCTCGCGCACCTCGGCCGGCTTCCGCATCGACGAGACCACCTCGATGCTCACCGGATAGTCCGCGAACCGCTTCCGGAAGGTGTGGAAGTGCTGCTGCGCCAGCACCGTGGTCGGCACCAGCACCGCGACCTGCTTCCGGTCCAGCGTGGCCTTGAAGGCGGCCCGCATCGCCACCTCGGTCTTCCCGTAGCCCACGTCACCGCAGACCAGCCGGTCCATCGGCTGGGGCTTCTGCATGTCGACCAGAACGTCCTCGATCGCCTTTGCCTGATCCGGCGTCTCGTCGAACTCGAAGTCGGCCTCGAACTGGCGGAAGTAGCGGTCCGGCTCGGTGAAGGCGAAGCCGGGATGGGCGTGCCGCGCGGCGTACAGCCGGAGCAGCTCGGCGGCCATCTTCAGCAGGGTCTCCTTCGCCCGCTGCTTGGTCCGCAGCCAGCTGGTCCCGCCCAGCTTGTCCAGCGCGACCTTCGACGGGTCGCCGCCGGTGAACTTCTGGATGAGCCGCATCCGGCTCACCGGCAGGTAGACCTTGTCGCGCCCGGCATACTCGAGGACCAGGAAGTCCCCGGGCACTCCCTGCACCTGCATCTTCGTCAGGCCGGCGTAGCGGCCGATGCCGAAGTCGGTGTGGACGATGAGGTCGCCTTCCTTCAGCTCGCGGAACGCCGCGCCGAACGGCTGCTCCGAGCGCCGCGCCTTCACCCGCCGCCGTGCCCGGGCGCCGAAGATCTCCTCGTCGCTCAGGACGGCGAGACCCCCGGCCGCATCCACGAAGCCGTGGCTCACCTCGCCGGTGAAGAGGTGCGCCCAGATGCTCGGATCACGCAGCACCGGTGAGTCGGCGAACGGCTCGGCGTGCGCCCGGACCATCACGTTCCGGTCCAGGAGGAGCCGCTTCACTCGGTCCACCTGGCCCGCGCTCCCGCAGGCGATGGCGGTGGTCACCCGCATCTCGCGCCAGCGCTCGAGCCGCTGCACCAGCGGCGTCAGCGCGCCCTCCTCGCCGTGGTGGGAGAGGATCGCCTGCCGCAGGTCCGCGGTCGTCGCGAAGGTGAACGCCACCGGCGCGCCGCTCGCCGTCAGCGACAACCCGCCGCCCTCGAGCACCGGGAAGCGGGCGAGCCCCTCGAGCAGCGCCTCGTCCGACGCGAAGTGCTCCTCGGGCGGGAGCGCCAGGTCCTTCCGCGCCACCGCCTCGGCCCAGACCTGGTCGATCTCGCCTCGCAGCTCCTCGGCGGCCCGGCTCACCCCGAGCGGGTCGTCGACGTACACCAGCGGCTCGCGCGCCCAGTGCGGCAGGTAGTCGAGCACCGTGGCCAGCCCGCCGCGGAAGAAGCCGGGGAGGAGCGCCTCCATCCCGTAGGCGGGGACGCCCTCGCGGATCCGGTCGAGCGTCTCGCGGAGCCGGCTGGTGGGAATGTCGATGCGCTCGGCGGCCGCTCGAGCCGCGGCCTCGGCAGCGGGGCGGGTCGCATCCGTGAAGAGCACCTCGCGGGCGGGGATGAGCGTCGCCTCCTTCAGCAGCTCGGCGGTCCGCTGCGTCGCGGGGTCGAAGAGGCGCAGCGACTCCACCGTGTCGCCGAACAGCTCGATGCGCAGCGGCCGGCCGTAGAGCGGGCAGAACACGTCGACGATACCGCCGCGCGCCGAGAACGTTCCCAGGTCCTCCACCAGCGGAGAGGACTGGTAGCCCATCGCCGCCAGGCGCCGGAGGAACGCGTCGCGGTCGAGCTCCTGGCCGACGCCGACCATCTCGCTCAGCGTGTCGAGCACGTCCGGCGGCAGCACCCGCTTGTGGAGCGCCCGCCAGCTCAGCACCAGCGCCGGGAAGCGCGTCCCCTGGCGGAGGTGGAAGAGCGCCCCGAGCCGCTCGGCGACCACCGCCGCGTCCGGCGTCAGCTCGTCCCAGGG
>DATJVY010000056.1:0-10802 GCA_035501615.1 Myxococcaceae bacterium
TGGTCGGCACGCCGAGCGCCTTCGCCCGGTCCTGCTCGTCGGCCAGCGCGCGACGCAAGCGCTCCTTCCGCGGCGGCTCCTGGGGCACGACCCGCGCGAGGAGGTAGGCCATCAGATCGTCCAGCTGGTCGGGGGCGACGCCGCGGGTGTCACAGGACGTGTCCCGGCGGGAGCGGCCCCCCGGCTTCTGGATCCAGGCCCTCACCGCGTCGTAGCCGTCGGAGAGGAGCGCCTCGGTGATGTCCGGGCCGGCACCGGGCCGGGCGTTGCGGCGGTCGGCGTGGGGCTCGCGCTGACCTTCGGGCACCGGGGTCGCGGCGTGGCACCGGGCACAGGCCGCATCGAAGGCCACCGCCCCGACGTCGGGATTGGCCGCGAGCACCGGGAGCGAGAGGACGGAGGTGAGGAGTGTGAGGCGAAGCACGGGTTGGGGTCCCTAGAGGCTGGTGGTCTTGTTGGCGTTGATCGGCGCGTTCTCGTTCAGGTGAACGGGGTCCCAGATCTTGTCGGAGTAGCTGTAGCCGGTGCCCACCGCGCCGGTGCCGGGGCGCACCAGCTCTCGCACCACGGCCTGCACCGGAACTCCGAGCCCGACCTGCACCTGTCCCACGGCGATGAGCCAGACGGTTCCGTTGGTGTCCACCGTCTGATCGCCGTCGCCGTCGTTGTCGTCGCGGAGGAAGACCCGGTACACCACCCGCGCGGCGTCCGGGTAGGACGCGTACTGGGTCCCGTCCGAAGCAGTGGTCTCGAGCGACGGCGTGATCACGCTCGAGTCCAGCGCCTGGGCGCCGGAGGCGTCCGGCACCTTGGAGAGCACGTAGGGCACCCACGCGGCGGGGGTGGTGCCCAGCGGCACCTGGTACCAGGGATCGGTCGGTCCGCCGACGTCGGCCGCGGGCGCGAGCTCCGCCAGGATGGCGTTGGTTGGCTGCGGTGAGGGGATGGCCGCGGTCTGGAGGCGGAGCCACTCGCGGGCCTCGGCCAGCCCGGCCTCGGCGGCGAAGAAGGCCTCCTTGGCGCGCCGGTCCTGACCCGCGGGATCGGTCTGGGCGCTGATGAGGTTCACCGTGGTGATGGCGCCCAGGGTGAGGAAGGTCATCACACCGAGGGCCAGCAGCAGCGTGGCGCCTCGGGGCTCCTTCCTCCGCGTGGTCGCACGACGGTCCATTCCGGGCGACGTGACAGTGCAAACCATCGTCCTTCCCCAAGGTCCCGAATTCCGGGATGCGCACTCCCAGCGAGGTGGGTCATCTCCGGCCCGGTGGGTCGGCAAAGCTTGCAGCGCGTCGCGGCACCATGTGAGAGAGCGTGCCGAACGATGCGCCTGTTGCTCGCCTCCACCTCTCCGGCGCGAAGGGCGCTGCTCGACGCGCTCGGTGTCCCCTACGCCGCCGAGGCGCCGGGCGTGGAGGAGGACGTTCCGCCGGGCACCGGGGTGGAGGACGCAGTACGCATGCTCGCCCTCCGCAAGGCGCGGGCGGTCGCCGCGCGGCACTCCGGGGCGCTCGTGCTCGGCGCCGACCAGCTCGCCGAGGTGGACGGGCAGGCGCTCGGCAAGCCCGGCTCACGGGAGGAAGCGCGCGCCCAGCTCGCGACGCTGCTCGGCCGGTCCCACCGGCTGCTCACCGCGGTGGCGCTGGTGGGTGGAGGCGACGAGCAGCTGGAGCTCGACGTTGTGACCCTCCGCTTCCACCCGGTTCCGGCGGAGGAGCTCGAGCGCTACCTCGATACCGGCGAGTGGCGCGGCTGCGCCGGGGGCTACCGCATCGAGGGGCGGGGGCAGGCGCTGGTGGCGAGCCTCGAGGGCGACCGCACCTCGGTCCAGGGGCTGCCCATGCTCCCCGTCGTGCGGATGCTCCGGGCCCGCGGCTTCCCGGTCCTGTAGTCCCTCTCCGACCTCAGCCCCACGCACCAGGGGGACGGCTGTGGAGCGGCGGGCCCCGCCGCACGTCCAGGCTCAGGCCGAGGCGGCCGCAGGCTCGGCGCGCAGCTCCTCGGCGATGGCGCGCGCGGCCTCGCGCGCCCGGGGCAGCTCGTCCGGACGGAAGCTCATCGCCGCCACCACCGGATGACCACCGCCGCCCCAGCGCTCGGCGATGGCCGAGAGGTCGTGGCGGCGGAGCTCGGGACGCCAGGGGTTGCTCCCGATGGACACCTTGGACCGCTTGGCCCCCCGCCCCACCCAGACCACGTACCGGGCGTCGGGGAACAGGTCGTAGGCGATGAACTTGTTCATCGCGTCCAGCCCCTCGTCGGCCACGTCGAAGAAGACCACGCCGTGGTCGATGGAGGCCTTGCGCCGGACCACGTCGCGGTTGTGCTGGTGCCGCTCGAGCAGCGGGCGGAACGGCTCCTGGATCATCGGCCGCGAGGCGACCTCGGATAGCGAGTGGTCCTGGAGCAGCCCGATGACCTCGGGGATGAGCTCCGGGTCGTGGTTGGCCTCCAGCACCGTCATCAGCTGCAGCGCGGGCTCGCGGAGGCCCACCGCCATCTGCGGGCTGGGAAACTGGGCGCCGTCGATGATCTCCGCCCACTCCAGGAGCTCGGCCATCGGCCCAGGGTCGAAGCCGAAGCGATCGCGGGCCACGTCGGCCAGGTAGACGGTGCAGCTCTTCCGCCGCGCGTCGTGGAACTTTCGCCCGCTCGTGTCCGCCAGGTAGTGCACCTCGTCACCCGGGGTCTGGAAGGCCGAGGCATGGTGGTCGAACCACCAGGTCAGCCGCGGAGACTGGCTGTACCGGAAGTCGACGATGGCGTTCTCGTCTCCCTGGAACGCGGACTCCGGAACCGGCGGCCCTCCCGCCTGATGGGACAGGCCCTGGTAGCTGAACGCGGCGTCCGGCCGGACACGCTCCCGGTAGAAGCGGGAGAAGACGGCAGCGCTGGCGGCCCCGTCGAAACAGTTGTCGTGGAAGAGCACGTGCATCCGCATTCTGTGGGATGGCCTACCACCCCACCCCGTCCTTCGGCACTGGGAACGGACGACGACGCACCGGCACAGTTCGGGTGCCTGAAAGAACACCAGCCCGGCGAGGCGCATCGAACGGCCGGCGTCACGGAATCCACGGAAGGACACACGTTTGACCGAGGCCCTGGACGGCACGCTGCCTGCTACGGCCTGGAAACCGCCGGGGCCTCCCCGGCCCGAGGAGAGACCATGCGCAAGTCGTCGGGAAAGAAGGCCACGCGGCTCCACCGACTGAGGCTGAAGGCGAAGGCGCACCGCGAGGCCGTGCAGACCACGCTGGGCGAGCTGATCGCCGCCGCCTTCGACACGGTGGGCAACGAGGTGAAGGACGTCACCCGCCTCCTCTCGTCGCGGGAGATCAGCCGGGCAGCACACGCCCGCATCGTCCTGGTCCAGTAGCGTCCGGCCGTCGCCCGGAGTGGTTTCGGCGCTAGGGTCGCGCTCTCCACCGAGGGCCGACCGGCTGATCGACACCCACTGCCACCTGGACGTCGCCCGCTTCGACGCGGACCGCGGGGCGGTGCTCGCCCGCGCCTGGGCGGCGGGCCTCCGCGGGCTCCTGGTGCCGGCCATCGGGCCCGAGGCGTGGGAGGCCCTGCTCGCGCTTCCCGGGAAGGACGGCCGGCTCCAGGTCGCCCTCGGAATTCACCCCCAGCTCCTCCCCGAGCTCCCCGAGGCCGGCGACGGGGCCGCCCTGGAGCGGCTCGATGCGCTCCTCACGGTCGGCGGTGCGGTCGCCGTCGGGGAGTGCGGCCTCGACGGGCCGAGCGCCGCCGGCGCCCCGATGGAGCGGCAGCTCCGCGTCCTCGACGCGCACGCGCGGCTCGCCCGGAAGCACGGCCTGCCCCTGCTCGTCCACTGCCAGCGGGCTCACCCCGCACTCGAGGAGTGGCTGGGCCGCGCCCAGCTTCCCGGGGCCGGCGTCGTCCTGCACAGCTACAGCGGCGGCCCGGCGCGGGTGGCGGGGTACGTCGCCCGGGGATGCCACCTGAGCTTCGCCGGGCCGGTCAGCTGGCCCGAGGCGCGCCGGCCGGCGGAGGCGCTCCGGCTCACCCCGCGCGCGCGGCTGCTCGTCGAGACCGACGCCCCGGACCAGGCGCCGTCGCCACACCGCGGCGGACGGAACGAGCCGGCCTTTCTCGTCCAGGTCGTCGAGGCCGTCGCCCGTGCCCTCGGAGAGCCCGTCGAGGCGACCGGCCACCTCGTCACCGAGAACGCCCGGAGCCTCTTTCCGGCCTTCCGCGCCTGAGCTCCGGCGGACCTGCGCGGACGGGGGGGAACGCGCTAGAGAGAGCCGCGCATGACGGCCCCCTCGCCCCGTTCCCCGCCCACGTCGCCGGATGCCGCCGGTGCGACGTCGCACGCCTTCCGGCTGTCGCGGCGCTGGGACCGCACCGCCCGGCTGCTCGGGGACGCGGCCATGGAGCGCCTCGCCCGGGCGCGGGTCATCGTCTTCGGCCTGGGCGGCGTCGGCAGCTACGCCGTGGAGGGCCTCGTCCGGAGCGGCGTGGGGCAGCTCTGCCTCGTGGATTTCGACGAGGTGTGCGTCACCAACCTCAACCGCCAGCTGCACGCCACGGTCCGCACCGTGGGGAAGAGCAAGGCGGAGCTCATGGCCCAGCGGTGCCGCGAGGTGAACCCGGAGTGCACCGTCGAGGCGATCGCCGAGTTCTACCGGGCCGAGAACGCCGGACGGCTGCTCCAGCCGGGTTGGGACTTCGTCGTCGACGCCATCGACAACATGAAGGCCAAGCTTCACCTGCTCCACCGCTCGGTGCAGCTCGGTCTGCCGGTGGTGAGCAGCATGGGCGCCGCGGGCCGGCTCGACCCCACCGCGGTGCGCGTCGACGACCTGTCGGAGACGATCATGGACCCCTTCGCCAAGGACGTCCGGAAGCTGCTCCGGCGCAAGTACGGCGTCGAGACCGACCGGCGCACGGGCATCACCGCGGTCTACTCGGTCGAGCCGCCCCGGACGCCAGTGCCGCTCACCTACGACGCGGCGACCGAGGGCTTTCTCTGCGTCTGCCCCAGCCGGGAGAACGACTTCCACACCTGCGATCACCGCACCCAGGTGAACGGGAGCGTCGGCTTCGTCACCAGCGTCTTCGGGATGAACGCCGCAGGCGTGGTGGTCCGCCGCGTCGCCCACGGTCGCTGAACGGCCTCAATCCCCCGCGTCAGGGGGGACGCCGAGGACGCCGCGCAGGGGCGCGCGGCGGATACCGTCTCAGGCCGCCGTCGCGCTCTCCGGTTGCGGTGGCTCCGGACGGAGCGACGCGAAGGTGACGCCCTCGCGGCCGCAGGCGCGCCGGAACGCGCAGCGCGCGCACTGCGAGAGCTCCTCGGTCATCGGAAACTGGGCGGCGTCGAGCGGGGTGTTCGCCGCGGCGTTGATCAAGAGCTCGCGCATCCGCTGCACGGACTCGCGGAAGTGGAGCGAGAAGCGCTGCACCGTGTGGGCGTCGACCGGGACCTGCACCTCCTGGCCGACGTTGAGGAACACCAGCCGGCAGCGGATCTGCTGCGGTTCCACCCGGTGGCGATGCGCAAGGTAGAGCGCGTAGCCGACGACTTGATCCTCGTAGCCGGTGTTCAGGGCCCCGGTCTTCCAGTCCACCACCGTGATGTGGCCGTCGTGGTCGGTGAAGGCGAAGTCCGGGATGGCGAACATCTTCACACCGTCCAGCTCGAACCAGCTGTGGTCGGCCCCCTCGTCCACCTCGAGCCACTGGTGGGGCTGGAGCGCCCGGGCGCGCTCGAGCCAGGGCGACTGGAAGAACCAGCGGAGCGCAGCCTCCACCCCGTCCCACGTACGCTTCCACTCGCTGTCGGGCAGCGGCTCGCCGTACTCGTGCTCCATCAGCCCCATGAACTCGAGCCTGCGCCGCTCCTGCCAGTAGGCCCGGGCGCGCGAGTGCTTGTAGTCCTCGCGCATGATTCCCCGAGCGCGGATGACGGCCTTCTCCGGGTCCGGCCTCCTGCTGGCCCGGACCTCCAGGAGAGCGTCCTTGATGATCGCGTGGACCACGCTCCCCGCCCAGTGGAAGCGGTTGGCCAGCTTCTTCAGCACCCAGAGCTGCCTGAGTTCCGGGTGAGCGTCGTCCTCCCAGCCGCCCCAGCTGCCGTAGTAATGGAGGTAGTAGGCACGCCGGCAGTCCTGGAACTTCTCGTGGCGGCTCTTCGACCAGGTGAAATCGTTGGTGAGGACGTTCTGGCTCATCCCGGATCGAGGCGAACTGTAGCCCGGGCCCCTGTCACCCGGGGGCGCAAGACACGGGCCAGTCGCGCGCGCCCCACCGCGGTGCCGGCGGCCACGGAGCTCCGCTCGGCGCTGCTCCGCTGGTACGACGCCCAGGCCCGCGACCTGCCCTGGCGCCGCACGCGGGACCCGTACGCTATCTGGATCAGCGAGGTGATGCTGCAGCAGACGCAAGTCTCCGTCGTCCTTCCCTACTGGAGCGCGTTCCTTGCCCGGTTCCCCGACGTCCGCTCGCTCGCGCGGGCGAGCCTCGACGAGGTGCTCGGCGCCTGGCGTGGGCTCGGCTACTACGCACGGGCGCGCAACCTCCACCGCGCCGCCGAGGCGGTGGTGGAGCGGCACGACGGCCGGCTGCCGGACACGGTGGAGGCGCTCGGCGCGCTTCCCGGCTTCGGGCGCTACACCGTGGGCGCGGTCGCCTCCATCGCCTTCGGGCGCGAGGTCCCCCTGGTCGACGGGAACGTGGCCCGCGTCCTGGCTCGCCTCTTGGGCGTCGAGGGAGGGAGCGGCGACGTGGCCCGAGAGCGCCGGCTGTGGGAGCTCGCGGCAGCGCTGGTCCAGGGCGAGCGCCCGGGCGACTGGAACCAGGCGCTCATGGAGCTCGGCGCGACGGTGTGCCGGCCGGAGCAGCCGACCTGCCTCCTCTGTCCCCTGCGCGCCCGCTGCGTCGCGCTCGCCACCGGTCGGGTCGCAGAGATCCCGGCGCCGCGCCCGCGGCCCGCGCGCCGGTCCCTGTACCTCGCGGTGGCCGTCGCCCGGAAGGGAGACGCGGTGCTCCTCGTCCGCCGTCAGGGGACCGGTCTGTTCGGGGGGCTGTGGGAGCTCCCGTCGGTCGAGTGTGCCGCGGGCGACGAGGTCGCGGCGCTGCGGGCGCGCTGGCCGGAGATCGGCCGGTCACCCCGCTCGCTCGGGCGCGTCGAGCGAACCCTGACCCACCGCGCGCTCACGCTCGCGATCTACGAGGTCGAGCGGCTCCGGCCACCCGACGGAGCGCGCTGGGCGACGGCGCGAGAGATGGAGACGCTGGGCATCTCCGCTGCGATGCAGGCCGCGCTCCGCCGCGCTTCCGTCTTGACATCATGATGTCTCGCTGGGCGATCCTCGCCCGCCTGCTCGCGACCAGTCAGCGCGCGGTCGGCTGGTCCCGGATGCTCACCTCGCACCGCCGGCGCTCGAGCACGGCGCGGTGCTGGCAACCACGGACCGTGACTTCACCCCTTTCGACGGTCTTCGCTTGCTCGATCCGCTCCGGGGCCGAGTCGGGGCGCTTCAGTGCGGCTGCGTGCCGTCGAGCCACTGGGCCACGCCGCCGTGGTCCGAGCATGTCCCGCTGTGGTGCTTGGAGTAGCTGAGCGTTCCGTCCTTGCACTTGGCAGTCGCCTGCCCCCCCTGCGCGGGAGCAGCGGCTGCGGCCGGGGCAGCAGCGGCTGCGGGAGCCGGGGCTGCAGGAGCGGCGGCGGCGGGGGCAGGCGCCGCTGCGGCCGGGGCCGCAGCCGCCGCGGCGGGTGCCGCGCTCGACTTCGTGCCCGCGCTCTTGTCGACGCCGCCGTGCCCGCTGCACGCCCCCTTGCCTCCGTGGCTCTTCGTGCCGTCCTTGCAGGTGACCTCGCCGGCGCTCGCCGACGCCGGGGCGGCCGCCGGAGCTGCCGCCGCGGTCGGTGCCGCGCTCGACTTCGAGCCGGCGCTCTTGTCGACGCCGCCATGCCCGCTGCATGCGCCCTTCCCGGCGTGGCTCTTCGAGCCATCCTTGCAGGTCACCTCGGCGCCCTCGGCCGGGGCGGCGGCCGCCGCACTCGTGGACGACGAGCTCTTGCTCTTCGAGGACGATGACGACGTGCTCTTCGTCTCGGTCGCGGTCGACGCGGAGGCGCTCTTGTCGACGCCTCCGTGCCCGCTGCACGCGCCCTTCCCGCCCTTGCTCTTCGTGCCGTCCTTGCACGTCACCTGGGCGGCCTCGTCGGCCCGCGCCACCCTCGGCACCACCAGGGCCAGCGCCAGCGCAGCCACCGCTCCCAGCATCCAGGAACGCATCAGCGACCTCCCTTCGAGAGATGGGTCATCAGCAGCGCCAGCGCCCCGGCGCCGATCGCCTTCACCAGCTGAGGATTCTTCGCGTAGAAGCCCGAGACCGCATCGACGACGCCGGGATTGATCTGGCGCGCCTTCTGCGCCATCGCCTCCACGATCTGTGGGGAGATCTGCTGCGCCTGCGCGGCCGACACCGTCCCTCCCTGCTGGAGCACGCTGGCCAGCCCCCCGAGCCCGCCGCCCGCGCCGCCGAGGACCTGCCCCGCGGCCGGCCCGAGCGCCGCGAGGACCTGGTTCAGCAGCGCGGCCTTCTGGTCCGGCGATGAATTTCCGAAGAGACCTCCCACCATCTGTTCGAACGGTGGCGTCTGATCCGAGTTGAAGACGTGGGCGATGCTGCCCGCCAGCGCCCCGTGGGGCACCGCCGCCGCCACCTTGTCGAAGGCCGCGTGCACGTCCGCGTCCGAGGCCTTGCCGCCGAGAACTCCCTGAAGAACCTGACCCAGTCCGTCTGCCCAGCCCATGGTGTGCTCCTCACCCGAGAGGCTGTTCCGCTATCAGGTTTCGGCGGGGGTGACCCCAGATGCAATCCGGGTGAGGGAGCCTTTCCGCGAGGCGGATGGCCTAGATCCGGGGCCGATCCCCGATGTCCGACGCGTCCCGAAAGCTCCGCCCCTTCGAGCTCGCCCGCTGGCAGCTGGAGCGGGACCGGACGCGCATGCGCCGCCTGCCGCTGCTGCTCGCCCGCAAGCAGGCGCGGATGTCCGCCTCTCCGTTCGCCTTTCTCCGCGGCTCCGCTCCGCTCTTCTACCGGATCCTCCGGAACGCTCCCCGTCTCGCCCGCGGGCCGGACGACGAGGGGCTCCTCTGCGGCGACCTCCACCTCGAGAACTTCGGGGCCTACCGGCCGGATCGTCCCTCGCCCCGTGGCGACCGGGTGGTGTTCGACCTGAACGACCTGGACGAGGCCTTCTTCGGCCCGCTCCACCTCGACCTGCTCCGCGTCCTCACCAGCGTCCTGCTCGCCGCGCGCTCGTGGGGGTGCACGGTCTCGGGCGCGCTGGAGCTCGCCGGGGAGCTGCTGGACGGCTATCGGCGGACGCGCGCCAGCGGCCGGCTCCCGCCCCCGCCCCGCCCGGTCACCGAGCTGCTGGCCCTGGTGGCCGCCCGGAAGCGGCGCGAGCTGCTGGACCGGCGGACGCGGACGGTCCACGGCCACCGCCGGTTCCAGCTGGGGGAGACCCTGCTCCCTCTCCCGCGATCCATCCGGACCGCCTGCGCCCGCGGATTCACCCGCTTCGCAAGGGAGGAGATCGCGCGGGCCGGACACCCACCCGAGCGCTTCCGCGTGCTCGACGTCGCCTTCCGCGTCGCCGGAACCGGAAGCCTGGGGACGTTCCGCGTGGCGGTGCTGGTGGAGGGGCACGGCGCGCCCCATGGCGCGTGGATGTTCGACATGAAGGGCATGGGCGAGTCGGCCGGCACGGCGTTCGCCACCCGCCCGGCAGAGCCGGGACCGGACCGCGTGGTGCACGCGCTCCGGACGCTGCTCCGGCATCCGCCGACCATGCTCGGGGCGGTGCGCGTCCTCGGGCACGGGCTCCTGGTCCGGCGCCTCACTCCGCAGGAGGACCGGCTCGACTGGGAGACCCTCTCCGAGACGCAGCGCGCCCCGACGCTCGGCTTCCTGGGAGCGCTCACCGCGGCCGCGCACCGTCGCGGCGCCCGCGCAAAGCTCCGGCGTCTCGAGGGGCGGCAGGGGCGGAGGTTGCTCCGGAGCGCCGCCGAGCTGGCGGGACTGCACGAGGCCGCGGCGCTCGCCTACGTCGCGGAGGGCCCGAACATCTGAAGACCTCCGGACGCAGCGGACTGACGGCGCGGGCGCCCGACCTCTGCTCCGCTGATTCGCATACGCTCGGTCCCCCCGGAGAGAGAGACGACCACGGTCAAGACCACAGCTCACCGCGCCGCCCAGATCCTCTGGGACACCTGGCAGCGGGGCGATCACATCGAGGCGCTCCCCGGCGACGTCCGGCCGCACACCCGCGCCGAGGGCTACGCGGTCCAGCGCGAGGTGCAGGCCTGCGCGGCCCAGACCCTCGCCGGATGGAAGCTCGCCGCCACGAGCATCCCTGGTCAGCGCCACATCGGCGTCGCCGGGCCGATGGCGGGAAGGCTGCTCGCGAACCGAGCCTCTCCCGGCGGAAGCGAGCTGTCGCTCGCCGGCAACCTCATGCGCGTCGCGGAGCCCGAGTTCGCCTTCGTCCTCGGCCGCGATCTTCCGCCGCGCGCGGCTCCCTACGCCGTGCCGGAGGTCATGGGCGCGGTGGCCAACCTTCGCCTGGCGATCGAGGTCCCCGATTCGCGCTACCGGGACTTCGTACACGCAGGCGAGGCCCAGCTCATCGCCGACAACGCCTGCGCCCACGAGCTGATCCTCGGCCCCGTCGTGCAGGCGGACTGGCGTCGCCTCGACCTGGCCGCCCATCGAGTCCAGGCCGAGGTGGTGGGCCGGTACGTCCGCGAGGGCAGCGGCGC
>DATJVY010000057.1:0-16580 GCA_035501615.1 Myxococcaceae bacterium
GCCCCGGAGGTACTCCAGCTTGGCGAAGACCGTCCGGGCCGGGTAGCGATCGGGGAGGGTGGGGTCGAACTTCACGCTCGACTTCACGTCGTAGGTCTGGGGGCGCTCGGTGGCCTTGCGCATCTGCACCGAGGGAATGCCGAGGACTGCGGTCTCCTCGACGACCGTCCCCGAGTCGGTGATCACGCCCGCCGAGCGGGTCATCAGCACCAGGAACTCGTGGTAGCCAACGGGGTCGACCATGACGACGTTCGGCGGGAGGTGGAATCCGTACTCCTGGAGCACCTTCTGCGTCCGGTAGCTGGCCGGGAAGTAGACTTTCCGCGGCGCGGCCCCCACCAGGTCGAGGATGGTCCGGAACGACTCCTTGAGGTGGACGTTCTCCCGCCGGTGGCAGGTCATGGCGTAGTAGTTGCCGCGCTCGATTCCCCGCGAGGCGAAGAACTCGTCGCTCGCCAGCCGATCGTAGAACTCCTTCCGCTCGAAGTAGTACTTCTGGAGCACGTCCACGATCGGATTGGTGACGACGACGATGCTGCGCGGGTTGATGCCCTCGTCGACGCCCTGTCGCTTGTACTCGGGGTAGTAGGTGTAGATGACGTCAGCGAGGTGATCGATCACCCCGCGGTACTTCTCCTCCGGCATGCGCCAGTCGTACGACCGCATGCAGCCCTCGAAGTGGATGATCGGGATGTTGAGCTGCGCGGCGGCGAGGCAGGAGATGACGGTGTTGGTGTCGCCGAGGAACAGGGCCGCGTCGGGCCTGAGCCGCTCCAGCACCGGGTAGAGCCGGGCGATGATCGACGAGCTCACCTCGGCGTCGTTGCTCCCTCGGGCGTCGAGCTCGATCTCCGGCGGTTTCACGCCGAGCTCGCGGAAGAAGACGTCCTTCAGGTTGTCCGAGTAGTGCTGCCCGGACCAGATGAAGGTCACCTCGACGCGTGGGTCGGCGCGGATGAGATTGAGGAAGAGGCTGGCGCGGATCACGTCCGGGCGGATGCCGAGGACGATGGCGAGCTTGGGCTTGCGGTTGGTCATATCGTGAGCGGCGCCCGTACCATGGCGCGCACGGCCTCGGCCATATCCAGTGGCCCGCCGGCCAGCAAGCAGAGGTCTTCCCACCGCGAGACGAGGAGCCGATTCCGGCGGTCGCCGGACTCGGCGGGCTCGATGACCACCCGATGGCCGAGCTCGGCCTCGAAGAGACGGAGGAGCTCGTACTTGCTGAGTCCCCGGTTGGGACAGAAGTGACGGAGGGACGAGACCCGGGTCACCCGGTCGAAGAGACCCTGCTCGATCACCGCCCGGCAGAGCGCGGCAAGCTGCTCGCTGGTGACCCCGTTCCACTGCTGGTCGACGAATCCGCGAACGTGCTCGCCCGGGGCGAGGCGGCGAAACCACTCGTACAGCCCGCGACCTCCTTGCGGATCGGGACCGATGATCGAGCAGCGGAGCGTGAGCGCGTGGGGGCCGACCACCTCGCCCGCGAGCTTGGTGCGCCCGTACAGATCCTCGGGGTCGGGGACGGAGGCCTCCGAGTAGGGTCCGGCCCTGCCCGAGAAGACCCCGTCGGTCGAGAGGTGGATGAGCCGTGCACCGGCGCGGGCGGCGGCGGCGGCGAGCCGCTGCGGAAAGTGGGCGTTGAGCGCCTCGGCGAGGCTGGCCACCGCGGGGCCGCCGGTCCGGATCTGGCTCTGGGTCAGGCCGATCGCGTTGACGAGGTAGTCCGCGCCGCCCTGGTCGGCGATCGCCGCGTCGATCGCCGCGTCCGGGCCGAGTGCGTCGAGGTACCCCGCCGAGCGAGGGTCGCGCCGCTGGGTGTGACGGACCCGCCATCCGGGGAGGGCCCTCAACCGCGCCGCCAGGAGGTGCCCCAGCATCCCGGTCCCGCCCAGGACGAGGACCGCCGGCCCGGAACCGGCCATCACGCGCCCTGGACCGAGACCGACGGCAGCGGAACGATGAACTTTCCGCCCGCCTGGAGGTAATCCCTTCGCCGCCGCTTGACCTCCTCGATGAACGGCCAGGCGAAGACCAGGGCGTAATCCGGGCGGACCGGCGCTTCCTCCACCGCGCTCCAGGGCCGGATCGGCAGATGGGTGCCGGGCGTGAGCAGTCCGTGCTTGGCCGGGGCATCGTCCACGACGAAGTCCAGGTAGCGCCCGTCGATCCCGCAGTAGTTCATGATGGTGGTCGCCCGGCCGGAGGCTCCGTAACCGATCACCCTCTTTCCCCGCGACTTGAGGTCATCGAGCAGGGCGAGCAGATCGGTCTTGGTCCTCTGGACCCGCGCTCCGAATCCCTCGAACGTCCGCACGTCCAGGAGCCCCCGGGCGCTCTCCTCCGTTCGTTGCGCCTCCACCGAGGGCGAGATCTCCTGTCGTCCGGTGCCGCGGCGCTGGGCGTAGAAGCGGAGCGTCCCGGAGCGGAGGGGGATGCGCTTGACCTCGAAGATCTCCAGGCCGTACTCGCCGAGGAACCGCTCGAGGCAGCGGAGCGTGTAGTAGCTCATGTGCTCGTGGTACATCATGTCGTACTGCATCTCCTCGACGACGATACCCAGGTAGTAGATCTCGAAGACGAAGACGCCGCCTGGCGCAAGCACCTGGTCGATGCCGCGCATCACCTCGTGCATGTCGTCGATGTGAGCGAACGAGAAGCTGGAGACGACGGCGTCGGCCTTCCCGTGCTCGGCGACGATCCGGCTCGCTGCCCGGGGGCCGAAGGTGTCGGCGATGGCCACCACGCCGGGGTCGGTGATGGTGGCCACCACGTTCTCCGCCGGGTCGACTCCGACGTTGCGGATCCCCCTCGCTGCCAGGTGGCGGAGCAACACGCCGTCGTTGCAGCCGATCTCCACCACCAGCGAGCGCTCCTTCGGGGTGAAGCGCTCCTCGAGCTCCGCGGCGAATTGTCCGAAGTGGTCGCGCAGCGTCTGGATGGCCGAGGAAAAATAGAAGTACTTCTTGAAGAGGACCTCGACCGGGATCACGGTGTCCACCTGGACGTTGGTGCACGCTCGGCAGAACTGCATCCCCATCGGGTAGAAGCGCTCGGCAGGGATCTCCTCCGGCTTGAGGAACGCACCGGCCAGCGGAAAGTCGCCGAAGTCGATGAAGGTCCTGAGGTCCTTCGAGCCGCAGAGCCGGCAGGCGGTGAGCGTCCGGTACGCTCCGCGGGGTCGGGAGGTGCTGCCAGGGGTCATGCTTCTCTCCAGGGTGGGTGGTCGCGCACGGCGATGGCCGGCGATGCCGGCCAGGCACGGACCGGGCTCAAGGCGAGGGAGGCGGGACCGGAGCGGCCTCGGCCTGGCCCGAGAGGCGGCCGGCGAGGGCCCGGGCGTCGGCGAGGGGCAGGTAGAGCCGTGCGGCCTGCTCCGGGTCGAGGAAGTCCTGGACTGCCTCGCGCGTCACCGCCACGTTGCTGTAGGCCGGTGCTCTCCAGTCTCCGTAGGTTCCCTTCTGGAACTCGGCGACGATCTCGCGGATGCCATCCTCGATCGAGGTGGCGCAGGAGAAGCCCAGCCCGCGGATCTTCCGGAAGCTCACCGCGTAGTTCCGGCGGTCGGTGACGTCCGGCCTGCGGACGATCTCCACCGGGTGGTGCTCCGAGACGATCTTCCGAACCGTCTCCGCCAGCTGACCGATGGTCATGTTGAGACGCTCGTCGCCGACGTTGAAGACCTGACCCCGCAGCGCCTCCGGGTCGCCGTTGAGGACCAGGACGATCGCCCGCGCGAGGTCCCGGACATGGACGAACGGGCGCCACTGGCTCTCGCCGGTGAGGGTGATCTTCCCGTCGGTCACCGCCTGGGCGGTGAAGAGGTTCGCGACCAGATCGAAGCGGGGACGCCGCGAGTGGCCGAAGACGGTGGCGAACCGGAGCACGGTCGCCGAGAAGTTCTCGTCCGGGCAGAGGAGGAGCTCGTGCTCGCTGTCGATCTTCGTGCGGGCGTAGAGCGAGACGGGGTTCAGATCGTCGGTCTCGCTGACCTCGCGGTCGGTGGCCCCGTAGACCGAGCAGCTCGAGGCGAAGATGAACCGTGGCACTCCGAAGGACAGCGCCGCCTCCTTGACCATCCGGGTGGCGATGACGTTGGCGTGCCGGGTGAACGTCTCGTCCACCGCGCAGGCAGGGTCGCCCACCAGACCGGCGAGGTGGACCACCGAGGAGACCCCCCGCATCGCCTCCAGCAGCTTCACGATGTCGGTGACGTCCCCCTCGATCAGCTCCACCCGGGAGTTCTTGAGGAGGTCCTCGATCGGCCCGCGGCCGTAGAGCAGCCGGTCGAAGATGCGGACCGACTCACCGGCCCGGAGCAGCTCGTCGACCACGTGGGTTCCGATGTAGCCCGCCCCGCCCACGACCAGGACCGGTCCTCGCCGCCGGAGCGTGCTGGCCACGAAGCTGCTCCGCACGCGGGTGTTGAGATTGAGGAGGACCCGGGGGATGACCAGTGGCGCCCAGATGAGCGCGGCCCAGAGCAGAGCGACGGGGAGCGAGCGCGAGAGCAGACCGAGCGCGACTGCGCTGCAGGTCACGGAGGCGGTCAGTCGAACCGCCTTGGTCATTCCGGATCCGACCTTCACCGTGGTGTAGATGCCGAAGACCCGGTTGAAGCCGACGATCAGCAGCGGACCGGCGAGGATCGCGGCGCCGCTCCAGCCCAGGAAGAGGCGCCCGAAGACGAGGACCACCACCGTCGCCCCGGCCGAGACGACCAGGTCGTAAAGCAGCCGGGCACGGTTCGGCGTCAAGCGGAGGGAACGGTGAGGCATCCGGGTCCCATCTATCTCCCGCAGCTGGGAGGCTGCAAGGTGAAGGTCCTAGAGGAGCGGGGTGACGAACGCCTCCAGCTCTGCTCCGGAGAGCCGCTGGCAATCCTCCAGCGTGAGCCCCCTCTCGGGCACGGCGCGCTGGCCTCTCCCGGTGCTGCGCAGGAGAGCGTCCAGGAGCACCGCGCCCTCCGGTACCTCGGGAAATTCCCGGGCCAGGGCGCGCTCCTCGGCCATGATCAGGGTCGCGGACTCCTTCTCCCCCGCGAAGCCGGGCGTCTCCACCACCGAGACTCGACCCTTGCCCAGGAGTCTCTTGAGCGTCTCGGCCAGCTCGGCGATCCGGATCACCCGGGGAATCAGCACCAGGACCTCGCCGCCCCGGCAGCGATCCAGGGCCTCGTCCAGGTTCCGGATCACCTGGGCCTGGGACACGAAGCCGCGCGACGTCTGTGAACCGTTCACGGTCGCGGTCTGGTCGGCCGAGAGCAGCTGGCGGAAGACGTGGAAGGCCGATCCGGTGCTGTCCATCACGTTGGAGTACCGCAGGGTGAACGCCCGCCGTCCCTCCTCGAGCAACCGGGCGGTCTCGGTCACCAGCTTCTCGCCGATGTACTTCTGGGCCCCGTAGACCGAGGAGGCATAGGGAGCCTTGTCGGTGGAGAGGAAGACCAGGCACTCCGCCCCGGAGCTCAGGAACCGGCGGGCGACGATCTCGGTCCCGAGGACGTTGACCCGGGTGCTGGCCGCCGGGTTCGCCTCGCACTCGGGCAGATGCTTCATCGCCGCCGCATGCACGACCAGGTCGACGCGGCGGAGCACGGTCGCCACCGCTGCCGGGTCGGTGACGTCGCCGATGCGGAAGTCAATCCCGGCGGCGAGCGCTCCCAGCTCTCGCTTCAGCGCGGCGTGCTTCATCTCGTCGCGGGAGAAGACGACCACTCCCGCGGCGCCCGCATCCGTCGCCGCCCGGAGGAACTTCCTTCCGAACGCGCCTGCGCCGCCGGTGACGAGCACCCGCTTCTTCTTCAACCAGCTGGTCATGGGCCCGGTCGCGGCTATAGCGGATCGACCCGGGGGGTGCCAGGTTCGGTGCCCGGCGCGCTTGACTCGGCGAGGAACGCCGTGGACAACCACCAGCGAGAATGAATGTCCTGGTCACCGGCGGCTGTGGCTTCATCGGGTCCAACCTGGTGCGGCACCTGCGTGCCCAGCGGCCGCAGTGGACCGTGGTCGACCTGGATCTCCTGACCTACGCCGGGAACCTGGAGAACCTCGCCGATCTCGAGGGCGACCCACGGCACGTCTTCGTCCGGGGGGACATCGGCGACAGGACGCTGGTCGAGTCGCTGCTCGAGCAGCACCGGATCGAGGCCGTCCTGCACCTCGCCGCCGAGAGCCACGTCGACCGCTCCATCCTCGGCCCCGAGCTCTTCGTCCGGACCAACGTCCTCGGTACCCAGGTGCTGCTCGAGGCCTGCTACCGGAAGAAGGTCTCGCGGTTCGTGATGGTCTCCACCGACGAGGTCTACGGCTCGCTCGGACCCACCGGGGCCTTCACCGAGCGCTCGCCGCTGCAGCCCTCCAGCCCCTATTCGGCCTCGAAGGCCGCGGCGGACCTCCTCGCCCTGGCCTTCCACCACACCTTCGGGCTGGAGGTGGTGGTCACCCGCTGCTCGAACAACTACGGCCCCTACCAGTTCCCGGAGAAGCTCATCCCACTGATGGTGGTGAACGCGCTGCACGACGAGCCGCTGCCCCTCTACGGCGACGGGGGAAACGTCCGCGACTGGCTCCACGTGGAAGATCACTGCGAGGCGCTCCTCGCCGTCCTCGAGCGGGGCAGGGCGGGCGAGGTCTACAACGTCGGAGGCGGCACCGAGCAGCGCAACATCGACCTGGTGAAGCTCCTCCTCGCCGCGCTGGGCAAGCCCGAGAGCCTCATCCGCTTCGTGCAGGATCGCCCGGGGCACGACCGCCGGTACGCCATCGACCCCACCAAGGTTCGCGCCGAGCTCGGCTGGACGCCGCGGCACACCTTCCAGCAGGGCCTCGAGGTCACAGTCCACTGGTACGTCGAGCACCCCGACTGGTGGAAGCACGTCAAGAGCGGCGCCTACCGGCAGTACTACGAGACCCAGTACCGGAAGCGGCTGGGGAGCTAGCCTCTTGTCGATGCGCGTCACGGTCACCGGGGCCAACGGACTCGTCGGCAGCCGCCTCTGCCGGCTGCTCGTGGTGCAGGGGCACGCGGTCACCGCGGTCGCCCGCGGGCAGCGCCGGACGGTGGGCGACTACGCGTACCTGAGCTGCGATCTCTCGGACCACGAGGGCACGGCGCGCGCCCTGTCCACGAGCCGGCCCGACGTCGTCGTGCACACGGCCTCGATGACCGAGGTCGACGCCTGCGAGCGCGACCCCGACGCGGCGTGGGCGGCGAACGTGGTCGCGACGGCGCACGTCGCCCGCCACGCCCGAGCGGCCGGCGCCCATCTGATCTACGTGTCGACCGACTACGTGTTCGACGGTCTGGACGGCCCGTACGACGAGGAGGCCCGTCCCAATCCCTCCGGGGTCTACGCGCGCACCAAGTGGCTGGGCGAGGAGGCGGTCCGGTTGCTCGCCGGCACCTGGGCCATCGCCCGGACGGCAGTGGTCTACGGATTTCCGCCGTCGCAGCGGCCGAACTTCGGCAGCTGGCTCCTCGAGAGCTTGCAGGCGGGGAAGACCGCGCGGCTCTTCGTCGATCAGTTCGTCTCGCCGAGCCTGGCGCTCAACGTGGCCGAGATGCTGGCCGAGCTGGCCGAGCGGCGTCTGCCCGGAATCTGGAACGTCGCCGGCGCCGAGGTGGTCAACCGGATGCAGTTCGGGGAAGCTCTGGCCGACGTGTTCGGACTGGATCGACATCTCCTCGTCCCGATCGAGCTCGCCGATGCGGCCATGGCCAGCCCCCGTCCGCCGCGGAGCGGGCTCCGGGTGGACAGGGCGCTCGCCACGCTCCGGGCACGCCCGCTCGGCCTGCAGGCCTCGCTGGAGCAGTTCCGCGCCGAGGTGGAGGCGGGGGCGTGAAGGGCATCATCCTCGCCGGTGGCTCGGGGACCCGGCTGTACCCGCTCACCCGGGTCATCAGCAAGCAGCTCCTGCCCGTCTACGACAAGCCGATGATCTACTACCCGCTGAGCACGCTGATGCTCGCGGGCATCCGCGACATCCTGATCATCTCCACCCCGCACGACCTCCCCCGTTTTCGCGAGCTGCTCGGCAGCGGTGAGCAGTGGGGCCTCCACTTCGATTACGCCGAGCAGCCGCGCCCCGAGGGCCTGGCCCAGGCCTTCGTCATCGGGCGACGCTACGTGGGCAAGGATCGCGTGGCGCTGGTGCTCGGAGACAACGTCTTCCACGGGCACGGGTTGCCCGAGCACCTCAAGGCCGCGGCCGCCCGTGCCTCCGGAGCGACGGTGTTCGCCTATTACGTCCGGGACCCGGAGCGCTACGGGGTGATCGAGATCGGCCCGGACGGCAAGGCGCTGTCGATCGAGGAGAAGCCCGCCCGGCCGCGCTCGAGCTACGCGGTCACCGGGCTCTACTTCTACGACAACCGCGTGCTCGACATCGCGGCGGGTCTCACCCCCTCGACCCGGGGCGAGCTGGAGATCACGGACGTGAACCGGGCCTACCTCGAGGCGGGTGACCTGAACGTCCAGGTCCTCGGGCGCGGCTTCGCCTGGCTCGACACCGGGACCCACGAGTCGCTGCAGAACGCCTCGACCTTCATCGAGATCGTCGAGCGGCGGCAGGGGCTCAAGGTCGCGTGCATCGAGGAGATCGCCTTCCGGATGGGCTACGTGGGCGCCGAGCAGCTGCGCGCGCTCGCCGACCCCATGCGCAAGAACGACTACGGCCAGTATCTCCTCGATCTTCTCGCGAACCGGGGAGCCATCGGATGAGGGTGACGCCCACCGAGCTCCCCGAGGTTCTCCTCGTCGAGCCGCGCGTGTTCGGGGACGTCCGGGGGCGGTTCTACGAGAGCTTCCAGGCCCGTCGCTACGCCGAGGCCGGGATCCCCGGGCCTTTCGTCCAGGACAACGTCTCGCGCTCGGTGCAAGGAACCGTCCGCGGCCTCCACTTCCAGGAGCCGCGGGCGCAGGGGAAGCTGGTGCAGGTGCTCCAGGGACGGGTCTACGACGTCGCGGTCGACGTTCGCCGCGGCTCGCCCCGGTTCGGCAAGTTCGTGGCGATCGAGCTCTCCGAGGAGGAGCCGCGCCAGCTCTGGATCCCTCCGGGGTTCGCGCATGGCTTCTGCGTGCTGAGCGACTCGGCGGACTTCTTCTACAAGTGCACCGAGCTCTACGCCCCGGAGTGCGACCGGAGCATCGCCTGGAACGACCCGGCGATCGGAATCCCCTGGCCGGTGAGGGCCCCGCTGCTCTCGGGCAAGGACCGTGAGGCCCCTACGCTCGCCAGCGCGCCGGTGCTGCCCGCGTACACGCGCTGATCGTGCCCCTCCTCCGGGTCGGCATCGTGCTGTACCAGAACCCTCCCGACGAGCTGCGCAGGCTCGCGACCTCCCTCATGCGGTCGGTGCTCCCGCCGGGGCTGCGGGTCGAGGCGCAGCTGCTCGACAACTCCGCCGACGATCGCCTGGACCGGCTCGTCCGGGAGGTCCTTCCGGAGGCGCGCTATCGCTGGACCGGCCAGAACCGCGGGTTTGGGGCCACCCACAACCTGGGAATGCGCGAGGCATTCGGCGGCGGAGCCGACGCCTACCTCTGCCTGAACCCCGACGCGCGCCTGCACCCGGACTGCCTTGCCTCGCTCTGGTCCACCGCCGCCGCGCCACGGACGGGGCTGGTGGACGCGAGGACGTTCCCCGAGGAGCACCCGAAGCCCTACGATCCGGTGACGGGCGACACGCCCTGGTGCACCGGGACCGCGCTGCTGGTGACCCGGGCGGCCTTCGACGCCGCCGGGGAGTTCGACGAGGCCCTCTTCCTGTACGGCGAGGACGTCGACCTCTCCTGGCGGGTCCGCGCCGCAGGGCTCCGGACCCGCACCGCCGCCTCGGCGCTGGTCGTGCACTGGGTCGAGTACCGGCCGCTCGAGCGGGAGCGGCAGCTCCGCGTCCTGCGCAGCGCCGCGTACCTCGGTCGGAAGTGGGGTGCGGCGTCGTTCGCCCGCAGCCACGAGCGGCTCTTCCGCGCGCTCGCCGGGCGGACGCTGGAGCATCCCCATCTCGAGGCGATGCCTCGCGGGACTCGTTCCGTCGCGGACTTCCGGCACGGCGTCCGGTTCGCGAGGTCGCGGTGGTGAGCGCCGCCGGCGAGGTGCGGGTCCACGTCGTCCCCTGGACGGACGAGCCCTGGGACGTGGAGAGCTCGCTGCTGTCGCTCGTCGTCCAGGAGGGCGTCCGGGTCTCGGTTCACCTTCATCCGCGCGACCCGGTCGACGCCGCGACGCGCGCGCGGTGGGAGCGGCTGGTCGCTCTCGGCGCCGGGGTCACGCTCGAGGTCGGCGAGCGTCGTGACGGGCCGTGGCCCTCGGCCGAGGCGGTCGCCGTCTGGGTGGCCGGCACGGTCGCGACCCCGGATCACCTCTCGCGGGCGCTGGCGGAGCTCCGCTCGTCGCCGCGCCCGCTGGTCGCCCCCGTGCGGCGGGTCAGGCGCCGGGCCGTTCCGGGCGGCCCGCCGTACGTCCTCGCCAAGTCGCGCCGGGCAGAGCCACCGGTCGTGACGCTCGAGGAGCTGGCCGAGGACCCGGCATTCCTCGGCCGCTGCGTCTTCCAGGCCGAAGCAGCGCCGGGGTGGATTCCGGACACGGCCGAGGAGCAGCGGCGGTGGGCGGTGCTGGCCTGGGGGTCCCTTGGCGCGGCGCGGCTGGTCGAGCCACCGCTGGTCGACATCCCGGACCTGCGCGAGCGGCCGGTCACGCGCTGGCGCGACCTGCGCGCCGAGCTCGACTACCAGGTCCCGCGCTGGCTAGAGCGCCGGATCCCGGTCACCTTCGCCCACGGGAACCGTTGGGTGCTCCGCCTCCGCAGGCTTCCGGGGAAGCTCCGGGGGCTCTTCCGGGGCGCTCCCCGGCGCTGACTCCACCGACCAGCGGTACACGGGAGAGACGAGCCCGGTCGCCCCCGCCGACCGCACGGCGAACCCGTGCAGACCGCGCTGGACGTCCCGGACCTCCTGCCCGCGGTCGCTGGCGAGGAGCAGGTCGACGAGGTAGTTCCCGTCGCCCAGCCCGAGCCGGGGAAGCTCCAGCGTCGCCTGTCCCCGGCGGGTGCCCTCGGGGAGCTCCAGCGTGCTCACCCACACCGTGGTCCCCCCCTCGGTGCGGAGGCTGAGCTCCAGGGTGGCGGCGCGCGCCGGAACGAGGTGCTCGAAGCCGATCTCGAGCCGCAGCGGGTCCTCCGGGGCGAAGACCTGCTGTGGCCCCGCAGGGCCGCGGAGCACGAAGGTCCCCAGCTCGGACTGGAAGCTCCCCCAGCGGCGGCCCGGTTCTGCCGGCGGGCCGGAGCGGGGCTGCAGCGCTGCGCGTGGGCTCGCGGCGCGCGCCGGCTGCTCCACCGCCGCCACCTCGGCCTCGGCCACCGCGGTCCGGTAGGCGTTCACCACCTCCACCGGATCCCCCGAGGCCTTGAGCACGCCTCCGTCCAGCCAGGCCGCCAGGTCGCACCGGCGCTGGAGCGTCGCCAGGTCGTGGGTCACCAGGAGGATGGTCTTCCCCGCCCGGCGGAACTCCTCCATCTTCGCCGAGCTCTTGCGGCCGAAGTGCTCGTCCCCCACGCTGAGGATCTCGTCGATGATGAGGATCTCCGGGTCGACGTGGGTCGCGACCGCGAACGCCAGCCGCGCGTACATCCCGCTGGAGTAGGTGCGCACCGGCTCGTCGATGAAGTCGCCCAGCTCGGAGAACTCGATGATCTCGTCGACCCGCGAGCGGATCTCCTTGCGCGACATCCCGAGGATGATCCCGTTGACGAAGATGTTCTCCCGTCCCGAGAAGTCGGGATGGAACCCGGCTCCCAGCTCGAGCAGCGCCGAGATTCGCCCGTGCACCTCCACCGTGCCCGAGGTGGGGCGGTAGATGCCGGTCACCAGCTTCAGCAAGGTCGACTTCCCCGAGCCGTTCCGCCCCACCAGCCCGTAGGTCTTCCCCCGGGGCACGGTGAGCGACACCTCCCGGAGGGCCTGGATGCTCGAGGTGGGGGCCTCGGGCCGCTTCTGCCTCCGGAGCCAGCGCACCACCTCGCTCTTCAGCGTCGTGTACTCCCTCCGGATGGTGCTCTTCCGGAAGGCCTTGCTCACCCGGGTGAGGACGATGGCGTCGCTCATGGGCCTAGACCAGCTCGGCGAACTCCTCGCGCCGTTCCTCGAAGACCCGCGCCGCGATCATGAACAGCACCAGCGAGGCCAGGGTGACGAAGGCCAGGCCGCGCCAGTGAGGCCAGCGGTGCTCGTAGAAGATGCCGTGGTACGAGTTGATGATCACCGCCATCGGATTGACGATGAGGTACAGCCGGCGGGCGACCTCGGGCACCGCGTTGGGGATGTAGAGCACCGGGGTGACGAAGAACCAGAGCGTCAGCACGTTCTGCACGATGTGCTGCAGGTCGCGGAACCGCACGTTGAGCGCCGACACGATGAAGGTCACCGCCAGGGTGAACATCAGCTCGGCGAAGAGCACCAGCGGGAAGGCCAGCGCGTGCACGTCCGGCCAGACGCCCACCATCGCTCCCAGGGCCACCATCAGCGGCAGCGAGAGCAGGTAGTTGACGAGGTTGGTCGCCACCACCGTGGCCGGGAGCACCTGCGCCGGGAAGCGGACCTTGGTGAGGAGGTCCCTTCGCTCGCTGATGGTGCTCGCCCCCGTCCCCACCGAGGTGGAGAACCAGATCCAGGGGAGGAGGCCCACGAAGACGAAGTAGGTGTAGTGGGGGATGCTGTTCTTCTGGATGATCCCGAAGACCAGCGCGTAGACCGCCATCAGGAGCAGCGGGTTCACGAAGGTCCAGAGGAAGCCCAGGGCCGAGCCCCGGTAGCGCGCCTTCAGCTCGCGCTGGGTGAGGTTCCAGAGGAGGGCCCGGTACTGCCAGAGCTCCTGGAGGTTCCGGATCATCTCCGGGTCTTCCCCGTCCGGCTCCGCGGCCGGGGGAGGCGAGGAACCCTTCCACGAGCGGCCTTCTCCGCCTCCAGCGCCTCGACCCGCGCGCGGAGCCGGATCACCTCCGCCGCGAGCTGGGCGGAGAGGTCGCGGACCTGGCCGTTGAACAGCCGCTGGCGTCCCAGCGCCTCGTTGATGAACAGCTGGCAGGTGCGCCGGAACAGCCACTTCGCCACGACCACGCTCCGCCCCAGGCCGGTGCGGTGGGTGGCGATGGGCAGGCCCACCGTCGCGTCCTCGTTCTCCTCCAGCGACCGGACGAGGAACGAGAGCGGCTCGAGGACCGGCTCGGGCCCGTCGTCGACCGCCACCGCCTCCTCGCGGATGCCCCGCGCCTCCAGCCGCTCGCGTGCGGCCCGGAGGAGGGCGCGGCCGTCGATGTCCCGTCCGAGCAGCTTCATCCGGCCCTCAGCATGGCATCCATCTCCTCGCGATAGGCGTCCACCACGCGGGCCCAGCCGTAACGGGCGGCATGGCGCCGCGCGGCACGCGCCATCGCGGTCCGCTCGCGCCGGACGCGCTCCACTCCCGCGACGAAGCCGGCGGCGTCCCGGAAGGCCAGACCGGCCCGGCTGCGCTGGAGGTGCCCCAGCACCACCGCGCTGGCGGCGTTGCCGAGCACCGGGGTGCCCACGCCGAACGCCTCCAGCGCGAGGAGCGACAGGCTCTCCTTGGGCGAGGGCACGACCGCCGCGAGCGCGCCCGCGAGCCCGTCCCACTTCTCCTGCTCGCCGATGTGCCCCAGCACCCGGACTCCCTCCCCGCCGGCGTCCATGCTCGTCTCCCCGGCCAGGACCAGCGCCGGCGCATCCGCCAGCGTCGTGCGGAGACGTGCGTACGCCGCGAGCAGCTCGGGAATTCCCTTCCCCCGCTCCACTCGCCCCACGTAGAGCAGGTAGTCCCCGGAGAGATCGAACCTCGTCCGGAAGCGCTCGGGGCGCACCTCCGGAGGGTCGACCCCCACGCCCACCACGCGCGCCCGGGCGTGGTGCGGGAACCGGCGGTCGATGAGCTCCAGCTCCTCCTCGGTGTTGACCAGGAGGGCCCGTGGCCGCTCGAACACCTCGGCATAGGCGTCGAAGGCCAGCGCCTCGTCCTCGTGTGCGGTGGGCACGAGCAGGGTCCGGTCGCCGACCAGCGGCACCGACCAGGCGGTGGACACGTAGAGGTAGGTGAAGTCCACGAAGCCGTCGTAGTCGGTCCCGTGCTCCTCCAGGTGGCGCCAGAGGCCCGGAAGCAGCGGGCCCTGGAGCGCCATCCAGTTCTCCTCCTCGGCGCGATCGAGCGAGCGCCCGAACAGCTGCCGCGAGAGCGCGTTCAGCGCGTGCATCGGGCGTGGCCGGGGATTGGGGAAGCGGAGCACCGGGACCTCCCCGACGCGGGACTCTCCGGGCGGAAGCGCGTTGGCCCAGGTCAGGTGGTCGGTGGCGCAGCTGGTCAGCACCCGGATGTCCCAGTGGGGGAGCAGCCGCTCCACCACCTGCGCGGCGTGGGCCTCCGCGCCGCCGGTGATCTCCGGCCCGTAGCGCTGCACCACCACCCCGACCCGCGGGCGGCGCCGCCGCACCCGGGTCCTCGGCGGACGGCGCACCCCCACGCTCTCCAGCGCCGCGCCGAGGCGCTCCTCGCTGTGCGTGGGCCCGAGCGCCCCGAGTCTCCGCCGCTGCCCGGCGAGCACCTTCTCGCGGAGCACGCCGTCCGTTCCCAGCCGCAGGGCGACCTCGGCCAGGAGCGCGAACCGCTTCTCGTCGAACCCCACCCCCGCGCCGCCGAGCGTCTCCGGGACCGCGGCCGCGGCGTAGGCCAGCACGGGGAGCTCCGAGGCCATCGCCTCGAGCAGGGGCACGCCGAACCCCTCGTGCTCGCTCATCGACACGAAGACCGACCCGCTGCGGTACACCGCCACCAGCTCGCCGTGGCTCACCCGCCCGAGCAGCGTCACCCCGGGCGTGCGCGCCGCCTCCGCCTCGAGTGCCCGCACGGCGGGGAACAGGCGGTCCACCCCTCCCACCACCAGGAGGCGGGCGTCGGGGCGCACCCGCAGCACCTCCCGGTGGAGCGCGAGGAGATCCTCGAAGCGCTTGTGAGGAACCACCCGGCTCACGCTGACCAGGGTGAAGGCACCCGAGGAGAGCCGGGCGGTCATCGCCCGGTCGGCGCGGTCCGGACCGAAGCGCTCCGGCTCGACGTAGAGCGGGACGGTGTGGACGTTGGCGTAGCCAGCCCGGCGAAGCTCGGCGGAGTTGAACTCCGACACCCCGATGCCCAGGGCCACGTGAGGCGCCATCCCCGACAGCTGCGCTCGCCCGGCGAGGAGGAGCGGCTCGAGCGAGGTGCCCCGGTAGAAGCGCACCGGCGAGAGGTTGTGGAACACCACCCCGCGCCGACAGGGCAGGTGGAGCAGGTGCGCGGCGAGGCGGCTGCCGATGGCATGGTGGAGCAGGACCAGGTCGTCGGGCCGCACCCGCAGCGCCTGGACCGGCTGCACCAGCGCCTCGGTGCCCGGCTCCTGGCTGATGCTGTACAGCCCGCCCCAGTGCCCGAGACGGCGGACGAGCGCCCGGAAGTGGACCGCCGCCTGTGCGGTGGCGTCGCCGATGCGGAAGTGAGGGACGAGCTGGTGGACGGCCATGAAGCTCGCGGCCGCTCTAGCACATGTGTCAGGGTGCGCCCGCCCGTGGAGCTCACCGTGGCCCTCGACGCGACGTTGTGGGACGAGCCGACGACCGGCATCGCTCGCTACGGCCGCGAGGTCGCGGGGGCGCTGGAGCGGCTGGGGGTCCGGGTGCTGCGGGTGGGCGCGCGGCGCTCGGGAGAGCTGCCCCGGCGCGTCCGCAGCCGCACGCTGTACACCCTGGCCGAGCTGCCCGGCGTCCTTCCCCGGAGCGGGGCGTCGCTGTTCCACGCCATCGCGAACGTGGATCTGCCTCTCCAGCGGATCCCCGGCGTGCCCTTCGTGCTCACGGTGCACGACCTCATCCCCCTGACCTCGCCGGACACCGTCTCGCGGGCCTTTCACTGGCAGTTCCGCCTCTGGCTCGCGCGGAGCCTGCGGGTCGCCGAGCACGTGGTGTGCGTCAGCGCCTGGACCCGGGAGCAGCTCCTCGCGCGCCACCCCGAGCTGGACCCGGGGCGGGTCTCGGTCGTCCACAACGGGGTGGACCACGTCCGGCCCGCGACGCTGGACGCCGTCTCCGCCGCCTGGCTCCGGAGCCTCGGGCTCCCCGACCGGTGGGTGCTCTTCGCCGGCGCGCTCGACGCGCGGAAGAACGTCGGCCTCATCCTCGACGCGCTGGAGCGTCTCGGGCCCCGGGCGCCCGCGCTCGTGCTCGCCGGCCAGCGGTGGTACGGGGCCGGGCCGACCGAGCGGCGCATCGGGCTTCTCCGCGCCGCCGGGCTCGACATCCGCCCGCTGGGCTTTCTCGCCGAGCCGCTGCTCTGGGCCCTGGTCGCCTCCGCGCCGCTCTTCGTCTACCCCTCGCGCGACGAGGGGTTCGGCCTTCCACCGCTCGAGGCCATGGCCCTCGGCACGCCGGTGGTGGTGAGCACCTCCGCCGCGCTCCCCGAGGTGTGTGGCGACGCCGCGGTCCAGGTCGCGCCGGACGACGCCGGGGCGCTCGCGACGGCGATGGAGCGGCTGCTCGA
>DATJVY010000058.1:0-64171 GCA_035501615.1 Myxococcaceae bacterium
TGGCCTCGTCCACGCGGAAGACCCGTTTATCGTTGCGCTCAGCATGGGCGTTCTCGACTGGGCACAACCGCGGGGCGAGCCTCCGCCGCTAATGGGCGCGGTCTACGCGATGGGGCAGGTGGAGTTCGTGCTGCCCATCGCCGGGCGAGGTCAGCCGCCGATTGAGCCCTACGTCCAGCGACGCCAGCGGCTCTCCGCCAAGAAGAGCGCAGCCGGGAACCCGAAGGATGCAGATCTCTTCATGAGCCGCGGCGAAGCAGGGGGCATCTCAGCCGTCCTCTTCTCGGAGCACTACACGGACCCATTCCGAAGGCGAGACGGGCGGGAGTTCGAGCTGGTGCACAACGCCCACGCTCTCGTGCCCGTCGCCGAGCGTGCTCTGCCGTGCGGACGGGAATGGGCCAGGCGGGGTGACTTCATCGAGCCCCTTGACCCTTCCGCCACCGCGGCCTGAGTTAGGCCGTGTCCCGCCTCGCCCTGGCGAGGGCCTCGAGCGCCTTGGCGGCTCGTTCCGCGCGGTCCGGCACGTTGAGGGCCCGCCCGTAGAAGTGCTCGAGGGTCGTGATCGACGCGACCTGGGTGCGAGCGGTGGATCTTGCGATCCCCACCGCTGCCGCATCTGCCCAGAAGCGCGAGAACTCCGCCGGTGTCGGCACACGGAAGTCGATGTTGAGCACCCGCTTGCTCGAGAAGCCGCAGTTGCCCTTGATGAACTGCTCGACGGTCGCCTCCGTCGGCTGGGCGCCAGCCCGCAGCAGCGCACCGTTCAGCTCGCCGTGCATCTGCGCCGAGGGTTCCAGGAGCACATCGAGGTCTCTGGCGAACTGCCACTCGGGGGCCGCCGGGACGTGAAACCGGAGAGCGACGCTCCCATCCACGATGAAGCGCGCCCCCCCGCGGGTGAGGTCCTCGACGAAGGCACGGGTCTCATCCCAGGGGATCTCAACCTCGAGCATGCTTCATTCCTCCCGTGTGGGACTCTTCCCGGTGTCCGCGGCACTGGATGCGTCAGCTCTGACCCCAAACTCGGGCGGCGGGTCAAAGCGACCCACTGACGCGCCGGTAACCCAGCTCAACCAGAAGGCCTCTCGAAGGTCTTGTAGTTGCACGCGGAGCTAACCTTCGAGGAGCCGCGCACACATGCGAACCGTTTTCGCCAAGCTTCACCTCACCGTCCAGGTTCTCCTGATTCTGGTCGCCGCTGGAGTCCCTATCTTCACCGCCGTTGCCTGGCGCCATGATGACGACGCCGTGCGGGCGGCCCAGGCCTGCGTTGGACGACTGGGATCTGGCCCCGTGAGCGAAAACCGATTCAGGGAAGCGTGCAACGTAAACGTCTACGGCTACGGGCGTGAGGCTCAGCCAGACTTCTTTGCCGGGGACGCGTGGTTTTGGAGCTCGATGTACGACAAGAACCGGACCAGTTTCGAGTCGTCGGTCGGGCTGTCGCTGCTGGCCGGTATTCCGGCGCTGCTTTGGTTCTTCCTCGGTATCTGGGTTCGTTGGCTTACAAAGCCAGCGGCCACTGCGACCGCCGCCCTGCTCTTGGTCTTCTCTGCTGGGTCCGCGAAGGCCGATTCTCCTGGTCACTTCGGAAAGGTGTTGGCCAGCGATGGAGTGGTGGCAGCCTGGGATGGATGCCGCGATGGCGTCGTCAAAGGCTGGGGCAAGGATCAGCCTGCACGCGTCGTCGCTCTTCACTGCGCCTGCATCGTCGATGCGATCCGCACGCTCAACCCTAACAAGCCGATGTCCGAGAGCACGAATCTTGTGCTCCCATCAGCGAAGCAAGCACAGACCTGCTTCGCCGACGCTCAGTCCCGCGTCGCTAACCGTGATCAGGCGACGAAGGGCTATTTTGGAATCGGCAAATGGGACCTCCCTACCGAGAACGTCGTCGGTGGATACCTGGGCTGTACATCTGAACTGAGAGGCAAGATTTCGCCGAAGACGGCGTCTAGCCGGTGCGGTTGCGTCGTCGATGCGATGCGAGCGAACGCCCGTTTCCCATACGGCGGCACGGCGGCTGAGAACCAGAGGGTGCTTCCCACGAGTTCACAGCTTTCCGTTTGCGAGAGCCTCTAGTCACTGGCGATCTTCACGCCAAGCGTCGGCGAGCCATTCGATTGCCCCGCAAGTCGCTGCTCACTCCGGTGGTCTCGGAATCCTCCTGGCACCCTCATTTCAAGCAGCTTCTTGACGGCCCGCTCAGAGCGCCTACGCGCACGGCACTCGAGGATCTCTTCCAGGACTTCGTGGACGTGGACGGAGGAAAGTTCGTCAAGGACTTTCAGACAGCCGGATTCGATGCGCGGTTGTTCGAGTTGTTCCTCGACTGCGTGTTTCGATTCGAAGGGTATCGTCGAGATGTCGAGTACGCGCGGCCCGACTTCGTCTTGAGCGGACGGGGCTACGAGTTCTGCGTCGAGGCAGTCACTCTCAATCCGACTGGGGGCAAGCCGCTTCCTCCGTTTGATGCGTCCGAGCTCGCACCCAGAGCAGACGGAGAGAATGACCTGGAGCGGCTCCACCTGACTCCGGTGCTCATGCACGAAGCTCTCACGAAGAAGCTTTCGAAACGTTATTGGGATCTTCCGCACGTCCGAGGCAAGCCGCTGATCATCGCCCTCCAGAACTTCAGTGAGCGGTTCTCACTCGGGCACTCCAGCAACCCTCTCATTCACCTGCTTTACGGAATCGACTTCCAAATGGCTCCGGGCACACCTAGCCGGTCGCGGGTCCGGCATGTGGAGCTTCACACTCACGAGAGAGGAGGAAGAGCAGTCCCTTCCAGGTTCTTCGAAGATCCAGAGAACCGCTACATCAGCGCGGTGCTCTTCACGAACACCGGAACAATCTCCAAGTTCACTCGGTTCGAGTACCGCCGCAATCGCGCCCGGTATCCGCAGATTTCAGCCGTGATTCGCTACGGAGAACGCCACGTTCATGGGCCGGAAGCGTTTCTCCCCGAGCCGTTTATCCATCGGGTAGGTGAGGACGGGACAAACGAGAGTTGGTGTGAAGGGCTCACCGTGCTTCACAATCCCAGTGCTGCGTATCCGCTCGATCACCTTTCACTGCCCGGCGTGTCCCACGTGGTCCGAACGCCCGAGGGTGAGCTACTCACGTATGTCCCTGAGTTTCACCCTTACTGGTCGCACACATCCATCCACAGAGGCGGTTCAGTCGAAGACGTTGTGCAGCGTCTGTGGAAGGTACTGCGCGATGTACGACGCCCACGCGAGTAGGACTCGCCTCGCAAAATGGGCTCCCGGGGAGGAGCGGGGGTGACTGTCGCGGCCCAGGCCCTGGCGTCGTGGCAGCCGCAGTCTGCCGTCACCGTTCCTCAGCGCCGGAAGTGCTCCACCGGTGGCAGAAGGTTCTGAAGAACCACCGCCCTGGGACGGCAAGTCCAACCGCCCAGGGAGAGAGCTGCGCCTCACACCGGCTGACGGCAGCCCACCGGTGCAGAGCTTGGGGCCACCGTACTTGGCGCGGCTGACTTCAGAACACCGCGATGCTGACCGACGGCAGAACTCGACTGCGGGGGCTCCAGCGGATTCCCGTCGTACGGAGTCGGCATTGCTCAGCGCCCGCGAGCCATCCGCTTCGCCAGCTCGGCCTCGGATACCCCGAGCTGCGCCGCCCACCGCTTCGCCCGCGAGGACAGTGCACCATCCGCCATCCGGACGCGGCTCTCGGCCCCCGCGGGCGTCGCCGGCTCCTCGCTGACCCGGGCGGGCTCGACGGGCCGGGCCGGCCGGTTGAAGCGCAGGCCGAGGGCGACGAAGGCCTCGTCCTCGTCCACGAGCCAGCCGCCCGCTGACGTGCGCAGGGCCTTCAGCCGCCCGGAACCAACCTTCAAGGCGAGGTGGTCCAACCCGACGCCGGCAATCCGCGCCATCTCCTTCAGAGACATGAGCTTGCTCATGCAGGAAAGCCTACCGCATGCCTCTGTCCACTCTGTTGTCACGCCTCACCGGCGGAGCAGAGCGGCGAGCTCGGGGCGGTCCACGAGGAGACGGTCCGTGGCGCTCTCATGCCGGAGGCGCTCCTCGCCGCGGGCCTTCCTTGGGGCGGGTGCCCCGGCCGGGACGAGGAAGGGCTGGAGCGGGTGGCCAAGCTGCCCCTGGAGGCGGTGAATCTCCGGCCCGAGCCGTTCGACGAAGCGGCTGTAGGCCTGCGCGGCGCGCCGAGCCTCGGGCTGAGCGGGGTGCTGCTTCGCGAAGTCGCGCCATAGCTCGTGCAGCCGCTCGAGGAGTGCGCGCAGTCGTGCCTCGGGCTCATGCTTGAAGTCCCAGGGGGACTCCACGCGCTGCTGGAGCGCATGGCTGAGCCGACCCCAGGTTACCCCGTCCGTCGCGTTCTGGCGGGCCAGTACGAGCTCTTCGAAGCTCATCGAGTCGAGCTGCTGGTCCGTCAGCGCCGGCGCCTTCGGGGTTGGCGGCGCAATGCATCCCTCGCGGAGCGCCTTGCATGTCCACTCTGCGACGCGGCGAACGTCCGGATGCTCGCGATCGAGCTTGTCCTCGATGCGGTCGAAGAGCTGCCGGGCGCGCTCGTGCGCCGGAAGACTCCCCGCCTCGTCAATGAGTAGGAGCACCCGCGCGCGCTCGCGGCCCAGGGACTCGCCCAGGGCGCGGTGCTCGGCCCTCACCGCGTCGTTGTGCTCCCGGCGCTGATGGGCGGAGTACGGGCGCGGCTCCGTCCAGGCCGTAGCGCGCGGTGCGAGGGCCTCGGCCCGTTTCACCCCGCCAGCCTGATGCGCCCTCTTGGCCTCGGCCCGCGGGCCCCGCTTTCCCACGAGGCAGTTGGCGAGGTGGGGCCTGGACATCTTCAGCGAGGCGGCGATGGCTGTCATCGACTCACCGGCGTCCCGGCGTCGCTCCGCCTCCTGGAGCTGCACCTCCGTAACGGGGATGGATGGGGGCAGCGGACTGCTCATGGTGAAGCCTCCGGTACCTGCGAAAATGGTGCGGTGATTCTCCGAGGTGAAACGGGGAATTTCGCCAGGTCGAACGTCATCCGCGGACCTCCGCGCGGGCAGGGCCGCACCGAGGAGGCTGCCCCTCTGGGCGGAGGAGGCCCAAGGCGCGCGCTCGCGCTTCGAGCCGCCGCTCGTCGCCGGGGCCCTCCAGCTCGAGGCGGCCGAGCAGCGCGACGGCGAGAAGTTCCACCGGCCCTCCAGTGCCCCGGCATCGCTGATGCCAGTAGCGCCGGCCGCGATGGGCCAAATTGGCTCCGGTGGGCTTGCCCGCGACCCGAGACCCGCCCCCACGACACGTCGGGCAGCGGAGCGAGAGGATCCGCCTGCCGTCCCGGACGACCGGCCACGCAACGGCCTCGGCGACCTCCACGAGGCTTCGGGTCTCCAACCTGAGCCTCCACTTTGCGGTGAACGCCACGGCTAATCCTCCGCCGCGTCGATGAAGGCCTTGAGGTCCTCGGGACGGACCCGCCGCTCACCGAGGATGCGAACCGTCCGGAGCAGCTTCCCGTGCGCGAGTTGTGTCACCAGCTCCAGCTTGACCGCCAGCAGCTCCGCTACCTCGTGGAAGGTCAGCAGCCGCCCGGGGTGGACATGCGGGTGGACAGCAGGATGAGTCTCAGTGGCCTGGATGACTGCCCCTGCTACCCCTCCAAGGGCTGCCTGACCTTTAATGGGACCAGGTGAATTCCTCTGCTCTGCCCCAGGCCACCCATTCCTAAACGCTAGGTCACAGGTTCGATCCCTGTCGGGGTCATTGAAGAACGTCGCGCGGCCCCTGGCGGCCTTGCCCCTGGAAGAGGGGGCGGTAGACGTCGCGGTAGGTCCAGGCGAGGTAGGCCTCCAGCCCCAGCAGGATGAGAGCGAGGGCCAGCCCGTCGGGGGCCAGGAAGACGTGGAAGGCGACGATGTTGACGACCACCGGGGCGATCAGCACCACGGCGAGCGGCGCAAGGCGCTTCGACAGGAACGCCGCGCCAGCGAGCAGCTCGGTCCCCTTGAGCAGGGGAAGGAAGTAGCCGGAGCGGAGCAGCGCTCCGGCGAAGAGGATGGCCCGCTCCGGCAGCGGCCGCGAGGGATGCGGTAGCACGTCGATGAAGCCGTCCAGGCCGGCGAGGAAGAAGATCAGGCCCAGCGAGACGCGGGCAAACGTCGAGAGAGCCCGTCGAATCGCCTCCGGAAGGTCCATGCGCATCGAGGTCGGGGCGGCGGTCAGGGGCTGCATCGACGTCTCTCCAGGCTCGACCGGGTGAGAAATTCCCGGTTCGCCCAGACGACGTTCGAGGACCGCCGGAATCGACATCGCGGCCCGGCGCTCCGGCGCCACGCCCGAAAGGGCCGGGTTTCGGACAGTTGGCCGCGACGTGCCCGGGCCCGCAACGAGGACCCGGCAGAGTGTCCTGGCGGGGGGCTTCGAACCGGAGGGAATCCCATGACGGCGACGCGCGTGCTGGCACTGTCGAGCCTGGCGGTGCTGTTCGGTTGTGCGACGGAGAAACCGGCGACCATCAAGACGGCCACCTACAACGTCGCGCTCACCCCGGGCGTCGAGGTCCCGGTGTGTCCCGCCGCCGGAGCGGGCGCAACGGGAACCGCGAACCTCGTCATCGCCCCCGACGACTCGTCGATCACCGTCACGGTGACCTACTCCGGCCTCTCCGGGGACGTGACGGCCGCCCACGTGCACACCGGGGCCGCCGGGACGGCCGGGCCGGTGGCGCTCCCCTTCTCCGCGCCGTTCACCTCGCCGTTCACCAAGACCTTCACCGCCGCCAGCTACGTCGCGGCGCCCAACGCACCCCCCGACTTCGCGAGCTTCCTCGTCGCCCTGAGGAGCGGCGGCACGTACCTGAACGTCCATACCGCGGCGTGCAAGCCGGGGGAGATCCGCGGGCAGATCCAGTAGCCCGGCTCCCGCCGGGACGCCCGGGAGACGCTGCAGGGCTCTGTACCGGTCGGGGACGCCGGAAGGCGGCTATGCCTCCGCTCATGCGGACGCTGATCGTCGGTGCCGGTGCCCTCGGGGGCCTCGTCGCGGCGCGCCTCCAGGCAGCCGGAGCGCCGGTGCATCTCGCGGTGCGCGACCGGGCCTCCGCCGAGAAGCTCTCGGCCCGGGGCCTGGCGGTGAGCGGCGTCGGAGGCTCGGTCCGCGTCGAGGCGCCCCACGTCGCGCCGCTCGATGCCTATCCGTCCGGCATCGCCTTCGATCTGGTGCTCCTCGCCACCAAGGCCCACCAGGCGACGGAGCTCGCCCCCACCGTGGTGCCCTGGCTCGCTCCGGAGGGGACGCTGCTGCCGATCCAGAACGGCGCGGTCTCCGAGCTCCTGGCCGACCGGCTCGGCACGGACCGCGTGCTCGGCGGGCTCTCCAACCTCGGGACCACGATGCACGCGCCGGGCGTCTACGAGCAGCGCAACGCCGGACACCTCCTCGTCGGCGAGCTGGGCGGCGGCGAGAGCGCGCGCGCCGACCGGGTCCGGAGCTGGCTCGGTCGGGGGGTCGAGGTGCGCGGCACGCCGAATCTCCGCGGGGCAGTCTGGTCGAAGCTCCTCCTCAACTGCTCGGTCACCACGCTCGGGGCGGTCGCCGGCTGCACGATGCGGGCGTACGTCGGGACGCCCGAGGGTCGCACCGCCTTCGATCGGGCGTACGACGAGGCCCTCGCGGTCGCCCTGGCGAGCGGCGCCCGTCCGGAGCGGATGATGGTGGAGCCGGTGCCGCCGGGCTGGAACGGGCGGAACGTCCCCGGCGAGCTGCACGAGGCCTGGCTCGCCCGGGTCCTCGCCTCCTACGGTGACCTCAAGCCCTCGATGCTCCAGGACTTCGAGGCAGGGCGCGCCACCGAGGTCGACTTCATCAACGGACACGTGGTGGCGCTCGGACACCGGCTCGGAGTCCCCACTCCTGCGAACGCGGCCATCGTGGAGATCGTGCACGCCATCACCGCGGGACGGCTGTCCCCCGACCCGGCGCACCTGGGGCGCATCGCCAGGGCACCGAGCTGAGGCCTCACCGTCGCGCGCCGCGGCGTGCCCGCGCCGGGTAGCCGACCGTCTGGGCGAACAGGACCCGCTTCCCTCGACCCAGCCCGAGCGCGCGTGCGAGGCGAACGCGCTGGCAGTTGTGGAACCAGGCCGCCAGTCCCGTCGCCGCCGCGAACAGGTAGACGTTGGCGGCGATCATCCCGGTGTCGACGAAGTAGTAGGACCGCTGCACCGCCGGGTCGTGCAGGCCAGGCTCCTCGAAGCCCCGGGTGTGCTCGAGCCGGTCGAGGTCGACGACGAAGAGCAGGCGCACCGGCGCGCTGGCCCCGAGCAGCTCCTGCCCGGGGTTGATCGCCAGGGGGCGGAGGTCGCGGGCAGACACCCGGAGCAGGCGGTGGCCGGAGGCATCGTAGCGCCAGGCGCCGTCGGCCCGGAGCACGTAGAGGTCGATCTCCTGCGAGTTGCTCGCCGAGCCAGCCGTCCGCCCGCTCACCCCGAAGGGTCCCCGCCGGCGATTCACCCCCCAGGCCGCCCAGAGCAGGTCGGAGAGCACTGGGGTGGGCAGCGGGCGGTCGGAGACGTCGCGCACCGTCCTCCGGGCACCCAGCGCCGAGCCGAGCCCCGCCCTCCCCGGGAGCGTCGGTCTCGGGAGACGCCAGACGTCGACATCCGCTCTCGACGACGCTCGTCGTTGCATGACCTTCCTCCCCGAGGTCACTCTACGCAGAGACCACGTGGATCGACCGGATGATCGCGCCGCAATCGACGGCCGGGGCGCCGGGAGCGGCCCCGAGGGCAAGCGAGGGACGGAGCGATCCACGTGGTTTCGGCGCTAGGCTCCCGCGGATGCGGCTCGCCGTCATCTCCGACATCCACGGGAACATCCGCGCCCTCGAGGCGGTCCTGGCGCGGATCCGCGCCCTCGGCGACGTCGACCGGCTGGTGGTCGCCGGCGATCTCCTCTCCGGTCCGCTGGAGCCCTCGGAGACCGCCGACGCGCTCCGGGCGCTCGACGCGGTCGTCATCCGGGGGAACCACGAGCGCCAGCTGCTCGCCTGCGCGAGGGCGCAGGGCGGCGAGAGCGACCAGTACGCCTTCGAGCACACCACGCCCGAGCAGCAGGCCTGGCTCGGCACCCTCCCGGCCACGCTCCAGCTGTCGCCCGACGTGCTGGTGTGTCACGGGACGCCGGAGACGGACCTGGTCTACCTGTGCGAGGAGCTCGAGGGAGGGCCGGTGACGCTCGCCCCGGACGAGGTCATCGCCCGGAGGCTCGCGGGAGCGCGCCATGCCCTCGTGCTGTCCGGCCACTCGCACCACCCGCGCACCGTCCGGCTCGGAACCGGCCAGCTGGTGGTGAACGCCGGGAGCGTGGGCCTCCAGGCCTTCTCGGCGGACCGGCCGAGGCCTCACCACGTCGAGAACGGCTCGCCGCACGCGCGCTTCGTCGTCTGCGAGCGCGCGACGCACGGCTGGCAGGCCGAGCAGCACCAGGTCTCCTACGACTGGGACGCCGCCTCCGACACCGCGGCCAGGCACGGCCGCCCGGACTGGGCGCGCTGGCTTCGCTCCGGCCGGGTGTGACGCCAGACGCTAGGGCTTCACCGGCTTCCAGCCGTCGCCGGGGTCGAAGGCCTGGAGCCCGGACGCGGTCTTCGCGGTCTTGGAACCGAGGTCTTTCTCGAAGACCACCCCCGCCTGGTTCACGAGGAAGGTCATCACCCCGGAGTTGCCGTAAGACGCGGGGTAGGCCACCAGCGCGAAGCCGCGGGTGAGCTTCCCGCCCTCCCGGTAGTCCATCGCCCCGCCCTCGGCGTGGGGACCCTGCCGGGTGAGAATGCGGAAGAAGTAGCCCCGGTACGGAGTGCGCCGCCCGTGCTTCGGCGCGTATCCCGCCTGGACCGCCCCGCTGACCGCAGGCCCCATCGGGCTCTCCGGCTCGCCCGGGGCCGCCTTCCAGAAGAGCCCATCCTTCTTCCCGGGCGAGCTGAGGAGCCGGTCCGCGTAGTGGGGCACGCTCGTTCCCTCGGGATTGCGGGCCAGGTAGTCCTCCTGCGCGCTCACGTAGCCCAGACAGACCTGGATGGCGTCGAGCTCGTTCTGGCCCACCCGGCGGGCGAGGATCTCCTCCTGTCCCGCCTTCGCATCGAAGCTCCAGCCCTTCTTTCCCTGGACCAGCGGGATGGGGAATGGCCAGGAGTCCTCGCCCACGGAGAGGATCCGCCGGCTCTCCTCGGGGGCGTCGAGCGTGTGCCGGCGGTCGTACAGCTCGACGAAGCGGTGGAGCGCCGTTCGATCGGCCACCGCATCCCCGGAGGCGAGGTACGACTTCGCCGGATCCCCCAGCACCGAGATCATCGACTGGATCCGACCGGAGCGGGCGGCGGTGACCAGCGCCTCGATCGCCGCATCCGGATCCGCGAACGTCGGCGTCGCGGCGAGCGCCGAACCAGAGACGACGAGGAAGCACAGCATCGCGCGTGGGAGAAGGGAGCTCATCGCTAGCGCCTCCTCCCGCCGCCGCCGCCGCGACCGCCGCCGCCGAAGCTCGACGCGCCCCGGTTGCTGGCCGCCCGTGTCTGTGCGCCGCTGTTCATGCCTCCCCAGCCTCCAGCCGAGGGAGACGGTCGGGTCGAAGGTGCACCCCATCCGCGATCGCCTCCGCCGCCGTACCCCGGAGGCGTGCTCGGGATCCCGGTCGAGGGCCGCGGACCGCCCGCTCCTGGGCCACCACCGCCCGCAGGAAGCTGGCTCGGGCCGCTCGGCCTCCCGGCGGTCGGACCGGAGGGAAGCTGGCTCGGGCCTCCGGGCCGGCCTCCTGGACCGCCCGGACCTCCGACGCCTCCCGGTCCCCCGGGACCGCCGACGCCGCCCGGACCCCCGGGACCGCCAGGCCCACCAGGCCTTCCGGGTCCGCCGACGCCGCCCGGACCACCGGGTCCACCCACCCCACCGGGCGGCCGCTGCGGTGGCGGTCGAGGTGGATACGGCGGGCGCGGTGGATAGGGCGGATACGGCGGGTAGCGCCAGTAGCTCGAGCCGATGGCGAAGCCGATGCTGAAGCTGATGACCGCGGCGCCCGCCGCGTAGCCCGGTGGATAGACGGGCGGCGGCGGATAGGCCGGATAGGCCCACGTGCCGTACACCACCGTCGGGCTGTAGACCGGGACGTAGACGACCTGCGGCTGCGCGGGCTCGATGTAGATGATGCTGGTCGTCGTTCCGTCCGCCGCGGCCCCGCCCTGCTCGACCTTCACCGTCTGCTGCGACGACGACTTGAGGTTGCCCGCGTCCATCGCCCGCTGACGGAGCTGCTGGACCGCGAAGAGGACCGACGCCCGCTGGGTCTGGTAAGCGGTGCCGAGATCGCGCGCCCAGTCGGTGTGCTCGCTGAGCATCTTCAGCACGTCCGGGAGCGCGGCCAGCGCCTTCACGCTGTCGCTCCAGGGTCGGTCCTTAAGCGCGGCCTCCAGGTCCTTCCCGCCGAGGCTCGGGTGGGCCTTGAGGAATGCCGCGGCGTCGGCCACCTCCTGCGGCCGCAGGGACGCCTCGAGCACCTGTCCCAGGAGTGGATCGGGAAAGAGCGCGATGGGCGAGACCATGGCCTCCAGCGCCTCGGGAGCGAACCCGCCCTCCGTCGGCGCGGGGGCGGCGGCCGCGGCTGCCGGAGCGACGGCCTGGGCCGGAGCGGGTGCCGGCGGGGGAGCGGGCTGCACCGGGTTCGCGCCCGGAGGCGGGAGCGGCTGGGGCGCGGGAGCGGCCGGGGCCTGTGCCTGGCTCTTCGACGAGCCGGCACAGGCGCAGATCACCACCACCACCGCGAGGACACGCCCGAACGTCATGCGCGCGACTCTGCCAGGAACTCCACCGGAGGGCGCGGCAGAAAGCGCATGGGACCAAGGTACAACCCCGGCCCCCAGCCGGTGCGCTCAGTGCGCGGCCGCGACGCGCGCGGCGCTCGCCTTCTCCTGGATGCAGCCGTGGTCCGCGTTGGACCACTGCTTCTGCACCTGCCAGCGGTTGCTCCCCAGCTGGACGCAGCTCCCGAAGCGGAAGTTGCACTTGTCGGCGATCTCCTCGCCCGACGGGTCGACCCACGCGTTCAGGTCCGGGTCGGTGATCATCTCGATCATCTCGTGGGCAGTGACGTTCGCCAGCGCCCGCGTGGCCTCGCTGAACCCGTTGCACTGGAAGAGGTCACCCGGGTCACACTGGGGCGCGGTGGCCTGGTTCGGTAGGTAGGCCACGTGGATGCGCTGGCCGGAGGGGCACTTCCCGCCGTCGTGCCAGGCGCAGAAGTCGGCCTGGTCGGGGAAGCCGTCGGTGAAGACCAGGTAGAGTGCGGTGGGGCTGGGAACCTGGCGCGCCTCGTCCAGCACCTGGCACACCTTGGCGACGATCTCCTCGGTCGAGGGGGAATGGTCCGGCGACGCCGACGTCTCCTGGAGGTGGCCGACGAACGTCGCCCGCGCCGGTGGCTGGCGCACGTACTGGTCCACGATGGCGAGGTAGCGCGAGCCGTCGACGCCGGAGAGGAGGGTGTCCATCCCCGACATCGCGTCCGACGGGAAGCGCGACGGGTCACCCCACCAGATGGCGTAGATGCTCGCCTGGGGAATGACCGGACCGCCCAGGTCCTCGAGGTCGTCTCCCGAGAATCGCACCGTCGCGGCCCGGCGGTTCGTCATCACCGAGCCGTGGGTCGGTTTGGGCGCGGCGGACTGCGCAACGGCCGGATCGCGAGCGTAGTAGCCGGAGCTCCCGAGACATCCAGCGAGGCCCACCGCGGTGGCCAGGAGACAGAAGGAAGCGCGCACCGGACGACCCTCCACAGGCTGCTCTCCCCCGGGCCGGGATCTCGGCCCAGGCACCGCCGGCCGTCAAGCGGTGCCTGGAGGAGTCGCTCCCTCGAGTGCAGTTCGCTGCGGAGCGCCACGCGCCAGCAGCGGAGCGAGGAGGAGCGCCAGCGGAAGGGTGGCCAGCGCCGTGGCCGCGGTGGCCACGGTCGCCCAGCCAGCGCCGGCGGCATCCCCGAGCACCCCGAACCCCACCGGAGCGATGGCTCCCGAGCCGATCACCCCCGTGTAGAAGACCGCGAAGGCGCTCTCCGCCCGCGCCCCGGGTCGCAGCTCGGGAACCGTTCCGTACAGCACCGACGAGGTGCCGTTGAGCATGATGCCCAGCAGTGGCAGCACGGCCAGCGCCGGCCACAGCGGGAGCACCAGCACGGCGAGGATGAGCGCCGCCGTCCCGCCCTCGGTCAGGAGCACGGTGCGGAGCAGGCCGATCCGAGCGCCCAGCCAGCCACAGGCCGCCTTTCCCGCGGCCCCGCCCAGGAACACCGCGGCCAGCCCGAGCCCGACCGTCGACAGCGCCGCACCCTTGTCCCGCAGGAGGAAGGGCAAGAACGTCAGGAGCCCCATGCGGGCGCCGGTGTCCAGCACCCCGATGGCGAGCAGCAGCCCGAATCCCCTTCCGGCCGCGCCGCCCCGAGCGTCCACGGAAGCGGACGCCGCCTCCGGCTCGTGCCGTGGCAACACGGGCATGAGCGACAGGATGGCGACGGCGACCACGAGGCCCAGCGCCGAGAGGAGCCACAGCGCGTGGCGCCAGGTCATCGCGGCGAGGAGCAGCGACACCGCCGCCGGGACCGCCGCCTTCCCGAGGTCCCCGCTGAAGTTGTAGAGGCCGAGCGGCGCCCGGGCCGCGAGACCGTAGGCACGGGACACCGAGCCGGATCCGATCGGATGCTGGGTACTGCCGCCCGCGCCGGCGAGGACCAGGGCGAGCGAGAGCCCCACGAGGCCGCCCGCCGCTCCGGCGAGGCCGTACCCGAGCGCCGCGAGCGCCGTTCCAGCCGCCAGCACCGGGCGGCCACCGAAGCGACCCGCGAGACGCCCGCTGGGCATCTGGAGCGTGGCCATGGCCCCGGCATAGAGGCCGCGGAGGGCGGCGAGCCGACCGTAGCCGAGGCCGAGCTCGGCCTGCCACACCGGCAGCAGGACGTAGATGACGTCGGTGTAGCCGTCGTGCAGCGCGTGCGCGAGCCCGGCGACCGCGAGTGTCCGGGGCCCGAGGGACCGCGACATGGAGGGCATCCCACCACGCGCGCCGGCCGGGTGCGAGCGCTAGGCTAGAGCTTCGCGGCGAGCACGTCGTGCTTCTCGATGCGCGGCGGCTCGGCCAGCAGTTCCGGGGCGTGGGCCATCAGCGCCGCCGCGACCTTGCCCGAGAGGTGGGCCTGCCTCCCGTCCTCGGCAGCGAAGGTGTCGAAGATGGCGAAGGTGCGCCGGTCGAACCGCACCGCGTACCACTGCAGCGTCTTCGGCTCGGCCTGGACGAGCTCCAGCCCCGAGCGGAGGAAGTCCTCCACCGCCTTCTCCTTGCCCTCCTTGGCCACCAGCCGGACGAAGAGCCCCACCGTCACCTTTGCAGCCATCGCATGCCTCCTCTCGGGTCGAACGTCATCCCCATAACCAGGAGGCACGAGGACGCGCCCGTTGCATCCGCCGGGCACGGGAACGAGCGTCGAGCGGCGGACGGGCCAGCTTCCGGACGAGGGAACCACGCGACCGCGTGGAATCGCGGAAGCCGGCCGGACACTCGGAACCCCAAGACCAGCACGGAGCGTAGGGGGCCGCCCGGCTGTGCGAGCAACGGAGGACCCTGTCCACGCCGCGGTCGTGGGCACCCACCGGTCCGCGCGGGGGCGAGAAAGCACCACGGCCCGGGCACCGGCTCGGATAAGAGGACCCCTCCCCGTCCGGAGGTCCGCGCACGATGAAGCACCGCTCCTTCCTGCGTCCTGCCCTGCTGCTCCTCGCCGTGGGCCTGACCGTCCGGGCCCAGCCCGTCGTCATCCGAGCCGGCCGGCTGGTGGACCCCGCGACGGGGACGGCCACCACCGGCCAGCAGATCCTCGTCGAGGGGGGAACCATCCGTGCGGTCGGCGCGAGCGTGGCCGTGCCAGCCGGAGCACAGGTGGTGGACCTCTCGGACCGGACCGTTCTCCCCGGACTGATGGATGCGCACACCCATCTGTGCCTCACCCAGGTCACCCAAGGGGGACGGGGGCTGAACGAGCTGCTCCAGCGGCTGCTCGCCGCCACGGTCCTGGAGACCAACGCCCGTCGCGCGCTCGTCGGAGTGAAGAACGCCCGTGACATGCTCGAGTCGGGCTTCACCACCGTCCGTGACGTCGGCAACGCCGGGAACTACGCCGACACCGATCTCCGCCGCGCGGTGGAGGAGGGCCTCGTGCCCGGACCGACGATCATCAACGCCGGCCGGATCATCGCTCCGCTGGGAGGGCAGTTCCACGCCATCCAGCCCGAGCGCCCCGATCTCGGCGAGCCCGAGTACCTCTACGCCGACACCCCCGACCAGATGCGGATCGCGGTCCGGAAGAACGCGCTCTTCGGGGCGAAGGTGATCAAGATCGTCGTCGACGATCAGCCGTACCTCTACTCGGTCGAGGACGTGAAGACGCTCGTTGCCGAGGCGGCGCGCGCCGGCCTGAAGGTGGCGGCGCACGCGGGGACCGAGGCCGGGGTACGCAACGCGGCCGAGGGCGGCGTCGCGTCGATCGAGCACGCTTACACCGCGTCCACCGAGGCGCTGCAGCTGATGAAGAAGAAGAACGTCTGGCTGGTGGGCACCGACTTCACCCGCTCGGCGGCCGAGGCGATGGGCATGGCCGACTACCACCCGAAGGTGGTGGAGCGGCTGAAGCGGGCACGGACGGTGGGCGTATCGATCGCCTACGGGACCGACATCGTCTTCCCCGCCGAGGGCGAGACGCGGGGCACGCTGTCGATCGCCGGGATCGAGAGCTTCCAGGAGGCGGGGTTCACGCCTGCGGAGATCCTCCGCTTCATGACGACGAACACCGCGAAGCTGCTCGGGGTCGACGGGCAGCGTGGCGCGATTCGCCCCGGGATGGCGGCGGACATCGTCGCCGTCCCGGGGGACCCGCTGGCCGACGCGAGCGTGCTCCGCCGCGTGTCCTTCGTGATGAAGGACGGGAAGATCGTCAAGCGCTGAGGCGGCTCCGCGGGGCGCCTACCGGCTCGTCGGCGGGGGAGTGCCGGGGGCGCCCCGCTCGTCCGCCGGCGGCGGGTTGACGGGCTCGGTCCCGGCCGGCCCCGAGCCACCCACCGCGGGGCCCCACTCCGGCGACGGAGGCGCGGCGCGGGCCTTGGTCACGTCGAGGGTGACGTTCCGGGTCGGCGCGGTGATCCGATCCGCCTCGAGCACCGTTCGGCCCTCCGAGTCGCTGCTCAGCCGACCGGTGACCTGAACCGTGGTGTTGGGCGGGAACTGGTCGGAGACCTTCGGGCCGAGGTCCTCGGGAACCGCCACCCGCTCGCCGGAGGCGAGGACGAACCCGTTCACCTGACCGCTGGGCGAGGAGGTGTAGTTCTGGATGCTGCCGGTGAGCGTCGCGCCCCGAGCCGTGGCCGGAACGGCCGCCGAGGGCGAGGCGGTGGAGCCGGTCGAGGCGCAGCCGGCGGCGAGGGCGAGCGCGCCGGCCGCCAGGCAAGGAAGACATCGCATGTTCGGACCTCCCGATGTTCGAGGCCCTGCACGCTGCGCACGACGGAGGGGGATGGCCGGCGCGATCCCGATCCCCGGGGAACCCGACTGTCGGCTTGCGAGCAGCCTTCCGTGCACGGCGAGCAGACGCCGCCATGCAGCGAGCGGCGAGCCCCCGGATCGGGCTCCAGCGAACGGTGCGGACCGTGCAGCCGTGCTCCGCCTGAGGCTCGAACGCCCGGCGTAGAACGGGTCGGCGCTCACGCCAAGGCGGCACGACACCGCGGGAGAATCTCCGATGCACGTTCGACGACTGCTTCCACCTCTACTCCTGCTGCCGGCGCTGGCCTTCGCCGCCGGCGCACCTGCCACGCTCCCGATCACGACGTCCTCCCCGGAGGCCCGGGCGCTCTACCTCGAGGGACGCGACCTGGTGGAGCGGCTGAAGGGCACCGAGGCTCATCTCAAGACCGAGCAGGCGCTGAAGAAGGACCCGCAGTTCGCGCTGGCCTGGCTCCAGTACGCGGGCACCTCGGGGACCAACAAGGAGTTCTTCGCCCAGCTCGAGAAGGCGGTCGCTCTGGCTCCCAAGGCGACCGAGGGCGAGCAGATGTTCATCCAGGCCGCCGAGGCCGGGGCGAAGTCACGTCCCGCCGAGCAGGAGCGCCTGATGAAGGCCCTGGTGGAGAAGTTCCCCGCCGACGTGCGAATGCACACCAACCTCGGGAACTTCTACTTCGCGCGGCAGGACTACGACGGCGCCGTCCGCGAGCTGTCCCGCGCGACCGAGCTCGATCCGAAGTTCACCCTCCCCTACAACCAGCTCGGCTACGCCTATCGCCTCCAGGGCAAGTACCCGGAGGCGGAGAAGACCTTCAAGCGGTACGCCGAGCTGCTCCCCGACGATCCGAACCCGCACGACTCCTATGCCGAGCTGCTGCTGCGGATGGGCCGGTTCGAGGACTCCATCGCCAGCTACCGGAAGGCGCTCAAGGCGGATCCGCACTTCCTCAGCGCGTACATCGGCATCGTCAACGACCAGGTCCTCCTCGGGAAGGGAGACGATGCCCGGGCCACCCTGAAGGAGATGATGGGCAAGGCACGGACCGACGGCGAGAAGCGCCAGGTCTGGTTCTGGACTTCCCAGACCTACCTCCACGAGGAGCGCTGGAGCGACGCCGTGAAGGCGATCGAGGAGGAGAAGAAGATCGCCGACGCCTCGGGCGACGTGCTCTCCGCCTCGCAGGACGTGAACTTCATCGGGAACATCCTGCTCGCCTCGGGCAAGCCCGCCGAGGCGGTGCAGAAGTTCGAGGAGAGCATGGCCCTGGTGGACAGGGCGAAGGCCTCGGACGCCGTGAAGGATGCCGCCCGCCGGAACCACCTCTTCGACCTCGCACGGGCCGCGCTCGCGAAGGGTGACCTCGCCGGTGCCCGCGCCAGCGCAGCGAAGTACGCGGCCGCAGTGGAGGCGAAGGCGGTCCCCTTCGAGGTGCGGCAGTCGCACGAGCTGGCGGGGATGATCGCCGTCCAGGCCAAGGAGTGGGATTCCGCCCTGACCGAGCTGGGGAAGGCCGGGCAGCAGAACCCTCGGGTGATGTACCTCACCGGGCTCGCCTGGCAGGGCAAGGGAGACTCGACGAAGGCGGCCGAGGCTTTCCGGTCCGCCGTCGACTACAACCAGCTCAACGGGGTCTACGGCCTGGTGCGGCCTCAGGCCCGCCGCCAGCTCGGGCGAAGCTAGGCGCTCCGCTCCCGGCGTCCGCACCACGGGGCGCCGGGAACGGCAGGTCCTCAGGGCTTCTCGATCGGCGCGCCGATCAGGTTGCCGTACTCGGTCCAGCTGCCGTCGTAGTTCTTCACGTCCTTGAAGCCGAGCAGGTACTTGAGGACGAACCAGGTGTGACTGCTCCGCTCGCCGATGCGGCAGTAGGCGATGGTGGCCTTCTTCGGATCGAGTCGCTTCTGGTCCAGGTAGATGGCCCGGAGCTCGTCCGGGCTCTTGAAGGTGTTCTCCGGGGTCACCGCGGTGCTCCACGGGATGCTGGTCGCCCCCGGGACGTGGCCGCCGCGCTGGGCGGTCTCGGACATGCCCGGTGGAGCGATCACCTTCCCGGTGAACTCGTCCGGGCTCCGCACGTCCACCAGCGGGGCGCGCTTCTCGCTGGCGGTGAGCACCTCGGCCACCTTGGCGCGGATCGAGGCGTCCACCGAGGGCACCTTGTACTGGCTGGGGGAGAACTTCTGGATCTCGGTGGTGAGCGGGGCCCCTTCCTCGTTGAGCCACTTGGCCCGGCCGCCGTTCAAGAGGCGGACGTCCTTGTGTCCGTAGATCTTGTAGAGCCAGAACCCGAAGGCCGCGAACCAGTTGCTCGAGTCCCCGTAGATGACCACGGTGTCCGAGTTCTTGATCCCTGCCTCGGAGTTGAGCTTCTCGAACTCCTGCTTGGAGACGATGTCGCGCCTGAGCTGGTCGTTGAGCTGGGTGGTCCAGTCCCAGCCGACCGCTCCGGGGATGTGGCCCGCAGCGTAGAGCTTCGGGTCCACGTCCACCTCGACGATGCGGACGCCGGGGGTCTTGAGGTTCTGCTTCAGCCAGTCGGTCGAGACCAGGACCTCGGGGTGTGCGTAGTCGGCCATGTCGCTGCTCCTTCCTGCTGCGTGAGAAGTTGATTTGTCAGGGCTCGGCCTTCAGGCCGGGCACGTGCTTGAGCATGTTCGATGCGTACTTGAAGGCGTCGTCGCAGAAGATCATCACCCCGAAAGGAACCGGGCCCTTCCGCGCGATGCGCCGGGCTCCCTCGAAGATGAGCCCCGAGCTCGGTCCGGCCCGGAGGCCCTCGTGCCGGGCGAGCTCCACGGCCACCGTGTAGGCGAGCTCGAAGTCGACCTCGAGGATCTCGTCGACGAGCGCGGGGTCGAAGAGCTGCGAGACGTCGAGCTCGGAGACGTTCCGGATCCCGGGCACGTCGTGACCCGGGGTGGGCTGCACGGCGACGATCTTCACCGAGGGGTTCTTCCCCTTGAGGAACTTGCTGAGCCCCATCACCGTCCCGCAGGTGCCCAGCGAGGTGAAGACGTGGGTCACCTTCCCTCCGGTCTGCCGCCAGATCTCCGGGCCGGTCGTTCGAACGTGCGCCTCGACGTTCTGCGGGTTGGCGTACTGGTTGGGCATCACCCAGCGATCGGCCGAGGCCTTGGCGTGGGTCTTGGCGAGGCCGATGGTGCCGTCCTCGCTCCCCGGGAGCGGACAGAGCGCGTCGGGAACCACCTCCACCTTCGCTCCGAAGGCCTGGAGGAGAACCTTCTTCTCCTCGGGGACCTTCGACGGGACGACGGCCAGCATCGGGTAGCCCCGTACGCCGGCGAGCGCGGTCAGGCTGAGGCCGGTGTTCCCGCTGGTGGGCTCGACGATGCCGCGGCCAGGCCTCGAGGGTCCCAGCTCTCCCCTCTTCTCGAGGTCCCGGATCATCGACCACGCGGCCCGGTCCTTCACCGAGCCGAAGGGGTTCATCCACTCGAGCTTCGCCCAGAGCTGCGAGCCCTCCGGGACCAGCCGGTTCAGCCGGACGATCGGGGAGGGGTTCTCCTCGTCGGGCAGGAGCTGGGTGATGTCCTCGTAAACGCGTGCGGAGTGGTCCATCGGGTCTGGGTCCTCTGACGTGAGAGGGTGCGGGAACGACGGTCTGGGGGCGAGAGCGACCGGGGGAAGAGCCCCCGGGCTCGTCAGCCCTTCAACGACAACAACAACAGCGGGGCGCCAGCACGCGGGCGGTCACCCGGACGCTGCAAGCGCTGGCCGATGGAGGCGGCACGGCCCGGGGACGCTAACGCCCTGCCCTTCGGGATGCCAGGGGTCCCCCGGCAGGCAGTCCAGCGTGGCTGCTCTTCTCTGCTGCCTGCTTCTTGCAGATCTCCCCCGCGGCATTCGTCGCGTCGCGAGGGATCTCGATGGTTTCGGGACTGAGTCGGGTGGGTCAAACCGGATCGCTGCTGGTGCTGCTGACCCTGCTCCAGGGGGGCAGCGCGTGGGCGCAGGGGACCGTCTGTCACCGCGTCTGGGTGGAGGTGCGGGACAACGACCTGATGGGAAACTCCGAGCTGACCGCCCCGCCCCGGACTCGCTACCCGGGGAAGTTCTGCTTCATCGTCTACGACCGGAAGACCGCCCGCTTCTCCCTCGAGCCGGACGACACGTCGGCCAGGCCCTTCGCCTCCCTGGTGCTCCGCCGGAGCCGCCGCGACGCGGGGCCGAACCTCCACTCCTATAGCCGCTCGTCGCCGGACTATGACGAGGACCGGCTCCGGGGCCGGAACGACTTCCTCTATCTCCGCACCTACCCCAGCGGCGAGCGCCATTACGGAGCAACGGTCACCGACCTCACCGGGAAGATCACCCTCAGCTGGAGCGCCACCCTGAGCCCCCGGGGGGCGCGGCTGGACGAGGTGCCGTCGCCAAGAGGTGGCGGGACGGCGACCGCCCAGATGGCGGCCGGTCCGCCACATCGGCAGCCGCCCGGGCCACAATAGCGGGCGGAGGCTGGCCCTGGACGGACATCGCTGGAGAGTCGCTTGGGCGCGGGCCCTCGTGCTCGCCACCACCCTCGCGGGCTGCGTGAAGCCCGATCCGGCGGCGATCGTCCAGCCCCTCGAGACGACCCTCGGCGCGGCCGTCCCCGCCGCCTACTTCGCGGCTGTGTCCTGGGCCGCGCTCGACGGTCGGGCCTCTCCTTGCGCGAGGGTGGTCACCCCGGTGGGCTCGGGAGCCACCCTCCGGGTCGAGGTGAGCCTCGGTCCGGGCTGCCCGCCGATGTTCGGAGCGGACGAGAGCGGAACGGTGGTGGTCACCGGAACCTGGACGCCCCAGCTCGCGACCTTCGTGATGGACTTCACCGGAGTGTCCTCCGGCGGGCACCCGATGATCGTCGTGGGGATCGCCGCGATGACGGTCACGCCCTCCGCATCGGGCCACCTGATCGTCGCCTACGGCGAGGAGGACATCGAGGTGGGAACCACCACCTCTCCGACCGCCGGCGTGAAGCAGGTCGCGTGGGTGGTCGACATCGACACGGCCGGCACTGACGACCCGTCCGACGACACGCTCAGCATCTCTGGTGGAGACCAGGTCCTGCTGGCCAGCGGCGGGGCCACTCCCTCCGGGGGCCTCACCCAGGTCGCGGTCGGGGACGCGGTCTTCGAGCCCGGGTGCCGCAAGAATCCCGGTTCCGGCATCGCCGCGGTCCAGCGCGCCAGCGCCGAGGGCGGCGGCTGGGTGCTCTTCCTGTTCCACGACACCTGCAACGGCACGGCCGACGTGGTCGCCGCGATGGCTCCGTACGAGCTGCTGATCAGCGACTCGCTGCCGCTCGCGTTTCTTCAGTAAATCGGAGGCCCGCCCGGACGACACTTCCGGGCGGGCCTCCTTGCTCACGACTTGGTCTGCAGCTGCAGCTGCGGCAGCGCCCGGTCGCCGAGCACGACGTGCACCTGGCCCACCTTGGCGGCGAGCTCCTTGTACGCCTCGAGCTCCTTGAGGCGGACGAGCAGCGGGTTCTCGCCGAGCACCTTGGCGGTCTGGGCCATCGAGCGGGTGGCCGCGGTCTCCTCACGGCGGAGGATGACGTTGGCCTCGGCCTCCTTCTGGGCCTCGATCACCCGGTTGAGCAGGGTCTTCATCTCGCCCGGGAGGACCAGGTCCTTGACGCCGAGGTCGAGCAGCTCCAGGCCCACGCTCTGCGCACGCTCGCGCACGGTGGGCACCAGCTGCAGGCCGAGCTGCTCCCGCGCTGCGAGCAGCTCGTCCAGGGTGCGGGTCGACACGGCCTCACGCGCGGCAAGCTGCACCGCTACGTAGAGGACCTCGTCCGGCGCCCGGGCCACGGTGGCCAGGCGGCGAGCGTCCGCCACCCGCCAGGCCGCGACGAGGTTCAGACGCAGCGACACGCGGTCGCGGGTCATGACCTCCTGCCCGTTCACCGCGAGCTGCTTCTCGCGGAGGTCGATCACCGAGAGGATGACCTTCCGGCGAACGGCCCACGCGGCGTGACGACCCGGGCCGAGCACGGCCTCGAGCGCCCCGTCCACGTACCGCAGGACGGTGGTCCCCTCGGCCGCGGTGGCCTCGACGTAGTCGCTGGCCGGCACGAGCGCCTTGACCTCGTCACGGAGCGGCGCGGCCTCGATGCCCGACACGTCCAGCACCTCGAGGGTCACGGACGGATCGACGGTCCAGACGAGGTGCATTCCCGCCTGGAGCCACTTGATCGGACGTCCCCGGCGGCTCACGACCGCGCGCTGATCCGGAGTGAGAGTCAGCCGCGCGAGGTCACGGTCCGGGACGAGCGCGAGCTCCTCCGGACGCAGCTCCGCCAGGAGACGCTCGGCGTCGTACCGGCGCACCTCGACCTCCCGCCAGAGCGGGGTCGGGGTCCGGTGACGTCCCGGACCGAGGTATCGGACCGGGAGCTGGTCGACGAGCACGAGGGCTCGCTCATTGAGGGCAACGGTGATTCGCATGACGACTGACCTCCTTCCTCTTGGGGCGCTGCAACGACAGGCTTCGAAGTGGGCGTCGCGGACGTCGCGACGAAGAAGAGAGGCGCCGGACGCTCGGGGGCGTCCTGGTCCGTCCCCCTCCGTGCGAAATCGGCCGGCGTGCTCCGGCGCGACGCGCCGACGGTCCGGGGGAGGGCCGTCACCCGGCGGCGGTGACGTTCGCTCTTGGGATGACCGGGGCGTGGCGGTCGGTGCTGGCCGGTCGCCTCGCGCGGCCGGAGTCGGACGCCGGCTCGCGCCGGCACCTCGGTGACGTGTCCAACGTCGGTTGGGGGAGTCGAACCCCTGGCTTGGATTGCCAGTCCAGTGCTCCTTTGAAGAGCGGTCGAGAACCGTCTGCGGCCGTTCCCATCGCCGAGCGGAGCCCGATGTGCGGCAAGCCGAAGGTGCGAGCCCGGGTGGAGGACGCCCGCGCTGTGAACGCGGGTGCTTCCCGGATGCACTGCGGCGCCGCTGGGGCGCACCGCCATGTCCCTGAAGCTCGAAGGCCGGATTCCCTCGCGAGAACCCGGCCTCCGGAAGCTGCAGCCTCAAACGATCAGCCTGAGACTGGCTCTCCCGGAAGTCGGAGGTACGTGGGGAACACGCGACCGGACGCATGCCCGGAGCGGTTCAGCCTCCTCGACAAGCAATCGATCGCGGTGCGTGCTCACGGCGGACCTCACGAAAGCCGGGCGAAGTAGACCCGAAACGAATTTCTGTCAAGCGGGGGTCCCGGTTCGCTCACGGTCCGCAGCCCACCGTGTGCACAACGTCCCGGAAGGACACGACCCAGTCCCCGCGCGCGACCGCGACCACCACCACCGGCCTGGTGAGCGCGGCGGTGGTGACGCAGCCCTCACCAGGCCGCGTCTCCACGACCTCGATGCGCGGGACGTCCCCCTCGGCGACGACCTCGGGAATGTCGACGGCGTAGCCACCGCTGAGCGGTGTCCCGAGGCCCGGGTTGCGCGGAGCCGCAGCCGGAGGCGGCGACCCAACACGAGCGCCAGAGTGCACCGTGTCGTCGTGAACCACATCGAGGAGAGGGACCGCGAGGAGACCCGTTCGGGCAAGCCCCTTCCCTCCTCCGGCGACTCCCGTCCCAAGCGAGTTGACCCGACCGGCCGAGGTCGCCCCGCGAGAGCGAGTCGACGGCAAGATGTCGTGACTCTTTCCCGGACAAGTCGGTGACGAGAGCGTTCGCGCGCTCGCTGCAAGCGACTGGCGTCTGCGCCGATGCGGTCGATCCGGATCTCCCGGCGCGTTCACCTCGGGCACCGCGTGGGAGCCGAGCGTTCCGCGAGCGGCAGGAGCTCCGCGGCGAACGACACGCAACGCCCCGAGGCGGATCACTTCTCGCGCGAATTCAGCGGATCAGCGCGGCGCGCGCTCCGGTGACGATTTGGAGCGACGTCGATGACGGCGCGGTGGCGTGCAACATGTCCGCTCCGCTGCGCACCGCTCGTTGAACGCGGGTTCCGCTGCACGGACCATCCGCGCCGCTTCAATCCTGCCGCGGCCGAGAGGTCCGCAAGGAGTCATGCATGTCGTCTCGAAGTGTCCTCACCCTGCTCGCGGCCCCGCTGGCCGCGCTGACGCTCGGAACGGCCCCGGCCGCTCGCGCGGACGTCGACAGTCCGATCCGTCACGTGGTGGTGATCTTCCAGGAGAACGTCTCCTTCGATCACTACTTCGGCACCTATCCGAACGCTCTCAACCCCAAGGGGGAACCGCCGTTTCACGCGCGGAGCGGCACCCCGACCGTGAACGGCTACACGCCGGCGCTCCTGCTCGCCAATCCCAACCAGGTGAACCCGTTCCGGTTCCCCCGGTCGCAGCCCGCCACCTGCGATCAGGATCACGACTACACCGCCGAGCAGAAGGCCTACGACAAGGGAGCCATGGATCTGTTCGTGGAGACCCTCGGCGACGGCCCGGGCACGGACGGGAACCTGATCTGCAAGGCGACCGACGTGATGGGCTACTACGACGGGAACACGGTGACCGCGCTCTGGAACTACGCGCAGCACTTCGCGATGAGCGACAACAGCTACTCGGACACCTTCGGCCCCTCGTCGCCCGGGGCGATCAACCTCGTCGCCGGGAACACTGCGGGCGCCAGCGCGCCCAAGGGGGGAGCCGACGCGAACCTCGCCGACGGTTCGGTCAGCGGGGATGCGCGCCCCTACCTCGACGACTGCTCGCCCGGCGGCGGCCAGAGCGCAGGTCAGCTCGTCCTCAGCGGCCGGAACGTCGGGAACCTCCTCAACGACAAGCACGTGAGCTGGGGCTGGTTCCAGGGCGGCTTCCGGGCGACGTCCCGCGACGCCAGCGGCAACGCGACCTGCGGCGCCAGCCACACCGGCAGCGACGGGCTGGCGAAGGGCGACTACATCCCGCACCACGAGCCCTTCCAGTACTTCGCCAGCACCACCAACCAGCATCACCTACCCCCGAGCTCGGTTCACCAGATCGGCTGGAGCGACCAGGCGAACCACCAGTACGACATCGCCGACTGGTTCGACGCGCTGGCCGCGGGCAACTTCCCGGCGGTCAGCTTCCTCAAGGCGCCGGGCTTCCAGGACGGCCATGCCGGCTATTCCGACCCGCTCACCGAGCAGGCCTTCCTCGTGCAGGTCCTGAACACGCTGCAGAAGCGCTCGGACTGGAGGCACACCGCGGTCATCATCCTCTACGACGACTCGGACGGCTGGTACGACCACCAGATGGGCCCGCTGGTGAGCGCGTCGGCGACCGACAAGGACGCGCTCGCGGAGCCGGGGCTCTGCGGCAACCGGAAGTCCGGCGCCCCGGCCGGAACCAACGGGCGCTGCGGCGTCGGCCCGCGCCAGCCGCTGCTGGTCATCTCGCCGTGGGCGAAGAAGAACTTCGTCGACCACACCTTCACCCAGCAGTCGTCGGTGCTGCGCTTCATCGAGGACAACTTCGGCCTCGGGCAGCTGGGAGGAGGCTCGTTCGACGCGGAGGCCGCCTCCCTCTGGCAGATGTTCGACTTCCGCCAGAGCGGTGAGCACCGCCTCTTCCTCGACCCGTCCAGCGGGCAGCCCATCGGGCACGACCGGGACGGCGACGGCGACGACGACTGACGAATCGACGTCACGGGGTCGCTGGCCGGGGATGCGCTCCCCGCGCCGGCGGCCCCGGACGAGCACCGAAGCCCGTCGGGAGAGGGTGCCAGGCGACCTACATCGATTCGCATCACCCGGTGACGGACCGGACGGCCTCCCCTCAATACCCGGACGACAGCGCGTCCGGCGCGGGGCGCGCGGTCGGTGGCCGCGATCGGGGTGCGGCCGGAGGTCGTCTCGACATGAAGCTCTTCTCCTTCGTCGTCTGGCTGGCCTGGGGCGCGATCCTCGCCCGGGTGCTCCTCGCGCCCTTCTGGGGCATGAGCGTGAACCAGGGGATGTTCCTGCTCCTGGTGGGCGCGCCCGCGGTGGGCGTGCTCTCCGGGCTCGGCTGGCTCTTCCGGCACACCGGACCTTCGCTGCGGTCCTGAGGTGCCGGCCTCAGTTGCAGGTGGCGGGATCGGTCGTCACGCAGGTCCCGGTCGTTCCTCCCACGCTGCTCAGCACGCAGCGCGAGGGCGTGCTGCAGGTCGGGCCGTTGGACTCGTCACAGCCCGTTCCGTCGGCGGCGGGAGCGACGCAGATTCCGGCCCTGGCCGAGCCTGGCTTCTGGCAGAAGGCGCCGGCGGTGCAGTCGATGACGCCGCCGTCGATGGTCCCGCAGGCGAAGGTGGCCGCCGCGTTCGCGACCTGTGCACAGACCCGACCCTGGGGGACGTTGCAGTAGAGTCCCAGGCGGCCGTCGCACCGGGTACCTCCGTCGGTGAGGTCGCAGGAGGCGCCCACCGCGGTGGCCAGAGCCACGCACTTCCCATCGAGGGTGTTGGTGTTGCCGATGCAGGTCAATCCGGGCGCGCAGGCCGAGTTGTCGTCGCACGCGCCCCCCGCCCCGATCGGAACCTCGCAGAAGAGCGTCTTCGCGTCACAGACCAGCCCCGGGCCACAGGTGTTGTTCACGCACGAGGCTCCCACCACGGGTGAAGGCGCACAGGTCCCGCAGCTGGCCGTCTTGGGGACGAGGCAGTACGCGGTGGCGCACTGACCGCTGACCGCGCAGGGGCTCCCCGCGTCGCGGGGGCCGACCGGCGGCTGGCAGGCCGGGGGCACGTTACCCAGCTCGAAGTCGCTGCAGGAGGTGGCAGGAAGCGCCGTCGAGCAGTCCTCGGTGTGCCCGGGCGTGTTGGCGGTCTGCGGCGCGGACAGGTTCGTCACGCAGGTCGCCGACTGCCGCGACTCGCAGGTGGCCAGATCCCCGTAGGTGTTCACGATGCCCTGGGGATTGCACTCCTGCATCTTCTGACAGCGCACCGCAGCAAGGTCGGCGCAGGCCTGGGCGGGCGTGACGTTCGCGCTGCTCGAGCTGTTCGAGCAGGCGGCGGACACGACCACCGCCCCCGCACCCAGAGCCGTGAACACGACCAGAACATGGTGAAGCTCTCGACGCATCCTTCTCTCCCTTTCAAAGAACGAACCCGATCGAGCCGCGGATCAGCAGGCCCGTCGTTCCACCACTGAAGACCGGGCCTGCGGTGAGGTTCAGCCGGCAAGGCCCGAAGCCGCTGAAGACGAGGGTGGGACCGACGTACTGGCGACCGCCGGGGCCGACGTCGACGTCGGTCCCCGCGATGCCCTCCAGCTCCTCGCCCAGGTACTCCACGCCGACCTGCGCCCAGCGCGCGACCCGCACCAGCGCGCCAACCGAGAGGTAGAGGTCCACCGGGTCCCGGTCGGCGTGGAAGTAGTGCGCTGCGCGAACGTTGGCCGTCAGCCGGACCCGGCCGATCTCGCCGGAGATCATCAGGCCCATCTCCGCCGCCTGCTGCAGCTGCCAGTCGACCTGGTAGCCACCTGCCAGGCTGAGCCAGACCGGAGCTCCACCCGGCGCATCGAGGAGCTTGACGCGGAGCTCGGCCCGACCACTGCCGAACCCCACCCCGTTCCCGGGCGTCTGGCCAAACGAGACGAGCCCGTCGAGCTCCACCGGGTCCCACAACCCGACCGAGGCCGCGACCCAGGCATCGACCACCTGCGCGTCCTGGGGCCGCGGCGTCAGCCCCTCGGGTGTCGAGTCGTAGCCGCCCCCGGTCTCGGCGGCGACCCGTCCCTGCCTCAGGGTCTGCGCGTCGGTGGAGAGCACGAAGGGTTGCCAATCCTCCGCCACCTGAGCCGAAGCAGGGAGGGTCAGGGCGAGGAACGTGGAAAGAGCGAGCCGCATCGTCGGTCCTCCTCGCGCCTCACGGTCCGGCGTCGGTGGGCAGCAGCAGCGGTGGGAGTGGCGCCTGCGCGAAGTCGAAGTCCGACCGGAGGTCGCCGAGGATGGACAGCTTCTCGCGCACCGAGATGCGGGGGTCGGGGCGCCCATCGGTGGCCGGATCGAGCCGCTCGCTCCCGAGGAAGACGTCCTCGATGAACTTCACGTAGGCGTCGAAGCTGAGGATCTGATGGTCGATGTACCCCGCCTTGGCCCAGGGGCTGATGACCATCGCGGGCACGCGAAGCCCGTACCCGTTGAAGTCGACCACCGGCGGTGGGACGTGGTCGTAGAAACCGCCCCAGTCGTCCCAGGTCAGGAAGATGACCATGCTGTTCCATTCGGGGCTCTGCATCAGCGTGTTGATGATCGCCGTGACGTAGGCCTGGCCCACGCTGACCCTGGCCGGCGGATGCTCGCTGACCTCGGAGTCGGGGATGATCCAGGCCACTGCCGGGAGCTGGCCGTTCTTCACGTCCACGTAGAACTGATCGAACGGCACCACGTTGCCTAGCTGCCCGTCGCCCTTGACGGTGTCGAAGTTCGGAAGCGGGTTCCAGATGCTCGGGACCGCGGCGAGCTGCGTCTGCGGCACGCAGGTGTCCTCCCCATCGGGCCGGCAGTCGGGCTCGGTTCCCTCGGCGAGGTAGTAGCGCCAGCTCACCTTCGCGCGGTGGAGCAGGTAGGTGAGGTCGGTCCAGGCATAGGGGCCGGTCGCCGCCGGGCTCGGCGTCTCGAGCGCGTTCACGCAGCTCGTCGGGTCCCCGGCCCGGGTGCAGCGGGCCGACCACTCCGAGACCAGGTAGAGATGCGCCGGCTGGCTCCACGAGGCGTTGGACTCGAACATCCGGTCCTGGAGCACGAAGGCCCGGGCGTATGCCCAGTAGTTCGGAATCTCGCGCTCGTCGTGCCAGCCCACCGCATCGATGGGCTTCCCGTTGAGGCAGGCGGGGTTGTTGGGGTCGGTGCAGCCCGACTGCGCTCCCTGTGCGGACACCAGGAACCCGTCCATCGCGCCGGCGTCGACGCACTCGATGGCGGCGGCCTCCCCGTGCGGCCCTCCGCCGTTCACGTCGTTGGGATCGTGAAAGGGACGGACGCACGGGCCGCCATCCCGCTGCGGCAGGCAGGCCAGGGGGACGCCGGCGTCGTCCATCGGGATCCCGTCCGCTCCGGGGAAGGTCCCGAAGTAGTGATCGAACGAGCGGTTCTCCTGCATGATGATGACGACGTGCTTGATCGGCCCCCACCCTGGGCCGCCGTCGCTCCCACCATCGGTCGTTCCGCCGTCGCTCGCGCTCTCGGTGTGCGTGCAGCCCGCGATCGCGCCGAGGGCAACGAGCGAGAGACATCGAAGAGCGCGCATCAAACTCCTCCCACCGTGGCGCTCGAACCCGTGCAACGGGGACAAGTCTCGCTCCGATTGCCGACGCACCACGACCCGCCTGCCCAGTTGCAGCTGCAAGCGCTGGGCGTGATCCGCGCTACGTCGAAAGCGACGGTGTGCTCGGGATCTCCGCTGTCGTCTGCTGTGGGCGCGCCGCCTCCGGAGCCGCGGGAGCCGGGCGTGGACTCTCCGGCGCGTGCGTGCTCCTCCACCGGGGAGAATCCAGGGCCAGCCTTGCCCGGAGCTGCGACAGCACGAAGTCGCTCAGCCCGAGGCTCCGGGCCACCTTGAGGAACAGCCCGAGCGAGGCGCTCCGGTACCTGACCGGTCGGCCCAGGACCCTGGCGAAGGCCCCGGCGATCTCGGAGGGCGAGAGCAGGCTCGGCCCGGTGGGCCGGTGCGTCCGTCCGAGGTGCCGGGCCGGATCGGCGAGGACGCCCGCGACGACCCGCCCGATGTCCTCGTTGGATGGCGGCGCGTTGAGGCCCTCCCCGAGCGGCATCGCGAACAGCCCGAGCTGGGCGATGGGCTCCAGGGCCGCAAGGTCGTTGTCGGCGAACCAGCCCGGCGCGACCGTCACGACATCGACCGGCGCCCGGTCGAACACGCGAGAAGAGAGCCACTTCTCGCGGGCGTGCAACGCCGGATGATCGACGTCGCTGAGCCACTGGCTCAGGACCACGACCACCTCGAGCCTCGCGTCGGCGGCCTGGGGTGGCTCGCCAGGAGCAGCTCTCCGGGAACGAGCTGGCCGCGTCCAAGGGCGGGCCCCACCTGCTTCCCGCAGCGGCAGGGATTCTCGGGATCGAAGACCCCGCACCGGGCGCGGAGGAAGCCGAGCAGCCGTGTCCGCGCCCGGGACAGGCGCTTGCGATACGTCGCCGCATCGACCTCGAGGATCGCCGCGGCCTCGTCTCCGCTCAACGCGAAGATCTCACCGAGGACGAACGCGAGGCGGAGGTTCCGGTCGAGCGCGAGGAGCATCGCCTCCGTGCAGCGGAGCCGGACCTCAAGGGCGAGGAGCTGCAGCTCGGCCTCGGGTGGTGCGGGCGCGTCGGCCTCCGGCTCGCGTCCGAGCAGCTCGCTCAGCGACTCGAAGGTGACGCGCTCCAGCCGGCCGCGGCGTGCGCGCACGAGGTGGTTCGAGGCGATGCGCCAGGACCAGGTCCGGAAGCTGCTCTCGCCGCGGAAGGACCCGAGGTGGGTGAGGATGACCAGGAGAATCTCCTGCGCCGCGTCCTCCGCATCCTGGGGATGGCCGAGCATCCGGAGCGACAGACGGTAGACGTCGTCCTGGACCGCGCAGAGGAGCTCCTCGGCGGCGAACCGGTCACCGGCGACGGCGGCCTGGACCAGCGGTACGGGAACCGTGCTTTCCTTCATGATGCCTCCGGAGTGCTTGGAGTCCCGGGGCCCCGGAAGTGTGACCGCGGGGCATCCGGCGATCCACGGGATCGCCGGGGGGTCCGCTGCGCCAGACCGGCGCTGCCAGGTTGCACGGAGAGCCCGCGCGAGGCATGGAGACGGCGGGAGGAGGTGTTCGGATGAGAATCCGTGCGCTGTTCGGTGGCCCGCCAGCCAGCACTGCCATCGCCGCAGCCGCGATCGGGGCGACCGCGATCGGCGCCATCGTCATCGGGGTGTTCGCGGTGCGGAGGATGGCCATTCGCGAGCTGTCGATCGACAGGGCGGCGTTCAAGGAGCTGGTGGTGCAGGACCTCACGGTGAGCCGGCTCCGGGTCGCCGAGCTCATCGTCGACTCGGCGCCCGGTCTTCCCCGGCCGGCCGAGGCTCGCGCCGAGCCCCGCGCCCCGAAGCCGCGTCCCGGACGGAGCAAGGCATGAGCGCACCAGCGGATCCCCTCGCCGAGGCGGGTGTCTCGGACATCCGGAGCGGGATGACGGTGGGCCTCGGAACGGGGCGGGCAGCGGTCCGCGCCATCAAGGCGCTCGCCCAGCGGGTCGTGGTCGAACGCCTGGAGCTTCGCTGCGTCGCGACGAGCGCGGCCTCGACCGAGCTCGGGGGACGGCTCGGGCTCCGGGTGGAACCGATGGAGGGCGTGGAGAGGGTCGACTACCTCTTCGACGGCGCGGACGAGGTCGACCCGCGGCTCCGGATGATCAAGGGACGGGGCGGCGCGATGACCCGGGAGAAGATCGTGGCGCAGGCCTCGGCGCGGCGCGTGTACCTGGTGCAGGACGACAAGCTGGTCCAGCGCCTGGGAACGAACGTTCCGCTCCCGATCGAGGTGATGCGGTTCGGCCTGGCCCACATCCGCCGGGCGCTCCGGGGCCTGGGCCTGGACGGTCCTCTCCGACTGACCGAGGGCGGCATCGTCTACGAGACCGACAACGGAAACCCCGTGATCGACGCCCGGGTGCCCCCCAACCTGGACATCGAGGAGCTCGCCTCGGCGCTCGACGCGCTCGGGGGTGTCGTCGGACACGGACTGTTCCTCGCCGAGGCCGATCTCGTGCTCAGCGAGTCCGGCACCGGGCAGGTCACGCGCCGGGAGCGAACGACCGCATCGAGCGGGTAGCGGACAGCTTCCGCCACCGCCCCCGGCGTCGCGGACGAGGCCCGCAGGTCATCCTGTTCAGGGACGGACGACGACGACCTCTTCCTCGGTCACGCCCGGGCAGCGCCAGTGTCCGGGATGCCAGTACCCGTGCGGGCCGTAGTGGCCCTCGATCCAGACACCACCGGGACAGCGAGGCGGAGCGCGGACGACCTCCCGCTCGTGCACGACACATCCCGAGAACCCGATCGCGGCCAGCGCAGCGAGGGCAATGATCGAACGCTTCATGATGCGATCCGACGCCAGCGGGCCGGGTCGCATTCAAGGGAGGGCGCATCCGCTCAACGCCTCGACGCGCGCACACTGTGGGCCTGGGGCTGCGCCGACCTCGACTCCTCTAGATGTTCGGGTGGTCGGGCATGCCGACACGATCCGGCGACATGCGGCGCAGGATCGTCGGTCGCCGCGAGGGTCTGCGGCCATCGAGTTGGACGCTCGGGAGTGAGCGAGGGCTCAGGGTTCGGCGGCGCACGCGGTGTCCGCCACCGTCTCGATCGCGATGGCGGTGAGCGCCGCGCAGTAGTCGAGGTCGATGTTCTCCAGGGTGTCGTGGGTATCGTGGTAGCCCTTGCGGCTGATGTCGTAGTTCTCCATGAAGAGGACCACCGGGATCCCCAGGTCGGAGAAGATCTGACCGTCGGTGTTGAACAGCGCCGAGCGAGGCTCCCACTCGACGCGCACCTCTCCGTGCGGCGCCAGGTGCGAGAAGAGCGGAGGGGCCTCGTGCGGAGGCAGTCCCTTCATCCTCCGCGCCCGGCCGGCGTGCTTTCGCTCCGGTGCCTGGTTCAGCCTCCCCGCCAGGCGGTTCCAGCGGAGGTTCGCGAGGTGTGCCCTCCGGGCGAGCCTCGCCGAGCCAGCGCCCTCCCCCGGCGCGATCTGGAAGACGTCCCGATCGCGATCGGCGTTGTGCCCGATCATGTCGAGGACGAAGGCTCCCGCGATGCGGACCCCGGAGACGTCCACTGGCCGTCCGTCCTCGGCCTGGAAGCCGAGCTGCCCTTCCACCAGCGCCTGGGCCAGCGCTCGGGCGCCGAGACAGTCGCCGGGGAACTCCTCGCCGGTCAGGTGGATCAGCCACACGTCGCGGGCGAGCCTTCCCGCGCGTGAGAGCGGGAGCAGCTGCTCGGCGGCGAGGAGCAGCGCGCTGGTCGCCGAGTGGTTGTCGTCGGCGCCACAGGCGGGCGCCCGCAGCGCATCGCCGCCGCTCTCCGGATAGAAGACGTCCTCCATGTAAGCGGTGTCGTAGTGGTCGGCCATGACCACCGCCTGCCCACGGTCGCGGCCGGGAATCATGACGACGATGTTCCGCTCGGACGACGCGTGCTCGTTCCTCGCCCACCCCTCCATCCAGGGGAAGTCGAAGTCCGTCTCCCAGCGGAACACGTGGTCGACGACCTCGGCCCGGCCGACCATCCCGTGACGCTCGATCGCGGCGCGGTACCGAGCGTGCAGGTACTCGCCGAGCGCCTCGAGGTCCCGGCGCCGGTGGGCCTGCACCCCCGCCTGGCTCGCCGCCGGTCCGCCGGTGCATCCGGTGTTGGACCGGATCCCGTCGGCGCCGTTCTTCTGGCGGAACTCGCCGTGGGCCAGGAGGGAGATGTTGCTCCAGATCTCCTCCTCGAAGGCGCGGGTTCCGAACTGCTCGAGGACGATCGAGGCTCCCGGTTCCTGCCCGGGGCCGATGCAGGCGCGCAGGTCCGCCGCCAGCGCAGTGGCGGGTGCCGGTTCCGAGGCGTGAGCGGAGAGGCCGGAGATCCACCCCTCGAGCGGGACCTCCCGCGCGACGTGCAGCAGCGCACGGGCCAGCGGTGCCGCGAGGGGCTCCCGGAGGAGCTCGCGCATCTCGAGCACCTTGCGAACGTTGTGGCAGGTCGCCTGACGTCCGCCGAACGATCCGGCGGCCGTGCGATGCGGCGCGCGTGAGAGGAGGTTCGGCCGCAGGCGGAGGCTCTCGCGGCCCTCGGCCTCCGCCGTGACGTAGCCGTGGAGCTGCTCGCGCAAGCGTCCCTGGCCCGACCGGGCGACGAGGGGGAGGTTCCAGAACAGCTCACGGACTCCGGCGCGCATCGGCGGGTAGTACATGCGGTAGCCGAACCTGCCGCCCGCGTCGACCGCTGCGGCAGCGCGTGCGATGGCCGCGCGGTCCGCCCTCGGTCCATCGAGGAGGAGCCGGAAGTCGTCGGTCCAGATCTGGGAGTTCCGGGCCATCGGCTTCCCGTAGAGGCCGATCGTCTCCGGGTCGGTGGAGAAGAGCGCCACGGAGAGCGGGTCGGTGAACGAGCCGTCCCCGTGGATCCCCGAGTCCCGGTCGGTGCGCTGCCACCGGTGGGTGCGCGTGAGGTGAACGCGCTGGGCATGGGGGCCCCGGCCGGTGCGGGGGTCGTACTCGTCGAGCCAGCCCGACTGCGGGATCCGGATCGTGCAGCTCCCCTCGATGCGCGGGAAGAGGTGGAGGAGCGGAATCTGCACCGCGCGGGGAAGCTCGCGCTGGAGTGCCCGGTAGCGTGGGTTCTCGTGGAAGATGAGGCTGACCGGCGTCGGCACGAGGACCAGCTGGCCAGCGAGGTACGCCGCGCGGACCGGGCCGGGAAGGTTCGCGAAGGGCTCGAAGGTCACCAGCGTCCGCGTGGTCCCGGGGGAGCTCCCTCGCAGCTGGCGAGCACGCAGCGCCGGGGGCAGCTCCGCCTCGGGGGCGAGCACGCGCCAGTCTCCGGGGAGGCCAGCCCAGGCCAGCAGCCGTTCGAGGCGCGTCTCGTCCAGGCCCTCCCAGAACGGGAGACCCGGTCGCTCGTGGCTGGCTCCGAACAGCGTCCAGCGGTCGTTGCCCTTGTCGTCCTGGGTGCGGGAGAGCGCGAGCGAACAGATCACCAGGCCGGAGTCGTGCGCGAGCCGACCTCCTGCGGCGGCCGCGGCGAGCTCCTCCGGCCACGCCGGATTCTCGTCGAGCAGCGCGTGGGGCAGGCCGCGGGGCTCGCCCCGGAGGACCTTCCCCACCTCGCGGAGGAGGTGATCGGCGATCCGGTCCAGGCCTGGCTCCAGGTCGTGCGACTGCTCGTACTCGTCGATGTCCAGCGCGTCGGAGCGGCTCACGCCGAAGGTCGCCGAGGCCTCGGAGCGGGTGGGCGCGTACGGCTTGAGGCCCACGTAGGGAGGCGGCATGAGCTCCGAGTACGCCCGGAGCTCGAAGGACCTTCCCCGGAAGGCGTCGCGTGCCTCTGCCTCGATCTGCTCCCAGGCATCCCGCATGGCCTCGACTCTAGACTACGGTCGCGACGTGACGGTCCGACCCGGACTTCGCATCACCTGGACGACGGAGGCAGGGGAGCTGGTCCTCGTGGAGCCGACGTCCGCGGAGGTGGCGGCGCACGCCGTCGAGCTCGCGGCGGCGTACAACGATCCGGCGAACGCCCGTCTGATGGGCCACGACGAGCTCCTCGACGCCGGCGACGTCGTCGAGCACTACCGCGGGATCCACGAGTCGGGGGGGACACCCTTCCTGCTGTATCTGGATGGCATCCTGGTCGGGGACGCGGACCTGCGCGGGTTTCGCGACGGAGCGGCCGAGTTCGCGTTTCTCATCGCCGCGCGCGACCGGCAGGGACGCGGACTGGGGACAAGGCTCGCGCTGATGGTGCACGCCGGCGCCTTCACCGCGATCGGCCTGGAGAGGGTCTACGCGTCCCTCGACCCGGCGAACCCCGCATCGCGGAGGGCGCTGGAGAAGATCGGCTACCAGCCCAGCGACTCGGAAGAGGCGCGCTCGTTCGCGGACGCGCCGGGCGACCTGGTCCTGCTGCTCGGCCGCGAGGAGTTCCTGCGACTGCACGCCGAGGTCCTCCCCCGGCTGCGGTTCGGCGGCTGAGCACCTCTGGCGCTCAGCGCACCGTGAGCTGCCAGGACAGGTAGCTGGCGAGGATGAGCGCGGCGACGCCAACCGCGGCGCCGATGTACGGGGCCGCTCTCCGTCCAGGGAATAGGCGCCCCGACGCCCAGATCACGAGGCTCAGGACGAGGCCTGCTCCAATCGCCTTCCACCAGTCGATCTGGTACCCGTTCGACACGATCGCCTCGCAGCTTGTGCCACTGGAGCGGCTAGCTCAAGGCGCGACCGCGGACCCAGATGCCCCTCGCCGATGACCCTCGATCGCCTGAGGCCCCGGTTCACCGATGCGGCCGGACCAGATCCACCAGCGAGGAGGATAGGAAGGCGGAACCGCGTGAATCCTTGGGCGCAGCAGGGTTTGAACCTGCGACCCCTGCCGTGTGAAGGCAGTGCTCTACCGCTGAGCTATACGCCCCGACTGCAAGGGCGGCATACGTGCCAGACCCCGGCCGTGCCTGTCAATCGCTGCGGGACTGCCCGATGAGCCGGTCCAGCCGCTCCTCCAGCTCGCGGGTCCGCCGCTTCAGGCTCGACAGCTGCTTGCTCATCTTCCCGAAGTCGCTTCGCGCCGCCAGCTGGAGCGCGTGCATCAGCTCTTCCTGGCCGCGGTCCAGCGCCTTCTTCCCCCGCTGCACCCGTCCCAGCGCCTGCGCCACCCACTGGGCCCGCTGCTCGTCCGCCATCAGCCGCTCGAAGGCCTTCTGGGACATCCCCAGCGCCTGCGCCCGCAAGCTCGTCCGTTCCGCCATGGAGGCTCCTTGTACCCCGCCGGCCGCGACCCGGGAAGATCGGGGTCGGAGCCCTCGAGGCCTGCGGCGCGCGTTCGAGCGGCACCTTCACTCGTCGGCGAACCGGGTCTCGAGCCTCGAGAGCACGCGGGTCGCGATGTCCTTGTAGCGCAGCCGCTCGAGGATGGGCTGCACGTCTCCCTCAACCCTGAGCCGGCGCTTCAGGATCGCCTCCACCGGATCCACCTGGCCGAGGAGGAGCCCCTTCCACAGCGAGTACGGTGCGCGGATCCGGTACGCCGGCTCGATCTCGTCCAGGTCGTCGGGGTCCGCGAGCACGCGCAGCTCGGCGACGCGGCCACTCTCGGGGCGGACCCAGGCCACGAAGTGCTCGTCCAGCTTCCCGGGCTCGGCCTCGATCACCACCCCGAAGTCGCCGGTCCATCCGCGGCCCGCGGCGAGGACATCGGGGTCGGCGTTGACCAGCGCCATCGCCGCCTCGGCCCAGCCGCGCGAGGGGAAGACGGGCAACGACCCCTTCAGTCCCGGCCGAGGATGCGGCGGATGCTGCGGAACAGGCCGCTGTCCGTCTGTGCAGTCGCACCCACCGGCCGCGCCCGGGCAGCCTTCTCCTCGGCCAGGAGCCGCTTGAGCGTGTCCGGCGTGTCCCGCGTGGCGAGCGCCACGTGCCTCGGGCCGGTGCTGAGCTCGACCACGACCTCCAGCAGACACTCCTCGTTCAGCCGGAAGTCGATGCGCCGCCCCGCGGCGGAGGCCGGCACCTTCACCGTCCCCAGGTACTCGTTGTCGACGATGAACTCCGAGTCGCCTTGGAAGATGTCCAGCTCGATGACCGGGCTGTCCTCCTTGGGACCGGGCAGCCGGAAGCTGGTGGTGAGGGGAATCACCGAGTTCTTGTCGATGATCTTCCGGAACCGCCCGTTGGCCATCGCGAAGCCAATGGGCATCGACAGGGCGTCCAGGAGCGTCACCGCGTCGATGTTCCCGAGCGACTCCGCCAGCAGCGCGGCGCCCAGCGCCACCGACTCGTCCGGATGAACGCCCTTGCGCGGGGGCTTGCCGAAGTGACGGGCGATCTCCTGCTGGACCAGCGGCATGCGCGACTGCCCGCCGACCAGGATGATCTCGTCGATGCTCGACTTGGAGATGCCCTTGTCGGCGAGCACCCGGTCACAGAGGTCGAACGTCCGGTCCACCAGGTCCCGGGTCAAGGTGTTCAGCTGCTCCCGCGCCAGCGGGACGCGGAGGTCCAGCGGCTTGCCCTTCCGCTCCTCGATGAAGGGGAGCTCGATCACCACGTTGGGAATGAGCGTGAGATCGATCTTCGCCGCCTCGGCAGCGTTCTTGATCCGCTGCATGGCGATCGGGCTCTGGCTCAGATCCACGCGAGTCTGCTGCTGGAAGGTCTCCAGCACGTAGTCGATGATCCGGTTGTCGAAGTCCACGCCGCCGAGGAACGTGTCGCCGCCCGTGGCCAGCACCTCGAACACGTTGCCGGTGATCTGCAGCACCGAGACGTCGAAGGTGCCACCGCCGAGGTCGTAGACCAGCACGTTCTGGTCCAGCCCGCGGTTGAAGCCGTAGGCCAGCGCCGCCGCCGTGGGCTCGTTGACGATCCGCTTCACCTCGAAGCCAGCCAGCCGCCCGGCTTCCTTCACCGCCGCGCGCTGCAGGTCGTTGTAGTAGGCGGGCACCGAGATCACCGCCTCCGGACACGGGCTCCCGAGGAACTGCTCGGAGATTCGCTTCGCGTGTCCCAGGACGAAGGCGCTGATCTGCTCCAGCGAGTAGGTGGTTCCGCCGAGGTTCACCGCCACGTCGCCCTTCGGCCCTTCGAGGATGTCGTAGGTGAAGTACTCCTTGAGCTCCTGCACGACCCGGCTGGCGTACTGCCGGCCGATCAGGCGCTTGGCGCCGTAGATGGTGTTCTTTGGATTCACCACCATCTGGTCCTTCGCCATCTTCCCGATCAGCAGATCGCCCTTGTCACTCAGCGCGACCACCGAGGGCAGGACGAGGTTGCCACGGTCGGTGGGGACCACCTTCGGAATGCGGTTGCGCACCGAGGCCACCAGGGTGTTGGTGGTCCCGAGGTCGATCCCGACGATGCGCGGCTTTTCGGGCATGGGGGGCTGAGCCCTCGACTTTACGCGGGGAGCCGTCACCCTCCAACACCGCGCCCCCGGGGGGATTCTTGACGCCCGTCCGGCGGAGGTCACGATGGGCAGCCGTCCCGTGACCCGTACGCTCGCCGCCTGTGCCCTGATCATGTGCGCCGCGTGCGCCACCACGCGCTCAGGTGTGCCTCCGGTTCCCGTCGCCGAGCCCTCGGTCCAGCCTGACCCGGCGTCCAGTGTCGAGACCCGGTGGCGGGTGGTGGCCACTGCGCGCCGCCTGCTCGGCCAGACCGGAGTGCACTGGCCCGGGCAGCGCTTCCCCGACGACTGCAGCGGCCTCGTCCTGGGGGTGTACGCCAGCGTCGGAGTCTCACTCACCGGCGCCGCACGCCCCGGCGACAACGGCGTCACCGCAGTGTGGCGCTGGACGTCGTCGCGAGGACGACTCTTCCGTACCGGGCAGCCCGACCCCGGGGACCTGGTCTTCTTCCACGACACCTACGACCGCGACCACGACGGCAGGCTCGACGACGGGCTCACCCACGTCGCGCTGGTGGAGAGCGTCGACGCGGACGGGACGGTCTCGATCATCCACCGGGTCAGCCGCGGAGTGATGCGCTACCGGATGAACCTGGCCCGCCCGGCTCTCCGCACCGAACCGGGGTCGGGGCGGGTGCTCAACGACTGGCTGCGCGGCTCGTCGGGGAGCGGCCGGCCAGTGCTCACCGGACAGCTGTTCGCGGTCTACGGCGCGGTGCTCCCGCCGGCGCCGGAGGGCGTGCGCTCCCCGCTCCCGGTCCTCACGCCGCAGCCGACGGGCGGCGACATCTAGAGGGTTCCCTCGAACAGGTAGACGGCACCCAGGACCGCCATCCAGTTCGCGTGCTCGCCCCTCCATGTCTCAGGCGCGGGCAGTTCGCTCCCACGCCGCTCCCTGGGAGCTTCGCAGGAAACGCCAGAAGCCGACGGCGATCGCCACGTTCATCGTCACGAAGTAGTAGGCGACGCCCCCGATGCGGCGCACGACGGAGGGTCCCACCGCGAGGCCCCCCAGCGCGGCCAGCGCGTAGAACCCGAGCTGCAGCACCAGGGTCACCCGGTAGAAGGGCCTCTCGAGGAGCGCCGCGTTCGCCCCCAGCGCCACCAGCATCAATGCCGGGGCACACCAGCGCAAGATCTTGTGAGACCAGAAGGCGAAGGCCGGAAACCCACGAAGAGGAGAGAGCAGGCCCGGCACCAGTCCCAGGCTCTGGAAGTTCCCGGCGGCGATGCGGGCCCGCCGGCCGAACTCGCGGCCGTAGTCCTCGGTCGTCTCCTCGGAGGCGAGCGCCGCGGGCTCGTAGAGCACGCGGTACCCCTGGTCGAGCAGGCGCAGGGGGATGACGAAGTCGTCGACGATGGTCGACGGCGGGAGCCGGGTGAAGAGCGCCCGGCGAATCGCGTACAGGCCCCCGTTGGCTCCCAGGACCGCGCCCTGCGCCCCCTCGAGCGCCTTCAGCCACGACTCGTATCTCCAGTAGGCGCTCTCCTCGTAGCCGGCCCGGGTGGGGTTGTAGAGCTGGAGCCGCCCGCACACCGCTCCCACCTCGGGGTCCTCGAAGTGGCGCACCAGCGCACGCAGCGCTCCCGGGTCGAGGCGGGTGTTGGCGTCGGAGAGCACCACCACCTCCCCGCGGGCCTCGGGGATGCACCGGTTGAGCACGCCGGCCTTCCCTTGCCGCGACGCCGCCGAGAGGCGGACCCGCGGGTCGGGATGGGCCCGGACCAGGGCGTCGGTCCCGTCGGTGCTGCCGTCCGAGCCGATGAGCACCTCCAGCCGGTCCGGTGGATAGTCGAGCGCGAGGCTGTTCTGGAGCTTGCTGCCGATGCACCTCACCTCGTCGTGCGCCGCCACGACCAGGGACACCCACGGCCACGGCCGCGGGTGGCCTGCATCCCGGCGTCCGGGACGGGCCTGGGCGAGCAGGAGCAACCACAGCGGGTACAGGAAGTAGGTCTGCGCCAGCAGCACCGCCGCCCCCCAGAACGCCACTGCCGCCATCGCCGCCTCCGGGCTGGGCGGGCAGCAACGCGCGTGCCGCAGGCGCGTGGCCTTGGGTTTCGAGTGGATGGAGCGTCGGGTGCGGGGTGGGCTGTAACGGTTACTTGCTGCGCTCCTGGTCGATGAGCGCCTGCGCGAGGACGTGCTTCGGGTTCAGCGCCACGGCGGCATCGAGCTTGGAGAGGGCCTGGTCGCGCTGGCGGAGCGCGAGGAGCAACCGGCCGGCGAGCACATACGGGCGGATGAACGTCGTGTCCCGGGCCATCACGTCGTTCATCGACTTCACCGCTTGCTCCAGGCTGTCGGGTGGCGCGCTGCGAGCGCTCAGCACGTACTCGGCGTACGCCACCTCTCCCCAGCCGTCCTGGCCTCCGAGCTGCCTGTACCGCTCGGCATCGGAGATGGCCCGCTCCGCCCTCCCCGCGACTCCGGCGAACACCGCATCGGCACGCAGGCGCGCGCGCTCGTCGTCCTCGTTCCCCGGAGGCAGGCGGTTCAGCGCGTCGCGGGCCGCGTTCAGCTTCGACTCGAGCTGGTTGACCGCGTCGATCATCGGATCGGTCTGCTTGCGGAGCTGGTCGAGCCTGGCCCGCGCGGTGTCGGCCTGGGCCTTCCAGTCGGCGGGAGTCCTCTCCGCCTCGAGGCGGGCGATCTGTGTCTTCAGCTGCTCGGCGTCCGCGAGCCCCCGCTTGAGCAGCGCGCGCTGGTCGTCCAGCTCCAGGGTCTGCGCCAGCGCCTGCGTCGCCCGTGCGGCGACCCACTGGGGGTAGCGCGTCACGAGGGCGTCGAGGACCTTCATCGCGCTGGCGCGGGACTGCGGATCGTCCCGCCGCAGCAGGGCGAAGGCGGCATCGCGGTCGGCCCGGACGTTGGCCGGCACTCCCGAGCGGCTGCCCACCAGGCTCCAGCCGGCGTACCCCAGCGCACCGAGGAGGACGAGTCCGATCACCCCCCAGACCGCTCGCTGGTTCCGCCGCTGCAGCTGCTGCGCGAGCGCTCGCTCCGCCGGATCCGGGCGCGGAGGCCGCGTGGGGACCACACCCGGCACCGGAAGCGGTTCCGGCGCCGCCCCGGGGAGATCGAGCGAGGGCGCGCCGCCGGAGAGGAACTCGTCCTCGGGCATCGGAGGCAGGTCGAGCCCCGCCTGGCCCGGATCTGCCGCCGCTCCGCCGAAGACCGCGGTGCGCATCGCCGACGACGGTGCCGGCGGTGAGGGGCCACCGGCCGCGGCCCCACCGAAGACCTGGGTCCGCATCGCCGGGCTGGGCTCGGGCGGCGGCGCGGGGCGCGCTCCCGAGCCGCCGAAGACCTGCGTGCGCGCCACCGCATCGGGAGCCGTCCGGGCGGAGCTCGGCGGCGGAGGCGGCGACGGCGCACCTCCGAAGACCTGCGTCCGCCCCGCGGGCGAAGGAGCGCCCGGCGGTGGAGAGGGAGGAGCGGGCGGCCCACCGAACACCTGCGTCCGGTTGGCCCCCGGCGGGGGTGCCGGTGGGGCCACCGGCCGGGCAGGACCGGGGCCCGGCCCGGCGCCGAACACCTGGGTGCGCCCCGCCTCGGCCCCGGCACCGCCGAAGACCTGCGTCCGCCCCGCGCTCTGCGCGGACGGCGGCGGCGCGGCCGGGGCGCCGGAGCCGAAGACCTGGGTCGAGGGAGCCGGAGGCGGGCTCTGGCCGTAGGCCTCGGTCCGGATGGGGCCCGCGGTGCGCGCCGAGCTCCCGAAGGGCAGCGTCCCGGACGGGGGTCCTGCCTGGGGAGAGGCGGCCGGGTCTCCCCCGCGCTGGGCAGTGAAGACCAGCCCGCAGCGCGTGCACTGCACCGGCGCCCCACCCGTCGGGACCAGGCGATCGTCCAGCGCGTATCGGGTGTGGCAGTTGGGACAGGCGATCTGCACGGAGGCCGGAGCGAAGCGTTAGCAGGAAAGGTTTCAGGGATCGAGTTCGGTGGCCTGCCGCAATGTCCGGAGACGGGCCGGACCCACCCCCTTGACCGCGTCGACCTCGTCCCAGCTTCGGAAGGGTCGCGCCTGCACCAGCGCACGCGCCGCCAGCGGCCCCACACCCGGGAGCCTGGCCAGGTCCGCCTCGTCCACCCGGTTGAGCGGCAGTCGTAACCCGAGCGCGGCGCGAACCGGTGCAGGGGGCTCCCGGCCGCCGCCGCAGCGCGCGTGGGCGGAGGGACCCTCTCCCGTCCAGCGCACGAGACCTCGCGGACAGGCGAGCGCCGGCGCGGAGTCCGGCCAGCGCCCCTGGAGCCACCAGCCGAGCGCGAGCCCGCCGGCGACCCCGAGCGCAAGCGCGGGGGTGCGAGGCTGCCTCACCGCGCCGGAGCCGCCTCCGGACGGTCCAGCCCGAAGGCGGAGTGCAGGGCTCGCACGGCGAGCTCGGTGTACTTGGCGTGCACCACGCAGGAGACCTTGATCTCCGAGGTGGAGATCATCTGGATGTTGATGCCTTCCCTGCCCAGCACGTCGAACATCCGGGCCGCGACGCCGGAGTGGTTCCGCATGCCCACGCCCACGATGGAGATCTTGGCGATCTGATCGTCGCTCTCCACGCCCCGGAGCCCGAGCTCGGGGACGAGCCGCTCCATCGCCTCGCGGGCCGCCGCGAAGTCCGCCCGCCCCACGGTGAAGCTCAGGTCGGCCCGGCCGTCCTGCTGGGCAGTCTGGATGATGAGGTCCACCACGATGGCCCGCTCGTCCAGCGCCCCGAAGATCCGCGCCGCCACCCCGGGACGGTCCGGCACCCCCCGCAGCACCAGCTTGGCCTCGTTCCGGTCGTAGGTGATTCCACTGACCAGCACCTCCTCCATCGCCGCGTCCTCCTCGCACACCAGCGTCCCCGGGTCGTCGCTGAAGGACGACTTCACCCACAGCGGGACCCGGTACTTCATCGCGAACTCCACCGAGCGGATCTGCAGCACCTTCGCGCCGAGCGACGCCTCCTCCAGCATCTCCTCGTAGCTGATGCGGTCCAGCTTGCGCGCCGCGGGGCAGACGTTGGGATCGGCGGTGTAGACCCCGTCGACGTCGGTGTAGATCTCGCAGCGCTCGGCATGGAGCGCCGCGGCCAGCGCCACGGCCGTGGTGTCCGAGCCTCCACGCCCGAGGGTGGTGACGTTTCCCGCCTCGTCGATGCCCTGGAACCCGGCCACCACCGCCACGTCACCACGGGCGAGCGCCGACCGCAGCGGCTCCTCGTCGATGTGCTTGATGCGCGCCTTGCTGAACGTGCTGTCGGTGACGATGCGGCACTGGTGGGCGAGGAAGCTGGTGGCCCGCCCGCCCGCGGCCTGGATGGCCAGCGAGAGAAGCCCGATGGTCACCTGCTCCCCCGTCGCCACCACCACGTCCTGCTCGCGCTCGCTGGGCCGCTCGCTGACCGCCTTCACCAGCTCGAGCAACCGGTTGGTCTCCCCGGACATCGCCGAGACCACCACCACCAGGTCGTGGCCCTCCGCCCGCGCCCGGAGACACCTCCGTGCGACGGACCGGATGCGCTCCGGATCTGCCACCGACGTCCCCCCGTACTTCTGAACCCACAGTGCCACGGCCCTCGTACCCCTCCGATGTCCGCTTGCAGAACGCGCGCCGGGCGGCCTCGCCGGCCCCGATCGCCTTCGTGCCCGGGCCTCCCCCGGGAGCGCCGTCACCTTAGACGGAGAGCGGCGGCTCGGGGTACCTTCCGCCGCCCATGACGGACCGGCGACTGCTCCTCGATGGCGAGACGCTGAGCCTGGAAGAGATCCGCGAGGTCGCGCGGGGGGGCATCCACGTGGAGCTGGCGCCGGATGCCCTCGCCCGGGTGGAGCGCGCGCGGGCGCTCGTCGACCGGGTCGCCGCCGGCGAGGCTCCGGCCTACGGCATCAACACCGGCTTTGGCACCCTGGCGGAGGTCCGCATCGACCGGAAGGACCTCCGGACCCTCCAGCGCAACCTCCTCCTCTCCCACTCCGCCGGCGTTGGGGCGCCCCTTCCCATCCCCGAGGCGCGCGCCCTGCTCCTGCTGCGCTGCAACGTGCTCGCGAAGGGCCACTCCGGCATCCGGCCGCGCACGCTCCAGCTCGCGCTGGACATGCTGAACCGGGGCGTCATCCCGGTCGTGCCCGAGCGTGGCAGCGTCGGAGCGTCGGGTGACCTCGCCCCCCTGGCCCACCTCGCCCTGGTGCTCATCGGCGAGGGCGAGGCTTTCGTCGGCGGCGAGCGCCTCCCGGGCCGTGCCGCCCTGGCGCGGGCCGGGCTCGAGCCGGTGGTGCTCGAGGCCAAGGAAGGCCTGGCCCTGGTGAACGGCACCCAGGCGATGTGTGCCGTGGGCGCTCTCGCGCTCCTCCGCGCGGAGGCGCTCGCCGACGTGGCCGACCTGGCCGGGGCGATGACCCTGGAGGGCCTCCTGGGGAGCCACAGGCCGTTCATCGAGCCCATCCAGGCCGCGCGGCCCCACCCCGGCCAGATCGCGGTGGCCGATCACCTGAGGGCGCTGCTGCGCGACTCGGAGATCGTCGAGAGCCACGCCGACTGCTCCAAGGTGCAGGACCCCTACTCGCTGCGCTGCATGCCCCAGGTCCACGGGGCCGCACGGGACGGGTTCCGGCACGCCCGGTCGGTGCTCTCCATCGAGGTGAACTCGGCCACCGACAACCCGCTGGTCTTCCCCGATCAGGACCTCATCGTCTCGGGGGGGAACTTCCACGGCCAGCCGGTCTCGCTCGCCCTCGACGTCGTGGCCATCGCCTGCACCCAGCTGGCGTCGATCAGCGAGCGCCGGGTGGAGCAGCTGGTCAACCCTGCGCTCAGTGGGCTCCCGCCCTTCCTCGCGAAGAACTCGGGCCTCAACTCCGGCTTCATGATCGCCCAGGTCACCTCTGCCGCCCTGGTGGCCGAGTCGCGCGTCCTCAGCCATCCCGCCTCGGTGGACTCCATCCCCTCCTCCGCGGGGCGCGAGGACCACGTCAGCATGGGCATGACCGCGGCGCTCAAGGCCCGCCAGGTGGTCGACTTCGCCCGGACCTGCCTCGCCGTCGAGGTCCTGGTCGCCGCCCAGGCGCTCGATCTCCGCCGGCCCCTGCGTGCCGGACGCGGCGTGGCCGCCGCCCACGCCCGGGTCCGCCAGGTCGTTCCCCCAATGGAGGAGGATCGGGAGATCCACCGCGACATCGAGGCGGTCTCGGCGCTCATCGACTCCGGAGCGCTCCTGGCCGCGGCCCAGGCCGCATGACCGCACCCCCCGAGCGCGACGCGGCGCCGGGCCGGCCCCCCTCCCCCGCCGAGGGCGAGGTCACCGAGGTCCGGGCCCGCATCGCCGCGCTCGAGCGGGAGGCAAAGGCCCTCGAGCCGGATCCACGGAGCGCGCGCCTGTACCACGAGCTCGGGCTGCTCTGGGAACGCCCGCTCGGCAACCTCCGCGCCGCCGCCGCCGCCTTCCAGGCCGCCTACCGCATCGCACCGCGTTTCGTCGAGAACCTGCGCTCGGCCCGGCGCATCTTCGCCGACGTCGGCAACTGGCCCATGGTCCTCCAGCTGCTCGATGCCGAGCTCGCCGCGACCGAGGGCGCCCGGCCGCGCGCGGCGCTCCTCTTCGAGAAGGCGGAGGTGCTCTCCGACCGGCTGGACCGCTGGGACGAGGCCACCGAGGTGCTCGCCGCGGCGCTGGAGCTCGAGCCCGCGGACCTCGGCCTCCTGGTGCAGGCCGAGGGCATGCTCGCCGCGCACGGCGACGTCCCAGGGCTGCTCCGGGTGCAGATCCTCCTCGCCCGGGCGCTCCCCGACGCCCGGCTCGCCGCCCACGCGCTGCAGACCGCCGCCGCCCTGCACCAGCGGCTCGGCCAGCGGGAGGAGGCCCTCGGGCGCTGGCGCGAGGCCTTCGCGCTCGATCGTAGGGACCCGGTCACGCTCGGCGCGCTCCGCCGGGCGGCGGAGATCGCGGGCGACGACGAGGCGTTGATCGCCGTCCTCGCGGCCGAGGCCGAGCTGGGCGGAGCGACCTCGGTCCCGGCCTACACCGCCCTCGCGCGGGCGTACGTGCGACAGGAGCGGCCCGAGGACGCGGTCGCCGCGCTGAACGCCGCCCGGCACCAGAACCCGGGCGACACCGCCGTCCTCACCGCCCTCGCCACGCTCCACGAGTCGCTGGACCGGCCGGAGGAGCTGGCGAACGTCCTGACCTCCCTGTCCGACTCGGTCCGAGACGAGCGCGAGTGGCTCACCGTCCAGCTCCGGCTGGCCTCGCTCCTCGAGGACACGCTCCACCGCGACACCCAGGCGGTGCAGCGCTACGAGGCGGTGCTCCAGCGCGTCCCCGGCCACGTGGCGGCGCTGGCCGGGCTGGGAAGGCTCCACGCGAAGACCCAGGACTGGCCCGCCCTGGTGGCGGTGTACGACGCCGAGCTGGCCGGCGTCGGAGACCCGAGGACCCGGGCGGAGCTCCACTTCCGCTCGGCGGAGATCCTCGACGGGCGCCTGCACCGGACCGACGACGCGCTGGCCCGCTTCCGCGAGGCGCTCCAGCTCGTGCCCGGCTACCTCCCCGCCCGGCAGGGCCTCGAGCGCGTCCTGCGGCGCGAACAGCGGTGGACCGAGCTCATCGCCCTCCACGAGGAGGAGCTGCTCTCGATCACCTCGCCCGCGGACGGGGTCGCGGCCCTGGGGCGCATCGCCCAGGAGGCGGAGGAGCACCTCGGGAACCTCGACCTCGCCGCCGACGCGCTCCGCCGGGCGCTGGACCTGGCCCCGGACCATCTCCAGTCCCTGGTGCACCTGGCCCGACTCACCGAGCGGCGCGAGGCCTGGGACGAGCTCGTGCCCCTGCTCGAGCGGCAGGCCGAGCTCTCCTCCGATGCCTCGCAGGCCATCGCGCTCCGGCACCGGGCCGCGCAGGTCCTCGAGGAGCGGCTGAACGATCCGCTGGCCGCGACCGACGCGCTCGAGCGCCTCCTCCGGAGCGATCCGACCTACCTGCCCGCGCTCCAGAGCCTCGGGCGGCTCTACGCCCGGGAGGGCCGGTGGAAGGAGCTGGGACAGATGTACCGGCGCGAGGCCGGTCTCGCGGGACCTGCTCGCGCCGTCCAGCTCTGGGCCCGCATCGCCGAGCTGGAGGAGTCGCGGCTCCTCGACCTCGACGCCGCCCGCGCCGCTTGGGACGAGGTTCTCCGGCGCGATGCGGACCACGGCGCCGCGCTGCGTGCGCTCTCGCGCATCCAGCGGGATCAGGGCGACTGGGCCGGCCTGGTGGGCACGCTTCAGCGCATGGCGCAGACCCGGACCGACCCGCGGTCCCGCGCCGACGCGCTCTTCGAGGTCGCCACGCTCCAGCTGGACGCCCTCGCCGATCGGAAGGCGGCCAGCGAAACGCTCGACGCCGTGCTCCGTCTCGCCCCGGACCACGTCCCCGCCCTCCGCGAGCTCGAGGCGCTGGCCGGGCGCGAGGCCGGCGCCGACGCGCTCCAGCCGCTCGAGCGCGCCACCGTCGCCGGCACCCCGGCGGAGCGGCTCGCGGCGCGGCTCCGGCTGGCCAACGCCCTCCTCGCCGCGGGCCACCTCGACCGTGCCGCCGCGGTCGCCGAGTCGGCCCTGGAGCTCCAGCCGGACGACCTGGGGGCCCTGCTGCTCCTGGAGCACACCCGCGCCGGGGACCGGGCCCGCCGGGCCGAGGTGCGCCAGCGGCTCGCGGCCCGCGTCCACGACCCGGCGCTCGCCGCGGCGCTCAAGCTCTCCGCCGAGCTGGAGCATGGGCGGCCCCGCCTCGAGGAGCGCCTCGAGCACCTCCGCCGGGCCTTCGCGGTCGACCCCGAGGATCCTCGCACCGCGTTCCAGCTGGAGCGGGCGCTGCGCCAGTCGGGCGACGTCGAGGGGCTCCGCGAGCTGTACGAGCGTCGCCTGACGGTGACCGAGAGCGCCGAGGGTCGGCTCGAGCTTCATCTCCGCCTCGGACAGCTCGGGGAGGCCGGGACGGATTCGCTTCCCCTCGCCCTCGCCGCCTATCAGGCCGCGCTGGCGCTGGAGCCCGCGGACCTGGTGGCGCTCCAGGGGATCCGCCGGGTCCGGCTGCGGATGGGTGACTCCGAGGCCGCCGCGCTGGCGTGGGAGGCGGAGGCGGCTGCCACGCGGAGCCGCGAGGGGGCGGTCGAGGCCTGGCTCGAGGTGGGCCGGCTCTGGATGGACGCGCTCAAGCAGCCGGAGCGCGCCATCGACGCCTTCGAGCGGGTGCTGGACCTGGATCCGCTGGAGGTCGAGGCCGCCGAGGCCGTGGAGTCGCTCCTCGCGCGCAAGGGCGGCGCCGCGGAGCTGGCCTCGCTCAACGAGCGCAGGGGACAGACCCGGCTCGCCTCCGGAGATCGCCCGGGAGCCGCGGAGGAGTTCTTCAAGGCGGCCCAGGGCTGGCTGGAAGGGGTCGGCGACCGCGGGCGCGCGCTGACAGCGCTCGGCCGGGCGCTCGAGGCCGAGCCCGAGCACGGCGACGCGCTCGATCTGAGGGCCGTCCTGGCCACCGAGCAGGGCCGCTGGGCCGAGGCCGCCGAGGCGCTCGAGGGACGGCTCCGGATCGGCGGCGATGCCGAGACCCTGGCCGGGATCCAGCTCCGCCTCGGCATCCTCTACCAGGAGCACCTCGACCAGCCGGCGCGGGCGGTCGCCGCCTACAACGCCGCGCTCGCCTCGGTCCGGTCCGCCGAGCCGCTCGATCGCCTCGCCACCCTCCACCGCGCCTCCCGCAACTGGACGGGCGTCGTCGATTGCCTCCAGCAGCTCCGGGTCATGGCCATCACGCCCGCGGAGAGGGCCCGGGCGGCGCTCCGCCTGGCCGAGGCGCTCGACGAGGGGTTCGACGATGCCGAGCGGGCGCTGTCCGAGGCACGCGAGGCGCTCCCCATCCTCTTCGAGGACACCAGCGCTCTCGACCGCATCGTCCCTCTCTTCGAGCGGCGAGGCCGGATGACCCTCCTCCTCCAGCTCCTCGACGAGCGCGCCCAGCCGCCCTGCCCTCCCGCGGCGGCGGCGCGGATCCGGGTCCGCCTGGCCGAGCTCTACCTCCGGACCCTGGGAGATCTGTCCCGGTCCGTGGCGGCGTGCCGGACCGCCGTCGAGCTCGACCCCACGAGCGTCGAGGCCCGCGCGGCGCTCGCGGACATGCTGAGCAAGGACCCCGGGTCCGCCGACCTCGCCGTCGACGCCCACCGCGCCGTCCTCGCGCTCGACCCGGTCCGCCTCCTCAGCCTGGAGACGCTCTTCGAGATCTGGGACTCGCAGCGTCTGCTCGACCGCACCTTCTGCTGCGCGGCGGCCAGCGCCTTCCTCCTCGCCGGGCCGGCGCGGGCCACCCACCTCCACCTCGACTGGAGGGGCCGGCTGCCCACCGAGCCGCACGCCCGGGTGGACGGCACCTCGCTGGAGCTGATGCTCCACCCCGATGCGCGGAACCCGCTCAGCGAGGTGCTCCGCGTGGTGGGCGATCACCTCGCCAGGCTCTATCCACCCGACTTCGAGCCTCTCGGGGTCGACCCCCGCGCGGACCGCCTGCGCGCCGACCATCCCATCTCCCGCGCGGTGGCCCTGGTCGCCGAGGGCTTCGGTGTCGATCACTTCGACGTCTACCAGGCGCGGCGGGGCCTCATGGTTGCCGAGACCAGCGAGCCCCCCTGCATCTGCGTGGGACAGGACGTCGTCCGGAGGTTCAACTCCCGCGAGCAGAAGTTCCTCATCGGGAGGGCGGTGTTCGCGCTGCTGCAGCGGACGGCGCTGGCCGGGAAGCTGCCGGAGCCCGATCTCGCCGACCTCCTCGGGGACTGCATCCGCGTCGTCGTTCCGGACTTCGAGGCCCTGGGAAGGCGAGACGACGCGCGGATCCGGAACCTGCGCAAGGTCCTGCCACGGAAGGCGCTGCGAGCGCTGGAGGACCCGGCGCGGGAGCTCGCCGGTGGACCCGTGCCGGACCTGGGGAAGACGCTCCAGGGGCTCTTCGCCTCCGGAAACCGCGCCGGGCTGCTGGTGTGCGGCGACCCCGCGGTCGCCCTGACCATGGTGCTCCGGGAGGACCCCGCGTTCACGGCCTCGAAGGCCCCCGAGTCCCAGGAGAGCATCCTGCGCGCCGTGCGGGAGCGGGCGGACCTCCGGGCACTGGTGACGTTCTCGGTCTCCGAGGAGCTGTTCACCCTGCGGGAGCGCGTCGGACCGACCCTGCCGGAGCGCGCGATCTAGAAGGCTGCGAGGCGAGGACGGTGCACGATCACTCCACGCGGAGCACTGCGCCCTCGGGCAGCTCGCTCCGGAGGCGCGCCACGACCAGCTCCACCCGCTCGGGCTCCGCCGCCTCCACCGTCACCCGGACACGGTGGTCTGCCCCCGAGCTCACCGCCGGGTAGCTCCCGATCCCCACGTCGGGCATCCCCAGCGCCACCCGGTCAAGCGCCGCCGCGATCTCCGACTCGCCCCGTGACAGGTAGAGCGACCGGACGTGCACCGCCCCCTTCGGAAGCGAGGAGAGCACCGTCTCCAGCTGCAGCTTGAACAGCGAGGGAATCCCCGGCAGCAGGAACATCCCCTCCACCGCGAGGACTGGATATCCCTCCGGCGCGAGCAGCGTCGTTCCCTCCGGCGCCTCCGCCAGACGGAGCGCCTCCGCCGGAAGCGCGCTCGGGTGGGTGCTCGAGAGAAGCTCGACGATCTTCGGCAGGCGGACCACCTCCCGCCCCAGCGCCAGGGCCACCGCCCGCACCGTCACGTCGTCGTGGGTCGGACCGATGCCTCCACTGGTGATGACCCAGCGGGCGACCGCGCGCGCGTTCACCACCGCCCCGACGATCGGCTCGATCTCGTCCGGGACCACGAAGATGGCCCGCAGCGCGATGCCGTGCTCCCGCAGCCGCTTTGTCAGAAAGGGACCGTTGGCGTCCTCGACCTTCGCCGAGAGGACCTCGTTCCCGATGACGATCGCCGCCGCGCCGGTGCGTGCCATCCCGCCGGGCACTCTACTTCCGACCGCGCCGCCGCAGCAGGCCCTGCGCCCGGGCGAGGATCTCCCGCGCCACCGCGTCTGGGCTCCCGCGCCCGTCCACCTGCACCACCCGCTGAGTCCGCGCGTGCCGCTTCACCACCCGCCGGTAGGCCCGTGCCACTGCCCGCTGCACCTCGTCTGCATCGAAGAGCTCCTCGGCGCCCCCCCGGCCCTGGCGCCGCCTCGCGGCCGTGCCGGGGTCCACGTCGAGGAAGACGGTCAGGTCCGCCCGGCGGGCTGCCGCATTGAGCGCCTCCACCCAGGCCAGGGGAAGCCGCATCCCCTGGTACGCCAGCGACGAGAGGACGTAGCGGTCCGACACCACGACCTTGCCCTCGGCCAGCGCCGGGTCCACCACCGCGGCGAGGTGATGGAGCCGGTCCGCCGCGAACAGCAGGGCCAGTGCCCGGTCGGAGAGGCCGACCACCTTCCTGGTCAGCGCCTGCCGCAGCAAGGCTCCGATCGGACCGTCCGAGGGCTCGCGCGTGCTCACCACCGCATTTCCCGCCTCGCGGAGCGACTCCGCCAGACGCGCCGCCTGGGTCGTCGTGCCCGACCCGTCGATGCCCTCGAGAACGATGAACCGCCCCGCCCCGGCGCTCATCGCGGCAGCAGCGCCGCCGGGTCGTCCAGGTGGAGCGCCCGGTGCACCGCCTGCAAGGACGCGAACAGCTCCATCTCCCGCCGGTCGTGGGCCTTGCCGCGCCGGAGCTGGACCCAGGCGTAGATCACCAGCCCGATGGCCACCAGCACGGACGCGGCCCCGAGCACCGGGAAGCGGATCGAGTCCCAGAAGAGCTTCGCCGCCGCCCCCGCGAAGATGCACGAGGCCACCAGCGCCACCCCCGACCGGGCGAAGTGCGTCGTGCTCTCGCGCACCGCGAGCTGGGCCTGAAGCTCCGGGAGCCGGGCGCGGGCCACCTCGGGTGACAGCTCGGTGGAGGGTTCGTCCGTCAAGCGGGGGCGGACCCTACGGCACTCGGCCGGGCGCTGACCAGAGCCGTCAGGGCTCCTCGGCCCGGAACGTCGCCCCGCACCCGCCGCATCTGTCCATCGACACGGGGCTGCGCTCGCCGCACTGGGTGCAGGTCCGCAGCTCCACAGGCTCGCCGCTCGCCGCCGCCGGAACCGCCCAGGGAAGGCGCATCCCGCACCGGTCGCAGAACAGCCCCGAGGCCTGCACGTTCTTGCAATAGCGGCAGGTCGCCACCGTCGGAGCGACCGCCGCTGGGCCCTCCGACGCCGCCCGGCCTGTGTCCAGATCCACCAGCCCGCCGGCGAGAACGTCCGGGGCCCCGAGGGCCTGCGTCGCTTCCCATCCCAGGAGCGGATCTCCCGGCACCTCCGGCACCGGCCCGGTCACCGTCCGCTCGAGCCCCGGAGCAGGCTCGATCGCCAGCGAGAGCCCGTCGGCGGGGAGCTGCGTCGTCTCCAGGCCCTCCAGCGGCACGGTCAACGTCGACGCCCCGGGAGAGGGCCCGACCTGCTTCCCGCACACCTCGCACTGCCAGCCGGTGACCGGTGCCTCGCAGACGGGACAGGGACGCACGGTCGGCTCAGATCGGCTGCGGAGAGGGGGTCATCGGAACGAAGCGGACCGACAGCAGCCGCTGGGTCTCCAGCTCCCCGTCCGCTCCCTTGCGGAGCCGGATGAGTTCCTGGCCATCGTCCTGGCTCCCGATGGGACCCACCAGCCGGCCCCCGGGCGCGAGCTGCTCCACGAGGGTGAGCGGGATCCGCTCCGGAGCCGCCGTCAGCACGATGGCGTCGAACGGAGCGGCCTCGGGCCATCCGGCGAAGCCGTCCCCCACCCGGAGGTGGAGTCGAGGCCCGGCGAAGGGCCTGAGATTCTCGGCCGCGCTGCGCGCCAGCCCCTCGCGCACCTCGATGCTGTAGACGTCGGCGCCGAGCAGATGCAGGACCGCGGCCTGGTACCCGGACCCGGTGCCAATTTCGAGTACGCGGTCCCCCGGCCGGACCTCGAGCGCCTCGCTCATCAGCGCCACCACGAACGGCTGGCTGATCGTCTGCGCCTCCCCGATGGGGAGGGCCTCGTCCTGCGAGGCGAGGTCCCGCAGCCGGTCGGGCACGAAGTCCGCCCGGGAGAGCAGCGTCATCGCCGCCAGCACCCGCTCGTCGCGGATGCCGTGCCGGCGCAGCGCAAGGATGAGGCGACCGTCCTCCATGTCACGCCGAACGTAAAACGGCCGGGCGGGCCTGGCTATCCCACCTGCGCCAGGGACAGCTTTCCCTCCCAGCGCTCCTCCAGGGCTCGGTGCAATCCACGGTGCTCGGGGCGGGTCAGCCGGGAGTCGGTGGCGGCGATGGCCCTGGCCTCCTCCGCCGCCACCGCCGAGAGCGCCTGGTCCCGGCCCAGCTTGGCCACGCTGAGCTCCGGCAACCCGCTCTGCTTGGTTCCGAGGAACTCGCCCTCACCACGAAATTCGAGGTCCCTCTCGGCGATGACGAACCCATCGGTGCTCTGCTCGAGCACCTCGAGGCGAGCGCGCGCGTCGGCGCCCCCGGCGAAGGAGGGCAGCAGATAGCAGAACGAGGCGGCCGCCCCGCGCCCCACCCGCCCCCGGAGCTGGTGCAGCTGCGACAGCCCGAACCGCTCCGCGTGCTGGATGACCATGACCGAGGCATTGGCGACATCCACCCCGACCTCGACGACGGTGGTGCAGACCAGCGCGTCCACCCGCCCCTTGCGGAAGGCGTGCATCACCGCGTCCTTCTCCTCCTGCTTCAGCCGCCCGTGCAGCAGCTCCACCCTCCGGTGAGGCCATCGCGCCCGCAGCTCCTCGGCGCCGCGGGTGGCATCGGCGAGGTCGACCTTCTCCGACGCCTCGACCAGCGGGTAGAGCACGTACGCCTGGCGGCCCTTTCGCAGCTCGAGCTCGACCGCCTCCCAGACCTCCGGCTGCCGTGGAGGCGTGGCCACCCGGGTGGTGATGGGAGTCCGTCCCGGGGGGAGCTCGTCCAGGACCGACAGATCCAGGTCACCGTAGAGCGTCATCGCCAGCGTGCGCGGGATGGGCGTGGCGGTCATCACCAGCACGTCCGGCCGGCGTCCCTTGTGACCGAGCGCCTGCCGCTGGAGCACGCCGAAGCGGTGCTGCTCGTCGATGAGCACCAGCCCCAGCCGGTGAAAGGCGAGCCCTTCCTGGATCAGCGCCTGCGTCCCGACCGCGATGCGCGTCCGGCCCGACTCCACCGACGCGCGAGCGCGCCGCTTCTCCGCCGGCGTGCCGCCCCCGGTCACCAGCGTCACCTCCACGCCCGCGGGGCCGAAGAGCCGGGCGAACGTCGCGTGGTGCTGCGCGGCGAGAATCTCGGTCGGCGCCATGAGCGCCACCTGCCACCCGTCCTCCACCGCCAGTGCCGCGGCCACCACCGCCACCGCCGTCTTCCCCGACCCCACGTCGCCCTGGAGGAGGCGGTGCATCGGCTCGGGCTGCGCCATGTCGCGGCCGATCTCCGCCACCGCCCGGGCCTGGGCACGGGTCAAGGTGAAGGGCAGGAGCCCGCGGGCGCGGGCGAGCCGCTCTCCGTCCACGTGGAAGGCGATGCCGGGCTCGTGCTTCACCCCCTGACGCCGCAGCGCCAGTCCCAGCTGGAGGAGGAACAGCTCGTCGAAGGCGAGACGGCGGTGTGCCGGGCTGCGGTGGTCCTCCAGGGCGGCCAGGTCGTCGTCGGGGGCCGGCTGGTGGATGCGGGCCAGCGCCTCCGCCAGGCTCGGGAGCGCGAGGCGCCGGCGCAGCTCGGGCGGGAGCGGATCCTCCACCGCGCCGAGGTGTGCCGCGGCCACCCGGGCCACGAGCGTGCGCACCTGGCGCTGCTCGTGGCGCTCGAACCCCGGGTAGATCGGGACGACGCGACCGACGTGGAGCGACGGTCCGCTCCCCTCCTCCGCCGGCTCGATCTCCGGGTGAACCATCTCCCGGCCACCCGCCGTGGCCCGGAGCTCCCCGGAGACGATGAGCCGCTTGCCCACCGGGACCCGTGACTTCATCCACGGCCCGCTCTGGAACCAGGTGAGCGCGATGCTCCCCGTCTCGTCGGCGAGCACCGCCTGGAACCCCCGCTTGCCGGGGCGAATCATCAAGTCTCGCGCCATCCGGACCGTGCCCACCGCCACGCCCCGCTCCCCCGGCCGCAGCTCGCGCAGCGTGGAGAGCGTGCGCCGGTCCTCGTAGGTGCGGGGAAGCAGGAACAGGAGGTCGCCCACCCGCTGCAGCCCCTTCCTCGAGAGAACCTCGACGAGGCGCGGGGGCACGCGGATGCCGCTCCCCCCGATGGGCTGGGCCAACGGTCCCCGGCTCGGCGCCGCGACCACGGGGCGCGCCACCTCCTCGTCGGGCTCGGCCGATCGGGGACGGGAGCGAGCCGGCTTGCGCGTCCGGCTCCGGGTGGGGCGGGGCTCGTCCAGGAGGCCCGGCTGGGCACCGCCAACGGCGCGCCCCCGATGACGGGTGCTCGCACGCGCGGGGCTCGAGGACGGCGACCGCAGAGGAGGCTCGACCGCCGTGCCCTCCGCGGACGACGGGCCTGGCACGCCGAGGGACTTTGGACGCGCCCCTCTGGGTGGCGGTACCGCCAGCGCCTCGACCATCGGGGGTTCCGGCGACGGCGGGCCGGCCGGACCAGAGAAGCCTGGACGCGCCCCGCTGGACTCGTTCCGCGATGGCACCGGGCCGGGGTGCCCGCCCGTCCCCGCCGAGGTGGAGCGAGCCGACGCGGCACGGCGTCCGGTCTCGACCTGGCTCGCACCACCGCCCGCCGGTCCCCTTCCGGCCACCGCTCGGGTCCCCGGCGGCGCACCCACCGGGACCGCCTGCGATGCCGCCTCCGCCTCACGCACCCGCGGCGCCAGCGCGCGGAGCGCCTCCCTCGACTCCGGGCCTCCCCGAAGCAGCGCCTGCGCCACTCGCTCCAGGAGCCGCACGTCGTTCCCGGTGCCCGACGCGCGCGCGCCGGCGAGCGCCGTCTGCACCAGCCCCTCCAGCCCCTTCACCGTCGACAGGCGCGTGAAGTCGCTCTGCGCCAGGAAGCGCAGCGGGGCGACGAGCGGCTGGAGGTAAGGGACGGAAGGCATCGGCCGGAGACGGGCACGACAGCCTACTCCCGGGGTCCGCCGCTACTCCTCGGTCTCCACGAAGAGGACCTCGACCACCTCGTACTCGCGGGGCCCACCGGGGCTCTGGACGGTCGCCAGGTCGCCCACCGCCTTCCCGATCAGCCCGCGGGCGAGCGGCGAGGTGACCGAGACGAGCCGGCGCTTGATGTCCGCCTCCAGCTCGCCCACCAGGGTGTAGGTCACTTCCTTCTCGGTCTCGACGTCGAGGAGCTTCACCGTCGCCCCGAACACCACCTTGTCGCCGGAGAGCCTCGAGACGTCGACGACCTCGGCGCGGGCGATCCAGTCGTTCAGGGAGTTGATCCTCCCCTCGATGTGCGACTGCTTCTCCTTGGCGGCGTGGTATTCGGCGTTCTCCCGCAGGTCGCCGTGTCCGCGCGCGACCTCGATCTCCCTGGAGATCTTCAGGCGCTCCACGGTCTGGAGCTGCTTCAGCTCGTCCTTCAGACGCCGGAGGCCCGACGCGGTGATGGGGATACGGCCGCTCATTTCTCGACTGTCTTCAAGTCCAGGGCGTCCTGCAGCGCCGTGACCGGAATCTTCCCGCGCACCAGCGCCTCGATCGCCCCCACCGCCATCCGCGCTGCCTGGACCGTCGTGTAGTACGGCACCGAGTGCATCAGCGACTCGCGGCGGATGCTGAAGCTGTCGGCGATCTCCTTCTTCCCGAAGGTGGTGTTGATGACCAGGTCCACCTCGCCGTCGACGATCTTGTCCACGACATGCGGCCGCCCCTCGGTGACCTTCAGGACGTGCTCGGTCTCGATGCCCTTGTTCGCCAGGTAGCGGTGCGTGCCGCCGGTCGCGACGACGCGGAACCCCATCGCCCGCAGCCGCTTCGCCAAGTCCACCATCGCCGGCTTGTCCTCGTCCTTGACCGAGATGAAGACCGTGCCCGAGGTGGGCAGCGCCGACCCGGCCGCCAGCTCGCTCTTGGCGAACGCCGAGTAGTAGTCGTCGGCGATGCCCATCACCTCGCCGGTGGACTTCATCTCCGGCCCGAGGATGACGTCCACCCCGGGGAAGCGGGCGAAGGGGAAGACCGACTCCTTCACCGCGACGTGCTTCATCTCGATCTCCCGCGGGGCATCGAGCTCGCGGAGCGTCTTCCCGACCATGCACAGCGCGGCGATCTTCGCCAGCGCCACCCCGGTGGCCTTGGAGATGAAGGGCACCGTGCGCGAGGCCCGGGGGTTCACCTCCAGGACGTAGAGGGTCTTCCCCTGGATGGCGAACTGCACGTTCATCAGGCCCACGACGTTGAGCTCGCGGGCCAGCGCCGTCGCCTGGTCCTTCATCCGCTCCACCAGGTCGGGTGAGAGCGAGTGCGGCGGCAGCGTCGCGGACGCGTCCCCGGAGTGGATGCCGGCCTCCTCGACGTGCTCCAGGAGCCCGCCCACCAGCACCTCGCCGGTCCGGTCCGCCACCAGGTCGAGGTCCACCTCGATGGCGTCCTTGAGGAACCGGTCGATGAGCACCGGATGCTCGGGCGAGGCCTTCACCGCCTCGCGCATGTACCGGTCGAGGCTGTCCGAGTCGTAGACCACCTCCATCGCCCGCCCGCCGAGCACGTACGACGGGCGCACCATCACCGGGTACCCGATGCGCTGCGCGGTGCCGTGGGCCTCCTCGGGACTCCGGGCGACGCCGTTCTCCGGCTGCTTCAGCCCCAGCTTCTCGATCAGCCGCGCGAACCGCTCCCGGTCCTCGGCGCGGTCGATGGCGTCGGGCGTGGTGCCGAGGATCGGCAGCCCGGCCTTCTCCAGCGGGACCGACAGGCGCAGCGGCGTCTGGCCGCCGAACTGGACGATGGCCCCCAGGGGCTTCTCCCGGTGGGCGATCTCCAGCACGTCCTCGAGCGTGAGCGGCTCGAAGTACAGACGGTCGGACGTGTCGTAGTCGGTGGAGACCGTCTCCGGATTGCAGTTGACCATCACCGTCTCGTAACCCGCAGCCCGGAGAGCGAAGACGGCGTGGACACAGCAGTAGTCGAACTCGATGCCCTGGCCGATGCGGATGGGGCCGCTGCCGAGGATCATCACCTTCTTGCGGCTGGTGGGCGGCGCCTCGTCCTCCTCCTCGTACGAGGAATAGAGGTAGGGGGTGTAGGCCTCGAACTCGGCCGCGCAGGTGTCGACCCGCTTGTAGATCGGACGGATGTTGCGCTTGTGCCGGTGCGCCCGGACCTCGCCCTCGGTGGTCCCGAGCAGGAAGGCCAGCACCCGGTCGGAGAAGCCGTCCGCCTTCAGCCGGCGGAGGCGGGCGTCGTCCAGCTCGCCCAGCTTCGTCCCGGCCAGCCCCTTCGCCTCCAGCGCCAGGTCACGGATGTTCCGGAGGAACCAGGGATCGATGGCGCTGAGCTGGAAGGCCTCCTCCACGCTCATGCCTTCGCGGAAGGCCTGGAAGAGCGCCTGCGGCCGATCGGGGCGCGGAACGCGGAGCAGGTCGCGGAGCCTCTCGCCGCGGGCCACCTCATCCGCCGGCAGCTCCAGCGGATCGAAGGAGGACAGCGCCCCGGACTCGGTGCTCCGGAGCGCCTTCATGTAGGCCTCGCGGAAGGTCCGGCCGATGGCCATCACCTCCCCCACGCTGCGCATCGAGGTGGTGAGGGTCCGGGCGGCGCGAGGGAACTTCTCGAAGTTGAACCGGGGAATCTTCACCACCACGTAGTCCAGCGTGGGCTCGAAGGAGGCCGGCGTGTCGCGGGTGATGTCGTTCTTCAGCTCGTCCAGCCGGTAGCCCATCGCCAGCTTGGCGGCGATCTTCGCGATGGGGTACCCGGTGGCCTTCGACGCCAGCGCGCTGGACCGGCTGACCCGCGGATTCATCTCGATGACCACCATCCGGCCGTCGCGCGGGTCGATCCCGAACTGGATGTTGGACCCGCCGGTGTCGACGCCGATCTCCCGGATGATGGCCAGCGCCGCCTGGCGGAGCCGCTGGTACTCCTTGTCGGTCAGCGTCTGCGCCGGAGCGACGGTGATGCTGTCCCCGGTGTGCACCCCCATCGGGTCCAGGTTCTCGATGGAGCAGATGATGATCACGTTGTCCGCGGTGTCGCGGACCACCTCCAGCTCGAACTCCTTCCACCCCAGCACGCTCTCCTCGACCAGGAGCGTGGAGGTGGGGCTGGCCTTCAGCCCCTGGAGGCAGATGGTCTCGAGCTCCTCCGAGTTGAAGGCCACGCCGCCGCCCGTGCCGCCGAGGGTGAAGCTGGGCCGGATGATGACCGGGAACCCGATGTCCTTGACGATGGCCTTGGCCTCGTCGAGCGAGGTGGCGTAGCCGCTCCTGGGTAGCGGGATGCCGATCTTCTGCATCGCCGCCTTGAACAGCTGCCGGTCCTCGGCCTTGTTGATGGCCTGCAGCGAGGCGCCGATCAGCTTCACGCCGTAGCGCTCGAGGATCCCCGCCTCGGCCAGCGCCTTGGCCAGGTTGAGGGCCGTCTGGCCCCCCATCGTGGGGAGGAGCGCGTCCGGGCGCTCGCGCTCGATGATCTGCTCGGCGGCCTGGACGGTGATCGGCTCGATGTAGGTCCGGTGAGCGAACTCGGGATCGGTCATCACCGTGGCCGGATTGCTGTTGAGGAGGACCACCTGGACGCCCTCCTCGCGGAGCGCCTTGATGGCCTGGGTGCCGGAGTAGTCGAACTCGGAGGCCTGGCCGATGACGATCGGCCCGGATCCGATGACCAGGACCTTGTGGATGTCGGTTCGCTTGGGCATCGGAGGGGTCCCTGTAACACGTCCAGGGGACAGATCCACCCGCCCCTCCGGGCGCCGTCTCGCCGGGCGCTTCGTCGTCTCAGACGAGCGCGGCGGCGAAGTCCCGGAGCCGCTGCAGGCCCTTCTCGAGCGTAGCGCGCGAGGCGGCGAACGAGAACCGGAGGTGGCCCGGCGCACCGAACGGCTCTCCCGGGACCGCGGCGACCAGCAGGTCCTCCAGGAGGCGCTCCGAGACGTCGTGCGCGGACTCGAGCTTCTTGCCCTTCCAGCTCTTCCCGAGCCACGCGCTCACGTCGGGGAAGGCATAGAAGGCTCCCTCGGGCCTCGCGCAGCGGATGCCGGGAATCTGGGAAAGACCGCCGTGCAGAAGATCACGGCGCTGGTGGAACTCCTTCACCATCGCCTGGATCGGCTCCTGCGGTCCCGTCAGCGCGGCCAGCGCGGCCCGCTGCGTGATGCTGTTCACGTTGGAGGTGGCCTGGTCCTGCACCAGCTGCATCCCGAACACGAGCGCCTTCGGTCCGGCCGCGTAGCCCATCCGCCAGCCCGTCATCGCGAAGGCCTTGCTCATCCCGTTCACCACCAGCGTGCGGCTCCGCAGCGACGGGGCGACGTTGGCGACGTTCACGAAGGGCTTCCCGGTGTAGAGGAGCCGCTCGTAGATGTCGTCGGTGATGGCCAGGACGTCGGGATGGCGCTCGACCACCGCCGCCAGCGCCTCGAGGTTCTCCCGGGGGAGGACCGCGCCGGTCGGATTGCTCGGGCTGTTGAAGATGACTGCCCGCGTCCGCGGCGTGATGGCCCGGGCGAGCGCGGCGGGGTCGGGGTGGAACCCGTCCTCCACCCGCGTGGGGACGACGACCGGGCGCCCCCCGGCGAGGAGCACCTGCTCCGGGTAGCTCACCCAGTAGGGGGCGAACATCACCACCTCGTCCCCGTCGGAGAGCAGCGCCTGGAAGCAGTTGTAGAGGGCCTGCTTGCCGCCGTTGGTGGTGATGACCTGCTCGGGGGTGAAGTCGAGCTGGTTCTCCTCCTTCAGCTTCTTGACGATGGCCGCGCGGAGCTCGGGGATGCCGGCGGTGGCGGTGTACTTGGTGAAGCCCTCCCGCAGCGCCTGGATCGCCGCCTCCTTGACGTGGGCCGGGGTGTCGAAGTCCGGCTCTCCCGCCGACAGCCCGGCGACGTCCTTCCCCGCGGCGGCGAGGGCCTTGGCCCGGGCGTTGAGGGCGAGGGTGGGCGATGGCTGGATGTCGGCGAGGCGGCGGGCGAGCTTCATGACCCACCCGTACCAGCCCGGCCCGACGTCACTCAAGGGCAGGAGGGGCACGGCCGGGAGGCCTGTCCCCCGGGGACCTCAACCCAGCAACCCCTCGTCCTTCGCCAGCCAGGCCAGGCGCGCCTTGGCCCGCTCGAAGCGCTTGCGGAGCGTCCCCTCCTCGAGGCCCTCGCCGTCGCCCAGCGTCCCGGCGATGTCCCGGAACGACAGGCCGTGGTCCACCCGGAGGACGAGCAGGTGCTGGTCCTCGAGCGAGAGCGAGGCGCGAAGTCGCTCCAGCGCGTCCAGCCGGCGGTCGCGGGAGATCGACGCCGTCCCGCGCACCTCCGCCGCGATGCGACCCGCCTCGGTGGTGGGCAGGCCCCGCCGCTTTCGCCTCCAACCCTCCTCGCGGAGCCGGACCGCCTCGCGGACGTCCAGCCCCCGCGCACGGACGGCCGAGCCGTGACCGGCCACCCGGAGGGGTCGGATCTCCGTCAGCGCGTCGTGGATCTCGGCGGCAAGACCCTCGGCCAGATGGGCTCGCTCCTTCCCTGGCGAGAGGCCCTCGAAGGGGAGGACCGCGATCGACTGGCCGTCGAGCTTGACCGTGACCGGCCGGGTGGAGAGGTCCCAGAAGGCGAGCAGCGCGGCGAGACCGGTGAGGGCCGCCATCGCCCAGAGGCGGCGCGACCGGCGCCGGGCCTCTCGCTCCGGGAGGAGCTCGAGCAGATCCTCGAGCGCCGCGCCGGCATCCGGGTGACGATCCTCGGGAGCCCGCGCCAGCATCCGCCCGAGCACCCGGGCCAGCCGGGCGGGCCGCACCGGCGGCCGCGATGCGCGCGGGAAACCGTCCTCGGGGGGTGTCCGCCGACCATCGTGCAGAGAAGCGCCCCGAGCGCGTAGACGTCGGTTCGCGCATCCTCCGGCTCGCTCCGCCGCTGCTCCGGGGCCATGAAGCCTGGAGTTCCCCCATCGACCTTCCGGTGCCCGAAGGCGTGGGCCATGCCGAGGTCGAGGATCTTCACCCGTCCGTCGTCGCAGACGAAGACGTTGCCCGGCGCGAGGTCGCGATGCACCACGCCGGCCGCGTGCGCGTGGGCGAGCCCGCGGGCGACCTCGACCGCGATGCGCAGCGCCTCCGGGCGAGCGAACCCGCGCCGCTGGACTCGCTCCGCGACCGTCGCACCGCGGAGCAGCTCGAGGACGAGGTACGGCCCGTGCGGGCTCCGGCCCAGGTCGAAGAGGGTGACGATGTTCGGGTGCGAGAGCCGCGCCGCCGCCTCGGCCTCGAGGAGGAGCTGCGCCTCCCGCGCCTCGCTCCGCCGCCCCGGGCGGAGCACCTTGAAGGCCACCGTCCGTCCGAGCTCGAGGTCGCGAGCCTGGTACACCACGCCGAAGCCGCCGCGGCCGAGCTCACGCTGGATCTCGAAGCGGCCCACCCGCGTGCCGGGAGCGAGGGAGGCCTCCTCCTCCGCCACCGGCTCGGGCGCCCGGAAGAGCTCCTCCAGGAGCGCCGACATCGCTCCGGGCTGAACCGTGATCGACTGGACCGTCTCCACCTGCGTCACCCCTGCATCCGCGACTGGATTGCTGCATTCTTCCGGAGCGCCCGCCCACCCGGGGAGAAGTCTCCCCCGGGTCAGGCTGGACCCTCCGGGGAGGATTCCCATGAGCTCGCTCGCCGATGCCCTCTTCGCCCTCTCTCCCGACGTCCGGTACGTCGCCCTCCTCCAGGGCAGGACGCTCGAGCTCCGCGCGCGCACGGGAATCGCCGGCGCGAGCGCCCCGGAGACCGACCGCTACGAGGAGCTGCTCGTCAATCCGGCGGTCCTCACGCTCCTGGGGCGCCGGGGCGAGCTCGACTGCGGCGGGCTCGACCACGTCTGGATCCGCTACGGGAACTTCTGGACCGGCCTCTTCCCGCTCGAGG
>DATJVY010000059.1:0-5938 GCA_035501615.1 Myxococcaceae bacterium
CGGGACGGAGAGATCGTCGCCGCCGCGCAGGAGGAACGCTTCAGCCGGGTGAAGCACGACCATCGCTTCCCCGAGCACGCGGCGCGCGCCTGCCTCCGCGAGGGCGGCATCGGGGTGGACGCGCTCGACGCCGTCGCCTTCTACGACAAGCCCTTTCTCAAGTTCGACCGCATCCTCGAGACGCACCTGGCCATCGCCCCGCGCGGGCTGCCGGCGTTCGTCCAGGCGATTCCCGCCTGGCTGGGCGAGAAGCTCTGGGTCCCGGACCTGGTCTCACGCGCGCTCGGATACGGAGGGCCCATCGTCTTTCCCGAGCACCACGAGTCGCACGCCGCCTCGGCCTTCTTCCCCTCGCCGTTCCCGCGCGCGGCCTTCCTCACCATGGACGGGGTCGGCGAGTGGGCCACCTCCTCCTGGGGCGTGGGGGACGGCAACCGGGTCGAGCTGATGGCCGAGCTGCGCTTCCCGCACTCGCTCGGGCTGCTCTACTCGGCGTTCACCTACCACGCGGGGTTCAAGGTGAACTCCGGCGAGTACAAGCTCATGGGGCTCGCACCCTACGGCGAGCCCCGCTACGCGCAGGCCATCCGCGAGCAGCTCCTGGACCTGCGGGCGGACGGCTCGTTCCGGATGAACCTCGAGTACTTCGACTACGTGGGCGGCCTCCGGATGACGTCCCCCGCCTTCGACCGTCTCTTCGGCGGCCCGCCCCGCGAGCCGGAGACGCCGCTCACCCAGCGGGAGATGGACCTGGCCCGGTCCATCCAGGAGGTGACCGAGGAGATCGTCCTCCGCATGGCGCGCCACGTCCGCCGTCGGACCGGCGAGCGCGACCTCTGCCTCGCCGGCGGGGTGGCGCTGAACTGCGTGGCCAACGGCAAGCTGCTGCGGGCGGGGGTGTTCGACCGGCTGTGGATCCAGCCCGCCGCGGGCGATGCCGGTGGCGCGCTGGGTGCGGCCTACGTCGCCCACCATCACCACCTCGGCGCGCCGGCGAGGCCCAAGGCGGGGCGTGACGCCCTCCACGGAGCCTTCCTCGGGCCGGCGCACGACGACGAGGCCATCGCCGGCTTCCTCGAGCGGCAGGGCGCACCGGGAGAGCGCCTCGACGAACGGGCGCTGCTGGAGACGACCGCCGACCTCCTCGCCCGCGGCCAGGTGGTGGGCTGGTTCCAGGGCCGGATGGAGTTCGGCCCCCGCGCGCTCGGGAACCGCTCCATCCTCGGTGACCCCCGTGCCCCGGACATGCAGCGGCGAATGAACCTGGCCATCAAGTTTCGCGAGGGCTTCCGTCCCTTCGCTCCGGCGGTGCTCGCCGAGCGCGCCGCCGCCTGGTTCGACATCGACTGCGAGAGCCCGTACATGCTCCTCGTCGCCGACGTGCGGAAGGAGCGCCAGCGGCCCATGTCCGAGGAGCAGCAGCGGCTCTGGGGCATCGACAAGCTCAACGTCACCCGCTCGGACATCCCGGCGGTCACCCACGTGGACTACTCGGCGCGGCTCCAGACGGTGCACCGCGACGACAATCCGCGCTTCCACGCCCTGCTCTCGGCCTTCGAGGCCCGGACCGGCTGCCCGGTGCTGGTGAACACCTCCTTCAACGTGCGCGGCGAGCCCATCGTCGAGTCACCCGCCGACGCCTACGCCTGCTTCATGCGCACCGGCATGGATGTGCTGGTCCTCGGAAGCTTCCTGCTCCGCAAGGAGGCCCAGCCGCCGTTCGTCGAGTCGGAGGACTGGAGGCGGCGCCATGTCCTGGATTGAGGACGTGCGGACCGCTCTCGGGCGCCTGGACACCTCGGCGCGCGCGCTCCGCAAGGCGGCCCTCGGCGTGGGGGGAACGTTCCTCCTGCTCGGCGGCTGGCTCCTCTTCCGGCACCGGGCGCCGGCGGTGCGCCTGGGCCTGCTCGGAGCGGGCGGCCTGCTGGTCCTCGCCGGGGCGTTGGTCCCGGCGCGGCTCCGGGCGCTCTACCTGGGATGGATGGCGCTCGCCCTGGCCATCGGCTGGGTGATGTCCCGCGTGGTCCTGACGCTCGTCTTCGCGTTCGTGCTCACGCCGCTCGCGCTGCTCGCCCGCCTGACCGGGAAGCGGTTCCTCGCGCTCGGGCCCGACCGGAGCGTGGCGAGCTACTGGGTCGAGCGGAAGCCCGGGCAGGGGCGGTACGACCGGATGTACTAGGCTCCGCCGACGCCCGTGTCCAAGCTCCGCATCCTCGGCCAGTACTTCCAGTTCCTCGGCGAGCAGAAGAAGTGGTGGCTCCTGCCGCTGGTGGCGGTGCTGCTGCTCCTGGGCGTGGTCATCGTCCTGACCCAGGGCAGCGCCATCGCGCCCTTCATCTACACGCTCTTCTGAGCCGGGCGATGGCGAGGCGCCGCACCCGAGACCGGCCGCACAGCTCCGCTCCGCCTGCCGCGCCATCGGCCCGGCTCTGGGTGTTCCGGGCGGTGACGGTGGTGCTCGCTCCGGTGGTGGTGCTCGGCGGGCTCGAGCTCGCGCTCCGGCTCCTCGGGGTGGGCCATCCCGCCGGATTCACCGTCCCCTGCGAGGTGCGGGGCCGTGCAGCAGCCTGCCCGAATCCGGACTTCGCGCTCCGCTTCTTCCCCCCGGCCCTCGCCCGGCAGCCCACGCCGTTCGTCATCCCCGAGGAGAAGGGGCCGCGCACCGTGCGCGTCGTGGTCCTCGGGGAATCCGCGGCCCAGGGCGACCCCGAGCCGACCTTCGGGCTGTCCCGGTACCTCGAGGCGATGCTCGAGGCGTCGCTGCCCGGCGTCCGCGTCGAGGTGGTCAACGCCGGGGTCGTGGCGATCAACTCGAACGTGCTCGTGCCGATGGCACAGGACCTCGCCCGCCGCGCGCCGGACGTGATCGTGGTGTACGCGGGCAACAACGAGGTGGTGGGGCCCTACGGGCCGGGGACGGTGCTCACCGGCAGGCAGCCGTCCCTCCCGCTCATTCGCGCCTCGGTGTGGCTCTCGACGACCCGCCTCGGGCAGCTGCTCGGCGCGCTCGGACGCCGACGCGGGAAGGACGCTCCGGGCGAGTGGCGAGGCATGGAGCTGTTCCTCGACCACCAGGTCCGGGCGGACGACCCCGCCCTCGAGCAGGCCGAGCGGACCTTTCGCCAGAACCTCTCCGACCTGATCGCGACGTTCCTGACGCACGGCGCGCGGGTGGTGGTGAGCACCGCCGGTACCCGCCTCCGCGACTTCGCCCCCTTCGCGTCGGCGCACCGGCCCGGGCTCGACCGCGCCGCGCTCGATCGATGGGAGACGGCCGTGGCGCGGGGAGGCGCAGCGGAAGCCGAGCACCCTGCAGAGGCGCTGGCCGCGTACCGGGAGGCCGAGGCGATCGACGGGACGTACGCGGAGCTGCAGTACCGCATCGGCCGCGCGGGGCTTGCGGTGGGGGACGAGGCCCTGGCGCAGGAGCGGCTCGGCCGGGCGCGGGACCTGGACACCCTGCGCTTCCGGGCCGACTCGCGCCTGCTCGCGCTGACCGTCGAGGCGGCGCGCTCCGCGGGCTCGGGGGTCGAGCTGGTGGACGGGGCCCGGGCACTGGCGGCCGCCAGTCCTCACGGCGTGCCGGGCCCGGAGCTCTTCTGGGAGCACGCCCACCTGACCCCCGAGGGCAACGAGGTCCTCGCCCGGGCGCTGTTCCCGGCGGTGATGCGCGCCCTCCCCGCGGCGCTCGGGGCGCGCGAGGCCACCCCGCCCTCTCACGAGCAGCTCATCGCTCGCCTCGCGCTCACTGGCTACAACCGGTACCTCGTGGCCAAGGAGGTGCTGCGGAGGCTCGCCCGGCCGCCGTTCACCGGGCAGCTGGACCACGCGCTCCAGACCTCCGAGGTGGAGCGCGTCCAGAAGGAGGGCGCGAGCGAGCCGTTCGAGGTCACCGAGGCGGCGTACCAGGCTGCGCTGGCCCGGGACCCGGGCGACCCGTGGCTGCACTGGAACCACGCCATCCTCCTCGACAACCGGGACGTCTTCCTCGCCCGGCGGGGAGAGCCTGACCCGGGCCGGGCCATTCCCGAGTATCGCCGAGTGCTGGAGCTGCTCCCCCGCCACGGCGAGGCGCGGATCCGCCTGGCCGAGGCCTACGCTCGGCTCGGCCGCCTCGACGAGGCCGAGGCCCAGTGCCGCGAGGCGCTCCGGATCCGTCCCGACGATGCACAGGCCCGGGCGACGCTCGCATACGTGGCGAGCAGGCGCGGCCGCTGAGCGGGCCTCAGGCCGGGGCGAAGCGCTTCAGGTAGTCCTCGAGCGCGACCTCCATTCCCACGTCGTGGCCCGCGCGCTCGGAGAGGTACCACTTGTTCTCCAGCAGCTCGCAGTAGAGCTCGGCCGGCTCGCCGTGGTCGGCCACTCGCCGCACCGTGGGCTGGTACCGCTCGGTGAGCCATCGGTAGGCGGCGACCTGGAGCGGCACGCTGCGGTTCTCGGAGCGGGCAAGCGTGGCGCGGAGCTCCTGGATCTCCTGCACCATCAGCCGGGCCTGGTGGTCCTCGGCGTTCAGCCCGGTGAGGTCCTGGAGCAGATCCCGGTCGTAGTCGCGGTCGGTGACGATGGCCCGCATCCGGAGCCGGCTCCCGTCCCCGGTGGCCTCGAGCTTCACCTCGCCCACGGTGAACCCCAGCGCGTTGAGGCTCCTGATGCGCTCGTGGATGCGCCAGCTCTCCGACGGGGCCAGCGTGTCGACGCGGCCGATCTCGCTCCACAGCTTCTCGTAGCGGGAGCGGATCTCCTCGGGAGTGCGGTCGAGCGTCTCCTCCCGCCGTTCCCCCAGCATGGCCGCGACGTCCAGGAGGTCGCCGGCCACGTTCTCTTGCAGGAGCTCCAGGTCGTGCTGCCGCTGCCCTTGCGAGAGCTCCTCGTGCATCTCGGCGGTCTCGGCATCCACCAGGTAGGCCTGGAGCTGGCCCGCATCGCGCTTGAAGAGCGTGTTCGACAGCGAGCAGTCCCCCCAGAAGAACCCGGCGAGGTGCAGCCGCACCAGGAGCCCGGCGATGGCGTCGAGGAGCCGGGACCGGTACTGCTCCAGCCCGGCGTTCTCGAACAGGGTCCGGAAGGGGATCGAGTACTCGAGGAACCGGGTGAAGAGGAGGCTCGCCTCCTCGCCCTCGCGGCGCACCCGCGCGTGGCCGGCCGCATGCACCGCCGGCAGCTCGTGCTGCTCGAGCCAGCGGAGCGCGTCGTACTCGCGCTCGCCCACGTCGGGCGGCAGCTCCTTCGCGGCGTAGAGCGTCCGGTCGTACTGGAGGAAGAGCACCTCGTGCCTGGAGACGCCGCGGGGGACCTCGACGATGCGGGTCGAGACCTCTCGCCAGCGGGCCATCGGCAGATGCCAGGGCAGGTCGAGGAAGTCCGGGTTGCCGGGGAGGATCTCCAGGGCCACCAGTCCGTCGGCGGACATGCGCTGGGGCAGAGCATCGGCGAGCGGGCGCACGCGGGTCCACCGGTTCCGCTACAGTCCGGACGTGCCGCCGCCTCGCCCCACCGCCGAGGAGCTCACCGCGCTCGCGGCGCTCTGGAACGACAGCAACATTCTCCGCCACCACGGGATGCGGGTGTCCTTCCAGCCGGACCGTGTGGTGGTGGACCTGCCCGAGGTCCGGCCCGAGCACCTCGGAGGCCTGGGGACGTCGGCAGTGAACGGCCTGGTGCTGGCCGGCCTCTTCGATCTGGCGGTGGGGAGCACGGTGGTGCTCCTCGATCCGCGGCGGCGCAGCGCGACGGTGCAGCTCTCGATGAGCTTCGAGCGCGCGGTGTTCGGCAGGTCCGCACGGTGCGAGGCCTGGATCGACCGCGCCGGGCAGCGAACGCTCTTCGCGAGCGCGCACATCCTGGACGAGCAGGGACAGGTCTGCGCGCGGTGCCAGGCGGTCGTCGCGGTGAGCCGGCAGACCCACGATGAACCCCTCGGCGCACCGGGGGGCTGAGA
>DATJVY010000060.1:0-14711 GCA_035501615.1 Myxococcaceae bacterium
GCGGAATTCCATGTGCCCATCGTCTCCTGCGGAGGAGACATCCGCCCGCTCCGCCCGGCGCTGCGGTGTAGCCCGCACAGGCATGTGCGTCAAACGGCCTGGAGGCGCGCTGGAGGCCGAGTTCGCCAGCACGAGAGGGGCTAGGTCCCCGGGATCACGGGACAGGACCGAGCGAGGTTGATCTTGCGAGCCGTTCTCAAGAAGAGCCCCGGAGGGGACTCGGGGCCTCAGGCTCGCCCGCAGTGCAGAGTCCGGATGAGGTCTCGATGGGCACCGTTCCCGAGGGTGTGCCGATCGAACGGCGAGCGAGCTCTTCTTCAATCCACCGGCTGTTTCCTCCGAAGATCTGGATCATGGATCTTCAAGGTCGTGGAGGCCGGTGCGCCGAACTTGTTGAATCCACCCCAAGCTCTCGATGATTCCAGCTGTTGCGCCGTCCGCTGTTGTGGACAGGACCGCCCGCTGTCCACGCCGATTCAGATCCGCGGCGAATCGGCTCCGAGATCTCCACAACTGATCGCCGTCTGCCCCCAGCACGATCCGGAGGTTCTCGACACCAGCCGGAAACAGGCTCTCCCCACAAGTTCCGGCCAACATTCGATGCCTGCCCGGGGTTCCCCGAAGAAAGTGACAAGGAATCCACCGGAAACGACCAACATCTCCACCCTGTGGAGAACGGTGGAGTTCCCCGCTACTCGCGGTGAGAACGGCAACCCGGTGGTCTCTTTGGTCGCTGAGCTAGCCAGGCCCGAGCTTGCTCTCCAGCTCGTCCAGCTCCTTGCGGATGCTCGCGTCGACCTCACGCTGCCGCTCGACCTTGCGGACCGAGGAGATGACCGTCGAGTGGTCCTTGTTGAACCGGGCAGCGATCTCCGGGAACGAGCTCCGGGTGAGCTTCCGTGCGAGATACATCGCCACTTGCCGGGCGTGGGAGAGCTGCTTCGTCCTCCGGTCGGCCCGCAGCTCCTCCACCGCGACCTTGTAGAAGCGCGCCGTCTCCCGCTGGATGTGGTCGATGTCGATCGGCCTCTGCGCGGGAAGGATGTCCCGGAGCACCTGGGCGGCGAACTCCTCGGTCACCGGCTGCCCGGTGAGGCTGTGGACCGCCGAGATCTTGATCAGGGCCCCCTCGAGCTCGCGCACGTTCTTCTGCACGTGCTTGGCGATGAAGTGGCAGACGTTGTCCGGAAGCTCGAACCCGTCGGCTTCGGCCTTCTTCTTGAGAATGGCGACCCGGGTCTCGTAGTTCGGCTCCTGGATGTCGGTGATGAGGCCCATCGTGAACCGGCTGCGGAGCCGGTCCTCGAGGCCGGGGATCTCCGCCGGCACGGCGTCCGAGGTGAGGACGATGGCCTTCGACATCTCGTGGAGCGCGTTGAAGGTGTAGAAGAATTCCTTTTGAGTCTCCTCGCGCTTGCCGAGGAACTGGATGTCGTCGATGAGGAGGACGTCGCACTCGTCGCGGAACTTGCGGCGAAAGTCCGTCATCTTGTGATCCCGGACGCTCTCGACGAACTCGTTGGTGAACTCCTCGGACGATAGGTAGACGATCCTCGCCGACGGGTTACGGGCAAAGATGGCGTTACCCACCGCGTGGAGCAGGTGAGTCTTTCCCAGCCCCGTGCCGCCGTAGATGAAGAGCGGGTTGTAGGCGCGGCCGGGACTCTCGGCGACCGCGGCGGCGGCGGCGGCCGGAAGCTGGTTGCTCTCGGCCACCACGTAGTTGACGAAGGTGAAGCGCTCGTTGAGGCGCGGGGGACGGGGTGCCGAGCTCGCCGTTCGGCCGCCGGTGGAGGGAAGGCTCGGATCGGGGCGGGCCGTGCCCACCACCTCGTAGCCGATGCCCAGCGCGCTCCCGTGGGCGCGGGCGAGCGCGTCCTCGAGGAGGGGGCGGTAGTGATCGTCCACCCAGTCGCGGAAGAAGCGGTCCGGGACTCCGAGGATCAGCGCGCCCTCCGCGACCCGAAGCCCCTGCATCCGGTCGAGCCAGGTCAGGGCATAGGACTTGCCGTCGTCCCGCAGCAGTGCGAGCGTCTTTTCCCAGAGTTCATCGGCGCTTGCGGGCACGGGCGACTGCTCGGGAGAAGCCGACACGAGACGCGACCTCTTGTGGGGAACCGCCGATCCTGTGGTGCGGGCGGGGGGTCGAGTTGTACGACTTCCCGCGGTCGTTTGTGGACCAAAAACGTTCAGGCCGAACCGCGTGTGAACGGTCGAGGCCGCCCTGGGCGCATTGACTCGAGCGCGTGGCCTGGGTTAAGCGCGCGGCCCTCCCACTCGCCCGTCGTCGTCCAGCCCGGAGCATCGCCCCGTGTCGAAGCGCACGTACCAGCCGTCCAAGTTGAAGCGGAACCGGACCCACGGATTCCGGAAGCGGAACAGCACCCGCGCAGGGCGAGACGTCCTCCGGCGGCGCCGGGCCAAGGGGCGCAAGCGGCTGGCCGTGTCGGCGGCCAAGAAGTAGGGTTGTCCGAGGCGTTTCCCAGAGAGGTTCGCCTCCTGAAGCGCCGCGACTTCCTGGACGTCCAGGAGCGTGGAAAGAAGTTCAGTGCCGGACCCCTGGTGGGTCTGGTGGCACCGAGCCCGGACGGAGCGTCCAGGCTCGGACTCACGGTGTCGAGCAAGGTGGGGACGGCAGTGGTCCGGAATGCCGTCCGACGTCGGCTGCGCGAGCTGTTTCGCAAGCGGCGCGACCGATGGCCAGGAGGAATGCACCTGGTGGTGGTGGCCCGTCCGAGTGCCAGGGAAGCCAGCTACGGGGCGCTGGAACGCGCCGCGGACGCATTGCTCTCCGCGTTAGAGAACGGTCTCCGTTGAAGCTGCTCGCCTTCCTGCTCGCTCTGCCCATCCACCTGTACCGGTGGACCATCTCGCCGCTGCTGCCGTCGGCGTGCCGGTTCCATCCCTCGTGCTCGGCCTACGCGCTCGAGGCCCTGCGCGAGCACGGACCGTTCCGCGGGTTCCTTCTCGCGCTGCGCCGGCTCGGCCGGTGTCATCCCTTCAACCCCGGAGGGCTGGACCCCGTCCCGCCCCGTCCAGGGAGGACCTGATCTCCGTGGAGAACGACTCCCAGAAGCGCACCTTCGTGGCCTTCGGGCTCATCTTCCTGATGACCACGGTCTACATGACGTGGTTCGCGCCGAGCACGCCACCGGCGCAGAGCCGTACGGCTGTCGCCGATGCGGGCTCGGTGGCCGCGGCCCCTCCGCCTCCGGTCGCCGCTCCGGTCACCGGCGAGTCGCCCTCGCCCAAGACGCCCGAGCCGCCGGGTGGCCCTGCAGTCCGCCACGTCGAGGTGAGCCGGAAGCTGATCCACTACACCTGGTCCACCGAGGGGGCCGGTCTCGTCTCGGCCGTGCTGCAGGGAGAGAAGACGCGCGAGCAGCGCTCGCTGAGCGTCGCCGAGGGCTGGGCGCAGCTCCTCGGCAAGAGCGTCCCGAAGGGACCACCGATGAACATGGCGGTCCCGGTGCCCGGGACGCCGCTCCCGCTGTCGGTCGAGCTCGCCGGCGAGGCCCCCATCCCGGCGACGATGCGCTACTCGGCCGAGGAGAGTGACCACCGGATCACCTTCGTGGGTCGGACGGAGAGCTGGGAGATCGTGAAGGAGGTCTCCTGGGCGGACGACGGCTACGAGCTGGCGACGCGGATGACGCTGAAGAACCTCACCGGGCGCACGCTCTCCGGTGACCTGGTGCTGCCCTACGCGAGGGCGATCGATCCCGCCCACGAGGAGAAGCCGAGCTTCTTCGGCGGGGTGGGCAACGTCTCCGACGCAGCGTGCTTCGTGAAGGACGCCTACGAGCACGAGACGGTGAAGGACAAGTCGGAGACCAAGGACTACTCCGGCGCGGTCCGCTGGGTGGGCATCAACCAGCAGTACTTCCTCTCGGCGATCTTCCCGGTGGGCGGCGCCGTCGACGGCAAGTGCGTCCTGACCACCTCGCTCACCGAGCGCGTGGCCGCCGCGCACTTCCCGGTCCAGGTGGGCCCGGGCCAGTCCGTGACCCGCTCGTTCGGCGCGTTCCTCGGGCCGAAGGAGACCGAGACGCTCGCCGCGGTGCCGACTCTTCCGGCCAACAGGGGAAGCGAGGCGAGCACTCCGGTGCACCTCGAGCGGGCGATCGACTACGGAATCTGGGCCGCGCTCTGCAAGCCGATGCTGTGGTTCCTGAAGCGGATCCACGGAATCGTCGCCAACTGGGGCGTGGCGATCATCCTCCTCACCGTGGTGGTGAAGGTGCTTCTCATCCCGCTGACCCACCGGGCGATGGTGGGCCAGGAGGCGATGAAGAAGCTCCAGCCGAAGATCGAAGAGGTGAAGAAGAAGTTCCCGGAGGACAAGGAACGGCAGCAGATGGAGATGATGAAGGCCTACCAGGAAGCGGGCGTGAACCCGTTCGGGTCGTGCCTGATGCTCCTGGTCCAGCTGCCGGTGTGGGCGGCGCTCTTCACGACCCTCCGCAACAGCTACGAGCTGTACGGCGTGCCGTTCACCTCGCACTTCCTCACCGACCTGACGATCAAGGACCCGACCTTCCTTCTGCCGGTCCTCCTGGGCGTCTCGCAGATCATCACCAGCCGCCTCCAGCCGCCGGCGCTCGACCCGGCGCAGCAGCGGATGATGGTGTGGTTCATGCCGATCTTCTTCACGGTGATCATGCTGAACTACCCGGCCGGTCTCCTTCTCTACATCTTCACCAACAACATCCTGACGGTGGCGCAACAGGCGGTGCTGCGGAGGATGGTCGGGAGCACGCCCACGCCGCCGCTCAAGCCCGTGCTGGAGAAGCGGAAGTGACCGACTCACAGGTGGCGGTGGCAGTGGAGTCCGCGGACGATCGACGGGCGCAGGCGGTGGCGGTGCTGGAGCAGCTGCTCCGGGGAATGGACGTGCCGGCGGCCATCGACGCGAAGGACCTGCCGGACGGGAGCGTGAGCATCGCCGTGACGCCCTCGGTGGAGCTGCCGGGGGTGGCGCTGGGTCGCCGCTCGCCGCTCGGGGATGCGTTGCAGTACCTGGTGAACAAGATGGTCAACAAGCCGGGTCTGGAGCGGAGGTGGATCGCGGTGGGCCTCGGCGGCCATCCCGGGCCCAGGGGCTCGAAGCTGCCGCGAGCGCAGGCGCCCGCGGCCCAGCCGATCAACGGAGCCGCGCCCGCGCCTGCTGCTCGGTCCGCGGCTCCGGCCCGGCCTTCGACGCCCGCGCGCCCGGTCGAGATGGACGAGCGGAGGCTGGTGACCGACGACGATCCGGTGTTCGACGCTGCGGCCCGGGCGCTCGCCGAGCGCTGCGCCAGCTCTGGGCGTGTCTACGCCGTGGTGACCCTGGCGCCGGCGGAGCGCGGCCGTCTCCTGAAGGCCGTCGACGGGGTCCCCGGAGTGACCGCGCATGCGGAGGGCGACGGTCGCCTCCGCCGGCTCGTGCTGACCCCGGAACGGCTGGTGCCGATGCCGCGCCAGCGGTTCCCGGTGGACGACGTGCCGGACGACGACTGACGATTCCGAAGGAGGAGCTGGCCGTGGGCAAGCCGAAGGCGCTCAAGGACAGGCTGTTCGGAGCCGCCGTTCTGAAGATGAGCTTCCGGCTCCGGGGCGACGAGCAGTCCCCCGCGTTCAAGGGCATCTACCCGGGCGTGCTACGCGACCTCGAGCTCCAGGACGAGGCGGTGGAGAAGTACATCGAGGAGAACCGGGCTGCAGTCGAGGCCGCAGCGCGGGGCAGGCCGCCGAGCTGAGCAGGCTGCCGGTCCGGGAAACGCGCAATCGCGGGTCCGGGTCCGGCGTCATGCGGTGCCATGGCCGGGGACCCTCGGGCTCCCTGTGGTCACGGGGCGCTGGTCCGAGCCGGGCGACACCCGGGACCGTCCGGGGGTGGTGGTCAGCGACGAACGGCTGGCCCGGGACTTCCATCCCGAGGGCTGGGCCGCCGCCTGCTCTCGAACGACCGAAGTCAGAGTCGTGAAATTGGCAACGCCGTTCGCCGTCGTGCTCCGCGAAGTCGTCGGCCAGTGGCTGGCGTGGGCGAGGCTGGCATCGGGCTGGTCTGCGCGGTGCTCGCCTCGGTCGCGCTCCGGGACGAGAAGTAGGTCAGCAGGCCACACGCGACGTCCGGGCCCGAAGTCTCATCGAGGGGCCCGGTCGGGCAGCTCCGGGTGCCGCGGGCGCTCGGCGGGCTTCCGGTAGGTCAGGAGCGTACGGCCGTCTCCAGTCAGTGGGAGGTGGAAGCGATCGACGGACGGGCCGGTCCAGCCCGGGAGGGAGTCGGCGGTGGCTGCGCTCCCACCCATGACGACCAGGGTCCCGCCGGGCCACAGGTACGGGCGAGCGAGCTGCGCCCACCGGGACGGGTCGGCGACCGCGCGGGCCACTGCCACGTCGAAGGGCTCGAGGCCCTCCGCGGCTGGATTCCCCCGGAGCGTCAGGTGAATGGCCGTGACGCGAGGGGCGAGGCCGAGCTGGGCGATGGCATGCTTGAGGAAGCCGACCTTCTTCGCGACGGAGTCGACGAGGGTGACGGAGAGGTCGGTCCGGGCAATGGCGAGCGGGAGGCCGGGGAATCCGGCGCCCGAGCCCGCGTCGAGGAGCGCAAGCGGACCGGCGTCCAGGACCCTGAGAACGCTGAGGGAATCGAGGATGTGCTTGTCCGCCATCTCGATCGGATCGAGGATGGCCGTGAGGTTGATGCGGGTACTCCACCGAGCGAGTTCCCCCGCGAGCCATGACATCGCATCCGCCTGGGCGGGGGTCAGCGGCAACCCGAGCAGACGGCTCCCCTCGAGCGCCATTCCAGAAATCGCTGGTTTCTCCACAGGCACAGCGAAGCTCAATGCCTCCAACTTACCGAAAGGACTTGGGTAAGCCGCTGGCACGGTGTTTTCCCCAGGTCTCCCACAGCGCGGGGCGCGGCGGACTCAGGGACGTGCTGCACGTCGCGGCGGAGCGAACGGGCGATTGAGCACTTGCTTGCTCTCGTCGCGAGGAATCGCGGCGCCCCCGATCCGGCATCCTCTGCCATGACTGGGTTCGAATTGCCAGCGGCTTGAAGCGCCGTGGTCGAGCGCACAGCGAAGACTCGGACACCTCGTTGTTCTGCTCGCCGCGAGCTCCGGGGCGCTGGTCGCCGGCGCTCGCGGGCAACGTCGGCAGCCCGGGCGCCGCGCGTTCCACGTGGAACATCACGCGTCTCGAGGGAAAGCTTCCGGTCGGCCGACCCCGAAGTTGCCCTGTCATCCCACCGTGCTACGCCCCGCATCCAGCCGCACTGGACGACTCGTGGAGGGCTGCCCGTGGGACGCGTCATCTGCATCTCGAATCAGAAGGGCGGGGTCGGCAAGACGACCACCGCCATCAACCTCGCGGCAAGCCTCGCGTCCGCCGAGCGCAAGGTCCTGCTCGTGGACATGGACCCCCAGGGCAACGCGAGCAGCGGCCTGGGCCTCAAGCGCGACGCGCTCCACGGGACCGTCTACGACGCCCTGCTCGGCGACCGCCCGATGACCGAGCTGTTGCACCCCACCGAGCTGCGCTTCCTGCAGGTCGTCCCCTCCACGCCCGACCTGACCGGGGCCGAGATCGAGCTGGTCAACCTCCCCAGGCGCGAGTTCCGGCTCCGGGAGACGCTGCGGCCCCTGGTCGCCGACTACGACTACATCCTCCTCGACTGTCCCCCGTCCCTCGGCCTGCTGACGCTCAACGCCCTCACGGCAGCCGATTCGGTCCTGATTCCGCTTCAGTGTGAGTACTACGCGCTCGAGGGGCTGTCGCAGCTCATGCAGACCGTGGAGCTGGTCCGCCGCGGATTGAACCCCTCGCTCGCCACCGAGGGCATCCTCCTCACCATGTTCGACGCCCGGGCCAACATCGCCCACCAGGTGGCCAGCGACGTCCGCGGCCACTTCAAGGAGCTGGTCTTCGAGTCCGTCGTCCCCCGGAACGTCCGGCTGTCCGAGTGCCCCAGCTTCGGCAAGCCCATCCTGCTCTACGACATCAAGTCCAAGGGCTGCGAGAGCTACCTGGCCCTCGGACATGAGATTCTGCGCCGAGACCAGGGCCCGACCGATCGGCGGGCTGCCTGATGACCAGTCCCCCCATGCCCAACAGTCCCTCCGATCGTAGCCCGAAGCGCGCGCTCGGCAGAGGTCTTTCGGCACTGATTCCGCAGGCCTCGGTTCCCATCCACGGCGACCTTCCTTCTGCGGCAGGCATCGTGCGGCTCCCGGTGGAGCGCATCCAGCGCGATCCCACCCAGCCGCGGAAGACCTTCGACGAAGCCCGCCTCCGCGAGCTCGCCGAGTCAATCAAGACCCAGGGCGTCATCCAGCCGATTCTCGTCCGGCCCGACGGCGGTGATTTCCGGCTCATCGCGGGTGAGCGGCGCTGGCGGGCGGCGCAGCTGGCGGGTCTCCACGAGGTCCCCTCCATCGTCCGGGACGTCTCCCCGGCGGAGGCCTTCGAGCTGGCCCTCGTCGAGAACCTCCAGCGGACGGACCTGAATCCGCTGGAGGAGGCCGCGGGCTACCGCCGGCTCATCCAGGAATTCGGGCTCACCCAGGAGCAGGTCGGCGAGCGCGTCGGCCGTGACCGGGCGAGCGTCGCGAACGCGCTTCGGCTCCTCCAGCTGCCGGATCCGGTCAAGGAGCTGCTCGCCAGCGGGGCGCTCGGCATGGGGCACGCCCGGGCGCTCCTGGGGATGAGCTCTGGTCCGGCGCTGGTGACGACGGCGGAACGCATCGTCCGGGAGCAGCTCTCGGTGCGGGAGACCGAGCGGCTCGTTCGCACCGTGCGCGTTCCCTCCGCCGCGCCTGCGCGCAGCCCGGCCGGGAACGCCGCTGCACGGGCCGTGGTGGAGGACCTCCAGCGACGGCTGGGGACGAAGGTACGACTCGCGGACCGTGGCGGGAAAGGAACGCTGGAGATCGACTTCTTCTCGTACGAGGACCTGGAGCGTATTCTCGCGCTGCTGCGGCGGTGAGGCCGCGGAGACGGAGCCCGCGCCGCCGCTCGTCGCTCGAGCGTCAGCCCCGGGCTTCCCTCCCAGACCCGGAACGAGGAGCTCGATGGCGGTGCTGAAGCGCGAGGAGGAGAACGTGGTGGTTCGCGGTGGTGACGTCCACACCCTCCTCGGCAAGGGGAGCGAGTTCGAAGGAAAGCTGACCTTCGAGGGTCAGGTGCGGATCGACGGGAAGTTCTCCGGGCAGATCTTCACCAAGGACACGCTGGTCATCGGTGAAGGCGCGCGGGTGAACGCAGAGATCAACGCCGGCACGGTCATCGTCAACGGCGTGGTCGAGGGGAACATCCGGGCCTCCCAGCTCATCGAGCTCCATACCCCGGGCCGGGTGAAGGGCAATCTCGAGACGCCCTCGCTCAGCGTCGACAAGGGCGTGATGTTCGAGGGCTCGTGCAAGATGGAGAGCATGGGGAAGGGCACCCCCACGCCGACTCCGCTCGCGCCCGCGCCGCCGCCCGAGTTCCCCAAGCGGTGACCCGGCGCCAACGTCGCCGCGGGGCGCTGATCTGCTGCGCCTGGGCCGCCCTCGCGGCCGGGGCGTGCACGCGGTCCTCGCCCCCGCTGATCGTTCGCGAGGACGGTGGGGTGGTGGCGGTGGTCCGGCCCTCGGGGCTGCTCCAGGTCCCATCGGGCTGGTCGGTGGTGACCGGGGGCGACGGCACCCTGCGTGTCTCGGACACGCCGGGCCGCGCGGTGCTCCGCGCCGAGCTCCGCAGCGGGATGGGCATGCCCACCCCGGAAACGCTCCGAAGCGGCTTCACCGAGGGGCTCCGCCGCTGGCGGGTGCGGAAGGGCCAGGCCATCGAGGAGCCGGGCTTCGTCTCGGTTCGCCTCCTCGTCGCCGAGCCGGGTGACGGCGGAACCGAGCAGGAGGTCCTCCTCTCCGCGACCGCGCTCGGCTCCGATACCCTGCTGTGCGCCTCGCTCCGGGGCGCGTCCCCGGCGGTGCTCGACGCCATCGAGCGCATGTGCCGCCAGGCAGGAGAGCTGGACGGCGGGACTGGCAGCTAGGGCAGCTCGGGGCGCGTCAGGCCCGCACGGCGAGGGTCACCGCGAAGTCGCCGGCCCGGTCGGTCCAGCGAGCCTCGGTCCTCATCCCTGCGGCCCCGAGCTCCCGGTCGATCTGCGCGCGGGTGAACTTGGCGCTGATCTCCGTCCGGAGGAGCTCGCCCTCGCGGAAGTCCACCGGGAGATCGAGATCGGCCACCGTCACCGTGTGCTGCACCCTCGCCCGGAGCAGCATCTCGATCCACCCCTGCCGGGCGTCGTAGCGCGCCACGTGCTCGAAGCGGTCCAGGTCGAAGTCGGCGTTCAGCTCGGTGTTCAGCACCGAGAGGACGTTCTTGTTGAACTCGGCGGTCACGCCCTGCGCGTCGTTGTAGGCCGCCTCGAGCCTGGGGATGTCCTTGACCAGATCCGTTCCGAGGAGGAACGCATCCGCCGGCCCGAGCTGCGCGGCGACGTCGGCCAGGAAGCGCGCCCTCGGCCGGGGGGCCAGGTTGCCGATGGTCCCCCCGAGGAAGGCCAGCAGCCGCCGCCCGTCGCGGGGCAGGAGCGGGACGTGACGCTCGAAGTCCCCCACCACCGCGTGGACCGAGAGGGACGGGAACTCGCTCGCGATCCGGAGCGCCGACCCGCGCAGGGTCACCGCGTCCACGTCGAAGGGTACGAAGCGGCGAAGCGACCCGCCCGCCGCCAGTGCCCGGAGCAGCAGCCGGGTCTTGTCCGAGGTCCCGCTCCCCAGCTCCACCAGCGTGTCCGCGCGGGCCCGCTCGGCGATCTCCCCGGCTCGCCCGGCGAGGATCTCCCGCTCCCGCCGCGTCGGGTAGTACTCGGGAAGCCGGGTGATGGCCTCGAACAGCCGCGAGCCGTGCGCGTCGTAGAAGTACTTCGGCGGCAGCTCGCGCGGACGGTGCCCCAGGCCCTCCCGGACGTCGTGCTCCAGCGCACGGCGCACGTCGCGCGGACCGAGGAGCACGTCCCAGGTGACTCGCGGATGGGGCCGCCAGTCCAGCGCGTGAAGGTCGACGTGCATGTCGGCTCCAGCCACTCCGTCGGCTCGCTCAGGCATCCCGAGCGCACCGGAAGCCGGCGAAGATCTGCCGGCGGATGGGGTAATCCCAGTTCCGGAAGGTGTTGCTGATCGCGTCGGGGGCGACGGCCCAGGAACCGCCCCGAAGAACCCTGTAGTCCGGGCCGAAGAAGACGGCCGAATACTCCGGATAGGGGAAGGCGCGAAAGCCCGGATAGGGCTCGAAGCTCGACGCCGTCCACTCCCAGACGTCTCCGAGCAGCTGCTCCACCCCCCACGCGCTCGCTCCGGCAGGAAACGCACCTGCGCGCGCCGGATGGCCTCCCCCGGGCCAGAGGTTGGCGCGCGACTCGGCCGGCCACTCGTCGCCCCAGGGGAACCTGCGCGCCGCTCCATCGGGTGTGGCTGCGGCGGCCTTCTCCCACTCCACCTCGGTGGGAAGGCGTCGCCCGGCCCAGCGGGCGAAGGCATCGGCCTCGTACCAGCAGACGTGACAGACGGGCTCGTCGGCGGGAAGCGGCTCCCAGAGGCCGAAGCGCCTCCGCTCCCAGCCTCGAGGAGCCCTTCGCCAGAAGAGCGGATGCTCGAGCTGCTCCGACTCGCGGAACGCCCATCCGACCTCGTGCCACAGAGCGCGCCGGCGATAACCGCCGTCCTCGATGAAGGCGACGAAGTCCCGGTTGGTCACGGGGAAGCGGTCGATGAGGAACGGCTCCACGTCCACCACGTGCCGCGGCCGCTCGTTGTCGTAGGCCCAGGCCGCATCGCTCCCCATCGCGAAGGGGCCGCCTGGCACCCGGACCTCGCGCGGGAGGCTCTCGCGCTCCGGCGCGGGCAACACCGCGGGGAGCGGCGCGAGCACGGTCGACGTCACGAGCTGCAGGGTGGCCACGAGCGTCTCGATGTGCTGCTGCTCGTGCTGCGCCACCATCCCGTAGACGAATCCGCCCTCGAGGAGCGGCCCGGCCCGGAGGACGTCGTCCGCACCCAGGCTGTCCAGCCGCCGGAGCACGCGGGAGCGTACCCGCTCGGCGTAGGCGAACGCCTCGGAGGCACCGAGCAGAGGCAGCGCTGCCCGCGAGGACCGGGGGTTCCGGAAGGCGTCGTAGAGCCGGTCGGTCTCTGCACCGGTCACCGCGGGGTCGCCCAGGGCCCGGAGCAGCCACTGCTCCTCGTAGTTCGCCACGTGCGCCACGTCCCACACCGGGGGCGACATCAGCGGGGAGTGCTGTGCCGCGAGGACCCCGGGTGACAGGGGCCTCAGGAGCTCCAGGAGCCGGCGCCGGGAGGTCCCCAGCGCCTCACGCGCACGGTCCCTCCAGGCGAGGTTCCCCCCGAACTCGCGCGCGTCCATGGTCCGTGTCATTCCTCGGCGGGCAGCCCGGCGCAACCCCCGGGCGTCCCGTGAACCCATGGCCAACATCCGCACCCCGGACCCAGGGCTGAAGCTCGACCTGGCGGGAAAGACCACGTATGGCGACTACTTGCGGCTCGATAGGCTGCTGTCCGCCCAGGAGCCGAGGAGCCAGCCCGAGCACCACGACGAGCTGCTGTTCATCATCCAGCACCAGACATCGGAGCTGTGGATGAAGCTCTTCATCCACGAGCTGACGGCCGCCCGGGCGCTCGTCCGTGAGGACCGCCTGGAGCCGGCTTTCAAGATCCTGGCGCGGGTGGGGCAGATCCAGCGGATGCTCTTCGAGCAGTGGAGCGTGCTGGAGACGCTCACTCCCTCCGAGTACCTCGAATTCCGCTCGGTTCTGGGCCCTGCCAGCGGCTTCCAGTCGGCGCAGTACCGGGCGCTGGAGTTCCTTCTCGGCAACAAGGACTCCCAGGCCCTGCTGGTCCACCGGCAGACCCCCGAGGTTCATGCCTGGCTGGAACGGTTCCTCCGGGAGCCGAGCCTCTACGACGAGTTTCTCCGCCACCTGGCCCGCCGCGGCCTTCCCGTGCCGCCCGAGCGACTGGATCGAGACTTCTCGGGCCCTTACGAGCCCCACCCGGGGGTCATCGCGGTGTTCCGGACCCTCTACTCCGACCCCGAGCGGTGGTGGGACGGCTACGAGATGGCGGAGAAGCTGGTGGACGTGGAGGAGCGATTCCAGCTCTGGCGGTTCCGCCACATGATGACGGTGCACCGCATCATCGGCTTCAAGACCGGGACGGGTGGCAGCTCCGGCGTGCCGTTTCTCAAGCGCGCACTGGAGGTTCGGCTGTTTCCGGAGCTCTGGGACGTCCGGACGGAGCTCGAGCCTCACCACTGAGCCCCCGAACGTCCGCCATCACGCATACACTGGACGTCCCGAGCGGCCCGTGCTCCCTGGAGGTGCCCGCCTTGGACGCACCGACGTACGCGGAGTCGGAGCTCATCCTGAACCGGGCCCCCGTGTTGCTCTCCGGTGGCGCGGTCCAGGAGCGGGCGGCCTGGGCGCAGGAGGCGGCGGAGATCGGGGGAAAGCCCCTGGTGACGGTCACGCGGCCGGAGCAGCTCGGTCCGGCACTGCTGGTCCGGAACTCGGTGCTCTACGTCCCCGACGTCCTGACCCTCGGTGACGGGGGCCAGCAGCTCCTGGTGAGAACGCTGACCTCGCTCGACGAGCGCCCCAAGCTCGTCCTCGGGCTGAACCGCACCGAGTCCAGCGCCCGCCAGACCGGAGTGCTTCGCGAGGACCTCCACTACCGGCTGCGGATGGGGCTCCTGAACCTCGACGCCCCCGGCCTCCGCGAGGCGATCGCCAACCGCCGCGTTCAGTGGGCCCGTCGCGCGGCGTCGCCGCCCCCGCGTCAGGCCCCGGCCCGCGTGTCCGGACCGACGGCGATCGTGCGCCCTGCCCCCGCCCGTGCTCCGGCGCCCCCGCCGCGCTCGAAGTCGAAGTCCCGCCGCACCACGAAGGCCCGTCCGGTGCGACGGAGTCGTTCGGCGCCCCGGTTGAAGTCCGCCCGCACGGCCAAGTCCGTGAAGCGACCCCGCTCCACCAAGAGGCGGTCGAAGCGGCGCTAGAGCGCGGGAGCGCCGGGACTCAGGTCCCGGGTCGAGCCGTGAGCCGCTGCACGTCGGCCTCCAGCCGCTCCAGCGCGTCGGCGTCGTTCGAGTCGTAGAACCCGCGGATCCGTCCACGGCCGTCCACCAGCACCACGTGCACGCCGTGGGTGATGGTCGACACGTCGTCGGAGTCGCGGCTGAACGCGACCTTGAATCCGCGGAGCACCGAGTCCTGCATCGGGCCGCTCTCGCCGGTCAGGAAGTGCCAGCGCGGCGAGTCGGCCCCGTGCGCCCGGGCGAACGCCGCGAGCCGCTCCGGCGTGTCGTAGTCAGGGTCGACGCTCACCGAGACGATGTCCGCCCTATCGCCCAGCGTCCGGTGCACGCGGACCAGCCGCTCCGTCATCCGCGGGCAGACATCCGGACATCGGGTGAAGATGAAATCCGCGATCCAGACCCGGCCGGCGAGCCTGTCCGGCCCGAAGGGCGCCCCGGTCTGGTCGACGAGCTTGAAATCCGGCACGGTGCCCAGCACCGGTGGGAGCGGGACGGGCGCCGGCAGGGCGGCACGGGTCACCGGAAGCGCCATCACCAGGGCGAGGAATCCGGTCCAGAGCCATGGCTGCAGACTCGGGCGAGCAATGGAATCGGCGTCGGTGCGTGCGTTCATGAGCGCGTGCGGC
>DATJVY010000061.1:0-32810 GCA_035501615.1 Myxococcaceae bacterium
TCCCGTGGTGCTCGCCCGTTCGACCGGATCGAGATCGGCGGATCGAGCTCGCTCCGAGGAAGGCGCGGACCCCGGTCGTCCTGGGGCAGTGCCGCGACGCCGCTGGCCTCGGTGCGGGACGCTGCAGGTCGCCGCCGTACGAATGTTCTCCGGGCAAGAAGGAATCCGCCGGCCAGGGCCGGAACCTGCTCGGGCGCAGACCCGGCGCGTCCCGCGTCTCCTCGAGACAGACCAAGGACCTGAGCACGAACCGGGTGCCTCGTAAGTTCCTCGCGACGCTGAACGGGCTCGCAGCGCTCGTCCTCGTCGCCTCCGGGACCCGGGTCCCGTGGCTCCGGAGCCAGTCGAGACGATAAACGCTCAGGAGCCGGCCGGTCGCGGCGACGCGCTCTCGCTGGCCGGAGTGCTCTCCGTCTCCTGCTCCGCCCCGCGCTCGGGCGCCTCCAGCAGCTTGTAGAGCGTCTTCCGGTCCACCTCGAGCAGACGCGCCGCCTCGCTCTTGTTCCCGCCCACCAGGGTCAGCACGTGCTGGGCGTAGCGCCGGTTCAGCTCCGACAGCGTCGGCATGTCCGCCGCGAGACCGGCCAGCTTCTTCGGCGCATCCCCGATCGGCTCGGGGAAGTCCACCGGCCCGAGCACCCCGGTGGTGTTCAGCGCCAGGGCCCGGGCCACCACGTTCTCCAGCTGCCGCACGTTCCCCGGCCAGTCGTACGCCACCAGCCGCCCCATCGCCTCCTCGGTCACCACCGGCCGCGCCCCACCCCGGGCGTGCAGCGCCGCGAAGTGGTCCACCAGCGCCGGGATGTCCTCCCTCCGCTCCCGAAGCGGCGGAAGGTGGAGGTGCACCACGTCCAGCCGGTAGAGCAGGTCCTCGCGGAACTTCCCCTCCGCCACCCGCGCCTTGAGGTCCTTGTTGGTGGCGGCGACGATGCGGACGTCGACCCGGATCGGTGTGCTCTCTCCCACCCGACGGATCTCGCCTTCCTGGAGCGTCCGCAGGAGCTGGCTCTGGATCTTCGGGCCGATGTCGCCGATCTCGTCGAGGAACATCGTCCCGCCGTTCGCCTCCTCGAACAGCCCGCGCCGCGCACCGGATGCTCCGGTGAAGGCGCCGCGCGCATGCCCGAAGAGCTCGCTCTCCATCAGCGACTCGGCGATGGCCCCGCAGTCGACCGCCACGAACCGCGCCCCGCTCCGGGGGGACCGCTGGTGGAGGCTGCGGGCCACCTGCTCCTTGCCGGTCCCCGTCTCGCCGGTGATCAGCACCGGGACGTTGGTCGCCGCGGCCCGGGCGACCTGCTTGTAGACCTCGAGGATCGCCGCGCTCCGCCCCACGAGCTCCTGCTGCTTCACCCGGGCGCGGAGGCTCTTGTTCTCCTCGACCAGCCGCCGCTGCTCCAGCGCCCGGCGCACCACCCGGACGATGGCGTCCACGTCGAAGGGCTTCGCCAGGTAGTCGAAGGCCCCCTTCTGGATGGTGTCCAGCGCCCCCTCGATGTTCCCGAACGCGGTCAGGACGATGACCGGCGTGTCCGGGCTCCGGGCCAGAGCCGCGCGTAGCACGCGAAGGCCGTCGTCCGGGTCGGGCATCGCCATGTCGGTCAGCACCACGTCCATCGGGGCCGCGTCCCGCAGCAGCTCCTCGGCCGCCGGAGCCGACGGAGCCTCGGACACCTGGCCCAGCTGCCCCAGCAGCCGCCGCAGGAGACCGCGCGCGTGCGGATCGTCGTCGACGACCAGGATGGAAGGCAGGCTCATCGGCTACGCCAGCGCTCCTGGCGCCTCCGTCTGCACCCGCGTGGGCGTGGCCGCGGTGCCGGCGTCGGGCCGCGGGTGGCCCACGCAGGGGAAGCGCACCGTCGCCCTCGTTCCACTCCCCGGGGTGCTCTGGATGCGAAGCGTGCCTCCATGCGCTTCGACCAGCCGCTTCGTCGTCGCCAGCCCCAGCCCCTGGCCGGGAAGCCCCCGCGCCTCGGGCGCCCGGAAGAACGGCTGGTACAGCCGCGCCAGCACCGCCGCCGTCATCCCTGGGCCGTTGTCGGTCACCTCGAGCACCGCCTCGTCGCCCTCGCGCCCGGCGTAGACCATCACCCGCGCCTCGGGCCGCCCCGCCGAGTACTTCACCGCGTTGGAGATGAGGTTCTGGGCGATGGACTGCACCAGCTGGGCGGGCACGTCCACCCCCACCTGCCGGGCCAGCCTCCGCTCGATGACCACTCCGTTGAGCGCCGCCACCTGGTCCTGCTCGAGGAGGATGGCGCTCACCGCGGTGTCCAGCTCGCAGGGCGGACCCTCGCTGCGCTTCCCGGCGCGGCAGAACCGGAGCAGCGCCTCGACCAGCTCCGCCATCCGCGTCGCGCTGGATTCGGCGTCGGACAGCATCTCCTTCACGTCGGGATCCGTCACCGACTCGGAGCGGCGGATCAGCGTCAGGTAGCCGCGCAGCGGGCTCAGCGGCGAGACGAGATCGTGCGCCACCCGGCTGGCGAAGGCGTCGAGCTCGTGGTTGCGCCGGTCCAGCTCGGCCATCTGCTCCTGGATGGTGTGCTCCTGGCGCCGGAGCACGCGCACCATCGACGTGCCCACCCCGAGCGCGAGCGCCACTGCGGAGAGCGCCACCAGCGCGCCCACGAACGTCGTCTTGGTCCGCAGGCTCTCCCGCCGCTGCAGCAGGGCCCGCGTCTCCTGCGCGTCCTTGTGGGCCAGCTCACCGGCCAGCCCGTTGAGCTGCTCGGCGATGGGCCGCAGCTCGGCCTCGAGGTGCTGGCGTGCCCGCTCCGCCTCGCGGCGGCTGCTGAAGCGGAGGGCGACCCGCGCCGACTGGGCGAGTGCGCGTGCCGTCTCGTCGAAGCGCTTCCAGAGCTCCTTCTCGCCCTCGGGCAACCCTTGCGTGTACGCGAGGCGGGCCTCCTTCGCGTCGGCGAGCGTCTCCTCCATTCGCGCGTCCGCCAGCTGGCGCGCGTCGTCGTCCGCGGCCCGGATGTGGTCGTCGACGAGGTTCTCCAGCACCGCCACGTCCAGACGGATGCGCGCGATGAGCCCCTCGCGCTCGAGCGCCGCGCCGAAGAGCTCGTCGATGCGCGCGTTGGTCCGCAGCTCGTTCCACAGCGTGAACGCGGTCACCGCGGCCAGCAGCACCACGACGAAGAAGAAGGCCGCTCGGTAGCGGCGGAAGAACAGCGGTCCGTTCACGGCGGGGGCGGCATCCTCTCACAGCCACGCGGCGTCCCGGCGGCTCGTTGCAAGCCCACTGTAACCCCCGCGGTGGGGAAAAACTCCCCAATCATCGCCTCGGGATTGCGGAGCCATTCCCCATGCAGCCCTGCTGATCCGACGAATCGACGGGATTGCGCGACGTGGCACGGCAACTGCTGTGCGCCGCCGCCGCAGTTCTCAACCCCCAAGGAGCAAATTCCATGAAGAAGCTGATCGCCGCCCTCATCCTCGCCACCTCCTTCGCCGCGCTCGCGGACGACGCTGCCAAGAAGGAGCCTGCGAAGACCGAGAAGAAGGCGGAGCCGGCGAAGAAGGACGCGGCTGCCAAGGGCGCGAAGCCGGCGGCCGAGAAGGCCCCCGAGAAGAAGTAAGGCTTCTCGCAGTCTTGTTGCACCTGGCGGGGTGGGCTGGCGATGGCCGGCTCACCCCGCTGGCACGTTCGGTGCTCTCATGCTCGCCCGACGCAGCATCTCGCTGCCGTCCTGACGTAGTCGCCCGGGAGTTCCAGACACCATGAAGAAGCTGATCGCCGCGCTGATCCTCGCCACCTCGTTCGCCGCCCTCGCTGACGACGCTGCCAAGGCCGATGCGCCGAAGTCGGCCAGCAAGAAGGCCAAGAAGGCGAAGAAGTCCTCGAAGGAGGCTCCTGCCGCCGAGAAGGCCGCCGAGCCGGCGAAGTAAGTCTCGGCGGTCCGAGTGACCGCAGGAGAGCGATGGGGCGTGTTGCACGCGGAATGGCGTGCGGCGCGCCCCGTCGTCGTTTCGAGGCCTCGACGCTCGCCCCCGCGTCGGATGCACCGCGCCTCGCGGCAGGACGAGGTCAGCCGGCCAGCGGGCTGGCGGCCGGGAGCGGTGGCCTCGGATGCACCCAGGCGTCCACGAGCGCGAGCGGTCGCGCCAGGAGCTCCCGCCAGACGTACGGCGAACGCCAGCGTCCCCCTCCGGCGCGCACGCCCACTGCATCGATGCCCGCCGCGCGTGCGAGGTACACCGCCCGCGGCAGGTGGAACCCCTGGGTCACGAGGATGGCCCGCTGGATGCCGAAGACGCCGCGGGCCCTCCAGCAGCTGTCGAAGGTGGAGACCCCGTCCAGATCGCCGGAGATGGCCCGCTCGGGGACCCCGCCCTTGGTGAGGTAGCGCCGCATCGAGCGGATCTCGTCGTGGTACGGGTCGGAGTTGCCGGTGAGCAGCAGCCGCTCCACCCGTCCCGTCCGCCAGAGCGCCAGCGCCATGTCCAGCCGTTCCGCGAGGATGGGGGAGGGCTCTCCGCCCGGGGCGAGGCCCGCCCCGAAGACGATCCCCCACGGCGCCGGAGCGGCCGCCTCCACGGGGACGACGTGACGCCGGGTGGCCAGCTCGATGTACGCGGTGGGGGCCGCGATGCCGACGAGCAGCAGGGCGAATGCGACGACCGCCACTTTCCTCATCCGGCGCAGGGACGCCTCCGGCGTGCGCGGTGGTTGATTCTCCGGCCCTCGGGCTGTAAGGGGCCCCCCCGACCGCCCATGGCCAGCCTTCGAGACATCAGGAAGCGCATCCGGTCCGTGAAGAGTACCCAGCAGATCACCAAGGCGATGAAGATGGTCTCCGCGGCCAAGCTCCGGCGGGCCCAGGACGCCATCGTCGCCGCGCGGCCGTTCGCGCGCGCCCTGGACCAGATGATCGCGGATCTCGTGTCCCGGAGCGAGGGGCTCTCGCATCCGCTGCTCACCTCTCGGCCCGTCCGGCGGGTGGAGATCCTCGCGCTCACCTCTGACCGCGGCCTCGCCGGGGGCTTCAACGCCAACGTCATCCGCCGGGTGGCCCGCTTCGCCTACGAGATGGACCGCTCCACCACCCTGAGGCTCACCACCGTCGGCCGGAAGGGGCTGGAGGCGTTCCGCCGCCGCCACCTCGACATCCGGAAGGACCACGCCGGGCTCTATGGCCGCCTCTCCTACGCCACCGCGCGGTCGCTCGCCGAGGAGCTGACGACCGAGTTCCTCGAGGACCGCGTGGACCAGGTCCTCCTCGTCTACAACGAGTTCGTCTCCGCCATCACCCAGCGGGTGGTCCTGACGCCGCTGCTTCCCTTCGAGCAACCGGCCGCCCAGGAGTCGTCCGGCGGTCCACGGGCCCTGGTGGACTTCGAGTACGAGCCCACGAAGGACGCGGTGCTCGCCCGGCTCGTTCCCCAGGCGGTCGCGATCCGCGTGTACCGAGCGCTGCTGGAGTCGGTGGCCTCCGAGCACGGAGCCCGGATGAGCGCGATGGAGAACGCGACCAACAACGCCGAGGACGCCATCTCGCGGCTGACCCTGACCTACAACCGGACCCGGCAGGCGGCGATCACCAAGGAGCTGATGGAGATCGTCTCCGGGGCCGAGGCGCTGAAGTAGCGCCCTTCCCGGGCGCATCGAACAGAGAGCAACGACCACACATGACTGCGACCGTACAGAGCCAAGGCAGGGTGACCCAGGTCCTCGGACCGGTGGTGGACGTCGAGTTCCCCCCCGGCGACCTCCCGGAGATCTACACCGCCCTCCGGGTGACCAACCCTTCGCTGGGCAAGGAGGAGGGGAACCTGGTCCTCGAGGTTGCGCAGCACCTCGGCGAGAACACGGTGCGGACCATCGCCATGGACTCGACCGACGGGCTGGCCCGCGGGGTGCCGGTGCGCAACACCGGGTCGCCCATCGTCGTGCCGGTGGGGAAGGCCACCCTTGGGCGTATCCTGAACGTGATCGGCGAGCCGGTCGACGAGCGGGGTCCGGTGAAGGCCACCGAGCACTGGCCCATCCACCGCGCGCCTCCGTCCTTCACCGAGCAGGACGTGCGGGTGCAGATCTTCGAGACCGGCATCAAGGTCGTGGACCTGCTCTGCCCCTACACCCGTGGCGGCAAGACCGGGCTGTTCGGCGGCGCTGGCGTGGGCAAGACGGTGCTCCTCACCGAGCTCATCCGGAACGCGGCGATCGAGAAGGGCGGCTTCAGCGTCTTCGCCGGCGTGGGCGAGCGGACGCGCGAAGGGAACGACCTGTACAAGGAGTTCCGCGAGGGGGGGGTCATCAACCTCGAGCAGCTCGACAAGTCGCAGGCGGTGCTGGTCTATGGCCAGATGAACGAGCCGCCCGGCGCCCGCGCCCGCGTGGGCCTCTCGGCGCTCACCATCGCCGAGTACTTCCGCGACGTGGAGGGGCGGGACGTGCTCCTCTTCGTGGACAACATCTTCCGCTTCACCCAGGCCGGCTCGGAGGTCTCGGCGCTCCTCGGCCGGATCCCGAGCGCCGTGGGTTACCAGCCCACCCTCTCCACCGAGATGGGTGATCTCCAGGAGCGGATCACCTCCACCCCCAAGGGCTCGGTCACCTCGGTCCAGGCCATCTACGTCCCGGCCGACGACCTGACCGACCCCGCTCCGGCGACGACCTTCGCCCACCTCGACGCGACCACGGTGCTCAGCCGGCCCATCTCCGAGCTCGGCATCTACCCCGCGGTGGACCCGCTCGACTCCACCAGCCGGATTCTCGACCCCAACGTCGTGGGCGCCGACCACTACGCCGTGGCCCGCAAGGTCCAGGGCATCCTCCAGCGGTACAAGGAGCTGCAGGACATCATCGCCATCCTCGGGATGGACGAGCTCTCCGAGGACGACAAGCTCACCGTGGCGCGGGCGCGGAAGATCCAGCGCTTCCTGAGCCAGCCCTTCTTCACCGCCGAGGTGTTCACCGGAAAGCCGGGGCGGTACGTGAAGCTCACCGATACCATCCGCGGCTTCAGGGAGATCGCCGAGGGGAAGCACGACGACATCCCCGAGCAGTACTTCTTCTACGCCGGGGGCATCGAGGAAGTCGTGGAGGCGGCCAAGAAGGCGGCGGCCTGACGCCGCGCCCGCTCCTGCGCGCCAGTGAGGATCACCCGGTGCGAGACACGCTGCTCCTGTTCCTCCAGGTGGCATCCGCGACCGTCGCGGCCGAGGAGCCCACGCAGAGCCGCGGCAGGGCCTCGTCGAACGCCGAGTACAGCATCGTGATGAGGGTGGAGGGCGCGGGGAAGTGCCGGGTGGAGGTCTCGCGAGACACGGACGTGGCCTGGACGCTGCCCCGGTGCGTGGGCACGGTGGACGACCTCTACTTCGTCAGCAACTCCGGCGAGCGGTTCTGGGTGCTGGTCGCGCTGCCGAAGTCGTTGCCCCCGCCGCCGCCGGAGCAGCCCCAGGACTCCCACCGGAAGTCCGCGAAGAAGGGCAAGAAGAAGCCCTTCGACCCGTACGGACCGGTGGTGGTCGCGGTGCTGTACGACCGGCTGGGCAACGTCGTCACCGAGCGGCGCCTCTCGGGACTGCTCCCGTCGAGCGGAAACCGGAAGCTGCGCATCCTCGACCGCCGCTTCGTCTGGCTCGAGGGAGTGCTGGGCGTCCCCGGCAGGGAGCCCCGGACGAACGACCGCAACCAGGTGGAGTTCGAGACCGTCGAGCCGAAGACGTGGCGTCTCGACTTCCAGGAGTGAGAGCCCGATGGCCAAGCTGAACGTCGACATCGTCACCCCCGAGCGCCGGCTGCTCTCCACCCACGCCGACGAGGTGGTCGCCCCGGCCGCGGAGGGCCTCTACGGCGTCCGGCCCGGACACAGCCCGTTCCTGTCCTCGCTCGCGCCGGGTCCGCTCACGGTGCGCGAGGGAAACAGCACCCAGGCCTGGTTCGTGGCCGGAGGCTTCGTCGAGGTGCAGAACGACACGGTGCTGGTGCTGGCCGACCAGGCCGAGCCGGCGGCGTCGATCGACCTCGAGGCGGCGAGCGCCACCCTGCGCGAGGCGGAGCAGCGACTGGCGGCGCTGGGCCCCGGGGACGCGAAGGCCGCGGCGGAGACCGCCCGTGTCCAGCGCGAGCGCGCCCGGGTGGCGGCGGCCCGTGCCGGGGGACGCTGAGAGCCTCGAGCTGTTCCACCGGCTCGACGAGCCCAACTCGGCCCGCGTGCGCCGGTGGGTCGTGGAGCACGGACTCCTCGACCGGGTCCGCTTCCGGAACGTGATCTACCCCGAGGCATCCGCCGACTTCGCGGCGCATGGCGGGAGCGACACGCCCGCGCTCTGGGACGGGGCGCGGCTCTTCAGCGGCGCGGAGCTGGTGATTGCCCGGCTCGAGGCCACGCTCGACCTCGGGCGCGCCTGATTCAGGAGCTCGGGGGGCGGACCCCCAGCTGCCGGGCGAGGAGGGCCAGCTGGGTCCGGTTGTCTTGCCGGAGCTTCCGGTAGAGGCTCGAGACGTGCGCCTTCACGGTGCGCTCGGTGATCTGCAGGCTCTGGGCGATGTCGCCGTTGTCGGCTCCGGCCGAGACCCACGCCAGGACCTGGCGCTCGCGCGCCGACAGCGGCCTTAGCTGCTCGTGCTCCGGCGCCCGCGTGGCCTGGAAGGCGGCGCCGAGCATGTGTGCGGAGACGGCGCGCTCCCCGCGCGCCAGAAGCTCGAGCGTGTGGAGCACGTCGTCGCAGACGCTGGTGCGAGCGTCGAGGTAGGCCGCCGCGCCGGCGGCGATGCAGCGGTCGAGCGCGTCCGGGCCGTCGCCCACCGCGAGGACCTGGAGGTTGGGGTGGAACTGTCGGGCCTCGGCCAGCGCCACCACGCCCTCGCCGTTCGCCAGCGCCACGTCCACGACGGCGATCTGCGGCTGCTCCTGGGCGAGCGAGGAGAGGAACGCGTCGGCGCGGGCGTGTCTCCCCACGATGACGTGGCCGGACTCCGAGAGCACCCGTGCGAGCGCGTCGCCCCGCAGGATCTGCCCGTCGAGGAGCGAGACCCGCACGCTCCCCCCGTGTTCGGTCGTCACCACCGTCCTCCGGACCCATGGGACGCCTCGGGTCGCCCGGTCAGAAGTCCGCACGGTCTGGCTCAGGTCAACCGCACGTCGAGCCCGGGTGTCGGAAGCTCGTCAGCCGGAGCAGGCGAGCGTTCAGCCGAAGTCGGCGGTGAACCCACATGGGGGTGGTGAGGTAGTCAACACGGCAAATCGTGGTGAGGCCCGCTCTCCTCCTCGTCCTGCCGGTCTCGATTCTCTCGCTCGACGCGCTCGCGGAGTCGGCGCCCACGGCGAACCTGCCCATTCCGCTCGAGCCACCCGAGATGGGCGTGCCCTTCGGATGCGGCATGTCGTTCCCCGTGAGCCAGGTGCACAACGTGGGCAGCCACGTCGGCAACGACGCCTGGGCCTGGGATTTTCGGATGCCCGAGGGGACCCCGGTGGTCGCGGCGCGCGACGGCATCGTGCGGCTCGCTCGCGGCGACAGCGACGAGGGCGGGTGCGACCCGTCGCTGGCCCGCAAGGCGAACTACGTGGTCCTCGAGCACGACGGTGGGCTCGAGACGCAGTACCTCCACTTCTCGGTGGTGAGCGTCCTCCCTGGCCAGCGCGTCCGCCGCGGGGACCTCCTCGGCTACTCGGGCAAGACCGGCTGGGCCTGCGGCGCGCACCTCCACTTCAAGGTCGCGACTCCCACCACCGCGGGATGGAACAACCCCTCGGTCGAGGCTCGGCTCGCCGGCTTCGGGGACCCGGCCCTCGAGTCCTGGGTCTCGAGCCCGCCCTGCAGCACGTCGGTGGAGATTGCGCGGCCCTTGCCCCGCCCGGTCCCGGCGCCCGCCGCCCCCGGAGAGGTCCAGTCCGCGGCGCTCGCGGCGACCGTGCATCCGCCGGCGGAGCCACGTGCGCCTGGGCTGTCCGAGCGCCGCGCGGCGGCTGCCGGCGTCGTCCCGGCCCGTGCAGTCGAGCGTCTCGAGCGCGCTCCCGTGGAGCACCCGCTCTCGGCCGGCGGCTCTCCTCTGACCTCCGTGATGCCGGCGGTGCGCGCGGCCGCCCCGCTCGGTCCCGGAGCGCCGGCGAGCGCGCTCGTGCCTGCAGGGCCGGTCGCGCGACCGCCGCTCGGCGCTCCGGAAGTCGTTCCGCGGGCGCACTGAGGCGAGAGCGCCGGGTCCGGGCCAGTCGCGCGGCTAGGCTCGGCGGCCCGATGCGGAGAGTCTTCCCGTACCTCCTCGGCGCCCCGTGACCCGGCTCGTGCTGATTGCGGCGCTGGCGTGGCTGGCGACGAGACGGAGCGAGCCGGACCTCACGATCGCCTGAGGTGATGGACCAAAGTCTCCTCCTGCTCCCGGACGCAGGAACCTCGCCGGTTCGAGTCCCCGGACGCTGAGCTCCCCGCCCAGACTCACTCCTCGACGAGCGCGACGATCTGCTTCGCGGCCTCACGCGGGCCAGCGAGCGCGCGATCCACCTCGGCGCGCACGTCCTTGTTCACCCCATCCACCGCGCGGAGGAAGGCCGCCTCGCCCGCGCGGCCGATCGCTGCCGCCACGCCGGCCAGCGTGAGGCCGGCGACCACAGTTCCGGCGACGGTCCAGAGCAGCGCCAGCACCGCGGCATTCAGGAAGTAGCCCCCCGACAGCCACTGCCCCTCCCAGTAGGCGCGCGACACGCGGTAACCGACGTGCCCGACGAGCCCGAGCAGCGGGAGCTGCACCAGCGGCACCAGCAGCAACCGCGCCCAGCGCCACCATCCCTGGACCGCCGCGTCGAGCGTGGGGCCGGTCACCTCCCGCCAGGCCAGGCCGCGCGCGGTGGCCAGCCGGGCGAGCCAGACCGGATGGTCCGGGAGACCCGTCACCTCCGCGGGAAGCCCCCGCTCGGCCGCGACCGCGCGCGCCGGCGCCAGCGCCTGTCGCGCCAGCGAGTCGAGGACGCCGTCGGCCGTGGCCACCACCCGCTCGGCGGCAGCCTGTCGTCCCCGTGCCTGCACCTCGTCGAGCACCGCCCCCGTCGCGGCGACCAGGAGGCCGGCCGGGAGGCTCGCCTGCGACGCCAGGGCCGCACCGGCGAGGCCGCCCGAGCCCCAGCCCGACAGACGGAGCCCCCAGCCGATGGGCCCGGTGAGCCGTCCCGCCGCCTGGCGGCGCACGCTCTGGCGGAGGAAGCCGCCCGCTCCGCCGAGCCGCACCCGGAAGTCGTCCCCCAGCGGCGCCCGGACCGCATCCAGCCCCGCATCGAGCGCCTCCCGGACCTCGCCCCGCGCCTCCTCGGTCGTCCGGAGCGCGTCGGCCACCCGGGCGCGGATCTGCCCCAGCAGCGCCAGGGCGTTCCGGCGGCGGAGCTCGGTGGCCACCCCGTCCTCGGCCAGGGTGCGGAGCGACCGGAGGAGGCGGTCCCAGTCGTCGTCGGCCGGCTCGCCCAGCCGCGCCCGGAGCGCGCTCACCACGAAGACCGGTGGCGACTCGGAGAGCCCGAGCTCGGACTGGAGGACCCGCGAGACTTGACCTTGGAGCGTCTGCCGAGCCTCGACCCCGAGCTGGTCCGCGAAGTTCACGACGCCGATCAGCGCCCGCCTCCGGGCGAAGGGCCGGAGCGCCTCGGTGGGACGCGCCTCGGCGACCGAGCCGCGGTGGAACACCAGCAGCGCCGCGTCCACCTGGTCCAGCACCGCGAGCGCCGCCTCGGCGTTCGCCCGCGCCACGCTGTTCAGGTCCGGCGTGTCGACGAACACCTGCCCCGACCAGCTGCTCTCCGGCGAGGGGACGTACCGCACCACCCGGGGCACCACCTCGCCCAGCGTCCCCAGCTCGGCGTCCGCCGGCGCGTAGGCCACCGCCTCCGAGGAGGTGGGCCGGTCCAGCCCCTCGCGCGCGAGCACGGTGCCCGCGAGCGCGTTGAGCAGGGTCGACTTCCCCGAGCCCGTCGAGCCGACCAGCGCGATGCGGAGGGGCCGCGCGGCCAGGGCGCGGGTCCGGGCGTAGTCATCGGCCAGCCGCTCGAGCAGGGGTTGTGCGTCGGCCAGCGCCGGAAGGCCCGCCGCCAGCTCCAGCCGCGCCCGGAGGAGCTCGGCCTCGGGAAGCTCGGGCAGGGGCGACTGCTCCTGCCTCGCACGTCGGAACCACCTCATGCCTCGTCTCCCTCGAGCAGCTCCGCGGTCCGGACGAAGACCGCTCCCGCACCTTCCGCCGCCGTGACCTGTCCGTCGAGCCGCGCGAGCAGCGGCCCGAAGAGCCGTGCCTCGAGCGCCCGGCCGAGGGACTTCCCGTGGGACTCGGACCAGGTGCGCACCACCTCCGCCCGCACGCCCGCGCCGAGCACGTCCACGAAGCGCTCCATCAGCGGCGTGGTGAGCAGCGTGCCCGCCCAGACCACCACGTCCTGCCCCACGCCTCCGGTCACCACCGTCACCGCCGTCGCGGCGCTCGCCGGCACCGAGTAGACGAGGGTGGCCAGCGTCTGGAGCGCGCTCTCCTCGAAGCCGCCCGGGAGGTGCTCGCGGACCAGCTCCCGGCAGCGGGTCAACAGCTGCGCGCGGTCCTCGCGCAGCGACGCGTCCTCCACCAGCGGCCCCGGCGCCTGGAGCGCGGAGAGGGTCGGCAGCCCGAGCGCCTCCGCCAGCGCCTCGCGGGTGGCCGCGTCTCCGCGCCAGGCGGCGAGCTCCGGCCCGAGGGCCTCCACCAGCTGCCGCACGCCGTCGCGGAGGGCGATGTCGGTCGCCCCGGCGGCGGTGGTCTCGAGCGCCTCGGGCTGCGGAGGGCTGAACGAGGCCCGCAGCCTCCGCCCCACCGCGCTCAGCGCCGCGGCGAGCCCACGGAAGGGCCGGCGGATCCACCGGTGCACCGGGCTCCGGGCGTCGAGCTCGTCGCGGAACGCCTCCACCAGCACGTCGGCGGGCACCGCCCGGAGCGCGGCGCGGCCTCCGACCTCCTGGAGGCCGTGGCGGATGCGGGTCCGGAGGCGATCGGGCTCGGCGGCCAGGGCACGCACCTGCGCGGCGAGCGTGCGGAGCTCGGCCGCGGTGTCGCGGAGCGCGGCGGCCCGTGCCCGTGCCCGCAGAGTGGCGCCCCGGGATGGATCGCCCAGCAGCTCGGCGAGCCCCGGGCCTCCGTCGAGCGGCTCGACGGAGAGGCCCCGGTGTCCGGCTTCCACCTCCGGGTCGTGGGGGCTCCGGTAACGGGCGAAGGGCTCGGCACCGACGTCCGCGGCGAGCTTGTCCAGGTGCGCGCGCACCGTCTCCGGCTCGGGGGCCTCGTTGTAGACCACGACCCAGGGCCGGCCGCGTCCCACGGCCTGCTGGACCACGTCCACCAGCGCGGCGTTCTGGTAGGTGTGCCGCGAGACGACGAAGACCACCACGTCCACCGTCACCAGCAGCGCCTCGCTTCGCAGACGGTTCTCGCGCACCACGCTGTCGAAGTCGGGCGTGTCCACCAGCACCAGCCCTGCAGGCAGGCTCGGCGTCGCGGTGAGGAAGAGCCGTCCCGTCGGACCCGGCTCGGTCACCGGCGCCCGGGCCCCGGGTGGGAGCAGCACCACCTCGTAGCGCGCCGACAGCGCCTCGCGACCGGGTCCGCTCGCGGTGGCGGGCGTGGCCGCGGCGAGGCACTGCTGCGTGAGGCCGCCCTCGGCCCGCGCCGGCGAGAGCGGCTCGCCCACCAGCGTGTTGAACAGCGTGGATTTCCCGACGTTGTTCGGCCCGGCCACCGCGACCACCAGCAGCGGCGCCTCGCTCCCCAGCCGGGGAAGCAGATCGCGCTGGATCCGGGTGCGCACCCGGCGCCCGAGCGCGACGGTCGCCGCGTCCGCAGCCGCGGGCAGGCGATCGGCCGCACCCGCCGCCTCGCGCAGCGAGGCGAGGAGCGCCGGGGAGTCGGGTTCGGCGGTCACGATGGCTTGGTGCTAGCATCCCCGAGGTGTCGAAGGCGCCTCGTTCGGGCCTGGTGCTCCTGCCGGACGGCTCCGGCGTGCGGGACCGGGTGACGACTGCTCTCGTCGGAAGCGATGTCACCCTCTGGCCCGCCAGCCGGGTCGGCGAGGCGAGCTACGTGCTCGTGGACCTCACCGCTCCGGGCGGAGACGAGGCGCTCCGCACGCTCCACCAGGAGGTCGGGCGCCAGGCGGTGCTGGTGGTCGTGGACGAGGGCGTGCTCCGGCGTCGTTCGGCTGCGGGCGTCCCGGCCGACTCCCTGGTCGCCGTCACGCAGATCGAGCCGGAGCTGGGCTGGCGGCTACAGAAGGCGCGCGAGCGGCATGCCCTCGAGCTGCAGTCGCGGGAGCAGCAGCGGAACCTCGACATGCTGCTGGAGCTCACGGCTCGCTACGCCGAGTCGACCGACGTCGACGCGCTCCTCCACGACGTGACCCGGCGCCTGGCGGAGATGCTCGACATCCCGCGCGCGAGCCTCCTGCTCGCCGATGCGTCCGGCTCGGCGGTGGTGGTCGCCGCGAGCGACGCGCCGGATCTCAAGAACCTCCGCATCGAGATGGACCGCTATCCCGAGGTGCGGCAGTGCCTCCGCACCGGGCATCCGACCGTCGTGGAGGACGTCCCCAGCCACCCGCTGCTGGAGGGGATGCACGAGCGGGTCGCCGCTGCGGGCGTCCGCTCCATCGCCGCGCTCCCGATGAGCGTGCAGGGGAAGGTGCTGGGCGTGCTCCTGGTCCGCGGCGCGGCCGCGCGTCCCGCCTTCAGCGCCGCCGAGGTGGACTTCCTCGCCACGGTCGCCCACGCCACCGCCGTCGCTCTCCGGAACGCCCGGCTGCTCGAGTCGGTGCGAGGCGAATCGGAGCGCGAGAAGTCGGCCCGGCTGGTCGCGGAGCAGAAGGCGGCCGAGCTGGAGCGGTACCAGTCCTTCTTCGCTCACGTCTCGGAGGGCGTCGCGATCATCGACGGGAACGGCCGGGTGCTGCTGCTCAACCCGGCGGGCGCGGCGATGCTGGGCGTCGACCCCTCGAACCTCGAGGGCCGGCACGTCGAGGACCTCACCGGCGCTCTGGGGGCCGAGGCGCTCACCGCCCTGCTCTGTGCCGTGGCCCGCGGCGAGATCCAGCGCGACGTGGACGTGAATGCGCGCACCCCGGCCGACCGGCACCTCACGCTGTCGGTGAGTGGCGCGCCGCTCCGCGAGGGCGACGCCGCGGCCATCCTCAGCTTCCGCGACGTCACCGAGCCGCGGCGCATCGAGAACGAGCTCCGCCGCACCAAGGAGTTCCTCGAGAAGCTGGTCGACAACACCGTGGACGCGGTGGTGGCCCTGGACATGAAGGGGCAGTTCATCCTCTTCAACAAGGGCGCGGAGGCGCTCACCGGCTACAGCGCCCAGGAGGCCCTGGGCGGGCTCACCGCCGGCGCGTTCTTCGTGGCCGAGGACGTCGGCCCGGACCTGCTGGCACGGATGCGGTCGGCCGAGCACGGCGGGCCGGGGCGGCTCGCGCTCACCCGGCAGGAGATCGTCACCAAGTCGGGGGAGAAGGTCCCGGTGAACATGACCGGATCCATCCTCTACGAGGGCGATCGCGAGGTGGCCACGGTGGGCATCCTCCGCGACCTCCGCGAGCGGGTGCAGCTCGAGCGCAAGCTGTCCGACGCCAACCTGCGCCTGGAGCGCAGCGAGCGGAGCGCGGAGATGATCGCCCTGGCCGGCACCGCCGCCCACGAGCTGAACCAGCCGCTCACCTCGGTCCTCGGCTACGCCGAGCTGCTCAAGCGCAAGCTCGGGCCCGACGACTACGCCTGGGCCAAGGTGGACATCATTCAGAAGGAGGCCGAACGGATGAAGGAGATCGTCCGGAAGATCGGCCGCATCACCCGCTTCGAGACCAAGGCCTACGTGGGGGAGGCCCGCATCCTCGACCTGGAACGCGCCTCGGACGAGGACGCCGCCCCGGTCCCCACGGGCTCCAAGGGCTAGCCACCGGAAGTTGGCCGCTGGACCAAAAATATGGAGAGGTTGCGCGTACTTCCCTACCTGGGATTCTTGACAGGTTGGCGAGGGCGGGACGTAGGATGCAACTTCACGTCCACCCCCCTGATTTGACCAGGGTTCCAGCGTGATCCGGCGGCGCGATCGGCCGCACGGTCGCTGGCCAGTTCGGAGGCATCGATGACCGTGGGGCTCCTGACCCGTCTGACGCTGCTCGCCGCCGAGGCGACCGCTTCGGGCTCCTTCTTCGACCAGCTGGCAGCCCGATTCCGCGCCGGCAAGAGCGGGATGTACCCCATCGCGGTCTGCGCGGTCGTCGCCCTCGCGATCATCATCGAGCGGGTGGTGGTGCTCTTCTTCTCGGCGCCGATCAACAAGGACGGTTTCCTGCGTGGCCTGAAGAAGCACATCTACGCCGGTGACCTGGACAAGGCCATCAACTACGTGGCCGGCCAGAAGAGCACTCCGCTCACCAACGTGGTGAAGGCGGGCCTGATGAACGTCCCCAAGGGCGAGGAGGAGGTCCAGGCCGCGCTCGACGAGGCCAGCCTCCGCGAGACTCCGAAGCTCGAGGCCCGGACCGGATACCTGGCCATGCTCGGGAACGCGGCGATGCTCGCCGGACTGCTCGGAACGGTGAACGGCCTCATCCAGTGCTTCGAGGCGGTCGCCCACGTGAACCCGGCGGACAAGGCCACCATCCTCTCCCAGGGCATCTCCGAGGCGATGAACTGCACGTTCTTCGGGCTCCTCACCGCCATCCCGGCGCTGATCATGTTCTCGGTGCTCAACGGCCGGACCCAGTCGCTGATCAACGACATCAACGAGACCAGCGTCTCGGTGCTGAACCTGGTGGTGAACAACCGGGACAAGTTCAAGAACCTCAACGTCTCCGCGGGACGGGACGAGGAGTAGGTTTCCCTCGAGGAAGCGCACCGCGACCGCAGGCAACCCTAGAGACCGGAGGCAGCGCAGATGGCCGGCGGGATGGACCTGGGTGACAGCAAGGGCCCCAAGAAGCCTTTGGATGCCACCATCAACCTGGTCCCCTTCATCGACCTGATGGCGGTGACCATCAGCTTCCTGATCATGACCGCGGTGTGGACGCAGATCGGCCGGCTCCAGGTGGCAGGGGGCGGCGGCGACGGCGACCCCACCCCGGACAAGGACGACAAGACGGTACCGGTGACGCTGCTTCTCTCGGAGAAGGACCTGCGGCTCACCGTGGGCACCAGCACCTTCGATCCCATCCCGATCACTCGGGACGCCAAGCAGCAGATCGACCTCGCCAAGCTCGCCGAGCGCTTCAAGGACGTGAAGGAGAAGCTCGGCCCCGACCAGACGGCGATCACCGTCCAGACCGAGGACTCGGTCCGCTACGAGGACCTGGTGCACGTCATCGACGAGTGCATCGGCGACGGCTTCCCCTCGGTCTCCGTCGCGCCCGTGAGCACCTGACCATGGCCATCGAGACTCCAGGCAAGCGCTTCGGGAAGCGGCTCCAGAAGTCGAAGGTCTTCGGTCACGGTCACGCCTCGCACAAGGCGTCGAACGCGGATCTGCTGATCACGCCGCTGGTCGACATGTTCGTCATCATCGTGCTCTTCCTGATCGCCAACTTCTCGGCGACGGGAGAGATCCTGAACATGACCAAGGACATCCAGCTGCCCACCGCCACGCACGTGGACGAGCTGGAGCTGGCGCCGGTGATCATGATCAGCAACGACGACATCATCATCAACGGGCTCTCGGTGGCCCGGGTGGCGGACCTCTCTCGGGACGACTACGTCACCATCCCCGCGCTGGAGGAGAAGCTCCGCGAGCAGCGGAAGGAGACCGAGGAGCTCCACGCCCTGGCCAACGACGGGACCGCCTTCAAGGGCGTGGTGAACATCCAGGGGCACAAGGACGTGCCCTTCCGGATCATCAAGCGGGTGATGTTCAGCTGCCAGGGCGGCGGCTACGGGAACATCAACTTCGCGGTGCTCCGCGGCTCCACGGGTGAAGCCGGGCAGAAGACCGCTTCCAACCCGTAGGCCGTCCCCCCTACAGCGAGCGCCAGTCGAGCCGGGCGGCCCGGGGCAGCCCATCCTGCAGCTCCGCGCGGTGGTACGCGGTGGCGGCGGAGATGAGGTGCGCGATCCAGCCGAGGAAGCCGGCACTGCCGATCCACAGCGCGGGGGTGATGACGAGCCAAAACAGCCCCCGGAGCACCTCGCGGTTGTAGATCTGCCCCAGCCCGGGAATCAGGAACGAGAGCAGAGCGGCGACGGCGGGTCGGGACATGGTGTCGGCTTCCTCCGAGCGGGAAGACGCGCGGCGCCTTCCCCGATTGCGCGTGCTGCAGCCGGAGCGGAATCGCGCCCGGACGCTCAGGTCTCGAGCGGTCGTGCAGGCTGCGCGGGTGGCACGTGCGCGTGGTGATGCCGGAGCAGCCAGTCACGCACCGGCGGCCCGCCGAAGCGCGCCAGCGCGGCCGCGATGCCGAAGCGCACCAGCCGCGCCACCGCGCACGCGCCGAGGAACGCCGGGATGGACACACCGACCAGGCCGCTGCCGATCGTGGCCAGCTTGAAGGCCGGGGCCACCATGCAGACCACCGCGAGCGACCACCAGTTGCGGCTCAGCAGCTCGGCGACCGTGCCGTGCACCGCCAGCCCGCCGGTTCGGGTCGAGGCCACGACGAGGCCCAGCACGAGCGCGGTGGCCACCGCCGCCTGGAGCCACGCGCTGCGGCGCTGACGCAGCCCCTGCAGCGCCGCTGCCACCGCCACCACGCCCGACAGGCCCGCGAGGACGAGGAAGGCCTTCCGGAACCAGTCCGGACCCAGATCGAGCCGCACGTTCGGGTCGATGTGGATGAGGTTCAATCCGCCGCGCATCGCCGCGCCGATGCCGTATCCGAGGAGGCTCCCCGCGACGGAGGCCACGGTGCCCCACAGCATCAGCCGGAGCCACCGCTGGGGCGCGGCGATGATCATGGGGATGAGCAGCACGAACGGCGGAACGGGGAAGAAGGCCGAGTCGATCGCCGCGACCAAGAGCAGCGCGCCGAACGCGGCCGGACTGTTGGCGTACGACTCGACGCGGGCGTACATGCCGCCGAGCCAGGCGCGGGCGCGTCCCCAGGGCGTGGCCGGTCGGGATGGAACGTTGTCGTGGGTCATCGCAAAAGTCGGGCGCGCACCCTAGCACCTGCGCCGTCGCAGCTGCCCGGGTGTTAGGTTGCCGGTCATGACGGCCCTGGAACGGGTGGAGCGCGCCGCCTCGGCGCTGAAGGTCTTCCCCCTCCCCTCCGCCGTGCTGTTTCCGCAGACGGTGCTCCCGTTGCACATCTTCGAGCCGCGCTATCGGTCGCTGGTGCGGTCGGCGCTCGCCGGGGACAAGGTGATGGCCATGGCCCAGCTCGAGCCGGGCTACGAGGGCGCCTACATGGGCCGCCCGCGCATGCGACCCATGGTGTGCGCCGGGATCATCGCCTGGCACGAGGAGCTGGAGGGCGGGAAGTTCAACATCATCGTCCAGGGCACGGCCCGGGCGCGCATCCTCGAGGAGCTCCCCCCCGAACAGCCGTACCGCGAGGTGCGGGCGGCGATCCTCCCCGACGCCGATTACCATGGGGTCGAGGAGGAGCAGCTCCGCCAGGCGATGCTCGAGCTGGCGGCGAGGCTCCCACCGCCGGTGGCGCAGGGGCTCTTGCAGGCCTCGGCCAGGGCCTCCGGCGGCGCGCTGGCGGACGTGGTGGCGTCCAGCGTGGTGGCCGACGTCGAGCGACGGCAGGATCTGCTGTGCGAGCTCGACGTCGGGGCGCGGCTCCGCTCGGTGCTGGCCGAGGTGAGCGAGGTGCTGGCCCGGCTCGCTCCGGCCAAGCCGGACGGACCGATGAACTGAAGGGAGCGGATGCGCGGATGCGGCTGGTGAAGATCGGCCTCGCCTCGGTGAACACCACCGTGGGGGCGACCCAGGCCAATGCGGACCGCGCCCTGCGCTTCGCCCGGGAGATGGCCGCCGCCGGCGTGACCCTGGCCGCCTATCCGGAGCAGATGATCGGAGGCTATCCGCCCGAGGACCTCATCCAGTGGCAGGGCTTCGTCGAGGACCAGTGGCGGGTGCTGGAGCACTTCGCGAAGCAGACCCGGGACCAGCCGACGGTGCACGTCCTCGGCGTGGCCATCCTCCACGAGGGGCTCCGCTACGGCTGCGCGGCCATCGTCGCCGGCGGGGAGATCCGTGGCCTCGTCCCCAAGGAGAAGCTGCCGACGTACAGCATCTACTACGAGGGCCGCACCTTCAGCCGCGGCTTCCCCCACCAGCGCGGCGAGCACCGGGGCGTCCCCTTCGGCGACCTCATCTTCAAGTTCGACTTCGGCGTCATCGCCCCCGAGGTGTGCGAGGACGCCTGGACCACCGAGTGCCCGATGCGCCGCCGCACCTACTCGGGCGCCGAGCTGGTGGTGAACATCTCCGGCTCCGCATTCCGGGTGGGGACCGACGAGACCCGCCGGGAGATGCTCATCACCCGCGCCGCGGACCATCAGTGCACCCTGGCCTACGTGAACCTCGTCGGCGCCAACGACGGGCTGCTCTTCGACGGCGGAGGCTTCGTCTTCCAGAACGGCAAGCCGATGCTCGATGCGCCGCGCTGGCGCGAGGGCTGGGAGGCCACCACCGTCGACCTCGACCGGACGATGCGCCTCCGGAGCGAGAACACCACCTGGCGAGTCGACCACGCGGCGTGGGCCGCCTCCCACGACCCGGTTCCGACCATCGAGATCCCCCCGAGCGTGTTCCGCACCCGGCGCGAGAAGCTGACCTACCCCGTGCCCGCGCACGGGAGCTTCTTCCTCCCCGGGCCGGAGAAGCACGTGCCGGCGCGCACCCGCTACTGCGAGGACGTGCTCGATGCCCTCGCGATGGGGGTGGGCGACTACTTCGAGAAGAACCGCGTCTTCAGGGCGATCGGGGTGGCGCTGTCGGGAGGGCGCGACTCGCTGCTCACCTTGCTCGTCGCCCACCGGTGGGCCAGCCGCAGGAAGCCCGAGGCCCCGGGGAGCCTGCTCCGGGCCTTCTACATGCCCAGCCGCTACTCCTCGGCCGAGACCGAGAAGGCGGCGCGCACGGTCTGCGAGGAGCTCGGGGTGCCGCTGCGGGTCTCGAGCATCGACGCGGCGTTCGAGCGCGAGCTCGAGTCGGTGCGGGGGATGCTCCAGCCCGGCGAGAGTGTCACCCCGCTCACCGAGCAGAACATCCAGGCCCGGATCCGCGGCCAGCGGATGTGGAACTGGAGCAACTCCTCGGGCGGGCTCTTCCTCCAGACCGGGAACATGAGCGAGCGCGCGGTGGGTTACACCACCGTCGGCGGTGACCTGGAGGGCGCGCTGGCGGTCATCGCCAACGTTCCGAAGACGGTGGTGATGGTCCTGCTCGACTACCTCCAGGAGGTCCGGCCCCTCGAGGGCATCCGCCTCGTCCTCCAGAAGCCGCCCGGCCCGGAGCTGGCCCCGAACCAGGTGGGCGAGGAGGAGCTGATGCCCTTCCGGGTGCTCGACGCCTGCTTCCACCTCTTCGCCGACGAGAAGCTCCTGCCCGAGGAGGTCGAGCAGGTGGTGGGGACGATGTTCCCCGATCTGCCGAAGGACACCGTGCACGGGTACGTCGCACGGTTCGTCCAGATGTTCCTCGGCAGCATCTACAAGTGGGTGCAGGCGCCGCTGTCGCTGCACATCGGAAACCTCGACCTGGACCGCGAGCGGGCACTGCAGCTGCCGGTGGTCACCCATGCCGAGTGGGCGCTGAAGAAGAAGTGACCTCCCCGCGGCCGGTCCCGAGCGTGGCGGACTGGCTGCGGGTCAACGTGGCCATCGGGACGCTGAGCTTCGGCTCGGCGAGCCGCATCGTGCTCTACGAGGATGCGGTGGTGCGCGACCGCGGCTGGGTCACGACCGAGGAGTTCGCGGAGGTCATCACCGTCGCCCAGCTCCTCCCGGGACCGAACCTGGTCAATCTCTCCGCCTACCTGGGCTACCGGCTGGTGGGCCCGGTCGGCGCGGTGGCGGGCATCCTCTGCCTGTGCCTGCCCGGCGCGGTGCTCGCGGTCGTGCTCTCCGGCGTGCTCGCCCTCGACCATCCCTGGGTGCAGGCACCGCTCCGGGGAATGGCGGTGGCGGGAATCGTGCTGCTCTTCCTGTTCCTCTGGCGCCGGTTGCCGGGGCTGGCGAGCACGGCGGATCCAGCCACGCCGGCCCGGGTGCGGGTGAGGCTCGCGCGCGCCGGGCTGATGGCGGGTGTCGCCGCGGCGATCCTCCTCGGGGTCTCGCTCTTCGTGGTGCTCGCCGTGGCGCTCCCGGTGGCCCTTCTCCTCGAGTTCACCCTGTGAAGCTGCTCGCGCTGTTCTGGATCTTCTTCCGGCTCGGCCTGGTCTCGTTCGGGAGCGTGTTCGCGGTCCTGCCGGAGCTGCAGCGCGCGCTGGTGGACCAGGGCCTCGTCACGCCGGAGGGCTTCGTCCAGGCGTTCGTGCTCGGCCAGGTGGTGCCGGGGCCGAACATGGCGATGTGCACGGTCATCGGCTGGCACGTGGCCGGGCTCGCCGGCGCGGTGGTTGCCTTCGTCGGCATCTACAGCGGGCCGGTGGCCATCATGGGCGCCGCCTACGCCGTCTACCACCGCTGGCGGAAGGTGACCTGGGTTCGTCGCCTCGAGCTCGCGGTGCGTCCGGTGGTGCTCGGGCTGCTCGGGGCCTCGGCCGTGTCGCTCCTCTGGACCGCGGCGGGGACCCAGCGCCTCCTCGCCCTCGGGGTGGCGATCGTCGTCGGCGCGCTCGCGCTCCGGGCCCGGCTCGGCGCGCTGGCGCTGCTCTTCGTCGGTGGGGTGGCCTGGTCGCTCGGACGGGCGCTGCTCTGAGAGACGGGCTCGGTCAATCCTCGACGATGGACGTCACCTTGGTCAGGACGTCGTCGAGCACCGCACGGAGCTTGCGCATCGCGCCGGGGCTGAGCCGCCCCCGGCGGGCGGCGCGGCGGAGGACCCGGAACAGCTGGGCCGCGCGCTTCATGAGGTCGGCGAGGTCCTCGGCGCTCTCCGCCCAGCTCGTGGCGCCCGAGCGCTCGTAGAACTCCTCCACCTCGGCGCGGTGCTCCTCGAGGTCACGCAGTCCCTCGGGAGTGATGGCGTAGATGCGGCGCCCGTCGTCCTCGGTACCGCGGACGTGCCGCAGCTCCTCGAGCATCTGCAGGGTGGGGTAGATGACTCCGGGGCTCGGGCGGTAGGCCTGTCCGCTGCGCTCCTCGATGGCCTGCATGATCTCGTAGCCGTGCCGGGGCTGCTTCTCGAGCGCGTCCAGCACCAGGTACCGCACCGCCCCTCGTTCTGCCCTCGGCGGTGGCCCGCCGAACATGTCCCACCAGTCGTGCCGGCCACCGTGGCCACGCCGCCCCCACGGGCCGCGGCCCATGAACATCGCGGGGTCGAATCCCCAGGAATCCTCGTGTCGCATCCCTTGCTCCTCGCCGGACGGGCCGGCCTCGGTCGACACATCGACAAGATGTGTCTAAAAGATATGTCTGTAGATACCATCGAACCAGCGCGGACGCCAGCCCGTCTGTCCGGAGCTGGCTCCCGGGGCTCCGGCGACGCTGGGCCCGCCCGGACACCCGTGCCATGGTCGCGGGCCCCCCAGGAAACGGAGTGGCTCTCGATGCGCCGTCCGCAGGCCGCCGCGCTCTTCTTGCTGACCGTGTCCAACCTCGCCGCCCGTGCAGCGCCGGCTCCCCGCCCCACGACTCACGGCCAGCTCGTGGCGCTCTTCGAGGAGTGGCGGGCCTTCCAGCGGCCCACGCTGCGCGGCGGCATCCCGGACTACTCCGCGGCGGCGATGGCGACCCAGCAGAAGGCGCTCCCGACCATTCGCCGCAAGCTCGAGGCCTTCGACCGGAGCGGCTGGAGCCCGCATGACCAGATCGACTGGTACCTGCTGCGGGCCGAGATGGCCGGCCTCGACTTCGACCACCGCGTGCTCCGGCCCTGGGCCAACGACCCGGCCTTCTACCGCACGGTCTTCGAGGAGCAGAGCGATCAGCCGGCGCGCGAGGGCCCGTGGACCGTCGGGGCCGTCGAGCTCTGGAAGCTCCGCTTCCCCCTGGACGCGGCCGCCTCCGCCGAGCTGGCCGGAGCCCTGCACACCATCCCCGACCGGCTGGAGCAGGCCCGGAAGAACCTGGTCGGCCGGGGACGCGATCTCTGGATCGGAGGAGCGCACGAGATGCGGGCGCAGGCAGCAGAGCTCGTGGCGCTCGCGAAGAAGATCCCGGAGGGAAGCGCCCTCGCCGCCGAGGTGCAGAGGGCCCGGCAGGCCACCGAGGCGTTCGCGCAGTGGATCGACCAGCAGCTTCCCTCGAAGACCGCGCCCTCCGGGATCGGCGTCGCCCACTACGACTGGTACCTGAAGCACGTCCAGCTCGTCCCCTGGACCTGGCGAGACGAGGTCGCCCTGATGGAGCGGGAGCTGGCCCGCGCCTGGGCCTTCCTCGCGCTCGAGGAGCGGCGCAACAGCGGCCCCCAGCCCCAGCCGATCGACTCGGCCGACGAGTGGCAGCGCCGCTCCACCGCCGCGGTCGCCGAGTACGTCGCGTACCTCAAGGCGCACGACATCCTCACCGTCCAGGACTGGATGGAGCCGGCGCTCCTGGCGCGGGTGGGCCACTTTTCGCCCGGGCCGCTGGAGTTCTTCTCCGAGATCGACCGCCGCGATCCGGAGGTGATGCGGACCCACGGCTACCACTGGTTCGACCTGGGCCGGATGGAGCGGGACCCGAACCCCGATCCCATCCGTCGCGGGCCGCTGCTCTACAACATCTTCAACACCCGCACCGAGGGCCACGCGACCGGCTGGGAGGAGATGATGCTCCAGGCCGGGATGTTCGACGCCCGGCCGCGGTCGCGGGAGCTGATCTACGTCGCCCTCGCGGAGCGGGCCGCACGCGCGCTGGGGGAGCTCCGGATGCAGGCCAACCAGGTCGACCTCGAGGGCGCGGCGAAGATCGCCTCCACCGGCACTCCCCGCGACTGGCTGAAGCTGACCGGGAAGCTGGTCCGTGGCGAGCAGCACCTCTATCTGCGTCAGCCGGGCTACGGGACCAGCTACGTGGTCGGGAAGATCGAGATCGAGCGGCTGATGGAGGCCCGGCGCCGGAAGGAGGGCGACCGGTTCTCGCTCCGGGGCTTCATGGATGCGTTCGATGCCGCGGGGCTCGTCCCCGCGTCGCTCCTGCGCTGGGAGCTGACCGGCGAGCTTCCCGACGACGTGAAGACGATGCTCGCCGACTAGCCTAGCCCCCGGCCCCTTGCCCATCCCCCCCACCAGGGGAGGCTCTTCGAGCGGCGCGCTTCCAGGCTCACCGGCGGTGGACGCTGCGGTCGCGCCCGGCCTGCTTCGCGCGGGTGCACGCCGACTCGGCCGCATCGAGCAGGTTCCCCCACGGCTCGGCCGGCCGGAGCGACGCCACGCCCACGCTGACCGTGGCCATCACGCACGGGTCGTCCCGCACCGCGCCCCGCAGCCGGTCGGCCAGGGTGCACGACCGCGGCAGCGCCCAGCCGGGGAGGAGCAGCCCGAAGGTGTCCGCGCCGAGCCGGCCGATGGGGCCCGCCCCGTTGCTCTCGGCGGAGATGCGCTGGGCCAGCCCCTCGAGGCAGCTGTCCGCGGCCAGGTCGCCGCGCACGTCGCGGAGGGCCCGGAAGTCGTCGATGTCCACCACGAGCAAGCTGCAGGGCTGGTCCGCACGGCGCGCCACGTGGACCGCGAACGCCACCTCGCGCTCGAACGCCGCGCGGGTGTACACGCCCGTCTCAAGATCGAGCTCGATGACCCGGGCGCTCATGGCGCGCTCGCTCGCGACGCGGCCCTGGTCTTGGCCGAGGCCCGCTCGAACCCATCGTACTGGCGAAGGGCGGCCTCCCCGACCATCTGGAGGTGGTGGTTGTTCAGCCAGGCAGTGACCGGCGCGGCGACGAGCGGCATCGCCCGGCCCAGCGTGGCGAACCCGCCCTTCTCGGCGAGGACCGCCGCCACCTTGCCCAGGACCTTGGGCCCCGAGCGTTGCAGCGGCCCGACGCCGTTGGCCTCGCCGAGGACGCCGAGCAGCTCGCTCCGGGCGCGCCGGAAGCGCAGGTCGACCCCGTAGGCGGTCGCGATGTCCGCCAGCATCCGGATCTGCAGCCAGGCCACGACCAGGAGATCCGCCGGGACGCTGATCAGGCCGAACACGCCGCTCACCGACCCGCTCAGCGAGCCCAGGCCCTTCGCCGACTCGATGACGTGCTGCCCCAGCTCCCGGGGGCCCGCGGTGGGGTAGCGCGTCCGCAGCGCCTTCAGCCGGATGCGGGCCCGCTTCGCCTCCAGCGAGACCACGTCCTCCATGCGCAGCGAGCCCAGCCGCTTGAGGGAGGCGGGTCGGAGCTTCTTCAGGAAGGCGAGACGTTCGCTGTCGAGCAGGCCCACGGTGAGATCCTGGCAGCGGGCCGGTCCCCCTCGCAACGGGCGAGTGAGCGGGCCGCCTCTCGATGAACGCTGGACCGGCGGCGGTGATTTCGCGCCGAAGTGCGCCTTCCTACGACTGGCCCAGACGTGAGGCCACCCGGGTCGCCTCCTCGACTGCCCGGGCGAGGACCGAGCGGATCCGCCCGTCCTCGAGGGTGAGGAGCCCCGCGATGGTGCACCCGGCCGGGGTGGTGACCTGGTCCTTCAGCGCCGCGGGGTGCAGGCCGGTCTGGAGCACCATCCGGGCCGACCCCTGGAGCATCTGGGCCGCGATCTCCATGGCCACGTCGCGCCGGAGCCCCATCATCACTCCGCCTTCTGCGAGGGCCTCGATGATGAGATAGGCGAACGCCGGCCCGCTGCTGTTCAGGGCGGTGACCACGTCCATCGACTTCTCCTCGAGCTCGAGGCAGCGGCCGACGGCCTGGAAGAGCCGGATGGCGGTGTGCACGTGTGCGTCCGTGGCCAGCGGGCCCCGGGAGACCACCGTCATCCCCTCCCCGATGAGACAGGGGGTGTTGGGCATCGCGCGGACGAGGGGGCTCTCCGGGAGCCAGCGGCGGATCTGCTCCAGGCGCACACCCGCGGCCACGCTCAGCACCGGCTTTCCCCGGAGCGCGGCGCGCATCTCGTCGGAGTCCAGCACTGCCGCCAGCTGCTGGGGCTTCAGGGAGACCAGGACCGCGCTGGCCTCGCGGGCCACGGCGAGGTTGTCGACGCCGGCGCGGATGCCGTGTCGCTGCGCCAGCGCCGCCGCTGCCTCCGGTCGCCGCGTCGACACCGTCAAGCGAGCAGGCGTGAGCGAGCCGGCCCGGATCAGCCCGCGCACGATCGCCTCGCCCACCGTTCCACAACCCAGGACGCCCAGGGTACCGTCGTTGTCCAGCATGCCCTCGGACCTAGCACAGCCGGGCACGCGGCCTCCTCTCGAGGCCGCGCAGCGCATCGTCGTCAAGCTGGGAACCCAGGTGGTGACCCACGACGGGCGTTCCGTGGCCCTCGGCCGGCTGATGTCCCTGGTGGAGGAGATGGCGCTGCTCCGGCAGGAGGGGCGGCAGATCCTCCTGGTCTCCAGCGGTGCCGTCGCGCTGGGGATGAAGCAGCTCGGGCTCACCGAGCGGCCGCGGTCGCTGGGCCTCCGTCAGGCCTGCGCGGCGGTGGGGCAGGGACACCTGGTCGGGCTGTACACCTCGGCGTTCGCCCAGTTCGGGGTCACCGCTGCCCAGGTGCTGCTGACCGAGAGCGACCTCGGCGACCGCGACCGCGCGCTCTGCGTGCGGACGACGCTGATGCGGCTGCTGGAGCTGAAGGCCGTTCCGGTGCTCAACGAGAACGACAGCGTGAGCATCCGCGAGCTGGTCGAGCACCGGCAGGCCCAGGGCGCGGAGGCGGGTGCGGCGGTCTTTGGCGACAACGACGGCCTGAGCGCGCGGGTGGCGATCGGCGTCGACGCGGATCTCCTGGTGTTGCTCACCGACGTGGACGGGCTCCACACCGCGGATCCGCGCACCGAGCCCGCGGCGCGCCGCATCGACGTGCTGGACGCGGAGACCCCGCAGCTCGGAGGCGCGAGCGCGGGTGGGACCGGCGGCATGTCGAGCAAGCTCGAGGCGGCGCGGCTGGCGAGCCGGTCCGGCATCACCGTGGTCATCGCCTCGGGGGCGGAGCCGAACGTCCTCCACCGCCTCCTCTCCGGCGAATCGGTGGGCACGTGCATTCCGCCCACCGAGCGCCGAGCGGTCCGGAGGCAGCGCATCGCGCTCGCCCCGCACGCCGGGGCGCTGGTGGCAAACGACGGGGCGCTCCGCGCGCTCGAGGGCGGCCGGGCGTCGCTCCTGCCCGTCGGGGTGGTCGCGGTGGAGGGAGAGTTCCGCGAGGGCGACGTGGTCGAGATCCGCGACGGGTCGGGGCGGGTGCGTGGCCGCGGCCTCGCCAACTACGACGCCCGGGCCTGCCGGGCGCTCGCCGGTCGCCACAGCGAGGAGATCGAGGACGTGCTCGGGTGGCGGGGCTACGACGCGCTCGTCACCCGCGACAACCTGGTGCTCGGGTCATGAGCGCGGTCACCGAACGGGTGCAGAAGGCGCTCGAGGCCGGTGGCCGGCTGGCGCGGGCTCCGGCCGGAGCGCGGACGAAGGCGCTCGAGGCGCTCGAGGCGGCACTGGTCGATCCGGAGGTGCGTGCCCGGGTGCTGGAGGCGAACGGCCGGGACCTCGCGGCGGCCACCGGCCTCGCCCCGGCACTGGTGAAGCGGCTCAGGCTGGATGCGGCAAAGCTGGACACGCTCGCCGACGGCGCGCGGCAGCTCGCGACGCGGGCCGATCCGCTCGGGACCGTGCTCGCCCGACGCAGGCTCGACGAGGGACTGGTGCTGACGCAGGAGCGCTGTCCGCTCGGCGTGCTGGCCGTGGTCTTCGAGTCCCGTCCCGACGCTCTGGTGCAGATCGCCTCGCTCGCGCTCCGCTCGGGGAACGCGGCGCTGCTCAAGGGCGGCCGGGAGGCGGCGGAGTCGAACCGTGCCCTGGCCGAGGTGGTGCGCGGGGCGCTGGAGCGCGCGAAGCTGCCTCCCGACGCCGTGCAGCTGCTCGACGACCGGGCCGAGGTCGACGCGCTGCTCGGCCTCGAGAGGGGCGTGGACCTGGTCGTCGCCCGGGGTGGCAAGGAGTTCGTGGAGCACGTCCGCGCCCGGAGCCGCATCCCGGTGCTGGCCCATGCCGAGGGCGTCTGTCACGTCTTCCTCCACCGGTCGGCCGATCCGGCGAAGGCGGCGCGCATCGTCGTCGACAGCAAGGTGACCTACCCGGCGGCGTGCAACGCGCTCGAGACGCTCCTCTGGGAGCCGGGGGCCGAGGCCGCGCTCGAGGCGAGCGTGGCGGGACTCCGGTCGGCCGGGGTGGAGCTCCGGGGAGACGCGGCGAGCCGAGCGCGGCATCCGGAGATGAAGGCGGCGACCGAGGCCGACTGGGGCACCGAGTACGGTGCGCTGATCCTCTCCGTTGCCCGGGTGGCGGACCTCGACGGTGCGCTGGTGCACATCGCACGGCACGGCTCGCAGCACACCGAGGCCATCGTCGCGGAGGACCGGGCCGCCGCCGAGCGGTTCCTCGCCGAGGTCGACGCGGCCTGCGTCTTCCACGACGCCAGCACCCGGTTCGCCGACGGCTACCGGTTCGGCCTGGGCGGGGAGGTGGGCATCGGCACGGGGAAGCTCCACGCCCGCGGGCCGGTGGGAGTGGACGGGTTACTCACGTTCCGGTGGATCCTCCGCGGCTCGGGGCAGGTGAGCGCCGACTACGGCCCGGGGAAGAAGCCCTTCCGGCACGAGGAGCTCTGACCGTCCTCGGTCCTGGGCCGGAAAGCAATGTTTGCGGCTACCGACGGAACTGCGCCGTCGTCTTCAGCGAGAACGGCACCGGGGCAGGCCCGGAGTGCAGCTGCCCCTCGAGCGCGATCGGGATGCTGCCGCCCTTCAGGATGACCTCGGCGGCCTGGAGCGCGCCGGAGAACGGAACCGTGAGCGGGAGCGTGACCGACCGCGGCGTCCCGGGCTCGAGCGTGCCGATGTCCCTCGCCGACACGTCGCCGACGCGTGCACCGCCGATGGTCACTGCGGCCTCCAGCGCCTGCAGCGGGATGGGGTAGCTCCCCTTCGCCGTCAGCGTCACCGGCAGCTCCACCGTCGCGTGGTCGAACGCCACGCTGGTCACCCGCGGCGCCCCGAGCGCGATGCCCGGCACGTCCGGCAAGGTGAACGTCCCCTCGTGCAAGAGCGGCACGCGCACGAGACCGACCGGCGTCTTTACTCCCACGGTGCCTTCCGCCCTGTACCCGGCGCTGCCCCTGGCCAGCACCGCCGTCACGGCCTGGCCGAGGTCCGTGTACTGGAACGTCGCGGGCAGGGTCAGGTCCGCGCTGCCGTTTGCCGGGATCTCCAGCCCGTCCGGGGGGTGCCCGGTCGCGACTGGATGCCCGTCGATGCTCAGCCGGTAGTCGACGTCCGCGAGCGACAGCCCCACGGCGTTCGGGTTGTCGACGCTGGTCACGACGTTCAGCGTCGCCCCGCTCAGCGTCACGTTGCTCAGCGACGCGCTCCTGTACGCCACGGTCGGCTTCTTGAACCCACCCTCGGCGACCTGGAGCCAGGCACAGGCGGACCCGAAGGCCGCGAGGCCGATCACCAGGCGAGCCGGCGGAAAGGACGTGCGCACGCCCCTCAGCCTACCCATGCGCAAGCCCCCGTCGAGACGCGAGAAGTCGCCGGGACTGGACGCGCACGGGTCGGGGCTGCTACCTACCAGTCGGTAGGCGGGAACGAGCCGCCCTCAAGATCCGAGTGGTAATCTCGATGCCCCCGCCCCCCCGTGAGACGCACCGACGACACCACCGCGAAGCACCGGGCCATCCTGGAGACCGCCGCGCGGCTGATCTGCAAGCAGGGCTACGAGGGGACGAGCATCCAGGAGATCGCCGACGCCTGCGGGCTGACCAAGGCCGGGCTCTACCACCACATCGAGAGCAAGGAGCAGCTGCTCGTCGAGATCATGAACTACGGGATGGACGTGTTCGAGGAACGCGTCCTCTCCGAGGTGGAGCACATCCCCGACCCGGTCGAGCGCCTCAAGGCCTGCATGGCCAAGAACATCAAGCTGGTCACGCGCGGCTGGAGCAAGGAAGTCACCATCATCCTCCACGAGCACGACACGCTGACCGGCAAGGCGCAAGCGCAGATCAACGCGCGGAAGAAGCGCTACGTGCGGTTCCTCGAGTCGTCCTTCGCCGAGGCCGTGGAGCGGCAGCAGATCCGCACCGTGGATCCGACCGTCGCCGCCTTCGCGTTCCTGGGGATGGTTCTCTGGATCTACAAGTGGTTCAAGCCGGGCGGGAAGCGCACCGACGACGAGGTCGCCGCCGGCATGGTCGATCTGCTCTTCACCGGGCTGGTCTCCGCGCCCCGCTCCTGAGTCGCTTCAGCTCGTCTCACGGTCAGGTGCACGGTCCGCACGCGCGGCGCCGTGCTGGACCGTACGACACCATCCGCTCCGGCTGGCCGGCCCGGAGCCCATCCATCACAGCTTGAGGGGAGAGAGATTCGCATGAAGCCGTCCGTGGGCATCGAGGCCCTTGCCGTGGCGCTGCCTCGGCGCACGCTGCACCTGGAGGACCTGGCGCGCGCCCGGGGGGTCGATCCGGCCAAGTTCATCGCCGGACTCGGCGTGCGGGAGATGGCAGTGACCGACCCGGGCGAGGACAGCGTCGCGCTGGCCGCGACCGCGGCTCGCAGCCTCCTCGAGGCGAACCGGATCGACCCGACATCCATCGGGATGCTCGCCGTCGGCACCGAGACCGGTGTCGACCACAGCAAGCCGGTGGCCTCGTTCGTCCAGGGGCTGGTCGGCCTTCCCCGGCAGATGCGGGTCTTCGACGTCCAGCACGCCTGCTACGGCGGGACGGCGGCGCTCATGGCCGCGGCCGAGTGGATCGCCTCGGGCGTGGCGGGGGGCAAGTCGGCGCTCGTCGTCTGCTCGGACATCGCGCGCTACGGAGTCAAGACCGCGGGCGAGCCCACCCAGGGCGCCGGCGCGGTGGCCCTGCTCGTGTCGGCGCGGCCGGAGCTGCTCGCGCTGGACCTCGGCGTCGACGGGACCAGCAGCGCTCACGTCTTCGACTTCTGGCGTCCGCTCGGCCGCCGCGAGGCGGTGGTGGACGGCCACTACTCCATCGATTGCTACCTGGAGGCGCTGTCCGGGGCGTACCGGGACTGGCGCGGCAAGGCGGAGGCCCGGGAGATCGTCCGCAGGAACGGAACCTCGCTCCCGAGCGAGCAGCTGGCGGCCATCGGCTACCACGTCCCGTTCTGCAAGATGGCGAAGAAGGCCCATGCCCGGCTCCGGCGCTGCGACCTGGACGACGTGCTCGGCGCGTTCGACGAGATCCGCGAGGAGCGCGAGGGCGCGGCCAGCTTCGAGCGCCAGGTCGCGGGGTCGCTCACGCTCTGCGCGCGGGTCGGCAACGTCTACACCGGCTCGCTCTACCTCGGCCTGGCGGGAATGCTGGACACCGGCGCGTCCGGGCTCGCGGGGAAGCGGATCGGCCTCTTCTCCTACGGGAGCGGCTGCGCGAGCGAGTTCTTCTCCGGCGTGGTGGGGAAGGCCGCCGCCGAGAGCATCGCGCGGGCGAGGCTGGACGAGGTCCTCGGCGCCCGCGAGCGTGTCACCGTGGAGGAGTACGAGCGGCTGATGGGGCTGCCTCCCGACGCGCCGCCGGACATCGCTCCCGCGCCGGGCCAGTTCCGCTTCACCGGAATCCAGGAGCACCGCCGGCAGTACGCCGCGGGCTGATTCCCCGTCGCCGGAAGCCCTG
>DATJVY010000062.1:0-71011 GCA_035501615.1 Myxococcaceae bacterium
GCCGGATCCTGGCTCACGACACCCGGGTCCGCACTCCTCACCCCACCGCCACACGCTGCACACAGCAAGAACGCACCCAGAATCGATCGACGCATGACATTCCTCCCGGAGTCGCCGGCTCGTGGACCCGAGTCGGGAACGAGCCCGTGGAAGTGCACGTCTCCTGCCACGCTGCGCTCCCAGTCGGGCCGTGGCGTTACGCGCTCGGGAGTTGTCCCGGTGGCTTCGCTCGACCCGGAACGTGTTGCGCCACGGGCGACTGAGCACGCCAGTGAACGACGCGCCTCGTCACCTGAATCCCGTGTCGTGCGACTGCGGTGGCGTCGCCGATCACTCTCTCACGGGGATGTCCACGGTCAGCCCGTCGTGTGCGACCTCCAACGGTCCGGAGTACTCCTCGCGGGCCTGGGCGAGGAGCCGCCCGAAGTCGGTGTCGTAGCGCGAGCTGAGGTGGGTGAGGATCAGCCGGTGCGCCCCGGCCTGCTGGGCCACCCGCCCCGCCTCGCGCGCCGTCGAGTGCCGCGTCTCCAGCGCCCGCGCCTGGTCGTCGTCGGAGAACGTCGACTCGTGGATGAGGATGTCCGCCTCGCGCGCCGCCTCGACCACGGCCTCGCAGGGCCGGGTGTCGCCGGAGATCGCCAGCTTCCGGCCCGGCCGGGTGGGCCCCATCACGTCGCCCGGGCTCACCGTCTTCCCGTCGAGCGCCACGACCGACTCGCCTCGCTGCAATCGTCCGAAGTCGGGTCCCTCGCGCACGCCGAGCGCCCGAGCGCGCTCCAGATGGAAGCGACCGGCCCGGACGTCCTCCTCCAGCACGAAGCCCAGGGCGTTGATGCGGTGCTGCACTCCGACCGCCCGCACCGCGTAACCACGCCGCTGGATCCGGTCGCCGTCCTTGAGCTCGATGATGTCCAGCGGGAACCCGAGCTGGTCCACGCCGAGGTGCACCGCCTGGTTCAGCAGGCGCTTCGCCGGGACCGGGCCGTAGAGCACCAGCTTCTCCTCGCGTCCCATCATCCCCAGGGTGCGGAGGAACCCGATGATTCCCAGGTAGTGGTCGGCGTGGAAGTGGGTGAAGAAGACCGCGTCCACCGAGAAGCCGGTGCCGTAGCGGATCATCTGCCGCTGGCTGCCCTCGCCGCAATCGAACAGGAGCAGGTCGGAGTCGGCCTTCACCGCGAGACCGGAGAGGTTCCGATGGATCGTCGGCTGGGCGGCCGACGTGCCGAGGAAGGTGAAGCGCAAGAGTGACATCCCGGCGTTGCCCACGGCGTTTCCCGATCTCCCGTTCGATTCGGGGGGCAGGGGCGTTAACACGGCGGTCCCGAGCGCGCCAAGCCGGTCGCGAGTCTCCGCCGCCCGAGCGGCGCCGGGGAGGGGTGAGGCACCGGTCCCGACCTCCGCCGGGCTCCCGGATTGGTCCGGAGCACCCCGAGGGCGGGTCACCAGGGCGAGCGTCGACGTTTCTCAGCTGCCGGGTCGCTCGAGCGTCACCAGCGCCGCGTCCACGACGGCCCGGAGCACGGACCCCTCGAGCCTCGGGGCGTCGTGCAGCGTGCGGCCTCCGAGGACCTGCTGACCCACCCGGAGCGCGAGCCAGCGCCCCGCTCCGCCGGGTGCGCCGGTGGACGCGGAGCCGATCGCGCGCCGATCGGAGTCCTTGGTGGAGTCGAGGACCCCGCGCACCCGCCTGGCCAGCACCGCGAGATAAGCCGGGTCCTTCCCCTCGCTCGTCAGGCCCAGGTCGGCGTCGGTCGCGCCCGGGTCGAGGGTCCGCACCGCGGCGAGGGGAAAGCCCTCCGCCCACAGGGTCCACCAGAGCGGCGCCGGTTCCGGTCCCTTCCAGGCTGGGAGCAGCGCCGCGGCCAGCGCGTGCTGCACCACCGGTTCCACCGGCGCGTACGGGCCCCGGTAGAACGCGAGCGCGTCGAGGCCGAGCACGAGGGTCTTCCGGCCCGAGACCGTCCTCCACACCGCCTCGAACTGGCTGAAGGACAGGCTCAGCGCCACCGGGCCCGACCAGCGCAGCTCGGGAAACTCGTCCAGGAAGCGGCGAGCGATCCGCTCGACCTCTCCGGGCATCCTCTCGGAGAGAGCACGGAGCTTCGGTTCGAGGCGCGGCATCTCCACCAGGAGCCGCTCCAGGTCACGGTCGAGCACCGCCGCCGACCCGAAGACGTCGGGTCCGAACAGCTCGGGGTGGCCCGCGAGGAGCGCCTCCCGGGTCCGCGCGACCTGCTCGGGCCGCGGCGCGCTGCGGACCCCCTGCCAGGCGGCGAGGAACGCCGGGACGACGTCGATCTGCTCGACGGTCCTCGGGGCGCCGGAACCGGCGCCCGGCCCGTGGGCGCACCCGACGCCCACGGTGAGCAGCGCGGCCAGGGCGAGGGGGGCCAGGCATCGAGGACCGTTCTCCATGCCCGCGGGCTTACCATCCCCTCCACCTGCACGCGGCAGGCGAGCGGCCACGGGGAGACGTCGGAGCGCGGCCCAAGCGACGGCGCCCGCCACGAAGCACGGTGGGCTCCGGGCGGGCGTCAGGAACGCGCCGGCGACTAGACTAGGCGGCCTTGGCCGGGACCGGAGCCTTCTGCTCCGCCGGACTCGTCTCGATGCGCATCCGGTAGAAGGACCGCCAGACGAACACCACCGAGGCGAGGAAGAAGATCACCGCCAGGATGCCGCTGGTGCTGCGGGGCAAGGTGATCGCCAGCTCGACTGCGAGGAGCCCGAAGAGGGTGGTGAACTTGATGATCGGGTTCATCGCCACGCTGGAGGTGTCCTTGAATGGGTCGCCGACGGTGTCGCCGACCACGACGGCTGCGTGCAGTTCGGTGCCCTTCGCCCTCAGCTCGGTCTCCACGACCTTCTTGGCGTTGTCCCAGGCGCCGCCGGCGTTCGCCATGAAGATTGCCTGGTAGAGCCCGAACACCGCGATGCTGATCAGATAGCCGACGAAGAAGAACGGCTCGACACAGGCGAAGGCGAGCGTCGCGAAGAACACCGCGAGGAAGATGTTGATCATCCCCTTCTGTGCGTACTGGGTGCAGATCTCCACCACCCGCTTGCTGTCGGTGACCGAGGCCTTCTCCGCGCCCTCGAGCTTGATGTTCCGCTTGATGAACTCGACCGCGCGGTAGGCGCCGGTGGAGACCGCCTGCATCGAGGCGCCGCTGAACCAGAAGATGATCGCGCCGCCGGTGATCAGACCGAGCAGGAAGGGGGGATGGAGCAGGGAGAGGCTCTCCAGGCCCTGGGTCAACCCGTGGGTGAGCAGCACGATGATCGAGAAGATCATCGTCGTGGCACCGACCACCGCCGTCCCGATGAGCACCGGCTTGGCCGTGGCCTTGAAGGTGTTCCCCGCCCCGTCGTTCTCCTCGAGGAACTCCTTGCCCTTCTCGAAGTTCGGCTTGAATCCGAACTCCTTCTGGATCTGGTTCGAGACGTCGGGGACGTTCTCGATCAGGCTCAGCTCGTAGACACTCTGGGCGTTGTCGGTCACCGGGCCGTAGCTGTCCACCGCGATGGTCACCGGGCCCATTCCGAGGAAGCCGAAGGCCACCAGGCCGAAGGCGAAGACCGGCGAGGGATCGATGCTGCTCCCCACCACCGGGAACAGCGCACCCAGGCCGAGCGCGCTGACGCCGTAGGCGATGGCCATCAGCCCGACGATGACGATTCCCATCCAGTAGGCGCTGAAGTTCCCCGCGACCAGGCCGGAGATGATGTCCAGCGACGCGCCGCCCTCCCGGGCCGAGGTCACCACCTCGCGGACGTGGGCGGACTCCACCGAGGTGAAGACCTTGACTAGCTCGGGGATGATCGCCCCGGCGAGCGTTCCACAGGTGATGATCGCCGAGAGCTTCCACCAGAAGGTTCCGTCGCCCAGCTCGCCGATGGTCAGGTAGCTGATGACGAAGGTCAGGGCGACCGAGATCAGCGAGGTGAGCCACACCAGCGAGGTCAGCGGCGCCTCGAAGTTCATCTTCGTCGCGTCCTTGTAGCGCGCGGACTGGATGCCCTCGTTGATCACGTAACTGAGGAAGCTGGCGATGATCATCACCACCCGCATCACGAACAGCCAGACCAGCAGCTGCGCCTGGACGATCGGGTCGTGGGCGGCGACGAGGATGAAGGTGATCAGCGCCACGCCCGTGACGCCGTAGGTTTCGAAGCCGTCCGCCGACGGACCGACCGAGTCTCCCGCGTTGTCGCCGGTGCAATCGGCGATGACGCCGGGGTTCCGGGCGTCGTCCTCCTTGATGCGGAAGACGATCTTCATGAGGTCGGACCCGATGTCGGCGATCTTGGTGAAGATGCCGCCGGCGATGCGGAGCACCGAGGCCCCAAGCGATTCGCCGATGGCGAAGCCGATGAAGCACGGACCGGCGAAGTCCGCCGGGACGAAGAGCAGGATGCAGAGCATGATCAGCAGCTCGGTGCTGATCAGGGCCATCCCGATGCTCATGCCGGCCCGGAGCGGGATGGCGTAGGTGGGGAACGGCTTGCCCCGGAGGCTGGCGAACGCCGTCCGGCTGTTGGCGAAGGTGTTCACCCGGATGCCGAACCACGCCACGCCGTAGCTTCCGCCGATGCCGATCAGGCTGAAGGCCAGGATGGTGACCACCTTCACCACGTCCATGTGCTGCAGGACGCCGAAGTAGAGGACCATCACCGCGCCGATCAGCACCTCGAGGGCGAGGATGAACTTGCCCTGGGTGATCAGGTACGTCTTGCAGGTCTCGTAGATGAGCTCGCTGATCTCGAGCATCGCCTTGTGGACCGGCAGCTTCCGGAGCTGGGCGAACTGGTAGAGGCCGAACCCGAAGCCGAAGAGGCAGATCAGCAGCCCCCACATCAGCAGTGAGCGGCCGTTGGTGCCGCCCAGGAAGGTGACCTTGCTGAGATCGGGCAGCTGCAGCTCCGCCTCGCTCGCGAAGGCCGATCCGGACAGGACCAGACCCGCGAGGGCCGTCCACCGGGCCAGGCCCCGAAGACCCCGGGGAGCCCCGGGGTTGCGTGACGCGTTCATGTGCACGTCTCCTCGAAGGAAGATCGAGGGGTTGGCCGCCCGCGGAGCGCGGACGCTTCAGCGCAGCCTCGTTCCGCGGGAACACGGGGAGTTCAGTCCCCTCCTGCGGCGGGCGGCCGCATAGCACACCCCGGGCCGGACCCAAAGGGGTCGCTCGCCTCGGGCGCGGGGCCGAGCTTCACCGGGGGTGGAGCAGAACTTCAGCCCGCCGCGGGCCCGAAGACCGCGTCCGCCAGCGCATGGAGACAGGCCTGGATCTCGCCGAGGCGGTTCTGGTCGAGCCCGTAGGTACTCAGCCAGAACCCGGTGCTGAAGGCGCCGGTGCGCCCGGGCTCCATCTCCACCAGGAGCAAGGCGCCGTTCAGACCGGGCAGTCTTCCCCAGATGTGCGTGGGCCACTGGACGTGTTGCACCTCGAACGCGAGACGCGAATCGCCGAGGCGGAGGTGCGCGACCGAGCCGGCGCGGGGCCGCTCGGGCTCGAAGGCGAGCCCCTGGGACCCGAAGAGCTTCGTGCCGAGGGCCTCGCGGGAGAGTGTGCTCTTCCGCCGCTCCCAGGCGACGGTGCGCGTCTCCGCCCGGTGCTGCCGGAGCACTTCGACGAGGTGCCACAGGAAGAACCTCCAGCCGGCGAGGGTGGCATCGTACTGGTCGTCCCAGCTCTCGCCCTCGCCGAAGCCCGAGTGCACCATCCGGAGACGCGTGCCCCCCGGCTCGGAGGTCAGCGTCCATTCGATCACCATTCCCCCCGGGGAACCGCCCTGTCGTGGGTCCGTCGGTGGGTCACCCCAGCGGACGAGGCGTCCCGACCGAGCCACCTCCACCCACTCCTGCCACTGCATCTCCGGGGGCCAGCGGAAGGTCAGCACCTCGCCCACGGAGCCGTCGACGTAGGGCGCGAACCACTTCGCGAGCTCGGCCGGGTCGCTCAGGAAGCGCACCGCCTCTTCGGGCGTGGCGGGGAGCAGTGCCTCGAGGGTGATGGCGCGCGTCGTCGGCTTGGGATCGCTCATGGCTCGGTCTCCGGGTGCGGTGGGGCCTCGGCGGGCGTCCCGTCCTGGAGCGCGGGATGCCCGAAGAGGGAGATGCGGAAGGAGCGGCCCCCGGTGGCGTCGGGCCGGTGGTGCTTCTGGACCAGCTCCGCGAACGCGGCGAGGAGCTCGTCGAGAAACTCGTTCTGCGAGCGGGCCGAGGCGAACCGAACCTCGGTCTGGAGGGTGAGGGTGGGGAGCTTCTTCCCGGCGGCCTCGGCGCGCGGCCGGAGCGTGCTCACCTCCTGCACGACACGCGTGGCGGCGGCCAGGAGGTACGTGCTCGAGAAGCGATCCTGCAGGACGTCGGGGGACAGCCCGAGCCGGCCGAGGAGCTGCGGGGCGAGGACGTAGGACCGCGCGGTCGCCTGGAGGAGCCGCTCGACGCAGTTCCTCTTCTTCCGCTCACCGACGCAGGTCAGGAGGCCGGCGGCCTCGAGCGCCCGGACGTGGTGGCCCACCCGCTGCCGCGGAAGCCCCAGCGTCCGGGCCACCCCCGCGCTCGAGTCAGGCTCGCGGAGCGCCGACAGGATGCGGAGCCGGGACGGCTCCAGGAGCGCCAGGGCGGCCTCCGAGGCCTCCACCACCTCGACCGGCTGCTGCGCGAGTGCTTGCACGAATGTCACTCTCGTCTAGACAGTAATGACTGTCAAGATCCTGCTCGGTCGCTGACTGCGAGATTTTCTCTGGAGGAACAGGCGGTTGAATCGCCTCTACGAGGTGTCAGACACCTCGTTACGGGCGCCTCGCCGCGGTCGGGATCAGAGCTTCAGGCGCTCGAACAGCCGGACCGGGAGGGCCCGGAGGACGGCCATGATCCACCGCCACTTCCCCGGGACGTAGACCACCCGCTCCCCCCGCTCGAGCGCCCGGTGGATGCGCCCGCCCACCACGTCCACGTCCGCCACCAGCCGTGGGTTCAGCGCCCGCCCGGCGATCATCGGCGTGTCCACCGGCCCCGGCTTGATGGTCACCACCGTCACCCCGCTGGCCCGGAGCCGGTGGCCCAGCCCGCTCGCGTAGGCGGTCAGTGCCGCCTTCGCCGAACCGTAGACGTAGTTGTCCGCACGCCCCCGGTCGCCCGCCACGCTGGACAGCACCCCGAGCGTCCCGTGCCCCGCGGCGGCCATCCGCTCCGCCGCCGCCTCCATCAGGGTCGCCGCGCTCACGAAGTTCACGTCCCAGGAGGCCACGGCCCGCCGCGGGTCCTCCTGGGCCGCCCGCTGGTCAGGCAGCACGCCGTGGGCGATCAGCACCACGTCGAGCCCGCCCAGCGCCGCCTCGGCCTCGCCCACCAGTGCCCGGTGCCGCTCGAGCTCGCACAGGTCGGCGCTCCGCTGGAGCACAACCTCCGCCCCCCGCACCGCAAGGTCCGCGGCCACGGTGGCGAGGTGCTCCCGCGAGCGCGCCACCAGCGCCAGCCGCGCCAAGCTCGCCGCGTACGCCCGCGCGACCGCCTGCGCGATGCCGCTCGTCGCCCCGAGGATCAGGACCCGCCGCGGCGAGCTCATCCCATCACCCGCGCCCAGAACCGGGAGCGGAACCCCGGATCGACGTGGGCCGAGAACTCGTCCAACCGCGGGAACCCGAGCCGGAAAGTCTCGGCGGACATCCGCGCGTCCTTCGCCGGGTACACCGCCCCGCCGTAGGTGCGGACCACCGCGTCCATCTGCTCGAGACAGGCCAGCGTCCCCTCGCCCCGGTTCGGCACGTCGAGGGCGAGCGTCCAGCCCGGCCGAGGGAAGGAGAGCATCCCCGGCGAGGACAGCGACCCGAACCGCTTCAGCACCGAGAGGAAGGACCCCTGCCCGGTCGTCGAGCTCACCGCGAGCAGCGCCCGCACGCCCTCGATGTCGGGCACCACCGACTGGTGCTGGAAGAAGCCTCGCCGCCCGTAGAGCCGGTTCCAGCCGCCGAGCGCGTCGAGCGGATGGAAGAACTTCCACACCGAGGTGCGCGAGCGCCAGCGCGGCAGATGGTCGTAGAGCGCGTTGAACGCGCGCAGGGCCAGGGGCGAGAGCAGGAATCCCGGCGCTTCGCCCGGCACGTTCCGGGGAACGGGCCTCCGCGGCGGCCGCCCCGGCCCCTCCACCAGGTTGCCCCGGAAGTAGACGCCGCGCCCCAGCCTGCGTCCCCGCGCCAGTCCGTCGATCCACGCCACCGTGTAAGCGTGCGTGTCCCGTGACAGCTCGTCGACCGCGTCCGCCTCCTCGAGCGAGCGGAAGCGGATCGCCTCCGTCTTCACCCATCCGCCGGGCACACGCTCGAGCTGCAGCTCCACCCAGGTGATGAGCCCGGTCAGCCCCAGGCCCGCGACGGTCGCGTCGAACAGCGCCTCGCCGGGCCGGAGCGTGTGCACGCTGCCGTCGCTTCGCCGCAGCCCGAGCGCGCGCAGGTGGCGCCCGAAGGAACCGGCGCGGTGGTGGTTCTTGCCGTGGATGTCGTTCGCCACCGCCCCTCCCAGCGTGACGAACTGGGTCCCGGGCAGCACCGGCGGCAGCCAGCCCCTCGCGAGCACCAGCTCGGTCACTTCCCCCAGCGAGGTGCCTGCCTCCGCCCGGAGCACGCCGGTGTCGGCGTCGAAGGCGATGAACCGCCGCAGCGACCGGGTGAGCAGCAACGGCCCGTCCGCGTTCAGGCAGCTGTCCCCGTAGCTGCGGCCCATCCCGTAGGCGAGCACCGGCCCGCCGTTCGGAAGTGGGTCGTCCGCCCACGCGAGCCCGACCGCGGGCTGGTCCCCCCGCGGATAGCGGCCCCAGCTCTCGGGTCCCGTCGCCTGTCCGGGCTGCTCCATGCGCCCCGGTGGCGTAGCACGGTCGGCGCCACCCGCCACACGGACAGCGCGAGGACCGGATCTGCCGCCTTCTGCTCCCTCCTCGTACCCGGGGCGCGCGGTGCGTGCATGGCCAGGGTCACCCGGGCGTGTCAGGCTTGCCCGGTCCATGGTCCGCCGGCTCGTCCTGCTCCTCGTCGCCGTCGTCCTGCCTTCCACCGTCCTCGCGCAGTCGACCGATCGCGCGCTGCTCGGCGAGCTCGCCAAGGTGAAGGCGGTCGACGCGCACTCGCATCTCCTGATCAACCGCGTGGAGCCCGCGGGAAAGGCGCTGGTCCAGCCCCGGAACGCCGCCGAGCTTCCCCTGCGCCTCCGCGGGGTGGGCCCCGAGTGGGCGCGCACCTGGAAGCTGCTCTACAAGGCCAATGTCCCCGACACCTCCGAGAAGCGGATGGCCGAGCTCCAGCAGACCCGCGAGCTGCTGGTCGAGGACCTGGGCGACGAGTTCTCCGCCCGGATGCTCGACCAGGCCAACATCGAGCTGGCCATCGTCTCCGGCGAGCCGCTCACCGGGAAGGGGGTCGCCCGCCTTCGCTTCGTCCCCCGCGCCGACGTCTTCCTCCGTCCCTTCGCCCAGGACTCGGCCGAGGCCCTGAAGCCGTTCTTCATCGCCGCGCGGATGTACACGCTGCCCAAGGGCCTGGACGAGTATCTGGGCAAGGTCGTGACCGGCGCGCTGGAGCGCTGGGTCGCCGACGGCGCGGTGGGCATCGACGTCGGCGTCTCCGCCTGGCGCAGCCTGGACTTCGACCAGGTGAACGCCGAGATCGCCCGCGCCGCGTACGGACGCCTGGTCATCGGCGGCGAGTTCGGCGCCAGCCCTGCCGACCTCAAGGCCTTCCAGGACTACACCTTCCGCTATCTCGCTCGCGAGGCAGGACGGGTGGGGCTCGTGGTCCACGTGAAGACCGGACTGTCACGCGACGCCACCGGCATCGTCGGCAACGGGAACCCCATCCTCCTCGGCCCGGCGATCGCCGACCCCACGCTCCAGAAGACCCGCTGGCTCCTGGTGCACGGCGGCTTTCCGTTCGACAAGGAGACCGGCCCGCTCCTGCTCCGGCCAAACGTCTACGCCGACGTGAGCGTGCAGGACCTGGTGCGCTCTCCCACCGAGCTGGGCGAGTCGCTGCGCCGCTGGTTCGAGCTCGCTCCCGAGCGGGTCTGCTTCGCCACCGACGCGGCGTCCGATCCGAGCGCGCCACAGCTGCGCTGGCCGGAGCTCACCTTCCTCGGTGCCGAGACCACGCGGGCGGCGCTCTCCATCGCTCTCTCCCGGATGATCAGCGACGGGCTGATCACCCGGGCCCAGGCGCTGGAGATCGGCAAGGGCGTCCTGCGCGAGAACGCACTCACGCTGCACGGGCTCGGTCCGCAGCAGCAGTCGGCCCTCGGGTCCGCCGAGCCGGCCGCCCGCTAGACGCAGCGAACGCCGGTCCGGACTCCAGGCTCGCCCCACCACGCGACATCCGACCGAAGTCGTACGGCGGTCGCCTGCGAGGGGTCCCACGGACGCTTGCGCCTCCGCCCGAAGCGGAGCAAAGCCCCTCTCGTGGCGTTCGTTCCCGGCATGAAGGTCCGCTACGCCCCCCAGCCGGAGTGGGGGGTGGGCCACCTGGTCCGCACCCTCGAGGGCGGAGCGGTCGCCGAGGTCCTCTTCCCCGGCCGTGCGCAGCCCACGCTCGTCTCGACCCGCGGCAACGCGCTCGTCGCGCACCCCTTCGTCCCGGGCGATCGGGTGCGGACCGCGAAGGGCAGGGCGGCCACCATCACCGGGGAGGAGCCCGGCGGACGCGGGCTGCGGCGCTACGTGCTCCGCTACGAGGACGGCGCCGAAGACGAGCTCCCGGAGTCCGAGGTGCAGGCTCCGGTCCCCGACACCGACCTCCTCTCCAGCCTCCGCGAGGGACGGGTCGCCGACGCGCGGGCGTTCCTCCTCCGCCGGCAGGGGCTGACCCTGGACGAGGAGCGGCGCAACGATGCCCTGGGCGCGCTCCTCGCCAGCCGGGTGATGGTGAAGCCGCATCAGGTCGGCGTGGTGCAGCGGGTGCTCTCCTCCCGGCGGCCGCGCTTCATCCTTGCCGACGAGGTGGGCCTCGGGAAGACCATCGAGGCGGGGATGATCTTCTCCGCGCTCCGTCTCTCCGGCCTCGCGGCGCGGGTCCTGGTCGTCGCTCCCAGCCACCTCACGGTCCAGTGGCTCGCCGAGCTGTTCCACAAGTTCCAGCAGCTCTTCACCCTGATGGACGGGGAGCGGCTGACCCGCAGCCGCCGCGAGGAGCCGGACCTCTCGCCCTGGGAGCGCTTCCCCAGGGTGGTCACGAGCCTCGAGCTTCTCGCCCGCTCACCGGAGGAGATCGCGCAGGCCTCCGCAGCCGGCTGGGACCTGGTCATCGTGGACGAGGCGCACCACCTTCGCGCGGAGCGAGCCTTCGCCGCCGTCGAGGCGCTCGCCCAGCGGACCTGGGGGCTCCTGCTGCTCACCGCGACGCCGATGCAGCTCGATCCCGACGAGTACCGGGCGCTGCTCACCCTGCTCGATCCGGTGACCGCTCCCGACGCCGCCGCGTTCCGGGCGCGGATCGAACGCCAGGAGGCGCTCTCTCGCACGGTCCGCGCGCTGCTCGAGGGCAGCGACGCCGAGGCCACCCAGGCGGTCGCTTCGCTGCGGGCGCGCTTCCCCGACGACCGGGAGCTCGGAGCGCTCGCCGATCGCGAGGCGCTGCTCGGCCACCTCGCGGAGACCTACAGCCTGTCCGGGGCGCTGATCCGCAACCGCCGCGCGCGGGTGGGCGGCTTCAGCGCCCGCCGGCTCCATCGCCACGTCGTCGAGCCCCCGGACGCGGAGCTGGTGGCTCGCGACGCGGTTCTCGGCGCCGTGCGCACCGGCTCCATCCGGGGCGCGGCCCTGGCCGGTCTGCTCCGCCGCCTCGACTCGTCGCCCACGGCCTTCGCCCAGGTGGCGAGCGGCGTCTTGCCCTCACCGCCCTCGCTCCCGGCGCGCGACGCGAAGTACCAGGCGCTCCGCGCGCTGCTCGCCGACATCTGGGAAGACGAGCCCGAGGCGAAGGTCCTGCTCTTCACCGAGGCGCAGGCGACGCTGGAGAGCCTCCGCGCGCTCCTCTCCGCCGACGGGATCGAGGCGCTCGGCTACCATGGCGACCTGCCGCTGGTGGAGCGAGACCGCCAGGTGGCCCGGTTCCGCGACCCCGATGGTCCACGCCTCCTCATCTGCACCGAGGTGGGCGGCGAAGGGCGCAACTTCCAGTTCGCGCACCACCTCGTGAACTACGATCTGCCCTGGAGCCCGGCCACGATGGAGCAGCGCATCGGCCGGCTGGACCGCATCGGTCAGACCCAGCCGGTCGACATCCACGTCTTCGACATGCGGGGAACCCTGGCCTCGGACGTGCTCGCCCTCCTGGCGGACGCGGTGGGGGTCTTCGACGAGACGGTGGGCGGGCTGGACGCCGTCCTGGAAGAGGTCGAGCCCCGCATCCTCGAGCTGGCCCTGGCCACGCCGCCGGAGCGGGCCGAGTACCGGACCGCGCTGGCTGCGCGGGTCGCCGAGGCACGCACCGCCATCCGGCGAGCCTACGACCCGCTGCTCGACGAGCGGAGCTTCGATCGCGAGGCGGTGGAGGCGCTGGTGGAGCGCGCCCGCGTCCGGATGGGAATCGACGCCGTCGAGGACGGCTCGCTGGAGGACGGGTTGTGGGCCATCGCCCGCGACCTCGACGAGCGACTGGAAGAGGCGGTGACCGAGCTCGCCCGGCGGGTGGGGATCGGCGTCGACACCGACGAGCAGGTCGATGCGTTCCAGTGCGCCTTCCACTTCGGCCACGCCCTCAAGGTCGAGGCGCTGCCCGGGCTGCAGCTGGGGGAGGAGCGGACCGTCCTCGGCACGTTCTGGCGGGACACCGCGGTGGAGCAGGAGGAGATCGACTTCTTCGCCACCGGGCACCCCATCGTCGAGGCGCTGTTCGGCTTCCTGCGGGACGGCCCCTACGGGCGCAACGGATGCCGGGCCATCCAGCACAGGGGTCCGGCGGCCCGGGGACTGGAGGTGCTGTTCCACGCGGTGCCACCCGAGCCGGAGGACACCTCGCCCGGAGCCCGGGTCCCGTCGCGCCAGCTTTCACGGGTCGTGGACCGGAGCCTGCTCCGGGTGGCGGTCACCGTCCGTCCCGACGGCACGCCGGGCGTCGAGCCTCGCCTGCTCGACCTCCTCGCCCGCGAGGAGGGCCGCGTGCTGCAGGGCGATCAGATCCGGGCCGCCTTCCCCGACCTGGGCAAGTTCGTGGATCCGGCCGTCGCCGAGGCCACCCGGGCAGCGACCGCCCAGCTCCGGGAGCTCCAGACCGAGGCGCGGAGGAAGCTCGAAGAGGAGCGGGACCGCGAGCTCACCCGGATGGAGCGAGCGCTCCGCCACCAGGGACTGCCGGGCGCGACGGTCCAGGCGCAGCTCGAGCAGGAGCGGGCCCACCACCGCACGCTGGTCGAGGCGCTCGAGGGGATGCGTCTGCAGCTCGACTCGGTCTGCGCGTTCGTCCTCGCTCGCTGACGCGCAACCTGCAGGTTGCCAAAGGTGTCAAACACCTTCGTGCACCTTCGTGCAACCGTAGGGTTGCGAGTCGCTCAGCTCCCGACGGTGAGCACCGCGGATCCCTCGAAGCGCCCCTCCCGGAGCGCCCGCACCGCCTCGTTCGCCCGCTCCAGCGGGAAGGCCGTCACCTCGGGCACGATGCCGAGCCGCTGCGCCAGCGGGAGGAACTCGCGCCCGTCCTCCCGGGTGAGGTTCGCCACCGAGCGGATGCTCCGCTCCTCCCAGAGGAGATCGTAGGAGAAGGACGGAATGTCGCTCATGTGGATGCCGGCGCAGACCACGGTCCCGCCGGGGGCCAGCGCCTCCAGCGCGCGCACCACCAGCTCGCCCACCGAGGCGAACACGATGGCCGCGTCGAGCGGCACCGGCGGTCGCTCGCTCGATCCGCCCGTCCACACCGCGCCTCGCCCGCGCGCGAACTCCTGGCCGCGCGCATCCCCGTCGCGAGTGAAGGCGAAGAGCTCTCGCCCCTGCGCGACCACCACCTGCGCAAGCAGGTGCGCGGAGGATCCGAACCCGTAGAAGCCGATCCGCGGTGCCTCACCGGCGAGCCGGAGCGCCCGGTAGCCGATGAGCCCCGCACAGAGGAGCGGCGCGGTGTGGAGGTCGTCGAGCCTCGCGGGGAGGGGGAAGCAGAAGCGGGCGTCCGCGACCACCTGTTCGGCGTATCCGCCGTCGATCGTGTAGCCGGTGAAGCCGGCAGCCACGCAGAGGTTCTCCCGGCCCGAGCGACAGTAGCGGCAGGTTCCGTCCGTCCACCCGAGCCAGGGGATGCCCACCCGCTCGCCAAGGGACAGCGAGGTCACCCCAGGGCCGCGCTCCACGACCGTGCCGACGATCTGGTGCCCGAGCACGAGCGGCAGCTTCGGGTGGGTGAGCTCTCCATCGAGGACGTGCAGGTCGGTCCGGCAGACTCCGCACGCGCTCACCCGGACACGCACCTGGTCCGGTCCGGGAGCCGGAGCCTCCACCGTCCGGAGGACCAGCGGGCTCCGGGGCTTCTCGAGCACCTGCGCGCGCATCCGTCGAGCATGGCCCCGACGCAGCTCCCGGGAAAGCGCGGACCGAGGTCGAACGTCCGACCGTGAGCCATACCCGCCGCTCGCGCGTCGGCCCCGGAGGCGGGCGCTGCGCGGTCGGACCAGCTGCGAGGGGGTTGCAGACGCCTGGCGGTGGTTGACCCGGAACGGAATCCAGCGGCGTGGAACCCGGCCCGAGGGCCGTCGCGCAGTCGCTTGCGGCCCCTCGGCGAGGGGTCCACTGTGCCGCGACCGGCCCGGAGCACACCGTCCCGGGACCGGCCCGTCGAAGGAGTCGAATCATGCCGACCTACGTGACGTTGGTCCGCTACACCGACCAGGGCATCCGGAACATGAAGGAGAGCCCTGCCCGGCTGGAGGCGGCGAAGAAGGCGTTCCAGGCCGCGGGCGCCGAGGTCAAGTCGTTCTACCTCGCCATGGGGAACTGCGACGCCGTGCTGATCAGCGAGGCCCCCAACGACGAGACTGCCACCCGGATCGCCCTGAGCATCGGTGGGCTGGGCAACGTGCGCACCGAGTCGATGCGGGTCTTCACCGAGGCCGAGTACCGGAAGATCATCTCGTCGCTGCCCTGACCCGGGGCCAGCAAGGTACGCTCACCACGATGGCCACCGAGGACGAGCTGCGAGCGGAGCTGGACCGTCTGAAGGCGGAGAACGAGGCACTCCGGAACAAACGTTCCGGCGCAGTCTCGATGAAGGTGAGCGAGAAGGGCGGCCTCTCGGTCTACGGCCTGGGCCGCTTTCCGGTGACCCTCTACCAGGAGCAGTGGCTGAAGCTCCTGGACATGGCCGAGGACATCCGCGCCTTCATCCGTGCCCACCAGGGCGAGCTGAAGAAACGCAGTTGAAAGCGACAGGGTAGGCGCGGGGCTCGTCCCTCCGCGCGGACCGTCGGATCGCCGGCCCGTTTGCCCCCTGGCCGAGGGGGGCGCTAGAAGACACTCGCGGCGTCTGGAGGGGAGCAGGACGCGACCGGAGGTGCGCCATGCGGCGCGTGCTCACCTGTCTGTTGGCCGGAACCGCCTGCACCTTCTCCAGTCCCCGTCCGCCGCTCCCGGTGCCCCCTCCGGATTCCACGGAGGCGGCCGCGGCATTCGACGGGCTCCCGAACGGCATGGTGGATGCCCAGACGCACCGCGCGGATCAGGCCTCCTTCGATCACAACGAGGAGGTCTCCGAGGGTCTCGGGCCGCTCTACAACGCCCACTCCTGCCGTGACTGTCACGAGAACCCGGTCGCCGGTGGAGTGGCCCAGGTCACCGAGCTCCGCGCCGGCCACCTCGACGCACAGGGGGTCTTTCACTTCCCCGAGGTGCGCATCGGCGGCGGCACGGTGGTGGTCTCCGGCCGAACGCTGATCAACGACAAGGCCATCTGCCCCAGCGCCGAGTTCCCCGACCAGGACGCCCAGGAGCACCTGCCCGACGTGGAGAACGTGCGAGCGATGCGGACGTCGGTGAGCATGCTCGGCGATGGCTACGTCGAGGCAGTGCCCGACGAGCTGCTGCTCGCCATCGCCCGCTGGCAGTGCGGACAGCCCGGCCTGGGGGTTTGTGGCCTCGCGATGAAGGTGCCGGTGCTCGAGTCACCGGGCACCGTGGGCGTGGGGCGCTTCGGGTGGAAGGCGGAGCACGCCAGCGTTCTGTCCTTCTCCGCCGACGCCTACCTGAACGAGATGGGCGTGACGAGCGCACTGCGGCCGACGGACGTCACCTCGCTCTGTGACACCGTGCCCGATCCGGAGGACAAGCCGGACATGACCGGCGCCACCGACCTCGACCGGTTCGCCCGCTTCATCCGGGCGACGAAGGCCCCGCCGCGCGATGCGCGCCTCGCCGACACTCCCGAGGCCAAGAACGGCTCGAACCTGTTCGAGACCATCGGCTGCGCGGTCTGCCACGCCCCGACGCTGACCACGTCGCCGACCGGGACCCCTCTCTTCGGGGGACCGTACCGGGTCCCCGCCGCGCTGGGCGGCCGCACGCTCCATCCGTACAGCGACTACCTCACCCACGACGTCGGCACCGGCGACGGCATCGTGCTCTCCGTCGCCGAGCACCACGGTCCAGACTTCACCGAGATGCAGCAGACCTTCGCCGCCAGCGCGAACCGGATCCGCACCGCGCCCCTCTGGGGGCTGCGCACCCGGAGCCGCCTCATGCACGACGGCCTCTCCTACACGCTGCGCGAGGCCATCGGCCGCCACCAGGGCGAGGCACAATCGGCGCGAAGAGCGTTCGACGCGCTCCCGGCCGGCTCGCAGGAGCAGGTCCTGACCTTCCTGCGGTCCCTCTAGGCGCTTCAGCGCACCGTGCGCGCCGCGGCAGAGGCGCTCGCCCTCGGAGCGCTCCGCGCCGGAGCCTCGCCTTCCTTGAGCCAGGCCTCGTACGCGCGGAAGTCGTACGGACGCCCGAGGAAGTCGGCCACCAGCTCCGCCGCGGGCTTGCCGCCGCCCGGCTCGAGGACGTCCTTGCGGTAACGCTGCGCCGTGGCCGGGTCGAAGATCCCCGCCGAGGCGAACGCCGTGAACATGTCCTTGGCAATGACCTTCGACCACATGTACGTGTAGTACACGGCGCTGTACCCGTTCAGGTGGCCGAACGCCGTGTAGTAGGTGGTTCCCGGGACGTAGGCGAACGGGCCGTAGCGCGCCTGGATGTCCGCGATGAACGGCGTCAGCTCGAGCTTCGCGGGGTCGCGATCGTACAGGTGGAGGCTGGTCGCGGCGTAGAACATCTGCTGCCGCACGTCGACGCCCTTTCCGAAGTCCTCCGCCGCGCGGAGCTTCTTCACCAGCGCGGCCGGGATGGGCTTTCCGGTCTTCACCTCGAAGGCGAAGGTCTGGAGGACGCCCGGATCGCGCATCCACTCCTCGAGCATCTGCGAAGGGGCCTCGACGAAGTCCTGCTCGGTGCGCACGCCCGAGTTCGCCGCCCACCGGGTGTGGCCGCCGAGGACGTGGTGCACCAGGTGTCCGAACTCGTGGAACAGCGTCCGGACGTCGTCGTACTCCATCAATCCGCCCGAGCGTGGGAAGTTGCAGAGCAGCGCTCCCTCCGGCAGCCGGTGCCCGGCCTGACCCGAGACGGCGGTGAACTGGGCGGCGTGCTTGAACTTCCCATCCCGGGGATGGAGGTCGAGGTAGATGCGTCCCAGCGACTGCCCGGAGCGTTCGCCGAACGAAGGACCCGCGATGACGTCGTAGACCTTCACCTCCGGATGCCAGACCGTGGCCCCCTCCACCGGGCGGTAGGTCAGGTCGAACAGCTTGCCGGAGACCCCGAGCACGCCCCGCAGCACGTGGTCGGCCTCGAAGTAGGGCCGCGCGGTCTTGGCGTCGAAGCGGTACCGCTCCTTCTTCACCAAGTCCGAGTAGTAGCCGTAGTCCCAGGACTCGAGGCGCGGCGCGCCCGGCACGTCCTTGCGCTTGCGGGCGAGTAGCTGCGCGAGCTCGGTCGCGGAGCGCTCCTTGGCGGCGGCGCCGATCCGGTCGATGAAGTCGGAGGCGGCCTTGCCGCTCCCGATCATCTTGTTCTCGGTGGTGTAGTCGGCCCAGCTCGCGTAGCCGAGCAGGGTGGCCAGCGCGTACCGCTTGGCCATCAGCCGCGGCAGCACCTCGACGTTCGCCGGCGCGCGCGTGTTGTAGGCCCGCCACAACGCCTCCCGAGCCTTCCCGTTCCGGGCGTAGGCCATGAAGGGGTGGTAGTCGGGGTAGTCGGTGCTGAGGGTCACCTCGCCGTCGGGCCCGGGCGGGTGCGCCTTGCGGAAGTCCTCAGGGAGGCCGGCGAGGTCGGCCGGCACGAAGCTCACCTTCTTTCCCCCGTCCCGGATGTTCCGGTCGAACTCCTGGCCGACGGCGACGATGTCGTCGCTCAGCACGGACACCTGCTTGCGGGTGGCGTCGTCCCGGTCCACGCCGGCGCGGCGGAACTCGCGCAGATCGCGCTCCATCCACCAGCGGGTGGCGCCATCCTGCGCGGAGAGGTCCAGCCCGGAGAGCACGTCGTAGAGGGCACGGTCCTGGTTGATGGCCGTGTTCATGGACTGGATCTGCCGGTCGCACTCCTCTCCGGCCTTCCGCATCGCCGGATCCGGGCTGCCCTGCCGGGCGAGCTCGGACTGGGCGTCGAGGTCGTTGAGCGCCGCGAGCGCGTCGTCGTACGCGGTGAGGGTGGTCACGGTGTCCCGCGGTGACGGGCTGGCCTTCAACGCCTCGAGGCCGGCACGCGCGCGGGCCATCGCGTCCTGGCAGGCGGCGGTGAAGCCCGCGGCCGGTCCAGAGATGCGCGCCACGGCGGTCCCGAGCGGCTCGTCGAGCGCCGGGGGCGCCTTCGGCGGGGACGGTGCCGCGGCCACCGCCGGTGCGGCAGCCTTGGAGGGCGTGGGCGCGGGGGCACTCGCACAGGCGGCGAGGCTGACGGCAATCAGGACGAGAGGGAGGCGCATCGGCAGGGTGGGGGAAGAGGCGACCATTCCGGCTGGTCGAGCGAGGGCGCGCACCCTTGCACAGGGTGCGGTGAACGGGCAATCCGATGCAGCGAAGGGACCCGCCGGGGTCCGCGGGCGGACGGCCGGTGCCTCAGACGCAGACCGCCAGCGCCCAGACCGGGAACAGACGCAGGTAGATGTCGTAGTGGATGGCGCAGGTGCGGTTGAACACGCCGGTGATGGGCTGGTCCGGCCACCGCCCGTCCTCGCCCTGGTGCGCACGCAACCAGGCGGCGCCCCGGCGCACCGCCTCGGAGCCGCGGCGCCCGCACGCGGCGAGCGAGAGCAGCGCCCAGGACGTCTGCACCGCGTGACCGCGTGCCCCGTCCACCCAGCGCCGCTGGCGGTTGGACTCCAGGGTCTCGCTCCAGCTCCCGTCGGGACGCTGACGGGCCTCGAGGTAGTCCGTCGCCCTGCGAAGCGCCGGGTCGTCTGGGCGCGCCCCGGCAGCCACCAGCCCCGCGGTTCCGAACCAGGCACCGTAGCTGAAGCAGACGCCCCAGCTGCCCTCCCACGAGCCGTCGGCGCGCTGCACCCGGCGGATGAAGCGCTCGCCCCGGCGAATGGGCTCGCGGAGCCAGGCGGCGTCCTCGGGCGCGAAGGCGCTCCACGCGGCCAGCGCCTGGACGCAGGCCGAGGTGCACTCGACGTACGAGACGTCGACCATGATGGTCGAGAAGACGTCGGAGGGGTTCAGCGCCTCGAGCCACTTCGGGCCCCGCTGCAGCTCGTAGGTGGCCCAGCCGCCGTCCTCGTTCTGCAGCGAGAGGATCTCCTCCACCGCCTCGCGCAGCCGGGGCCGGGGCACCTGGTTCATCCCCGCCGCTTCCAGCAGGAGCGACGCCTTGAGCCCCTCCGCGGTGCAGTCGCTGATCGGCCAGCCGTGGGCGCGGGTGGAGAACGGCCAGCCGCCGCGGCTGCGGTGCCGGTACCCGCGCTCCATCTCCGGCACGTCCTCCAGCACCTGGTTCGCCTCGATGTAGTGCGCCGCGCGCTCCAGGGTGAGACGCATCCGCTCCGTCTGGCCGGTGGCCAGGATGCCCTGCACCGCGAACGCGGTGTCCCACAGCTCGGAGGAGTTGTAGCCCTGCATCTTCAGCCCGTCCGGCGCGCGCCACAGGTAGTCCGGCAGTCGCTGGACGTGGGCCTCGACCTCCGGACCTCCCGGCCGTGCGAACCGCCACACCACGGTGTTCAGCACCTTGTTGATGGGACCGATGCAGATGTGATTCGTCGCCTGGTCCTCGCGGCGGATCTGATCGAGCACGATCTCCAGGGCCCGCTCGCGTGCCCCAGCGGGGGCGAACCGCTCGTACAGCTCGAGCGCGCCGTTGGCTGCGCGGAGATACGACGTGCGCGGGGTGTAGGCGTCGGTGTCCGCCACGCGCTCGCGCGCCGCGGGCCAGTCCACCGTCTCGTAGGGCTGGGGATAGATCTCGCGGCGAATCTCGCCGAGCAGCGGGGTCTCCGGGGCGCGCACCCGCCGGCCGTAGAGCCAGCTCATCGGGAGGTAGACCATCCGGCAGTGGCACCAGAGCTTCGAGGGATGCAGCGGCAGCGCCTCGGGGAGGAGCCAGAGCTCGGGAGGCACCGGCACCAGGCCGCGGTAGTCGTAGAGCCCGAGCATCGCCAGGATGAACTTCCCCCACGAACCGCTGGAGAGCGGCCCTCCCCGGGGCAGGAACCACGCCCGCGCGCGCTGCAGCCCGGGGTCCTCGGCGGGAACGCCGAGCAGGCGGAGCGTCACGTAGACCAGGACCGAGGTGAAGACGTGGCTGTGCGACTCGACGTCCAGCCCCCAGCCTCCGTCCGCGTTCTGATGACCGCGCAGGTAGCCGACGAAGCCGTCACGCGTCGCTGCGTCCGGCGGACGTCCGAGCAGCTCCAGCCCTGCGACGTAGACCGGGACCAGGAAGAGCGGCCCGCCGTAGTCCCCCTTCCACGAGCCGCCGGCGTCCTGGGTGGCGGCCAGCACCTCCAGGCCGTGGTCGATCGCCGAGGGACCGGACGTCGTCCGGGGCACGGTCATCCGTTCCGCCCCTCGGGCAGCCCCCGGGCGCACTCGGCGTAGAGCGCCTGCAGCGCTCCGTCGTCGGTCACGCTCTCGCGGGTGAGGATCATGATCCGCATCACCGTCTCGCGGTCGATCTTCACCGGGACCGGCTCGAACACCGCCGGGTTGTGCGCCAGGACTCCGAGCGTGCGCAGCGCGAAGAGCAGCGGCCAGAGGCAGAACAGCCGGAGCCCGGGCTCGGTGGTCGGAAGCAGGAGCGAGTACTCGAACGACACGTCGCACTCGTGACGGGCGACGGCGACCAGATCGTCGAGCAGGGCCACGGCGTCGGTGCGCCGCTCGGGCAGGGTGAGCGTTCCGGGCGACAGGCCGTGCCGGTCCATGTAGGTGCGGGGCAGCCAGCAGAAGCCGCGATCCAGGTCCTCGCGGACGTCCTTCAGGATGTTGGTCAGCTGGAGCGCCCGTCCGAACGCCGGGGCACGCGGGGCCAGCTCCTCACGCCGCGGGCGGACCGACGCGTATCCGTCGACGAACAGTCCGGTGAGCATCACTCCCACGGTTCCCGCGACGTAGTAGCAGTACTGGAGGGTGTCCCGCAGATCAGGCAGACCCTGCGGCGCGCCGCCGTCGAGCGCCGCCATCACCTCGGCCATGCCCCTGGTCATCTCTCCGACGCAGGCCGCGATGTGGCGGTGGGTCCAGTGCGGCAGTCCCCGCATGGCCTCCAGGACCGTGCGTGTGCCCCGCATCAGCTGCACCTCGGCCCCGGGAGCCGAGGGCCGCAGCGCCGCCACCGAGCGACGCGCGAACTCCTCGGCCGCATCCTCCCAACCCGGGGCGAGCTTCACCAGCGCGCCCAGCGTATGGAACAGCTCGGCTCGCTCCGAGACCTGGCCACGTGCCTCGTCCTCGAGCGTGTCCGCGATACGGCAGAGCAGATAGGCGACGGTGACCACCAGGTCCAGCGGCGCGGGGAGGACCGGGATGTTCAGGGCGAAGGTGCGAGACACCTCCGGAAGGGCGCGACGGCAGAAGTCTTCGGGTCCGGTCACGAGACACCACGTGAAGCACCCCGGAGGATGCGCCGAGGCGGCGGGCACTCTATAAGAAGCCCTGGGAGAAGGGCCGGGGAGGAAGCGCCGTCTTGATGGAAGTGGACGTGCTCGTCGCAGGTGGTGGCCCCGCGGGGTGTACCACCGCCGCGGCCATGACCCAGCTGGGTCTGCGAACCCTGCTCGCCGACGCGGGCCAGGACCGAAGGAAGCAGCTGGCGGGTGAGCTCCTGCACCCGGTGGGTGTCGAGGAGCTGACCGCCTTCGGATTCTCCGAGGTGCTTCGCGGCGCGCCCGTCGTGGGCTTCGCCGTCATCGACCACGAGCGAACGGCGCTGCTTCCGTACGGTCCGGGCAATCGGGGCCTCGGCATCGAGCACCACCTGCTCGTCGAGCCGCTGCTCGACGTCCTCGAGCGCGCAGGCGCCGTGGAGGTGCGAAGGAAGACGCGGGTGGCCCTGGTCGCCGATGGGCCCGACGGCGTGGAGGTCACCCTCTCGCACGAGGGCGGGTCCGAGCGGGTGCGTGCCCGGATGCTGGTGGCCGCCGACGGCCGCGCCTCTCCCCTGCGGCGCGCGCTCGGCATCGCCGAGCGGCACGACCGGCTGTCCATGATGGTGGGCGTCCTGGTGGACGCCGCGATGCTCCCTCACCCAGACCGTGGGCACCTCTTCGTCGGCGGTCCGGCCCCGGTGCTTGCCTACCCCATCTCGGAGAGCCGGGCGAGGGTGATGGTGGATCTGCCCCTGGGCTCGGCCCCGGCCCGTCTCCGGACCGAGGCGGCCATCCTCTCCGGCGTGCCGGAGCCGCTGCGGTCCGCGGTGCTCGAGGCGCTGGAGCACGAGCCGCCCCTGGTGGCCTCCAACGATACCCGCGTCATGGACCACGTCTCCGAGGGGCGGGTGGTGCTGGTCGGGGACGCCGCGGGCTGCTGCCATCCGTTGAGCGCGAGCGGCATCGCGTCCGCCGTGCGCGATGCCCGCGTCCTGCACGGGGCGATGGCCGAGGCCCGGGGCGACGTGCCGGTGGCGCTGGCCGCCTACGCCCGCGCGCGCAGGCCCGCCAACCGGACCCGCATCGCGCTCGCCTCCGCGCTCTACGAGGCCTTCTGCAACGACAGTGGCGAGATGGCCGCCCTGCGGAGCGGGCTCTTCCGCTACTGGGAGCGCTCGCCGGAGGGAGCCCGCGTCTCGATGTCGCTGCTCTCCACCCGGGAGACCCGGATGTCGGTCATGGCCCGCGAGTACGCGCGGGTGGTGGCCCACGGCCTCGTCGCGCTCGGGGCGGGCTCGGTGCGCGCGGTGCGAGGTCCGCGCCGGGCAGTGCGCGCGGGAACTCTGCTGGTCGCCTCGGCGCTGCCGCACCTCCGCACCGCCATGGCCGGGGCGGTCGAGGACCGGCTGCTCGCGCATCCGCCTCACCCGCCGGGCGCGGGCGAGCCGCTCCTGCCGAGCCGGGCTTCCGCGTCGAGGTCGTAGCTCCGGCCCCGCCAGTCCACCCGCCGGTTGAGCCGGGCGGCGATGGCCACCAACCCTCCGAGGAGGGGGATGATCGCCGGCACCCAGAGCTGGTGCGCGGCGATGCGGGGGCCATGGTAGGCGCGCTGGAGCGAGGCCTGCGTGTACACCGAGAAGGCGATCGCCAGCGCGGCCACGAGGGCAGGACCCGGGCGGCCGGTGGCGAGCGCGATTCCGAGAACCGCCCAGGCGATCCAGCAGCTCACCCCTCGCACCCAGTTGGGCCAGGTGAAGCGAAGCGAGAGGCCCCCCTCGGAGAAGAGGAACCAGCGGCGGAACGTTCGGAGGAACTGCAGGGGGCCCATGCCGCCGGTGACGATCCGCAGCGGCGTCTCGATGACCACGTTCTTCCAGCCCGCCTCCCAGAGGGCGCGGCCGATGTACATGTCGTCGACGAAGTGCCCCTGCGCCACGCCCACCCCGCCCACCGCCTCGAGCGCCTGGCGCCGGCAGACCATCAGCTGACCCATGATGAAGTTCAGCTCGCCCCGGGGCTGGGCCGCCCAGGAGACGGTGGGCCCGTACCAGGCGTTCAGGAGCAGCTCGTAGCCCACGTCGCCGGCCGTGGGCCGGTCGGAGGCCGCGAACACCGGCGCGAAGGTGCAGCCCGCGTCGGGCCGGGCGAGGAGCTCGGACACCAGGCGCCCGAGGAGGTCCTTCGTGGGGCGGCTGTCCGAGTCGTTGAAGGCCAGCAGCTCGCCGGTGGCGGCGGCCACGCCCGCCAGCATCGCGTTGAGCTTCCCCGTGCGGCCTGGGGGCGGCGATCCGGAGAGGAGGATCTCCACCCGCTGCGCCGTGGTGCGGTGCTCGGCGACCAGTCGCCGGATGACCGGGTAGGCGGGGTCCTCCTCCGAGTCGACGACGAAGAGCAGCTCGAGGCGGCCCGGATACTCCATCTCGAGGAAGGCGCGGATGTTGTCCTCGGCGCCGGTATCCAGCCCCTTCACCGGGCGAATCACCGTCATGGAGGGAGCGCTCGCGGGGAAGGGGGGCTCCCCCCGCCGGCGGTCGAGGATCCGCCGGAGACGCCCGTGGCCCTCGATCAGGAGGACCAGCGAGAGGCCGGCCAGCACGAGCAAGAGGGTGTTCATGGGCCGCTCTCGTCCCCGTGGGCACCGAGCGTGAACCGCCTCATGGCCCGCGGGGCCCACCAGTTCGCTGCTCCGAAGAGGCGCATCGTCGCCGGGACGACGAGCACCCGCACCAGCGTGGCATCGAGGGCGACGGCGAGCGCCATCCCGACCCCCATCGCCTTCACCACCAGGATGCGGGCGAGCGTGAACGCGACGAAGACCGCGACCATGATCGCCGCGGCGCTGGTGATGAGACTGCCGGTGCGCTCGAGGCCCTCGGCGACCGCGCGGCGGTTGTCGTGGCTCCGCTCCCATTCCTCGCGCATCCGCGAGAGCATCAGGACCTCGTAGTCCATCGACAGGCCGAAGAGGGTGCAGAAGAGGAGGACCGGCAGCGCCGGCTCGAGCGGCCCGGGCTGGAAATCGAGCAACCAGCGCAAGTGGCCCTCCTGGAAGATCCACACCATGGCCCCGAAGCTCGCGGTCATGGACAGGACGTTCATCGCCACCGCCTCGAAGGGGAGGATCACCGAGCGGAGGAGGACGAAGAGCACCGCCAGCGTGACCAGGAACACGAAGCCGACGGCCATGGGCGCTCGGCCGAGCACGAAGTCGCTCGAGTCCACGTTGATCGCGGCCTCGCCGCCGACGAGGATCCGCCCGTCGCCGACCACTCGGTCCTGCCTCAGGACCTTGACCAGCCGGCGGGCTTCGCCGCTCGAGGCCGGGGCGGAGGTGAGAACCTGGACCACCGCCGCGTCGTCGTGCAGGTACGCCGCCTCGGCCAGGGCGAGCTCCGGCGGGCGGAACGCCGGCCCCGCTTCGGAGAGCTGCACGTACTGCGCGCGGGTGACCGAAGGATCGAGGTTCACGATGCTCTCGATGCCGACGACGCCGGGGAGGCTCGCCCAGCGGCGGGTGGCGTCGTAGAGCGCGGCGGCGCGCTCGGGAGTGAAGGGCGGCCCGGGGAACTCCACCGCGACGAGGATGCGCGTCGCGCTCTGCTCGGGGAAGGCGCGGGCCAGCGCGGCGAGGCCCTGGCGTGACTCGGCGGTGGGAGGAAGCGCGGTGATGTCCGTTCCCGCGGTCTCCAGGCGGAGGAAGGGCCAGCCCAGGATCACGAGGAAGCCCAGGGTGGGGACGAGCACCGCGAGGGGACGCTTCATCACCCCGGTCGCCAGCCGCTTCCAGAACCCGGCCCTCGGTCCGAACCCCGGGAGCGGCACCCTGCCGAGGTCCACCCGCGGCCCGAGCCAGCCGAGCAGCGCCGGGAGCAGGGTGAGCGCGAAGAGCACGCTGAAGGCGACGACGATGGCGCCCCCCAGACCCATCGCGGCGAGGAACGAGCCCCGGTAGAAGAGCAGCCCCGACAGACCGGCGGCCACCGCCAGCCCGGAGAAGGCGACGGCCCGGCCGGCGGTGTCGACCGTGCGCTCGAGGGCGGCCCCGGCTCCGCGGCCAGCCTCCAGCTCCGTCCGGAAGCGGTTGACGATGAAGAGCGAGTAGTCGATGGCCACCCCGAGCCCGATCAGGCTCACGACGTTGAGGGTGTACTGGGCCATGTCCATCCAGTGGGAGAGGGCGAGCACCGCCGCCACCCCGGCGAGCACCGCCAGCCCTCCCACCACGACCGGCAGGAGCGCAGCGACGATCGTCCGGAAGACCCAGAGCAGCACCACCAGTGCCAGGGGAAAGGAGAGCAGCTCGGCCCGGAGGAGGTCGCGCTCCAGCTCCGCATTCAGGTCGCTCAGGAATGCGGGCTTCCCGGTGACCGCCACCTGGAACGGTCCGTCGCGGAGGGCGGCCTTCACCGCCGGGAACTCGCGCACCGCGGCCTTCTCGTCGCCCTTCAGCCGGACCAGCACCAGCGCGGTCCGTCCATCGCCGGAGACGAACCGGCTCCGGGCCTGCTCGGGAACGGTGACGACCGAGACGACGCTCGCCACCTCCTGGCGGGCGGCGACCTTCTCCAGCATCTGGGCCAGCACGGCCTGGAACACCGGATCGGTCGCGGGCATCTCCCGGTGGCTGAAGAGGGCGACGACGCTGGTGTCGGTGTCCGCGCCCGCCGCGCCGCGGACGAGCGCGGCGGCCCGGGCAGCCTCCGTGCCCTCGATGGTGCCGCTGCTCAGGCTTCCACCGCGCACCACGGACACGATGGAGAGGGCGAGCACCGCGAGGGTACCCGCGAGCACCACCAGGCGGTGCCGGGAGACGGCCCGGGCCAGGGCGACGAACATGCGGGGGCCTGCTCTGCCCGATCCTCGCCCCCGAGGCAACCCGGTCGAGGAAGTGTTCGGGCCCTGGCGCAGGGGGGCGACAGGTCCTCCTACTGCGGGGTCTGCTGGGCGGTCGTCACCTGGACCGGGAGGGAGACGACGTTCGCCGTCTGCGGGGTGAGCGGTGTCAGCTGCGTCGTGAACGATCTGTTTGCGGCACTCAGGGTGCAGACGAGATTGGTGATCGGGAGGTCGGTCACGGTGACCGCGTCGGGCGAGAAGGTGATCGAGCCGTCCCGGGCGAATGGCTCGAAGGCCCAGAGGAACCCGTCGAGCGGATGGGCGGGATCGGCGACCAGGGTGGTGGCGAGGACCCCGCCCTCGTCGGTGAGCCGCACCCCGACCTGGCCGGAGGCGAGGAGGGACGCCGCTGGCCCGAAGCTGTACCGCTTCGCCCAGAGAACGGCCCCGGTGGCATCGAGCCCGACCAGCGCCGCCGAGGGGACGCTGGCGGGGGAGGGTTCGGTGAGCTGCACGGTGGAACCTCCGGCGACGTACCCGGTGGTGGGCAGCTCGGCGAAGGAATCGAGCAGGAACACGCTGCCGGCGCCGAACCCGAATCCGGGGAACGAGGCGAAGCCCACGCTCCCGTCGGACAGGAGGCGCGCGACCATCCCGTTGTGCTGCGCGCCGCCGCTTCCGGCGAGCGTGACCTCCTCCTGCTGTCCGACGATCGCCGCCGAGGGGATGGTGTCCGGCGCGCTGTCGCAGGCCTGGTACCGCTTCGACCAGACCACGGCGCCCGCAGGGGACAGACGCAACGCGAACATCGCGTCGTTCGGGTCACTGATCGCCCCGGCGAGGAAGACGTCCTGCCCGATGCTCTCCACCACCCGGGGGTTGGTGCTGCTGCTCGCGCCCGGATCCACGAGGGTGAGGGTCGGCGAGCCCTCGCTCGGTACGTGGATGAGGAAGGTCTTCCCGCTCCCCACGCAGCCGCCGGTGACGAGGTGGCCCCCAGCGCCATCTTCGGACAGGGCGGTGAGCGCCAGGGTGCAGACCTCGAGGGGCACGTCGAACGCCCGGGCGTCCAGCACGGTCCCGTCCTGCCCGAGCCGTGTCATCACCAGCGTGGTGTTCGAGGTGGAGGCGACCATCAGGGCACCGTCGGTCGTGGGCCGGATCCGGGCGGGCCGGAGCGTCTGGCCGTCGAGCTGCAGCTCGCGGGCCCAGACCACCTTCCCGGTCTGGTCCAGCTTGACGAGCTGGCGCACCCCCCAGCCGCTGCGGAGGAAGTTGCCGTCGATGGTGCGGAGGAGATCCGAGTAGGTGGTCGAGTTTCCGGGCGACCCCGCGAGTGCGGCCTCCACCGGCGCGGCGTAGGTCCGCGACCAGGGGGTGAACGTCGGTTGGGCAAAGTGGTTCGAGTCTGGCCCGCTGCCGGGAGGCAGCGTGGGCGGATCCGGCGGTGGGGCACAGTCGCCGGTGGCCACGGAGACCTCGAGCGGATTCAGATCCGGTGAATGCCAGTCGGCGAGGGTGACCGAGCCGACGATCGGAAGCGCGGGAGTGGTGACCTTGACCCCGAGGTTCATCTCCACACCCGCGTAGAGACCCCAGCAGGGCGAGCCCAGCAGATCGGCCTGCACCCTCCCGTAGGTGAGCGCGGTGGCGTAGGGCCCGGTCACTCCGAAGAGCAGCACGTTCAGTCGTGCTCCGGCGGCGACCTTCGCCTCGGCATGGAGGGTGATCTGCGTGTCGTTGATCCCGAAGTCGGTGCTCTTGAGAGTGGGCGAGGAGAGCTGGGGAGGGGAGGTCGACTTGGTGGAGACGGTCACCGAGCTCTCGAACGTGGCCGAGCCATGGATCCCCGTCTTGAACGTCCCCGAGGCTCCTCCCGACAGCACGGCGGTGAGATCGATCGTGGGCACGAAGACCAGCGGCCCGATCGGAACCGGCGGGAGCGTGACCGTGGTGAGGTCGACCGGCTTCTCGTAGTGGAGGAAGGCGGCGCCATGCACGTTGACGTCGCCGTGAATCCTCGGATCGACGACGAAGGTGGTCCTGGCCTCGGGCAGCAGCGCATCGATCGAGCAGCTTGGCGGGATGCCCACCAGGACGCCGGCGAAGCTCTTCAGGCAGCTCTCCACCACATCCGGCAGCGCATCGATGCCACCCCAGTCCACGTCGACCGAGATCGAGAAATCGAAGCCGCCGCCCATGCTCCCGTCAGTGACCAGCTGATCGTTGGTGGTGCTGGGGTCACCGTCACCGTCGAAGAGCACGTAGGAGAAGGGAAGCGTGGTGTCGAAGTCGAGCGCCGCGGAGCGGGCATCGAGCGGTGAACGGCCGGCGCTTCCACCCGCGACGGCCGCCGATCGAGCGAACTTCACGTGCAGCTTCTTGTAGGCGAGCTGGATGGGCGCCTGCCCCGTCCGGAGCACCAGGCCGCCGCCGCTCCGGTCCACCGCCAGGACCGCCCGGAGCAGTCCCGCCGGCGTGCTCGGGCTCACCCCGGCGACGAGGATGTTGCCGACGTCCACGTTCGCCAGCGCGCTGGGAGGCGAGGTGAAGGTGAGAGTCCCGTCCCCGGGGTCCGGCTGGAGCGAGGCGAGATCCGCGGTCGCGAGCTGGAGGGTGGTCGGGAAGGGAAGCGCGGTGACCTCGTCCTGCGGCGTCGGCGTTCCCGGCGTGCTGGGTCCGCTGGACGAGCAGGCGATGCCGGCGATCCCGACCACGGCGACGAGGAGGACCCGCCAGCGCGCTCGCAGAATGTCTCGGCCCATGCCTCTCCTTCCCAATCCCCGTTCCTGCCTCAGGGACAGCCGGCGTCGCAGCTGGGGATGTTGAGGGAGACGGGGTTCGAGGTGGTGCTGATCGTCCCCTGGTCGGTGGTTGCGATCCAGCTCGGCGCGTCGGTGCAGTCAATGCTGCAGGGTGGGCTGTTGCAGCAGATGGTGCCGTTGGTGAGGTCCAGGACCGTCCCCGTCGAGCTCGGCGGAATGGTCACGTCGAGGTTCGAGTACGTGCCATTCAGGTTGCAGGCCCCCACGGGCGAGGAGATGGTCAGAGCGCTCACCGTCACCGGCACGCAGGAGCCGTTGACGAGGGTCACCGTCGTCTGGAAGGTCTGGCCGCAGGTGGTGATGGAGCTCGGGGCAGACGCGGTGAGCGCGACGGGGCCCCAGGCAACGCACACCGCCGAGCTCGCGGTACTGGTCCCCTTCGGGTCGGTGGCGGAGAGGGTGAAGTTGGTGCTGGTGGGCACGGTCACCGTCTTGCTCCCCGTCGTGACCGGGGTCACCCTTCCCACCCCGGGAGAGATGCTGAGCGCGCTCGCTCCGCTGACCGACCAGGCCAGGGTCACCGTGCCGCCGTCCACGGGCAGCGTGGCCGGCGTGGCGGTGAAGCTCTTGATGGTGGGCGCCGTGGTGCTCGAGCCCGGAGGCGCCACGCCGAGCGACACCGCGTGCTGGCTCACCTGGTCGATGACGTAGACGTGCGCGGACTCGATCGAGGCGACGAGCCGGCTGGTGGTGGGGTCGGCGATGCGCGGATAGGCGTAGAGCCAGAGCGGCCGGAGATCCGGACCGAACGCCAGGACGCCCATGCCCAGCTGCGCCCCCGAGACGAAGACGGCGAAGCTCCCGTCCGCCCCGGTGTACGTGCTCCGGGCCAGGATGTCGGTCCCGTCGGCCGTCTGGTACAGGCCCGCGATGGGGGAGGTCACGTCGGGCGTGGTCTTCCCCACCGACCAGAGCTCGAAGGTGGTGTACGGCGGCGTGTTCCGCAGCGTCACCACGCGGCCGTCGGAGGTCGCGCCCACCACGGTCGCCTGGATCGTGGAGGGGTTCGCCGGCGGCGCGATGTAGCTCCCGAGGATGGCGCTCCCCGCGCCCACCAGGACCACCGGGTACTTCAGCAAGGGCGCAGCCGCGCCGCAGTTCGACACCAGCTGGACGACGAAAGTCCCGTCTCCGACCGGAACCAGCTTGGAGATGCTCTGCACGGTGCACCCGGCCGGGAGCTGGAGGGGACCGAGGCTCACCGTGGACGTTCCGAAGTCGATCAGGTTCCAGCTGCTCCCGCACACGCCGACGTTGGGAGACAGGTAGCGACCTCCACCGGCCGCGACCTCGCCCACGGTGGGAGGCCCGGTCGACACGAGGCCCGAGGAGACGGTGATCCTCTTGAGCGAGGGATCGACGCAGCCGAGGCTCTCGACGATTCCGGTCCCGCAGGCCGTGACCGAGTCCTGGAGGCAGAGCAGCTGGTCCACGCGGGTGAGCGGCGGGGTCACCGCCGGTGGGCCGTTGCTCGCGGACACCGGGGGCCCGCTGCTCCCCGGCGGCGCGAAGAGGAGGAGATTGGAGAAGTTCCCGGTGAACTGGGAGAAGAGCGTGTCCCCCTCGAAGTTGAGGCCCCGGGCGAGGTAGCCGCCGTCCAGTCCTCCGGGGAGCTGGGTGGTGTCGAACCCGAAGAAGACGCCATCGGCGTCGGTGAGCAGCCCGGGAATCCAGTCCGAGGTGGAGCTGGCGGGAGTCGACGTGGCGAAGGGCAGCACCAGGCCTCCCGGGAAGGCGACGGGCTCGGCGGCGAAGCTCGTCGGACTGCTGGAGGCCAGGCGTCCGGGGATGAAGCGATCCCAGAGGACCCGGGTCAGGTCGATTCCCAGGTCGAGGTTGCTCGAGTTGCCGTTGAGGGCGGTGGCGGTGACGGTGAGTCGCGCGGTGCGCTCGGTCTCGGTGAGCACCTCGATCGGCACCGGGACGCCCGGGGTGTAGGGGTAGTTGTCGGTGCCCAGGCCCGGCGTGTTCTGGAACACCGCCGTGTAGAGGTACGTCCCCCCGTCCTGCGTGCCGGTGATGGAGGAGGCGGCGAGCCCGTCGAGGGCGACCTGGGGGAGCGAGCGGAGCTGGTCCGTGGTCGATACCACGACGGTGAAGGCCGACCGCGGCTGCACGGTGGGCGGGTACTGCACCGCCAGGGTGGGGCCCAGCGTGTCGAAGAAGACGCCGAGCGCCTGGACCTGGGTAGCGCCGGCATCGCTGAACGCCTCCACGGCGAGCTGCAGGGAGGGGAACCCTCCGTCGGGGTTGGGCTGCGCGACGTCCTGGCACTGGGTGAAGTCCACCAGCGAGACGTACGGCGGCGCGGCCCAGCTGTAGACGGTGCGCGCGCCGGCATCGAGCGGGCCGCAGAGCACGTCGACGTGGCTCACCCCGTTCACCGAGGACGCGGCGGCCGCGACCTGCGCGGTGAGGGTGATGATGTCGCCGTTCCTCGGGCTGGAGACGGTCAGCGAGGGTGGCGGCGGCGCGCTCGGCACCCCGGGGACCTCGAGGTCGAAGCAGGCGACGAGCACCAGCAGCGCAGCGGACAGCGCCAGCACCGCGCGGCGGGCGGGCCGCCCGCTCTCTCCCCTCCCGGGACGCGACGTCAACGCGCCTCCTCACCCCGGCGCCCCTGGTGAGCGGGCCGGAACCTCCCGAGTATGCCGGGGTGCGGTCAGCCGGGTCCGGAACGGCAATCCCGTTGCGGACGACCCCGGAAGGGCCACGAGCTTCTGCTACGGTGTTGCAGGACGCGCCTCGCGTCTCCGGGGTCGTGACTCCGCCTACCCGTCGAGGCGTGAAGTCCGGCGGGCTCGATCTCCGAGCTGCGGCCTCTCAGTCGCAGGTGCCGGGGAGCCCGGTGATCCACTCGGTGACCAGCGCCACGCCGTGCATGTCCACGATGCTCCGGCCGATCTGCGGCATGGCGACGGCCGGCGTCGTCGACGACATCCGGTAGGGGATGATCGACTGATCCGGTTGCGCGGGGAAGACGTCGTAGGGACGTCCGCCCGCGCCAACGCCTGCGGCCACCGGGCGCTTGCAGATGCCGAGCTGCACCGACTCGGGCACCGAGGCCGCGAGGTACAGACCGCTGATCCGTGCGTTGCCCTGCGGGCTGTGACAGAAGGCGCAATTGGCCTCGAGGTACGCCCGCGCGCGCTGGTCCACCGTTCCCGCGTCGGGGTCGGCGGCGGCCGGGAGCTGCGGGGCGCTCGACGGGTCCGCCGGCGCTCCGGTGAGGATGCCCAGCTTCGTCCAGCGGGCGAGCTGGTTCTCGGTGCCGTCCGCGTAGGCGAAGTCGGTGTTGAGCCAGCGGGCCTTCGGTCCGATGGGGGCCACCGGCCCGTTCTCCGCGTGGCACTGCTGGCACTGCAGCTCGCTGGGGACGAGGTAGTGAGCGCTCTGGTTCACCCCGTCGACGTCGATGTACGAGAAGTCCAGGACCTCGCCGCCGGGCTCGGGCGTGGCCTCGGTCCCTGCGTCGTTCCAGCGGTAGGCCATGAAGTTCCACGCGCCCTGCGCCTTCCACTCCACCCGCGTCTCCACCCAGTGGATGGGAAGGGTGGTGTCCCGGGCGTCGGCCCGGAAGCCGAAGCTCTTGGTGAGGACCGTCCCGTCGGGGAAGCCCAGCGGAGCCGTCGGGTCGTAGACGGCGGCCGTTCCCGGCGGCACGCGCACCGTGCGCCGCTTGATCGCCCCGTCGGAAAAGAGGGGCGTGGTGAGCGTGTAGGGCACGACGTCGCTCGAGAGCGGCGCCACGTCCCCCTGGGTGAGCGCCACCTGACACCAGTCGGCGAGGCTCGGGGGATAGGTGGAATCGGTCGGAACGAGCGGGGTGCAGGTTCCGCTGGACTTTCCGCATCCGGCCAGCGCCAGGAGGGCGCCGGCCAGGACCAGCGGGACGGACCTCGACGGCATGGGACGTACCTCTCTCAGGCTCTCAGAGCGCCGGGACCGGGACCGCCGGGAGCGCCGGGAGGGTGCAGTCGAAGGCGGCCTCGTCGAAGGTCAGGATCGAGTTGAGGTTCGGGTTCTGGGCGTCGAAGTGGTCGAGGTGCATGTCGGCGAAGTGCCCCGACCCGTTGTTGTGCGAGCAGATCATGTATGGGTTGGGGGGCGTGCCCAGGCCGAGGACGCCGTCGTAGAGGACGTCCGAGACGTGGTTGTCCAGCCAGCCCGGCTGGCCCTGGGCCGGGGAGAAACCACTGGCCAGCAGCGCCGCCAGCTGGAAGCTGGGGTGCGTCTGGTCGGTGTTGGCCGACAGCGGATCGGTCCCGTTGTTGGTGAAGGTGTTGTCATGCACGGCGATCTGCGAGGGAATCGGCAGGTACCCCGTCGTCCCGTTGAGGCAGGTCTGCTGGCCGAAGGCGGTGAAGCAGCTGATCACCGCGAACCCGGCGGCGGTGTTCCCGCTGAAGGTGTTGCCGAAGATCTCCACCTTGCTGTTGGCCATGACCGCGCCGCCCGTTCCCGCCGGCACCAGGGCCACGGTCCCGGCCGGATCGCCGAAGTTCGGCGTGTTGTTGTTGGTGAACTGGTTGCTGTAGACGCGGACGTTGTGACCGCCGACCTGCGGAAGGTCGGGGAGGTCGAACACCAGGAAGCCCACGGTGTTGTCGTGGGAGTTGTTGTTGGTCACGTCGGCATTGAACGAGTTCTCGATCTCGATGCCCGACACGTTGTGGGTGACGGTGTTGTTCCGCACCACGATGGTGTCCGACTGGCCGACGTAGATGCCGGTGTCGCTCGCGCCGTCGGCGGAGCTGTTCTCGACCAACACGTTCTTGCACTGCACGGGATAGATGCCGTACGCGCCGTGCTGCGTCCGGGTCGGCCACGCGACGCCCACGTTGTTCACGTGGAGCCCGTTGCCGCCAGTGACCTTCAGGCCGTCGCCCGCGGTGTCGCGGATCGAGAAGTCCTGGAAGGTCGTCTTGATCGTGGAGCCGGAGGGCACGCTCTGCACGACACCGTCCGCGCCGCCAGCCTGCGCGCTGAAGTCGAGGATGGTGGAGGTCATCCCCGCGCCCTTCACCGTGATGTTGTTCTTGGTGGAGAGGTTGAGCGAGTTCGTGAAGTGGTAGGTCCCGGCCGCCATGCTGAGGACGGTGTTCTCGGCGGCACCGGAGAAGGCCGAGGCGATGGCGGCCTCGGACATGGTGGGATCGATGCTGACGGTGTTGTTGCTGCTGCCGCTGCTGCTTCCGCAGGCGGTGGCGAGCAGGGCGGCCGCGCCTGCGGCGCCGAGCAAACGAATGAAGCGGTTCAAAGCGTGTTCCTCCGGGTGAAGAGATGACGTGGGGGCGCTTCCATACACGGTCCCGCGCGCGATTGACTCCGAAATCAACGATCGCGTCGGTCGAGTATGAACCAGGTGCGGCGAGGTGTGACCGTGTGCGCCGTCCCCCAGGCGGCGGACCAACGAACGCTCGACCCGCCCCCCGTATTCAAGCGCCTCGACGACTGCCTCCGCGGCGGCGATCTCCGGAGCCAGGGATGGGGACACCGCGAGTCCAGGCGTCCCTCCTGAAGAACGCGTCTTTCGGCCGCCTTCACCGCGAGCGATCTCACTCCCGGTGAGCGGCTATGCTGCCCGGCCCAACTCCGGAGCCCTGGGCATGCGTACCCTCGTCGTCGTGGTCGTGGCGGTGGCGCTGCTGGCACTGGCGCTGCTCGCATTGCGCAGGGGCCGGCGGCTGGGCGTGCTGTTCGACCAGCTGGGCGACCTGCACCTCGACGCTCTCTGGAATTACCACCACGGGCGCATCGGGGACGTCCCGCTGGCGGAGCGCGCGCTGATCCAGCGCGAGGGCGCGCTCACGGTCACCGTCGCGGTGCTGAGCGCGAAGGAGAGCCGCGCCCTCTTCGGAACGGACCTGGCCGGGAGCGGGATCCAGCCGGTGTGGCTGGAGGTGAATAACGGCGAGGACGTACCCTACTGGCTCCTCAACGCCGGGCTCGACGCCGACTACTTCTCGGCGCGCGAGGCGGCGTGGGTACGGCACAGCCTCTTCGCCCGCTCGGCGAACCGGCAGATGGACGAGTTCTTCGACCGGGTGCAGTTCCGCAGCCCGATCCTGCCCGGAGCGACCCGCTCGGGGTTCGTCTTCGCCAACCTCGACGAGCACACCAAGCCCGTCTCCGTGGACCTGGTGGCGCCGCGGCACGGTGCCGCCCGGAGCTTCACCTTCTTCGCCCCGGTTCCGGGCCTCCGCACCGACAGCAGCCGGCTCGATCTCGAGCAGCTGGTCCCGCCGGGGTCCATCGTCCGGCTCCAGACCGAGGCCGAGCTGCGCACGGCGCTGGAGAAGCTCCCCGGCTGGACGACCAACAAGCGCGAGAGCGCCCGCGGAGACCCGATGAACCTGGTGCTCATCGGCAAGCGCGACGACCTCTTCCCGGCGTTCCTTCGCCGGGCGTGGCACCCCACGGAGACCATCTACCTCGGCTCGTCGTGGAAGACGCTGAAGTCCTTCGTGCTCGGCTCGAAGTACCGCTACTCGCCGGTGAGCGCCCTCTACGCGCTCGGACGGGCCCACGACGTGGCCGCGCAGAAGGCGCGAGACTCGATTCACCAGCGCAACCACCTCCGGCTGTGGCTGACCCCGCTCGAGTACCAGGGAAAGTCGGTCTGGGTGGGGCAGATCAGCCGGGACATCGGCGTCCGGTGGACGCTGAAGACCTGGAACCTCACGACGCACAAGATTGATCCCGACATCGACGAGGCGCGCCTGGGGCTCATCCAGGACCTGCTGTACTCGCAGGCGCTCCTCAAGTTCGGCTTCGCGAAGGGAATCGAGCCCGCCGCGCCGGACCGTCCCTACCGGAACCTCACCGGCGATCCCTACTTCACCGACGGGCTGCGCGCGGTTCTCCTCTTCGAGCGGCGCCCGCTCTCGCTCGACGAGGTCGAGGTCTTCGAGTGGGAGAGGCCCGCGACCGCGGCGCCCGAGGCGGCTGCGAGCGTGGCCCGGCTCGCGGGCTGAGCCGTTCGCTGCGCGCGACCCCACGTCCGCCGGCGGGCTGCACCGCCGGCGCCCCCCGCTGCATCGGTGCACCGGACCGAGGAGCGCGCGTCTACGAGGGCGCCCACCGGGAGCGTGCCGGGCCGCTGCTCGGAGCCATCGACGATTCCCGGACCGAGGAGCACCATGACTTCGCGTGTTCTCTGCATGCTCGGGACGGTCCTCACCGCGGCCACGCCGGCCTTCGCCCAGGCGCCGCGGCTGAGCCTCCCCGAGCCGAGCCCCCACGCCAGCGTCAGCCAGCGCGTGGGCCTGACCGACATCACGATCGACTACCACCGGCCGGCGGTGAACAAGCGGAAGGTCTGGGGCGATCTCGTCCCCTACGACGAGGTGTGGCGCGCGGGCGCGAACGAGAACACCACCATCACCTTCTCCACCCCGGTCACCGTCGGCGGGAAGCAGCTCGCCGCGGGGACCTACGGGGTCCATATGTTTCCCACCAAGACGAGCTGGACCGTCGTGCTCAGCAACGTCGCCACCGCCTGGGGCAGCTTCAGCTACGACGCGAAGGAGGACGCGGTCCGCCTCACCGCGACGCCCTCGCCTGCGGACATGGAGGAGAGCCTCGAGTACCGGTTCGAGTCTCCGACCGAGACCTCGGTCAACGTGGTCCTGCACTGGGAGAAGCTGCAGATCGCCTTCCCCATCACCACCGACACCAAGGCCATCACGCTGGCCAGCCTCAAGGGGCAGCTCCGCGGGCTCTCCCGCTTCACCTGGCAGGGGTGGAACAACGCCGCCCAGTGGGCGCTGAAGGCCGACGAGCTCGATCAGGCGCTCGCCTGGGCGGACAAGTCCATCAGCCTGCAGGCCACCTTCCCCAACCTCAACACCAAGGCGTCGATCCTCGAGAAGAAGAAGGACACCAAGGGGGCGGCCGACCTGCGCGCCCAGGCGCTGAAGCTCGCCACCGAGGCGGACGTCAACAACCTCGGCTACCAGCGGATGGCGGAGAAGAAGACCGACGAGGCGCTCCAGCTGTTCCGGAAGAACGTCAAGGAGCATCCGAACTCCTGGAACGTCTACGACTCGCTCGGCGAGGCGCTGGCCAAGACCGGGGACAAGAAGGGCGCGACGGAGAACTACTCCAGGGCCCTCGCCCTGGCGAAGGACCCGGCCGACCAGAAGCGGATCACAGGAATCCTCGCGAATCTCAAGAAGTGACGTCGTCGAGGGACTTCCGGAGGAACACCGCCCGTCCCCACGAGCGGTCGTCCTCCTTCCAGCGGCGGTAGCCGAGGCCCTCGTACAGCGCGAGCGCCACCCGGTTCGTCGGGCGGGTGTTGAGCGTCAGGACCCGCACGCCGTGAGCCCGCGCCTGCTCCTCGGCGAGCACCGTGAGCGCGCGTCCGATGCCCAGGCGCCCGGCGCTGGCCAGCACCGAGAGGCTGGCGACGGTCGCGACGTCCTTCCCGTCGGCGACCTCGGGGTCGTCGTCGGTCCACTCGATGCTGACCATCCCCACCGCCTCGCCGTCGAGCTCGGCCACCCAGCTCGGCCGCTCGCCGGAGAGCGAGGCCGCGATCCACGCCGGCACCTTGTCCAGGTCCCAGCCGGCCTCCTCGCGCATCCGCCGCACCGCGGGCGCGTCGTCGGGTCGGACCGGGCGGAGGATCCATTGCGCGCCGCTCACGCGCCTTCTCCCCGGAGCGCTCAGCGCAGCTGCTCTCGCAGAGCGCGGGCGCGCTGCTGCAGCTCCGGATCCATGCTGGTCAGCTCCAGCGACTTCAGCCGCTGGTCGAGGCTCTTGGGCAGCTTTGCCTTCAGCGTCCCGGCCTCCTGCATGCCCTCGAGCTTTCCCAGCGCCTGCCCCACGATGCGCTCCCGGGGGTGATCCAGCAGCGAGTCGAGGAAGTACGGGTCCTCCGGCAGCTCGGGGTACTTCTCCAGATACTCGATGACCCCCTGGGCCCAGGCCTTGCGGTCCGGGAGCTCGCGCAGCTTGACCATCGCTTCCTTCTGCGCCTGACGCTTTCCGTCGGGGTCGAAGGTCCTGGCCAGCCCCTCGGGGAGCGCGCCCCCGGTGAACAGGGCGTCCGCCGCCTGCTTGTAGCGGGTGTAGGTGGCGCTTCGCTCGATGCGCTGCTGCGCGGGGTCGTCCTGGCGGGAGTGGTACTTGCTCTTGCCGCGCCGGGCGTCGATCTCACGCCAGGTCTTGTTCCGCTTCCCGGTGAAGCCCCCGCCGTCGTCGTCGTCCTTCACCATGGTGTCCTTCACCTCCCGGCCCGGGCCTGCCAGAGGGCGCCGAGCAGCTGCCGGCCGAGGGTGCGAACCGCGTCGCGCTCCGTCGCCGGCACCGGTCCTGTGCCGTCCTGCTCGGCCCGGGCGAGCGCCTGGTCGACGAGGCCGCTCAGCTCCCCCGGGCCCTTCGTCGATGGGTCGCCCTCGAGCGCCTCGGGCGGAACCGACGCCGGGGCGGCGCCATCTGCGTGCTCGAGAACTGCGTGCAGCTCGAACGCCAGCTGGCGGAGGACCCCCCAACCTTCGTCCGAGAGCCCGCGCTCGTCAAGGGAGCCCAGGAGGGCGTCCTGGCGGTTCTCGAACGAATCGGCCAGCCGGTCCCGGGCCCGCCGATCGGCCGCCAGCCACGCACGGACCGCCCCGACGTACGCCGCGTCGATGCCGCGCGGTCCCGGCCGACCCGGGGCCGTGACCCTCTCCGGAGGCCGAGGGCGCGGGGAACGGACCTCGGCATGCAGCCGGAAGGAAGGCGAGGCCGCGGCGTCCCACAGCCCCAGCAGATTCTGGAACAGCCTCCGGGCCAGATCCGGATCCGGGAAGCGCGGCGGGTCGGGAAGGAGCCCGGGGATGACCTCGGCGGCCTGGGCTCCCTCGGCCCGGCCGGCACGGAAGCGGCGCAACACCTCCTCCGGGTCGAGCGTGGATCCGGCGACGCCGAGGAGCTCGGCCAGCACCTCGGCGCTCTCGAAGCGGTGTACGAAGTCCCGCTCCGATCGGCCCCGCCGCTCACGACGGCCCATCGGCGCCTCCGCGATCCAGGAGCCTGCGGTACGCCGTGCCGTGGGACATCAGCTGCTCGTGGCTTCCCTGCTCCACCACCTGCCCGTCCTCGAGGACGACGATGAGGTCCGCGGTGCGGACCGTGGAGAGCCGGTGGGCGATCACCAGGGTGGTCCGTCCGGCCTTCAGCTCCGCCAGCCCGGCCTGCACCAGTGCCTCGCTCGCCGCGTCCAGGCTGCTGGTGGGCTCGTCCAGGAGGAGGACCGACGGCTCGCGGACGAAGGCCCGCCCGATGGCCAGCCGCTGCCGCTGTCCGCCGCTGAGCTGTGCGCCTCGCTCGCCCACCGGGGTGTCCAGCCCGTGCGGGAGCGACCGGACGAACTCGGCGCCGTGCGCCCGCTCGAGCGCGCTCCACACCTCGGCGTCGGTGGCGTCCGGGCGGCCGACCAGCACCGCGTCGCGGACCGAGCCGGCGAAGAGCACCGGCTCCTGGGGCACCCAGGCAATGCGGGCGCGCACCGAGGCCCGGGTGTAGCCGCGCACGTCCTGCCCATCCCAGAGGATGCGTCCGCCGGCGGGATCGACGAAGCGGAGGATGGCCGAGAACAGCGTGCTCTTGCCCGCGCCCGACGCGCCGACGACCGCCACCGTCCTTCCCGCGGGAAGCTCGAGGGTGAGGCCACGGAGCGCCTGGACCTCGCCGTACTGGACGCGCAGATCCTCGAGGCGGATCCCCCGCTGGAGCGGCGGTGCGACCTCTCCCCGGTCGGGCGGGACACGCCGGTCCTCCAGCTCGAACACCCGCTCGGCCGCACCCACGCCGGCGACGACCTGGGTCACCGTGGAGGAGATCGTCTTCAGCGGGCCGTACATGAGGAGCACCGCGCCCACGTAGGAGAGCAGGTGGCTGGCGAGCGCCGGCTCGGCCCGGACCGCCCGGGCGCCCACCGCCAGCGCGATCGCGAGCCCGGTGATGCCCAGCAGCTCGATCGACGGGCTCGCCGCGCCCCGGAGGAGAAGCGATCGGTCCATCTCGTTCAGGTAGCGGGCCTGCTCGGCGTCGAACTGGGTGCGGACCCGCGGCTCCATCCCGTAGGCCTGCACGATGGGGAGCGCCTGCAGCTGTTCGCCCACCAGCGCCGTGAGCCGGCCCAGGCTGCCCTGGGTGGCGCGGGCCGCGCGCTTCACCGCCCTCGCGAAACGGGTGATGGGCAAGAGCGCCGCGGGGAAAACGACGAAGCTCAGCGCGAAGAGCCTCCAGTCGAGCGCGAGGCATACCCCCAAGAGCGCCAGCAGCTGCAGCGCGTCGCGCACCCAGCTGGTCAGCGCCTGCGTGACCGAGAACTCCACCTGGGCGACGTCGGCCGTCAGCCGGCTGAGGACGTCGCCGCTGGCTCTCGACTCGTGCGTGGCCGGCGGGAGCGAGAGGAGATGGGCGTACAGATCCGAGCGCATCCGGGCCAGCGCGCGCTGTCCCACGACCTGCATCCAGCCGGTCTGGAGGAGCTGGGCCCCGGCCTTCACGAGGGCCAGCACCACCAGCGAGGCCGGAAGGAGCCACCGTGCCCGACCCGGCGAGGTGGTCCAGCCGGCCACCCGCATGGGCTCGGAGAGCAGCACGCTCCGGAGCAGCGGCCCGATGAGCCAGGCGTAGCCGGCCGCGGCGGCCGCGCTCACGGCAGCGGCGAGCACCGCCCCGGCGACGAGCGGAGCCGAGGGGCGAAGGAGGCCGAGGAGCCGGCGCAGGGGGGAGGTCATGCCCGGTGGCCAGCCATGCGTTCCGGCGCGTGCTCGTGTCAAGGAGCACGCCGCCGCGCCTGGCCCGGGTTGCGTGCCCCCGCGTTGCCGGGCGACGGGGCTGCATTATGCTCCTCGGCGCTCGGGGTTCCTCCGGGCAATTCCCCCTGTCGTGGTGAAGGGTTGAACGGGCACCGATGGCGGCTTCCGCGACCAAGCGCGACTACTACGAGATCCTCGGGGTCGCCCGGGGGTGCACGGCGACGGAGCTGAAGAGCGCGTACCGGAAGCTCGCCCTGCAGTACCACCCGGACCGCAACCCCGGGGACCACCAGGCGGAGGACCGGTTCAAGGAGGCCTCGGAGGCATACGAGGTCCTCTCCGATCCGGAGAAGCGCGCCCGCTACGACCGGTTCGGCCACGCCGGGAACGCGTTCGAGGGCTTCGGGGGATTCAACAGCTCCAACCTGAACGACGTCCTGAGCGAGATCTTCGGGGACATCTTCGGCAGCACCCGCACGCGCCGCGGCGGCCGCAGCCGGGGGGCGGACCTCCGCTACAACCTCGAGGTCAGCTTCGAGGAGGCGGCCTTCGGCTCGGAGGTCCAGGTCCGCATCCCCAAGCCCAAGCGGTGCGAGGCGTGCGAGGGCACGGGCAGCGCGGACAAGAAGGTCCGCACCTGTCCGGCCTGCGGCGGTGCCGGCGAGCTCCGGTACACCCAGGGCTTCTTCTCGGTCAGCAGGCCCTGCACGACCTGCGGTGGATCGGGCCAGACGGCCACCGCGCCGTGCACCCACTGCCGTGGCGCGGGGCGCGTCGAGGGCCACACCACGCTCACGGTCAAGATTCCCCCCGGCGTGGACACCGGGACCCGGGTCCGCGTCGCGGGCGAGGGCGAGCCGGGAGAGCACGGCGGGCCCTCGGGCGACCTCTACGTGGTGATCCACGTGAAGGACCACCCCATCTTCGTGCGTGAGGACACCGAGGTGCTCTGCGAGGTGCCGGTGTCCTTCGTCCAGGCGGCGCTCGGAGCGCAGATCGACGTCCCCACGCTCGACGGGAAACACCGGATGAAGATTCCCGCCGGCACCCAGAGCGGGAAGGTGTTCCGCATCAAGGGCAAGGGCATTCCCCACCTGCACGGCGCCGGGCGTGGCGACCAGCACGTGCGCATCCTGGTCGAGACGCCCACCCACCTGAACGCCGAGCAGAAGGCGCTGCTGGAGAAGTTCGCCGAGGTCTCCGGCGAGCAGACCCACCCGCAGACCAAGACCTTCTTCGAGAAGGTGCGGGAGCTCTTCGGCTAGCGGTCACCAGCCCGAGGGCGCGCCGCTCTGCTGCATCGTCGGCGCCGGAGGCGGCGTCGCCACCCCTCCGTCGGGCAGGCGCTGGACGTCGCCGGACTGCGAGGCGCTGCTACCGGTGGCGCACCCGCCGCTCACCAGGGCCCCCGCTCCGATCACCAGCACGTGAAACAGTCGTCGCAGAGTCATCGCAGTCTCGATCCCCCGTTGAGTGAATGCCCGGAGGACACCGTGGCGCGAGGAACGTTGCGCCTGCCTCACGCGGTCAGGCGACGGGGAGTGTCCGTCCTCGACCACCCGGAGTCGGGCTCGACGACGGTGCTCTCCCGCATCCGGACCAGCGCGTAGAGCACGGGGACTGCCATCCGGCTGATGAGCAGCGAGGCGACCTCTCCGGCGGCGAGGGAGATCGACAGGCCCTGGAAGATGGGGTCGAAGAGGATCACCGCGGAGCCCACGCTGACCGCCAGCGCGGTGAGCAGCATCGGCCGGAAGCGGACGGCACCCGCCTCGACGACGGCCTGCGCGATCGGCAACCCCCGTCGGATCCCGTCCTCGGCGAAGTCGACCAGGATGATGGAGTTCCGCACCACGATTCCCGCCCCGGCCATGAAGCCGATCAGCGAGGGAGCGGTGAAGTTCGCGCCCAGGGCCGCGTGCGCCGGGAGGATGCCCACCAGCGAGAAGGGGATGGGCGCCATGACCACCAGGGGGATGGTGAAGGAGCGGAACCAGCCGACCAGCAGGCCGTAGATGAGGAGCAGCACCACCACGAACGCCCCACCCAGGTCCCGGAAGAGCTCGAGGGTGAGATGCCACTCACCGTCCCACTTGATGGCCGGACGGGCGTCGCTCGGAGGCTGGGTGGAGTTGTAGACCGCGACCGGCCCGGGCAGCCGGCCGACGGCCGCGTTCATCCGGAGGATGGCGTAGCCCGGGCTCTCGGCCTCGCCGGCGACGTCGCCGGTGACGTAGACGACCGGCAACAGATTCTTGTGGTGAATGCTGGGGTCCTCGACCGTGCGCTCCACCCGGACCAGCTCGCTCAGCGGCACCAGCGCCTGACCGCGGCCGTCGGCGAGCTTGATCGAGAGAAGGTCGGAGATCGGCGCTCGCCGGGTGCGAGGCACGTCGAGCACGATGTCGACTGCCTCCTGCTCGTCCGGAAGGTGCAGCCGCCCCACCGAGTCACCGCCCAGGGCGACGCGCAGGGTCCGGGCGACGGCTTCGGCCTGGATCCCGTGGAGGGCGGCCTTCTCCTTGTCGATCCGCAGGACCTCCTTCGGCCGCGGGGCCTCCTCGGAGCCTCCCCGGTCCACGACTCCCGGCGTCCGCGCGAAGATGGAGCGCATCCCGCTCGCGAGGCGCTGGCGGGCGGCGGCGTCCGGGCCGTAGACCTCGGCGACCAGCGACTGCATCACCGGCGGCCCGGGCGGGACCTCGGCGACCGCGATCCGTGCTCCGTGTCGTGCGGCGATCGCCGCGACGGTCGGTCGGATCCGCAGCGCGAAGGCGTGGCTCTGCACCGAGCGCCGCTCCTTGGGCAGGAGGTTGATCTGCACCTCCGCGAGGCTGGAGCTCCGGCGCAGGTCGTAGTGGCGCATCAGCCCGTTGAAACCGTGGGGCGCGGCCGTGCCGACGTACACCTGGTAGTCGGTGACCTCCCGTTCCTGCCGGAGGGCGGCCGCGATCTCCCTGGCCACCTGCGCGGTCCGCTCGAGCGAGCTGTCCTCCGGCATGTCGAGGACGATCTCCAGCTCGCTCTTGTTGTCGTAGGGCAGCATCTTCACCCGGACCCACCCCGCCGGGACGAAGGCCATCGCTCCGAGGAGAAGGAACGCGGTCAGGCCCAGGAATCCCCACCGCCAGCGTGGACGGCCCACCAGCCGGGACATCAGCCAGCGGTACGCCCGGGTGGCCCGGTTCTCGGGCGCATGGCACGCGCCGTCGTGGCCTCGCCCGCGTCCGAGCAGGCGCACCGCCGCCCAGGGCGTCACGACGAACGCGACCAGCAGCGAGAACACCATCGCTGCCGAGGCCAGGACCGGGATGGGACGCAGGTACGGACCGGTCATCCCGCCGACGAAGGCCATGGGAAGGATCGCCGCGATGACGGTGAGGGTGGCCAGCACCGTGGGGTTGCCGACCTCGGCCACGGCCCGGACGGCGATCTCCCGGAGCGACGCGCTCCTCGACTCCTCGAGCTCCCGGTGGCGGACGATGTTCTCCACCACGACGATCGCGTCGTCGACGAGGATCCCGATGGAGAAGATCAGCGCGAAGAGCGTGACCCGGTTGACCGTGTAGCCGACCAGCTGGAACACGAGGAGCAGCAGCGCCAGGGTCGAGGGGATGGCGACGGCGACGACTGCCGACTCGCGCCAGCCGAGCATGAACAGGACCAGGAGCGAGACCCCCAGGATCGACAGGGCCATGTGGAACAGGAGCTCGTTCGACTTCTCCGCCGCCGATGCTCCGTAGTTGCGGGTGACCGCGATCCGTACGTCCCCGGGGATCACGCTGCCCTTGAGGAGATCGACCTGGGAGAGGATCGCCCTGGCCACCGCGATGGCGTTGCTGCCCGGGCGCTTGGAGATCGCCAGCGTGACCGCGGCCTCCTCGGGGGGGAGGTCCCGGCCGGCCCCCGCCCCGGTGCCGAAGAAGACGTACTGCGTGGGCTCCTCGGAACCGTCCTGGACCCGAGCCACCTCCCGGAGGTGGACCGGGCTCGCCCCGTGGACGCCCACCACCGCCGCGGCCACCTCCTCGGTCGAGGTGAAGAACGCGCCGGTCTGGACGACGACCTCGGTGTCGCTCGTGGTGAGCGCGCCAGCGACCTCCTGCCGGTTGGCGGAACCGAGCACCCGGAGCACGTCGAGGATCCCCAGCCCCCGCGAGGCGAGCGCGGCGGGGTCGAGCTGGATCCGGACCTGCCGTCGATAGCCGCCGAGGAGCGACGTCTCCGACACCTCGGGGACGTGCTTGATCTCGGCCTCGACCTGCGCGGCCACCCGCCTCAGCGCGAGGTGGTCCTGGCTGGCGGAGTGGAAGGTCAGCGCGAGGATGGGCACGTCGTCGATGGAGCGGGCCTTGACCAGCGGCGGTGAGGCGCCAGCCGGGATCCGGTCGGCGTTGGCCTGGAGCTTTCGCTGGAGCTTCACCAGCGACCGCTCGGGATCGTCCCCGACCCGGTAGCGCACCTCGACCAGCGAGCGCCCGGGCTGGCTGGTCGAGTACACGTACTCCACGCCGGGGATCTCCCAGGCCAGCCGTTCGAGGGGAGCGGAGATCCGGCTCTCGACCTCGGCGGCGCTCGCCCCCGGCATGGCGACGAAGAGGTCGAACACCGGGACCTTGATCTGCGGCTCCTCCTCCCGCGGCAGGACCAGGAGCGCCCCGAGCCCGAGGAGCACCGAGCCGACGACCAGCAGCGGGGTCAGCCTGGATCCGACGAAGGCCCGGGCGAGCGTTCCCGCCAGACCGAGCGAGGGCGAGCGGTTCATCGCCTCTCCTCCACCCGGTCGCCGTCCACGAGACCCTCCGCTCCCGCGACCGCCACCCTCTCGCCGCCCGAGAGGCCGGAGGAGATCTCCAACTTCCCCCTCCACTCGCGGCCCGAGCGCACCAGCCGGAGCCGGGCGATGCCGGAATCGACGACGAACACGGTCTCGAGCTGTCCGTGGTGAACGACCGCCTCGGAGGGAACGACGACCGCCGGCGCCAGGCCGCTGGTCAGGAGCGCCCGTCCGAACTGGCCCGAGCGGAGCCCGGGCGTGTCGGGGAGATCGATCTTGAAGAGGCGCGTCCTGCTCGACGCATCGGCGGCCGGCTGGATCTCGGCGAGGCGGCCCTCGAGGTCGCGGTCGATGCCCTCCACCCTGACCGGGATCAAGTCGCCGACCGCCAGGAGCTCGCCGTCGGTCTCCGGAACCTGCGCCTCGAGCCGGAGCGCCGAGCGGGCCTCGAGGACGAGGAGCGGCTGCCCGGGCAGGGCCGTGTCCCCGACGTTCGTGAGCTTGGAGGTGATCACCCCGGCGAACGGCGCCCGGAGGACCCTGCGGTCGGCGATGGAGCTCGCCTCGGCCTGCCTCGCCCGGGCGACGTTCCACTGCGACAGCGCGGCCTCGTACTCCGCCACGGAGACGGCCCCCTGACCCACGAGGCTCGTGGCGCGGGCACGGTCGCGCGCGGCCTGCTCGGACATCGCCCGGGTCTGATCGAGACGCGCCTCGACCTCGCGGGCGGACAGCCGCACCAGGGCCTCGCCGGCCTGCACCGGGCTTCCGAGCCCGACGCGCACCTCGGCGACCGTGCCGCTGATGAGGGGAGCGATGGTCGCGCTCCGAGTCGCCCGGACGGTGCCCACGACCTCGGTCAGGACCGGTCGCGCGGTCCGGTCGGCCTGCTCGATGCGGACCACCTTGGGCGCGGCGTCCCGTCGCGGCCGCGGCGGAGACTCACCGGCACACGCCGAGAGCACCGCCAGCAGCGAAAGCACGCCCGGAAGGAGGGCGGGAAGGGGGCGGAACCAGCGTGAGGTCCTGCGCGTCGGGTCGGCGAGTGCGGGGTCCATGTCCCGGCTGCCCGAGGCAGGGGGCGTGCCGGGAGCAGCCGGAGACCGAGATCGCCTGTTTTCGGCCGGATGCGCCCGCCGGAGCCGTCGCGAATTCTCGCGACCTCGCGAGAACTCGCGCCGGGGCGGGTCGCTAGGGGCCGACGTCGAAGAGGGCGGCGAGGATGACGGTGTCGCCCGCGGGGAGGCAGTTGACGTGCGCGGTGGGCGAGCGGCAGGAGCCACGTGGTGTTCATCACCGCCTACGACGAGCACGCGGTGCCGGCGTTCGAGGAGGGCGCCGTCGACTTCCTTCTGAAGCCACTGTCGGTCGAGCGGCTGCGCCGGACGGTGGCCCGTCTCCGGGCGCGCATCGCTGAAGCGCCGGCGGTGCTCGAGCCGCTCCTCGCGGGGCTACGCGAGGCGCTGGAGAGGCCACCGACGCTGCGGTGGATCAGCGTGCTCGAGGGACGCGAGCTGCGCGCCATCCTCAGCGTGCGCCGGTCGGCCGGAGGGGCGATGGAGATCGTCCTCCGCGATCATCCGGACCGCATCCCGGTGAGCCAGCCGTACGCCCACCGGTTCCGGCAGATGTAGAGCCGCCGGGTTGCGGCCTCGCCCGGGTCGGAGCAGGCGGGCGACCACGGACCCTGCGCCCCCGGTCCATTGCCCTCGAGCGTCGGGGCCCTCGTCGCGCGGATTCTGCGCGCTCCCCCGGGTGGAATCCGCCTGATCCCGCCGGGCGCGCCGCGGCACAGGGATTGAAGGAGCCACGGTGCTCCCCCGGGGAGGCTACGACATGGTGGACACGGCTCCGGCCGTGAAGGAGGTCAAGGACAACCGCGCCAAGCTCTTCGAGCGCGCGATGTCGCGGCAAGGCTATGCCGCCGACGCGCTGATCGAGGTGCTGCACACCGCGCAGGAGCTCTTCGGCTTCCTCTCGATGGACCGGCTCCGCGAGGTGGCGCGCAAGCTCCGGCTGCCGCCCTCGCGCGTGCTCGGGGTGGCGACCTTCTACAACTTCTTCTCGCTCCAGCCGAAGGCGGAGCACACCGCGCTGGTCTGCACCGGAACGGCCTGCTACGTGGCCGGCGCCCGCGCGCTGCTCGACCTCGCCCGGCACCGGTGCCAGGCGGCCGTCGCCCGCGGAGAGCCCGGGAAGCTCGGCATCCAGCAGGCACGCTGCATCGGCTCGTGCGGGCTCGCGCCGGTGGTGGTGCTCGACGGACGCATCCTGCCCAAGGTGTCCGCCACGGCGCTGGAGGCCCAGCTCGAACAGGTGGGGGCCTGACGATGGCGCTCACCCCGGACGAGCTCACCGAGCGTGCGGAGGCGGAGCGGGAGCGCACGGGAGCGTTCCGGGAGCGGCTCCACGTCTGCACGGCCGCCAGCTGCCAGGCCATCGGGAGCGACCCGCTCCGGGCCGCCCTGCAGGCGCGCGCCAAGTCGTCCGGGGGCGCGGTGGAGGTGGCCGGGACCGGCTGCATGGGCCTTTGCAGCAAGGGCCCACTGGTCCGGCGCCAGAGCGACGGCGCATTGTTCCTCGAGGTCGAGACCGGGGACGTCCCGGCACTGGTCGAGGGCGCGCCATCGGCATCCCTCGATGCGCGACGGGTGAGCTTCGAGGCCCATCCCTTCTTCGCCGGCCAGCTCCGCGTCGTGCTGGAGAACGCCGGGCGGGTCGACCCGGAGCGGATCGACTCGTACCTCGCCGCCGGCGGGTACGGGGCGCTGGCGAAGGTGCTCGCCCAGATGAAGCCCACCGAGGTGGTGGCCGAGGTGACGCGGTCCGGTCTCCGCGGGCGCGGCGGTGCCGGCTACCCCACCGGGGTGAAGTGGCAGCTGGTGGCCAAGCAGCAGGCGGACACCAAGTACGTCGTGTGCAACGCGGACGAGGGTGACCCTGGCGCCTTCATGGACCGGAGCGTGCTCGAGGGCGACCCGCACCGGGTGCTGGAGGGGATGGCCATCGCCGCCTACGGGGTGGGCGCCCGGCTCGGATACATCTACGTCCGCGGCGAGTACGGGCTGGCCATCGCCCGGCTCCAGACCGCCATCAAGCAGGCAGAGAAGGAAGGCCTTCTCGGCTCCCGCATCCTCGACACCCACTTCGACTTCTCGGTGCAGATCCGCATCGGGGCCGGGGCCTTCGTCTGCGGAGAGGAGACCGCGCTCATCGCGAGCATCGAGGGCAAGCGTGGCGAGCCGCGTCCCCGGCCGCCGTACCCGCCGGAGAAGGGCCTGGGGGGAAAGCCGACGCTGATCAACAACGTCGAGACCTTCGCCAACGTGCCGCCCATCCTGGTCCGGGGCGGCGACTGGTTCGCTGGCATCGGCACCGAGAAGTCGAAGGGCACCAAGGTCTTCGCCGTCGCCGGGAAGACCGCCCTCACCGGGCTCATCGAGGTCCCGATGGGCACTCCGGTCCGCCGCATCGTGGAGATGGCCGGCGGCGTCGCGGGCGGGGGGCGAGTGAAGGCCATCCAGACCGGAGGTCCATCGGGTGGCTGCATTCCCGAGCGCCTGCTCGACGTCCCGGTCGACTACGAGTCGCTGGTCGCGGTCGGTTCGATGATGGGCTCCGGCGGGCTGATCGTCATGGACCAGGACACGTCGATGGTCGACGTGGCCCGCTACTTCATGGAGTTCTGCCGCGACGAGTCCTGCGGCAAGTGCGTGCCCTGTCGCGCCGGCACGGTGCAGATGCACCTCTTGCTCCAGAAGTTCTGCGACGGCGAGGCGACGCGGCAAGACCTCGCGCTGCTCGAATCGCTCGCCGATCTGCTCCGCAACACCAGCCTCTGCGGCCTCGGCCAGAGCGCTCCCACTCCAGTGATGACCGCCCTTCGCTATTTCCCCGAGGAATTCGCCGCCCGGATGCGGAAGGAGCCGGCTGGGCCATGACCGTCAAGACGCTCACCATCGACGGGCGGATGCTCACCGGCGTATCGGGGCAGAGCATCTTCACCGTCGCCTGGCACAACGACATCAAGATTCCCCGGCTCTGCCACCTCGGCGGGGTGAGCGACGTGGGCGCCTGCCGACTGTGCCTGGTGGAGGTGGAGGGCCGGCCCCGGCTGCAGACCGCCTGCATGACCGAGGTGGAGGAGGGGATGGTCGTCCAGACCGACACTCCCCGGCTGCGTGAGTACCGCAAGCTCCTGCTGGAGCTGCTCCTGGCCGAGGGGAACCACGTCTGCGCGGTGTGCGTCTCCAACGGGCACTGCGAGCTGCAGCAGATGGCGGCCGAGGTCGGCGTCGACCACGTGCGCGTGGCCTACCGCAACCCGCGACGCCCGGTGGACCTGTCGCACGAGCGCTTCGGGCTGGACCTCAACCGCTGCATCCACTGCACCCGCTGCGTCCGCACCTGCGACGAGGTGGAGGGAGCGCACGTCTGGGACATGGCCGGCCGGGGAGAGAAGCTGCACCTGGTCTCCGATCTGGCCACCCCCTGGGGCGACTCCGAGGCTTGCACCGACTGCGGGAAGTGCGTCCAGGTCTGCCCGACCGGCGCGCTCTTCGTGAAGGGTGCCGGCGTGGGCCAGATGACCAAGGACCGGAGGTTCCTCAAGTACATCGTCTACGGCCGCGAGCGGAAGCAGTGGAGCGTGCCATGAGCGAGAAGCTGAAGCTGGCCACGGTGTGGCTCGGTGGCTGCTCGGGCTGCCACATGTCGTTCCTCGATCTCGACGAGCGCCTGCTCGAGCTTGCGGCCAGGGTGGACCTCGTCTTCTCGCCGCTGGTCGATACCAAGACCCCGGACTTCCCTCCGGTGGACGTCACCCTCGTGGAGGGAGCGGTGGCGAACGAGGAGCACGTGGAGATGCTCCGCCTGGTGCGTGAGCGCTCGAAGGTGCTGGTGGCCTTCGGAGACTGCGCGGTCACCGGCAACGTGTCCGCGCTGCGCAACGCCTGGCCGGTGCAGGAGGTTCTCGACCGGGCGTACCGCGAGACACCCACGGTGGTGCGCGGCGTTCCCTCGGGCGCCGGGGTGATGCCGAGGCTGCTCCCGGGGGTGAAGCCGCTGCACCAGGTGGTGAAGGTGGACCTATGGCTCCAGGGCTGCCCCCCGGGGTCAGACCGGATCTGGGAGACGCTGACCGCCCTCCTCGAGGGGCGCGCTCCGCAGCTGGAGCGAAGGTTCGGGTGAGAATGTCCAGGACCCTCCTCATCGACCCGGTCACCCGAATCGAGGGGCACGCCCGGATCACCATCGAGGTGGACGCCGGCGGGAACGTCAGCGACGCGCGGCTCCACGTCGTCGAGTTCCGGGGCTTCGAGAAGATCTGCGAGGGGCGCCCTCTGGAGGAGATGCCCGGGCTGATGGCCCGGGTGTGCGGCATCTGCCCCGTATCGCACGCGCTCGCCGCGTCGAAGGCAGGTGACCGCATCCTCGGAGTGGACGTGCCGGTGGCGGCGGTGAAGCAGCGGCAGCTCGCCACCTGGGCCCAGGTGCTGCAGTCGCACGCGCTCTCCTTCTTCCACCTCTCGAGCCCGGATCTGCTCGTGGGAATGGATGCCGACCCGGCGAGGCGAAACGTCTTCGCCATGGCCGGCAGCGAGGTGGACTTCGTCCGCCGAGGCATTCGCCTGCGCCAGTTCGGTCAGCGCACCATCGAGCTGGTGGGCGGGCGGAAGGTGCACCCCGGCTGGTCGGTCCCGGGCGGTGTCACCGAGCCGGTGGCCCGGAGCGCCGTCGAGGAGTTGCTCCCCTGGATCCCCGAGCTGTACGAATCCATGCGCCTGGCGCTCGAGCGGCTGAAGCGGACGTTCGAGCCGCTCCGGGCGGAGATCGCCGGGCTCGGCGACTTTCCGTCGCTGTTCCTCGGGCTCGTCGACGCCGAGGGAAACCTCGAGTTTTACGACGGCAGCCTCCGGCTGGTGGACGCCACCGGCGCGGTGGTCGCCGAGGGCCTCGACCCGCGCCAGTACCGGACCTACCTCGGCGAGGTGTCCGAGCCGGACACCTTCGTGAAGCCCACCTTCTACGCGCCGCTGGGCGAGGAGAAGGGCATGTACCGGGTCGGGCCGCTCGCGCGGCTCAATGTGGTGAAGGCGACCGGGACGCCGCGGGCCGATGCCGAGCTGGTCAACTTCCGCTGGCTGGGCAAGCAGGGGGTGGTGACGCAGTCGTTCCACTTCCACTACGCGCGGCTCATCGAGATGCTCCACTGCGTCGAGCGCATCGAGCAGGCGCTCCAGGAGCCGGAGCTGCAGTGGACGCGGGTTCGGAGCTGGGCACGACCGAACCACACCACCGGCGTGGGCTGCTGCGAGGCCCCGCGGGGGACGCTCTTCCACGACTACGAGGTCGACCTCGCTGGCCAGGTGAGGAAGGCCAACCTCCTCATCGCCACACAGCAGAACGGTGGGGCGATGCAGCGAGCGGTGAAGCAAGCTGCGCAGCGTTTCGTGGAGCCCGCCGTGCTCACCGAGGGGATGCTCAACCGTGTCGAGGCGGCCATCCGCTGCTTCGATCCCTGCCTGTCCTGCTCCACCCAGGCCCTGGGGCAGATGGCGATGGTGGTCGAGGTGCGTGGCCCAGGGGGCGAGCTGCTCGCCCGGAAGGAGCGTTGAGGTGAGCACCCTCGTGGTCGGCATCGGGAATACCCTGCTCGGGGACGACGGGGCCGGCCCCTTCGTCGTCGAGCTGCTGTGGGCGGAAGGGGCCAGGGGGCTGGAGCTCCGGGCGGCGCACACGCTTCTCCCCGAGCTGGCCGGAGAGATGCCGGGCCACACGGCGGTGGTGTTCGTCGACGCCGACCGGAAGGCCAGGGAGATCAGCTTCCGTCCGATCGCTCCGGCCGATGGCTCCGGCCTCCACCGCTTCGCGCCCGCTCAGGTGGTCGAGATGGCGCGTGGGCTCGGATTCGAGGGAGAGGCGTGGATCTGCAGCGTGCCGGTGCAGTCGACGGAGCCGGGAGAGACGCTCTCCCCGGAGGCGGAGCTGGCTGCGGTTCGCACGGCCTCGCTGCTGCTGGCCCGTCTCGGCAGCCCGGGCTGAGGCAGCGGCCTCCGGCCGGGCCCGGGTCAGTACAGGACGGTCCGCTGCGGTGGCGGGTCGTTCCCCGCCGCGGAGGAGGCGGTGGCCAGGCCCGCGCGCGCGTGCGGCGGCGTGGCTCCCGGCGGTAGCTCCACCTCTCCGCGGTTCCCGAAGATGCGGGCGCCGGCCAGATTCCCGTTCCCGCCCTGTGCGTCGGCGTCGACCCGGAGTACGGCCTCCGAGTGGCGGCCGTCGTTGAACAGCACGTCGGTCTTCACCGAGGTGGAGACGACCACGTTGGCACAGCAGTGGTCGCTCACCTCCACGCCGAGGCCCTCCGCCTGCGCGGACGGGTTGTGGGGAATCGCGAAGTCGTTCGCGACCACGCTCGCGCGCTTCTGACCCAGCACGAACACGCCGGTCATCGGGAACTCGTCCAGGCCGTCGGGGATGTCTCCCTGCACGTGGTTGAAGGCTGCCAGGTTCCCCTCCGGCCGCCGGTCCAGAACCAGCCGCTGCTGGAAGACGATGCCATCGCCGCCTGCGCAGCCGCCGTCGCAGGTGAGCGCGGTCAGATGGGTGATCCGGTTGAACAGCACGCTCCAGCCGCCGCCGTCGGTGTTGGTCACTCCCTGGAACGTCCCCTCGAAGTCGTTGTCCACCACGCGCACGTGGTCGGCGGAGCGGGCGAGGATCGCCGCGCCGATGGGGGTGAGGTTCGCGTTGGAGACCCCGCGGCCGTCGAAGCGGAATCCGCGGATGGAGCTGCCCGAGGCGCGCGCGTCGGGCAGGAAGAAGCCGACACGGTACACTCCCACCGCCGGGGCGTCGCACCCGATGATGGTCGCGCCCTGGCGCCCCACGAGCTCCACCCGCTTGGTGAGGGTCGCGCCGCAGAACTGCCCGCCGGTCACGACGATGCGATCGCCGTCGCTCGCCGCGTCCACCGCTGCCTGGATCGTCGGCTGATCCCGAGGGACGCGGATGAGGTGCCCGTCCTCGTCGTGGTCCCGATGCTCGCCCGCGAAAGCATCGCCAGCGATTCCGAGGAACGCCACGAGTCCCCAGTTCCAGACGGCATGCTTGGACATGGCGCTCCCTCCCGACGCGGGGGATCACCGCACAGCTCCCGCGTGGTGTCGAGCGAGCGCCCGGTGACGAGCAGCGACGCGCGCGAGGGGAGCGGACCACACTTCGGAATGGCTGTAGGACCTTCGTCCTGCTGGACTCGTCCCGCGGCCGGTGGACAGCTGACCCCATGACCGGATGGCGCGCGGCCCTTCCACCGGCCCGGTGGCTCCGGGAGTACCGCGGTCGCCGAGCTGACCGCGCTGCTGGTCGCTGGTGGCTGCGATGTGCGTCGTCGCCTGGCTCCTCCGGCCGACCGATCGCTCTCGATGATGGACGTGATCGACGAACTCCAGCGCGGTGGCCGATTCTGCAATCACGTCGTCCTGGTTGCCTGCTCGCCCCGCTCCCGGTAGCCGGGGCGCAGCGGCGGCGGGCGCCCTCACGACCAGGCCGAGGGAGGCTTGACTCGGTGCGGCTTGCCGCCCACTCCATCCCGGGGATACGGCCCGCACCATGCTGACCCGGGTTCCGGAAGCCGAGGCCACCCTGCGCTTCTCCGAGCTGCTGGAGCGGGCGAGGACCGGAGAGACCATCCTCGTCGAGCGGGACGGCGTGGCCGTGTGCCGGCTCGGTCCGCCCGGGCCGGCCTGCACGCTCGACGCCTTCACCCGGTTCCTGGAGGAGCTCCACTCCCAGGGCGGGGTCCGCGAGGTCACGTACTCGCCGCAGCGGCTGGCCTGAGGCTGGCAAGGGGTCGCCCGTCCGCCGCAGTCTGGTAAGGAGCGACCCCCATGATGCACCTCCGCCTCACCGCGGCCACGCTGGCCGCCGTCGTGTCGCTGGGCTGTGCCGGCCAGGGCTCCGGAGCGATGCCCGAGCTGCCCGGAGCGCCGCCGCGCAAGCCGAGCGGGGAGATCCGCAAGGACCCCAACGCCGATCAGGCGCTGGCGCAGCTCGAGGCCACCGCCCGCAGCCAGCCGAAGCCGAAGCAGGTCGAGATGTACCTGAACTTCCGCAAGGCCTACCCGGCGACCACCGCCGGCGAGGACGCGCTCTACCGCGCCGGCGTCCTCTCCTTCGAGCTGGGCGACTACGTCAACGCCCGCAAGCAGTTCAACGAGCTGCTCTTCGAGAACCCGCTGGTCCCGCAGGCGCAGGACGCTCGCTTCAAGCTCGGGCTCTCCGCGCTGGAGCTGAAGAGCTACCGCGACGCCTACCAGACGCTGCTCCCCCTCCGTGACCGGGTTCCCCCGGAGCAGCGGGCACAGCTCGAGGACGCGCTCCGCCGCGCCGCCGAGGGCGCGCGTCTCTACGACCAGGCGATGAAGATGGCGCTGCAGCGGGCCGAGCAGGCCGGCACGCCCGAGGAGCGAAGCGCAGCACTGGCCCACCTCGCCGACATGGTGGACGCCCAGGTGGGCAGCGACGAGGTTGCCCGCGTGCAGGCCGACCTGTCTCCCTCGCATCCGGCCTGGCCGCTGCTGACCTTCAAGCTGGCCCGCGTCTACCAGCACACCCGCGACATCCCGAAGCTGAAGGCCACGCTGCAGTCGCTGCTCTCCAACGCGCCGGGAAGCCCCTACACCGCCGAGGCGCAGGAGATGCTCGCTCGCGCCGACCGCGTGGGTCAGGTGCGCGGCCGGACGCTCGGCGTGCTGCTCCCGCTCACCGGCAAGTACAAGGCCTTCGGCGAGGCGGTGATGCGAGGCATCCGGCTCGGGCTGAAGGGCAGCGACATCGAGCTGGTGGTCAAGGACACGCAAGGGGACGGCACCCGCGCGGCCACCGCGGTGGAGGAGCTGGTCTTCAACGACGGCGCGGTGGCGGCCATCGGTCCGCTCTTCATCGAGGACAGCAAGCGTGCGGCGCTGGTGGCCCAGGACCTCGGGCTTCCCCTGCTCACCCTGACCCGGAGCGAGGACGTGACCGAGATCGGCCCGTTCGTGTTCCGGAACATGCTGACCTACTCGGCGCAGACCCGCGCGCTGGTGGACTGGGCGACGGCGGTCATGGGCTACAAGTCGTTCGCGGTGCTCTACCCCAACACTCCCTACGGGGTGGAGATGACCAACGACTTCTGGGACGACGTCGTCGGCCGCGGCGGGGCGATGCGTGGAGCGGAGAGCTACACCGCCGACCAGACGACCTTCACCGCGCAGGCCAAGAAGCTGGTGGGCCGGTACTACCTGGACGATCGCCGCGACTACTTCGAGGAGGTCCAGGAGGTGACCAAGGACCTCAAGGACAGCTACCGGCGGCGCAAGGCGGTGGAGAAGCTGAGGAGCAAGCTCGACCCCATCGTGGACTTCGAGGCGCTCTTCATCCCCGACGAGTGGCAGCGGGTCGGGCTGGTGGCGCCGGCCCTGGCGGTGGAGGACATCATCACCAACACCTGCGACCCGAAGGAGATCGAGAACCTCAAGAAGACCACCGGCAAGAAGGAGATCCGCACCGTGACCTTGCTCGGGGGCAATGGCTGGAACTCGCCGAAGAACGGCGACGGCATCCCGCAGCTTGTCGAGCGAGGTGGGAAGTTCGTCCTCTGCAGCGTCTTCGTGGACGGCTTCTACGCCGACAGCAGCCGCGAGGCGACCCGGCGCTTCGTCCGTCTCTACGGCGAGGCCTACAAGGACACGGCCCCCACGCTGCTCGATGCGGTGGGGTTCGACTCGGTCCGGATGTTCCGGGCGCTCCTCGACCGGCAGACCGCCACCCTGGACCGGACGTCGGTGCGAGACGGGCTCGCGGCGACCCGGGACTTCGAGGGCGCAACGGGCAAGACCAGCTTCAACCAGAAGCGCGAGGCGGAGAAGCCGCTGTTCTTCCTCACCATCGATCCCAAGGGCATCCGCGAGATCCAGCCCACCGAGCGCCTCAGCGGCTCCTGAGCGGGCCCGCGCGTCGAGGCGTCAGGCGTCCTCGCGCGCCGCGACGAGCCGGGCCCGGACCTGCACCTCCGGCTCCATCCGGAACATCAGGAAGGAGGGTGGCGGAAGCCCGAAGTCCCGCATGTCGATCGCCCGACCGCCCTCCAGGACCAGGGTGCGAGGCTCCGGCTGCCGGAGCCTCACCTCGACGTCGAGCGTGCGGGTCACGCCGTGGAAGGTGAGCGTACCGGTGAGGTGAAGCGTGTCGGGCTCCCGTCCGGTGGAGGCCTCGACGAGCTCCGCGCGAATCCAGGCGTGGAGGCGGCCGTCGATCCGGCGCTGCAGCTCCCCGTCGACCAGCCGGTTCCCGGACCTCAGCCGGGACGTCTCGAGCTCGACCTGCGTCGGCCGGGCGAGCATGGGCCGATCGCCGTCGAGCTCCACACCGACCACGCCCGAGAGGCCGGTGGTGTGAACCCGCACCGGATGGAGGCTGGAGCGGGCCTCGGCCCACAGCTCCGATTGCTCCGGGACGAGGCGGAAGCGGGCCATCCGGCCCCGGAGAATAGGCTCGGAGGTGTCCGCGGGCACGGGCTCGGGACGGGGGGCCCGGCCGTTCAGCGGTCCGCGCGGGCGCTCACGTCCCGCGCCGTGAGCCACCGGTACCACCCCTCCAGCCCCTCGCCGGTGGTGGCAGAGACACTCAGGACGTTGGCCGAGGGGTTCACCAGGCGGACGTGGGCGATGAACCGGTCGACGTCGAAGTGGAGGTGCGGAAGCAGGTCCACCTTGTTGAGCAGGATGACGTCTGCGGCCCGGAACATGTGCGGGTACTTGAGGGGCTTGTCCTCGCCCTCGGTCGTCGAGGCGAGGACCGCGCGGGCCCCCTCGCCGAGGTCGAACAGAGCGGGACAGACCAGGTTCCCTACGTTCTCCACGAAGAGCAGCGAGCCGATGGCGGGGGTGAGCTCCAGGAGGGCATGGCGGAGCATCTCGGCGTCCAGGTGGCACCCGGTGCCGGTGTTGATCTGGACCACCCGGGCGCCGGTGGAGCGGATGCGTTCCGCGTCGAGTCGGGTCTCCTGATCGCCCTCGATGACGGCGATCGCGACCGACTTGCCCAGGTCGCGCACGGTGCGCTCGAGGAGGGTGGTCTTCCCCGAGCCGGGAGAGCTCATGAGGTTCACCGCGAAGACGTTCCGGCCCTGGAGCCAGCCGCGGTTGCGCTCGGCGATGAGCCGGTTCTTTCCGAGGATCTCCTGCTCCAGCTGCACGGTCCGGGCGTGGGTCGATGGAGGCGCCTCGTCATGGGTGTGTCCGTGCGCCTCGCCGTGCTCGTGCGCGTGGCCGTGGGGCGCGTGGACGTGTCCGTGCGCCTCGCCGTGGGCGTGGTCGTGCGCGTGGCCGTGCTCGTGCGGGTGGCCGTGGTCATGCAGGAGGAGCAGGGTCGATGCTTCTCCCGGGGATCCGGAGCAGCCGCAGGTCGCACACATCACGTCACCTCCACCGATCGGATCCGCAGCTCTCGGCCCCGGAGAACTTCGAGGAAGGGATTGCCGCACGCGCAGCGGCCGACCAGCTCCGCCATGGCCATCTCGCGCCTGCAGCTCCCGCATCGGCCCAGGCCCGGCACGTCGACGACATCCAGCCGGGCGCCCTCCAGCCGGGTACCCCGGGCGCAGGCGTCGAAGCAGAAGCGCACCGAGTCGGAGACCACGCCGGAGAGCGCGCCGATCTCGATGGTCACCGCGAGCACCTTCCCCTCGGGGACGGCCTCGCACACCGATTCCACGATGCCCTGGGAGATGGCCAGCTCGTGCATGCAGTTCGAGCGGGCACGTGCATCCACCGCGCCAGGGATTCTCCGCGGGAACGGCCCTCCCTCCGCGCAGGAATTGCGTGATCGGGGCGCTGACGGTCGGTTCGGGGCGCAGGCCGATCAGAGCGGCGAGAACCAGTCGTGGCGCTTCCGGCGGACGATCGGGCCCTCGGGGCATCGCGTCCTCCAGGGCTGGAGCAGGTGGTGATCGCAATGCGCGCCGGTGCCGGGCGTCTCTGCTCCTGGTAGCGTCGGCCCCCCGATGGCTCCTCCGAAGCGCCGCAAGACAACGGTTCGTCGCAAGCCCGCTCCGCCCAGGCGGCGCGCAGCCCCGAGGTCGAAGGAGTCCGGGACGACGCTTCCGGTGGACGTCCAGCCCGGCGCGGTCGACGAAGCGCTGCGGAAGGTGACCGACACGCTCCGGCAGTGGGCCAACGCCGGGCGCTACACCAAGGTGCGATTCAAGTTCCGCGGCAAGCCCCTCCTCCCCGATCTGCCGCTGGCCGCGGTGGTCGCAGCGGAGGGGCTGACCTTCTACTGGACGGGCATCCTCCGGGCGCTGCTGGTCAACGTCGCCGGGCGGAGCGTGCTCGACGTCGAGCTGGTCAACGACTCCGAGGGCCACCTGCAGAAGGGCAAGGAGGAGCTGCTCTCCGGCGAGGTCGATCGTGCGATCGCCGAGTTCCGCACCGCGCTGGCCAAGCAGCACGACAACCCCCGCGCGCACCTCAACCTGGGAATCGCGCTCAAGCTCAAGGGCGACCGGGCGGGCGCCCGGAGCTCGCTGGAGAAGGCACGGAAGCTCGACCCCGACGGGCCGGTGGCGAGGGAGGCAGACCGCCTGCTCCAGGGCCTGGAAGGCAGCGCCGAAATGGGGAGCCCGGGTCCGGCGTAGATCCGGACGTGGATCTCCTCCTGAACATCCTGTGGGTCATCCTCGGCGGCGGCTGGCTGATCTGCCTCGAGTACCTCGCGGCCGGCGTCGTGCTCTGCCTCACCGTGGTCGGCATCCCCTTCGGGCTGCAGTGCTTCAAGCTGGCGAAGCTGGGCCTGGTTCCATTCGGTCACGCCTTCGACGACGCGCCCGGCGCGGGCGTGGGCAGCTTCGCGCTGAACGTGCTCTGGCTGGTGGTCGCCGGGATCTGGATCTTCCTCAGCCACCTGGTGCTCGGGGTGGGGCTGGCGCTGACCATCATCGGCATCCCCTTCGCGTTCCAGCACCTCAAGTTCGGCATGCTCGCGCTGGCGCCCTTCGGGAAGCAGCTCCAGCGGTAGCGCCGCGCGCTCAGCGACAGGCGCGCCAGGTTCCGAACGCCATCACCAGCGTCGCGATGACGCCTCCTGCCGGGGCGTGGAGGGCAAGGGCCCAGGCCAGCGTGTACACCGTCGCGTACCCGACCGCGCCGAGGAGGATGCCCGAGGCCAGCGTCGCGGTCCTTCTGCGGAGCAACGCCCTGGCGACGACGACGGAGCCGCCGGCGATGAACGCCAGGTCCGGCACGATGAACGCGGCGAACGCCGGATCCAGCCCGCCGTAGGGGAAGAACCAGCCCCGCACCGTGCGAGAGGCGAAGACCCCGGCCCACCACAGCACCAGCACCGCTGCCTGCGCGAGGAGGTAGCCGGCCGCGACGCGACGCGACTCCGCTCGGGACTCCGGGACGGTGGTCACGGGACGACTGTAGCGCCGCAGTCAGCCGGGCAGCGAGGCGAGCACCTCGGAGGCGTGCCGGTCGGGCGGAAACACCGGGTACCAGACCCGCTCGATGCGCCCGTCTCGCTGGAGCCAGGTCAGCCGCGCCAGGAGCACATACCCGCCGATGGTCAAGGTCGGTAGCCGGAGCGCGTCGGTGAGCACACGGCCGGCGTCGCTCAGCACCGGGAAGGGCAGGTGGAGCCGCTCGGCCAGCTCGCGCTGGTAGTCGGGTTCCTGGGTGCTCAGGCCGAAGATGCGGACGCCGTGCTTGCCGAAGTCGGCCGCGAGGTCCCGGAAGCCGCACGTCTCGGGGGTGCAGCCGCGGGCTCCCGGCACCAGGTCCCAGTCGGGGGTCAGCGGCGGCTGGCCGGGTGTGCCCGTGCGGGGATAGGCGAAGACGACGGCGCGTCCCCGGATCGCGGCGAGGTCGATCCGCTCGCCGGTCGTGGCCTGGAGGGCGAGCGGTGGGACCTGGGCGCCGGGGAGATGCCGGGCGCGACGGTCGTCCACCGGGCGGGGAAGATCCGGGGGAAGGGTGTAGATGTCCTGGCCGTAGACCGCCACGGGTGCGGTGTACTCCGAGGGCCGCGTCCCGGCCAGCACAGTCCCATGCAACCGGTCTCGGGAGATTTCGGTGCTCGCCGGGTGTTCCCCGGGGCCATGCGTCGCGCGGTCAGCTGGATCCTCCTGCTCGGCTTCGCGGCGTGCGGTCTGCCCGAGGCTCCGGTGGATGCCTCGCTCTGGCCGGAGGCCGACCCCCTGTTCCACGCCGACCCGGACTGGATCGGCGGCGACGGGGCCTACTCGGTGGACCTCGGGCTGAGTCGGCTCCTCTGGCTGTTCGGCGACTCTTTCATCGCCCACACACCGGCCCGGGTACGGAGCGAAGCATGGTTCGTCCGGAACAGCCTCGCCCTCCAGACCGGACTCGACCCGAGCGTGGCGTCGATGCGCTTCGTGGTTCCGGTCGACGGCCAGGGCGTCGCGCGGTCGTTCCTCCCCGAGCAGGGAGCGCAGTGGTTCTGGCCCAGCCACGGCATCCGGCTGGGCGATGCACTGGTGCTCTTCTACGAGCGCGTGCAATCGCCTCCCGGCGATCCCACCGGGTTCGAGAGCGCTGGATGGACCGCCCGCCTCGTCACCGCGCCGGACGACGACCCGCTGCAGTGGGTGCTCCAGCCGGTCCAGGAGCCGGCGAACGGCTGGGGGGTCCAGCTCGGCGGGGCGGTGGTCTCCGAGGGCGAGGTGGTCTTCGTCTACGGCATCCGCGGAAACCCGCACCAGATCTTCGTCGCGCAACTCCAGGCATCGGACGTGGCAGCGGGAGACCTGTCGCGACCGGCCTGGTGGCAGGGCCAGCGGTACGAGGTCGGCGCCGAGCCGGTGACGATCATCGCCGACGGGGCACCCGAGTTCTCGGTGCACCACGACGCGCAGCGGAACGCGTGGGTGATGATCGAGAGCCACGGATATGGCGACTCGACCATCGTCCTCCGGACGGCTCCGGCGCCGGAGGGTCCCTGGACAGGCCCCGAGGAGGTCTTCCATCCACCGGAGTCGGATGCGCCGGAGGCGTTCGTCTACGCGGCCAAGGGGCACCCCGGGCTCTCCGGTGCGGACATGGTGGTGACCTACGTCCCGAGCTCCTTCGACCCGGTCCCGCCCGCGGACGAGGCTCGCCTGGGCTACCCGCGGTTCGTCCGGGTGAGCTGGAAGCCCTGAAGCCGATGCTGTGTCCAGCTGATGCTCGAGGACGATCCAGCCCCCCCGGACTCCGCCGCCGCCCCTCGTCGAGGCCGTCCGGACCGAGCGAGCAGGCGTCCAGGAGGACCGCAAGAATCGGCTCCTGCGGGCCGTCCGGCGGCGCGGCCTCCCCCACGAGGTGCCAGACACCTCGTTACACGCTCGAAGAGCCGATTGACCTAGAGGTTCCGGGCAGTTAGGTAGGTGGAAGCCCCCTCATGTCCGACGATCTTCCGACCCCTCCTCCGCCCCCCGCTCCGCCGGGTGGCGGCGCCGGCGACCTCGTCCCGATCAACATCGAGGACGAGATGCGCAAGAGCTATCTCGACTACTCGATGTCCGTCATCGTGGGTCGGGCGCTCCCCGACGTGCGTGACGGCCTCAAGCCCGTGCACCGTCGCATCCTGTACGCGATGCAGGACGAGGGCCTCCTCCACAACCGCAAGTACAGCAAGTGCGCGGGCGTCGTCGGCGAGGTGCTCAAGAAGTATCACCCCCACGGAGACGCGAGCGTCTACGACGCGCTGGTCCGGCTCGCCCAGCCGTGGAACATGCGCTACCTCCTGGTGGACGGGCAGGGGAACTTCGGCAGCGTCGACGGGGACTCGGCCGCCGCGTACCGGTACACCGAGTGCCGGATGACCGAGCTGGCCGAGGCCATGCTCGCCGACATCGACAAGGAGACCGTCGACTTCGGTCCCAACTTCGACGACTCGACGAGGGAGCCGCTGGTCCTCCCGACGCGCTTCCCCAACCTCCTGGTGAACGGCAGCGCCGGCATCGCGGTGGGCATGACCACCAACGTCCCGCCGCACAACATGCGGGAGGTCATCGACGGAACGCTCCACCTCATCGACCATCCGAAGGCCACCGTCCGCGAGCTGATGCAGCACATCCCCGGGCCGGACTTCCCCACCTCCGGGTTCATCCTCGGCCGCGAGGGCATCCAGCGGGCCTACGAGACCGGCCGCGGGCAGATCACCCTGCGCGCCCGTCACGAGATCGAGACCTCGGCCAAGGGTGAGCGCGAGGCGATCGTCATCCACGAGCTTCCCTACCAGGTGAACAAGGCCCGGCTCTCCGAGAAGATCGCCGAGCTGGCCCGGGACAAGAAGATCGAGGGCATCAGCCAGATCCGCGACGAGTCCGACCGGCGGGGGATGCGCCTGGTGATCGAGCTCAAGCGCGACGCCATCGCCGGGGTGGTGCTGAACAACCTCTTCGCCAACACTCCGCTCCAGACGACCTTCGGCATCGTGCTCCTGGCCATCGACGGTGGCCAGCCGCGCACGCTGAATCTCAAGGAGCTGCTGGAGCGCTTCGTCAGCCACCGCCGCGAGGTGGTGACCCGCCGCAGCCGGTTCGAGCTGCGCAACGCCGAGCGCCGCATCCACGTGGTGGAGGGCCTCCTGGTCGCCCAGGACATCATCGACCTCGTCATCACCATCATCCGGCGCTCGCGCGATCCGGACGAGGCGAGGTGGGGGCTGATGCACGTGCTCTCCCCCTCGCTCTACGAGCACGAGCGCTTCACCGAACTGCCCCGGCTCGACCTCGACGCCGCCCGGACGCAGATGGAGCAGCTGGTGGCCCGTGCCCGCGCGGAGGAGCCGCGCTATCGCGGACTCCAGCACCGCTACGAGGACGGCGGGTTCAGCGAGGAGCAGTCCAAGCAGATCCTCGAGATGCGGCTGCAGCGCCTCACCGGCATCCAGCGCGAGGAGCTGTTCAACGAGCTCATCGCCCTCACCCGGGAGATCGACCGGCTGCGGGACATCCTCGAGAACGAGTCGTCCCTGCTCGAGGTGGTCAAGGCCGAGCTCCGCGAGGTTCGGGAGAAGTTCGGCGACGACCGCCGCACCGAGATCACCGGCGAGGCCTCCGAGCTGACCAGCGAGGACCTCATCGCCGAGGAGGACATGGTGGTCACCGTGTCCCATGCCGGCTATGTGAAGCGGAGCCCGCTCTCCGAGTACCGTGCCCAGCGGCGTGGCGGCCGCGGGAAGACCGGCGCGTCGATCAAGGAGGACGACTTCGTCTCCGACCTCTTCGTCGCCAGCACCCACGCCTACCTGATGCCCATCACCACCCGGGGCAAGCTCTACTGGCTCAAGGTGCACGAGATCCCCGCCGCCAGCCGCACCGCCCGCGGGAAGCCGATCATCAACCTGGTCCAGATGGCCGAGGGCGAGAAGCTGACCTCCATCCTGGTCACCCGGGCCTTCGAGGAGGGGAGGTTCGTCTTCTTCGTCACCCGCAAGGGCGTGGTGAAGCGAACCGACCTCAACGCGTTCTCCAACGTGCGGTCCGCGGGGATCATCGCGCTGGGGGTCGAGGACGGCGACTCGCTGGTCGCGGTGTTCATCACCGACGGGAGCAAGGACATCCTCCTCTCCACCGCCCAGGGGATGAGCATCCGCTTCTCCGAGGCCGAGGTCCGCTCGATGGGGCGGCAGGCCTACGGGGTGAAGGGAATCACCCTCGACGAGGGCGACGAGGTCGTCGGCGCCGACGTGGTGGAGCGCGGCTCGACCATCCTCACCGTCACCGAGAACGGGTACGGAAAGCGGACCGAGGAGTCCGAGTACCGGATCCAGGGCCGGGGCGGGAAGGGGATCATCGACATCAAGACCACCGAGCGAAACGGCAAGGTGGTGGGGCTGGCCCAGGTGAAGGACCGCGACGAGGTGATGCTGGTCACCAACGGGGGAATGCTCATCCGGATCAAGGTCCAGGACATCTCGGTCATCGGCCGGAACACTCAAGGGGTCCGGCTGATCACCCTGGAGAGCGACGGCGAGGAGGTCAGCGGCATCTCCAAGCTGCCCGAGTCGGGCGAGGAGAATGGCGACGGCGGCAACGGCGACGAGATCGAGCCGCCGGCGGCCGACCCGCCGCCGCCCGAGCCCACCGGCGGAGAGTCCTGAGTCGTGGCGCTGGAGCGCACCCGCACCGTCACCAAGCTCTGGCGCTACCTCCGGGACCCCGGCGTGGCGACGTGGAGGAAGCTCGCCGGCGTGGCGGCGGTGGCCTACGTCGTCTGGCCGCTGGACCTCATTCCCGACGGCATCCCGGTCCTCGGATGGCTGGATGACGCCGGGGTCGTCGCCGTCGCCGCGGCATTCCTGGTCGCGGAAGTCCGCCGGCACGAGCGGAAGCTCACCCAGACCGTGGACGTGACCGACGTCCGCGGCGGCTGAGCCGCCCGGATCGGCTCAGCACGTCGGGCGCTCGAGGCGTGGCCGGCTGCTGCCGTCAGTCCACCCGCTTCCGTGGCCGCGGCAGCCCATACAGATCGAGCCGGGTGACCAGCGTCGCCCGGGAGATGCCGAGGAGCCTCGCCGCCCGGCTCTGGTTCCCCGCGCACTGCTCCAGCGCCTCGATGATCCGCTGCCGGTCCCCGGGCCGGTGCTCCCGGACGTTCGGCGCAGCGGTCTCGAGGGACGCGACCTCCGGCGGCCTCGGGACGGGAGGTGCCACGCGCGAGCGGACCAGCGACAGGTGCTCGGGCGTGATGACGCCCCCGGTGCAGAGGACGACGGCCCGTTCCAGCACGTTCCTCAGCTCGCGGATGTTTCCCGGCCAGGGGTAGCGGCGGAGCGCCTGGAGCGCCTCCGGCGACAGACGCGGGGCCTCGCGCTTCGCCTCGGTCGCCGCCTGGCCGACGAATCTCCTGGCGAGCCCGTCGATCTCGTCGAGCCGCTCCCGCAGCGGGGGCACGAGCAGCGAGATGCCGTTGAGCCGGAAGTAGAGGTCTCTCCGGAAGCTGCCCCGCTCGCTCTCCGACTCGAGGTCCCGGTTGCTGGCGGTGATCAGCCGGAGATCGACCGGACGCTGCTGGAGGCTGCCCACCCGCCGGAGCGAGCGATCCTCGAGCACCCGCAGGAGCTTGGCCTGCGTGGCGAGCGACATCTCCCCGATCTCGTCGAGGAACAGCGTGCCCCCCTGGGCGGTCTCGATCAGCCCGGTCTTCGTTCCGTTGGCCCCGGTGAAGGCGCCCCGCTCGTGGCCGAAGAGCTCGCTCTCCAGCAGCGACTCCTGGATCTCGGCGCAGTTGATGGCCACGAACGGCCGATCGGCGCGGGGCGAGCGGCGATGGATCTCCGCGGCCAGGACACCCTTGCCCACGCCGGTCTCCCCGGTGATGAGCACGTTGATCTGGCTCTGCGCCACCCGCTCGACGATCCGCTTCAGCCCCTCCATCCCGCTGATCGCCAGCGGTCTGGGAACCGCGCCGTCGCGCCCGGCACGGATGGCCTCGTTTGCCCGCTGCATCAGCGCCTCGACCTCGGTGCCGTCCCGGGGGAAGCAGCCGATGCCGACGGCCACCGGGTCGTGAACCGCCTGGAGAGCGTCCCGGAACCGCGCGCCCCGCTGCTCGGCGTCGTCGGGGGACGCGGCGGGAAGGAGGATGTCGTAGTCGCCGGGGCCGGCGACCGCCGCCATCTCCCCGGGGCGGAGCACCTGGCCGAGCACCCGCTGCACCTCGGCCGAGGAGCGCGCGCCGGTATGGAGCCGGAGCACGGCGAAGCCGGTCTCGCCCGCCGACCACCGGGCGCAGCGCTCGGTGACCCGCTGCTCGAGCTGCTGATGTCCGACGAGCCAGGCGGGCTGGACCGGGGAGACGACGCGCTGGACCACCAGCAGCGTCCGCCCGATCTCGATCGGATCTCCCGGCTGGAAGGGCCGGGGCTGGTCGGCCGGGAGCTGCTCGCCGCGCCAGCGGGTGCCGTTGGCGCTGCCCAGGTCCTCGACCCGCAAGCCGTTGCCGAGGTGGAGCCGCGTGTGGTGCCGGGAGATCGAGGGGTCGGCGATCTGCACGTCGACGTCGTCTGCACGACCGATGGTGACGGTTCCCTGTTCCGGCAAGGAGAAGGTCCAGGAGCGATCCTCGAGGAGAACCAGGAGCCGGAAGCGCTGCTCCACCGCGGCGACCAGGGGCTCGGTCTCCAGCGTCAGGGGATCGGACATGGCGTCGGCGCGGGAGCGCACGGGGCCCCGCCCTCCCGGAAGATGAAACGCTTCGGGTCCGGTGATTTCCTCACCGGCACGGCGGCCGGAGGACGCGGCTCCGCCACGGCCGGAGCGATTCTCCAGTCGTGGCGGATGCTTGGCCTGCTTCCGTCGCGGGCTACTGGTACTGGACGACGAGCTCGGGGACGTCCGCGGCGGGGCCGTACAGTCCGTAGAAGCCGAAGCGGTCGTCGGAGGTGGCGCCCATGCCCAGGATCGACGTGGGCACCAGCACGAACCCGTAGTTCGGCCAGGCGCCGGCGACCCACTCGGTCACGGAAGTCGTCACGTCGATCGAGGCGACACCACCGCCGGTCGGGGGCGAGAGCGTGAGGAGGGAGGCGGTGAAGTAGCGCAGCCCGATGGCCACGTTCCAGGTGACGGTGCTCGGGGACCACGGATCCGCCGACGCGTAGAGATCCCAGGACGGCTGGTACAGACCGCCGTCGATGTACTGGACGGTGAGCTGCAGCTGGGCGGAGACGATGGTGTGCCCCGAGAGGCTGCTCAGGTCGAAGATCATGAGCCCCAGCCCGCACACGGCGTCGTAATAGACGTACGGGACCGTGTAGTAGGTCCACGCGCACCCGATGATCAGGTCGGCCTGATTCGCGTAGACCGTGTTGTCGAGGTTCGAGTTGACGGTGCTGAAGACGCCGCCGTTGTTGTAGGTCGGCTTGAGGCTGACGGTGCTCATCGCCGTGTTGAAGGTGGCGGTGACGGTGCGGTTCGAGCTCAACGTCAGGTTGCAGGTGGCCCCCGAGGTCGAGTCACAGCCGGCCCAGCTGGCGAAGGTGGAGCCGGAGGCCGCCGATGCAGTGAGCGAGACCGCGGTCCCCGAGCCGAGCAAGGCGGTGCAGGTATTGCCGCAGCTGATGCCGTTGCCGGTCACGGTCCCCGAGCCGGAGCCGGCCTTCGCCACGGTGAGCGTGTAGTTGCTCGCCGCCGGGCTGAAGGTGGCGGTGACGGTGCGGTTCGAGCCCAGCGTCAGGTTGCAGGTGGCCCCGGAGGTCGAGTCACAGCCGGCCCAGCTGGCGAAGGTCGACCCGGAGGCTGCCGACGCGGTGAGCGTGACCGCGGTTCCGGAGGCGAGCGACACGCTGCAGGTGCTGCCGCAGCTGATGCCGTTGCCGGTGACGGTGCCCGAGCCGGAGCCGGCCTTCGCCACTGTCAGGGTGTAGCTCGTCCCCGAGCTGGTGTTGAAGTTGGCCTGCACCGTCAAGGCCGACGAGAGGATGAAGCTGCACGTGTTGCCCGAGGAGGGGCACGCCGGCGACGACCATCCGGCGAAGACCGAGCCGGAGTCGGGAGTGGCGGTCAGCGTCACCTGGGTGTTCGCGGGAAGGAAGGTGTCGCAGGTGGTGCCGCAGTTGATCCCGCTCCCGGTGACGGTGCCCGAGCCCGTCCCCGACTTCGTCACCTTCAGATCGAAGGAGTGGTTGACCGACGACGAGAAGGTCGCGGTCACGGTCTTGTTCGCCCCGAGCGACAAGGTGCAGGTGTTCCCCGAGGACGAATCGCATCCCGACCAGCTGCCCAGCGACGAGCCGGTGGTCGGGGCGGCGGTCAAGGTCACCGACGTCCCGACCGGCAGGGTGACAGTGCAGGTGAAGCCGCAGTCGATGCCGTTGCCGGAAACGACCCCCGTTCCGTTGCCGGCGGTGACCACGGTGAGCACCGCGGTCTGAGCACCTCCGTCGCTCTGGTTCTGGTTTCCCCCTCCGGGTCCCGAGCCGCACCCCATCCACGCGGCCGCGAGCACCGCGGTCACCAGCGCTCCACCTCTCAGCATTCTCGGCATGGCCCTCTCCTCCGCCTGCCGGTGACTGCGAGCCATGCGCCAGCGCCAAGTGCCCGGACGCAGGGGAGGTGCGTGGCTCCGGCATCAGGCCGACGTCCGGGCCTCGACAACTTGTCTGGGCGATCCGTCGACCTCGCGGCGCCATCGAACGCGTCAGGAGATGCCCTCGAGTTGCAGCGACCATCGAGGTATCGCCTCGCCCGCCCCCGGCTCGGGGACGGTCAACGCGGGGCGGGCGGCTCAGGCCGCGAGCCGGTGGAGTGTGCTCAGCAGCTCCTCGGCGGTGAACGGCTTCTCGACCACCGCGTGCACCCGGATGCCGCGCCGAGGGAAGGTGTGCACCTCGGTGGTGCCCGAGCCGGAGATGATCACCACCTTGAAGCGGGCGGCGTCGGCGCGGCGGTCCAGCTGCTCGAGAACCTCGCTCCCGCGCATGCAGGGCATCACCTCGTCGAGGATCAGGAGCACGTCTCCCCGGATCGCGCTCGCCGCCCGGAGCGCTTCGCAACCGTCGGCTGCCTCCACGACCGAGAAGCCCTCGTCCCGGAGCAGGTCGCCGTACGCGCCGCGGATGAAGTGGTCGTCGTCGACGAAGAGAACGGTTGCGCTGTACACGGGAAAGGGAGACTCGCCGTCGATCCTCCATGGAGCAGGGGGCTCTGGATAGAGAGTCCCGTCCGACCCGAGTCATCGTGCCTCGGGCGCTCACCGGTGACCCGGTGCACCTGACCCTGATTTCGTGAATGCCGTTCGCTCCGAACGCGGCAGCGCGCACTTCCAAGAGGTGCTGCTGCAGCAGGGCATCCAGGTGAGCGAGTTCGAGGTGGACGACGTGGGCGCCGAGTACCGGCGCCTCCGGGAGCGACCGGTGGTCTTCACTCGGTGCCGGGCCGGTGCTGATCGCCGTCCTCGCCGACAACTGGGACAATCTCATTCAGCTCTACCAGAAGAAGCGCGGATGACCCTGCGCGAAGCTGCGTGCGAGTGCGACACCGCCCGCGAAGAGGCGCATCGCTCGAGGGAGCGATCCTCGTCGGCGCTCGGAAGCTGCGTTACCATTCCAGTCGTGGACGAGGCTTCTACTCGCAGCGATCGCACGCCGTACGTGCTGGTGGTGGACGATGAGGCCTTCTTCCGCCGGCTCCTGAGCGAGACGGTCGAGCGCCAGGGCTACACGGTGCTCAGCGCCTGCGACGCGAGCGAGACGCTGCGGTTCTTCGAGCGTGCCGCCAGGGACGATGCCCCGGTGATCGTGGTGCTGGATCTCATGCTGCCGGGGATGAGCGGCGTCGAGCTGCTCTACGGGCTCGCCCGCCGCGTGGGTGCCCGCGTCCGCTTCATCCTCTGCTCGGCGCACAGCGCGCTCGAGCAGGTGGCCCCGCAGCATCCGCTCGTCTCCGGCCGGCTGGCCAAGCCGGTCGAACCGGGCGAGCTGGAGTCGCTGCTGGCCTCGGCCAGCAGCTCCCTCGGAGCGACGCTCCACTAGCTCGGCGTCCCCCGCTTGACTGACGGGGAGCACCGTCCTATTCCTGCGCGCCCTCGCGTCGCGGGCCCCCTCGGGGGCATCGTGGCGCAGGGAGCGTGAGACCACGCCCAGGTAGCTCAGTTGGTAGAGCAGGGGACTGAAAATCCCCGTGTCGGTGGTTCGATTCCGCCCCTGGGCACTGTTTTCGACGAGTTGGCGTG
>DATJVY010000063.1:0-38355 GCA_035501615.1 Myxococcaceae bacterium
ACGGCGAGCGCGACCGGGTTGTTCGCGCAGGCCTGGGCCACCGCGCGGACCGCCTTCGGGTGGCCCACGGAGCGGGCCACGTCCGAGTAGCTCGCGGTGCTCCCGCTGGGGATGGCCCGGAGCGCCTGCCAGACTCGGCGCTGGAACGCCGTCGCCCGGACGTCGAGCGGCAGCCGCTCCGCGCCGGAGCGTTCCCCGAGCGCCACTGCCGCCGCACGGAGCCGCGCGTCGGACCCCGGCGAGGCCTGCTCCAGCTCCGCCGCGGGGAACTCCCTGCGGAGCAGGTGCTCCAGCTCGGCCGCGCTCTCGCCGAAGGCCACCCGGCACAGACCCCGCTCGGTCCGCGCGAGCAGCAGCGCGCCGAGCGGCGTGTCCAGGGCAGTCCAGACGATGCGCAGCCCCGCGCCGCCCTTTCCGTACTGGGCCGGGCTCATGCCCATCTGCTGGCGCGCCGCCGCGTAGGCCCGTCCCGCCGAGCCGTAGCCCGCCTCGAGCCAGGCCTCGGTGACCGGCTTGCCGGCGCGCAGCTCGGCCTTCCAGCGCTCGAGGCGCGCCGCGGAGACGAACTCCTTCGGGGACATCCCTGTGTGCCGCTTGAACGTCTTCTGCAAGTGCGCGGGGCTGATGCCCGTCGAACGGGCGAGGGCATCGAGGCCGGGCGGCCTCTCGAGGTCGGCGAGGAGTAGCCCCTTCACCCGTTCGACGAGCGCCTCGGCCGGACGCTGGTCCAGCTCGGGACGGCAGCGCTTGCAGGCGCGGTACCCCTGCCGCTCGGCGGTGGCCGCGTCGGCCAGGAAGCGCACGTTCCTCCGCAGTGGCCGTCGCCCGGGGCAGGTGGGACGGCAGTAGATGCAGGTGGTCTCCACCGCGACGACGAACTGGCCCTCGGCGCCAGGGTCACGCCGGACGAAGGCCTCCCAGCGGCCGTCATCGGGGTCGGGGCTCACCATCTCCAGAGAATGCAGGTCCATTCGATTCCTCGCACGTCGTTGACGGGCGAGGAGTACCCCGCGGGTCCCAGCCCCGCGTGCTGGCTCCTGCGCTGGAAGTGCCGTCCCTGGCGGCGCCGCACCGAGGGTCGCCCGTCACGGAACGAGGGGTCCGTAACGAGGTGTCTGGCACCTCGAAAAGCACCTCGAAAAGGCACCTCGAAAAGGCTCGAAAGTCCGGATGCTTGTCAGCCGAAGAAGACCCGGGCGACGTCGAAGTACTCGGCCGGCACCCGCTTGAGGGTCCGGGTGGCGTCGGCCAGGGGGATGCTGGTGACCTCGTTCCCCCGGAGGGCCGCCATCTTCCCGAACTCGCCGCGGGACACCATGTCGCAGGCGTACACCCCGAAGCGGGACGCCAGCACCCGGTCGTGCGCCGTCGGCGAGCCGCCGCGCTGGATGTGGCCGAGCACCGAGACCCGCGTCTCGAACCCGGTCCGGCGCTCGAGCTCCTGCGCGACGTACTGCCCCACGCCGCCCAGCCGCACCCGGCCCGCCTCGTCCAGCGCCCCCGAGGTCACGACGTGCTCCGGTTCGTCCGGGCTGGTGCGGATCTTCGTCCCCTCCGCCACCACGACGATGCTGAAGCTCGTCCCGCCCGCGTAGCGTCGCTTGAGCTGCTCGGCGACCGCGGCGAGGTCCGCCGGCTCCTCGGGGACAAGGATGACGTCCGCCCCTCCGGCGATGCCCGCGTGCGTGGCGATCCACCCCACGTGCCGGCCCATCACCTCGACCACGATGACCCGCTTGTGCGACTCGGCGGTGCTGTGGAGCCGGTCGATCGCCTCGGTGGCGATGGACACCGCGGTGTCGAAGCCGAAGGTGTAGTCCGTGCCGTTGAGGTCGTTGTCGATGGTCTTGGGGATTCCCACGACCGGCAGCCCGTGCTCGAAGAGCCGGGCCGCGGCGGACAGGGTGCCCTCGCCGCCGATGGCCACCACGGCGTGGATGCCGTGCCTGCCGGCGTTGGTCAGCACCTTCTCCACGCCGTTCTCGATGGTGAAGGGATTCACCCGGCTCGTGCCGAGGATGGTGCCGCCGCGGTGGAGGATGCCCGCGGTGTTCTCGCGGGTGAGCTGGAAGACGCGATCCTCGATCAGCCCCTTCCAGCCGTCGCGTAGCCCCAGGACGTCGAAGCGGTGGTTCTGCGCCCGGCGGACGACGGCTCGGATGACGGCGTTGAGACCGGGGCAATCGCCTCCACCGGTCAGCACGGCGATTCGCATGGTGGGAGCCTAGCGCGCGGAGGCAGACCCCGGCTCACCGAGCCCCTGGACGGCGAGCCGGGGAGCGTCCTCCGCCAGGGCCGCCGCCCCGAGCACCACCAGGGCCAGCCACACCGCGTCGGCGAGGAAGAGGTGGAGGAGCTGCATCCAGACCGGAGCCAGCAGGGCCAGGTTCACCAGGCCCGCCGTCAGCTGCACGACGACCAGCGCGGCCAGGGCGATGGCGGTGCGCCGGACCTGCCGCCCCGGCCGGAGCAGGCTCGCGACCGCCGCGGTCCCGAGGAGGAAGAGGGCCACGGCCACCGCGAGCAGCGGATGGAGCACCCGCAGGCGGAGGAGCAGATGGGCGCCGCCGGCCAGGTCCTGCCGGAAGCCCTCGGCGAGCGACCGGGCGGGGAACAGCGTGTCTCCGAGCGCCGCGATGGCCCCGCTCACGCCCAGCGCCACCATGGCCACGAGCGCCGCGGGGACGAGCACTCCGATCGCGCCCTGATCGCGGAGGCGCGGCCGGCCCGTGCCCCCGGCCCAGGCGCCGGTCAGCGTCACCACTCCGAGGAGGAAGAAGGTGTTCACGAGATGCAGGGCCATGACGCCGGCCCGGGCCAGCGACTCGTCCTTCCCGGTCAACCGCAGCAGCACCAGCGCCGCGCCGATGCCGCCCTCGACGAGGATGGCGACGGTGCCGAGAACCACCCCTGCCTGGACCCGGTGCCCTCGGGGAAAGGCGCGGTATCCCCACGCCGCCCAGGCGATGACCGCCAGCGTGACCAGACCGCTCGAGACGCGGTGGCTGAACTCGACGAGGGTCTCCAGCGCCGGGGCACGGGGGACGATCTCGCCGTTGCACACCGGCCAGTGTGCGCCGCACCCTGCGCCGGACCCGGTGGCCCGGACGTACGCGCCCCAGGCCACGACTCCGAGGAGGAAGGCGACCAGTCCCCAGGTCGCCCGGGCAAAGCGCGGGTTCACCATCACCGGCGCTGCTTACCAGCCGGGGCCGGTTTGCTGCCATGCTGCGCGCCGTCTTCGAGCGGGGGGTGAGACGCCATGCGCTTCGAGGTCCGAACAGACGGCCTTCCGGGTGCGGCCACCGCGCCCGGCCCGGCCGGGGGCCATGGCACGGGCGTGGCCTCGGCGCGATGGGAGCCCCGGTGAGCCTCGCCCGGCTGCGCGGAGAGACCGTGGATGCCCGGCTCTGGATCCCGGTCGACGAGGTCGAGTCCCAGGCGCTCACCCAGCTCCGCAACATCGCCAGCCTGCCCTGGGTTGCCCACGTCGCGGTCATGCCCGACGTGCACTTCGGCAAGGGCGCGACGGTGGGCTCGGTCATCGGGATGCGCGGCGCGGTCTCCCCCGCGGCGGTGGGCGTGGACATCGGCTGCGGCATGGGCGCGGTGCGGACCAGCCTGACCGCCGCCGATCTGCCCGAGAGCCTGCGCGGCATCCGCTCGGATCTGGAATCGGCCATCCCGGTGGGATTCGCCGCGCACGACGAGCCGGTGCGGCCCGACGATCCGCGGCTGCGAAGCGACGTGAGCTCGCTCCTCGAGGGGTTCGACGCGCTCGACCCGGCGGTGAAGGACCTGCGCGGCCGGGCGGGGAAGCAGCTGGGGACCCTCGGTGGCGGAAACCACTTCATCGAGCTCTGCGTGGACGGCGAGCAGCGGGTGTGGCTGATGCTGCACTCGGGCTCGCGAAACATCGGCAAGACGCTGGCCGAGGTGCACATGGCGCGGGCCCGGAAGCTGAAGCACAACCGCGCCCTGGCCGACCCCGAGCTGGCGGTGTTCCTCGCTGGCACGGAGGAGATGGCCGCGTACCGCCGGGACCTCGAGTGGGCCCAGGCCTACGCGATGCTCAACCGCCGGCTGATGTTCGACCTCTACGCCGACGTCATCCGCCGCCACTTCCCCGAGGTCGGGTTCGACGCGCCGGTCCTCTGCCACCACAACTACGTGGCCGAGGAGACCCACCACGGCGAGCAGCTGCTGGTGACGCGGAAGGGCGCCATCTCCGCGAAGGCGGGGCAGCTGGGTGTCATCCCCGGCTCGATGGGGACCAGGAGCTACGTCGTCCGGGGGCTCGGCAACGCCGAGTCGCTCCACTCCGCCTCCCACGGCGCGGGCCGGAAGATGTCGCGGGGCGAGGCGAGGCGGCAGTTCAGCGTGAAGGACCTGGCCGAGCAGACCACCGGGGTGGAGTGCCGGAAGGACGGTGGCGTGCTGGACGAGATCCCCGGCGCCTACAAGCCCATCGAACAGGTGATGGAGTACCAGAAGGACCTGGTGGAGATCGTCGCCGAGCTGAAGCAGGTGCTCTGCGTGAAGGGCTGAGGCTCGGGGCTCAGAACCGCCCGGCGACCACCAGGCCGGTCCGCCCATCGGGCCCGAACGAGGGAGCGAACGACAGCGCGCCGACGCTCGTGGCCCGCGGCGCCGGGGCGGACGAGGTCGACAGCTCGTACCCGAGCACCGCTCCGGCGAGCATCAGCGGCGGCCCCACCCACATCAGCCGTCCGGCGCTTCCCTGACCGATGGCCAGCGCCGCGCCCGCCCCGAGCGCCTCGCCGAACCAGCTCACCCAGGGGGAGCCCCGGGCGTCGAAGTAGGCGCCGGTCAGGGGCACCAGCGCCGCCACCGCGATCCCGAAGCCGGTGAGCCCTCCCGCGGCGACGGTCCCCTCCGAACAGCTGCCGACGGAGGAGAGCGACCCGAGGCAGCCCAGGTACCCTCCGAGCGCTCCGGTCAGCGTTCCACCGGCGGCCGCCACCAGCACCTCCGACACCACGCGGACCGTGCGCGACGCCTGGACCTTGGGCTCGGCGACCGCATGCACGGTGGTCTCGCCCTCGATGCCGGTCGGCGCCATGGCCAGCAGTGGATGCTCCAGCGCCTCGGCGCCCGCGCGTGGAACATCCCCGGGGGCAGCGACGAGAAGGACGGCGGTGATGGCCAGCAGGCCACCCATGCTCGGGGACTCCCTGGACGGCTCCGGCCCGTGCGCGCCGGCCCTCCTCTCGCGCGACCACACGCTTAGCAGAGGAGCGGGCGTCCGCACAGCCCTGGGACATCCACGCCGGGTGTCCCACACCCCCGGTCCTCAGCCGAAGGGAAGGGCTGCGACGGTGGCCTTCCCACCCCCCGCCGCCAGCCCGAGCTCGGTCCCTGGCGCGTCGACGTCGCGGTGCACGTAGCCGAGGCCAATGGGGCCCAGCCGGGGGCTCTGCAGGGCCGAGGTCACCCAGCCCACGCGCCGGTCCCCGGTGAACAGCTCGGTGCGCGGAGGTGGTGGAGCTCCCGCGAACCGCAACCCGACCAGGTGCCGGTTCACGTGGCCGCGGAAGGTGGCCCGGGCGATGACCTCCTGCCCGATGTAACAGCCCTTCTGGTAGTGCAGCGCGCGCTGCAGGTTCGCCTCCAGGGGGATGGTGCGCTCGTCCATGTCCGCTCCGAACCGGGGTGTCCCCTGCTCCACCCGGAGCACCTCGAGCGCGGCGAGCCCGACCGGGGTCGCGCCACCCTCGCGCAGCCGGTCGAACACCCCGCCGAGCGCGTCCACCGGAAGCAGCAGATCCACCCCGGGGAGCTGCAGACCCTGCGGCAGCGCCCAGCCCGTCACCCCCGCGGCGTCGAACGCCCGGAGCGCCGCCACGGATGGAGGACCCAGCCCGAGCACGCGTGAGGCCAGCGCCTCCCCCCCGGGCCCGACCAGCGAGAGCTGCCCGAAGGAGGCGGTCGCGTCGGACAGCTCGGCGTCCTCGCTGATGAGGTAGCGCTCCAGGGCCGCCAGCACGACCGGGCCGTACCCCGGCTCGGTCAGGAGAAGCAGGTCGTCGGCACGCTTCACCACCCGTGCGTCGGCGACCATGGCCCCCCTGGCGGTGAGCAGCGCCGCGTCGGCGACCGAGCCCTCGGGAAGCCCCTCCACGTCCTGGGTGACCATCCCCTGGAGGAAGCTCACCCGGTCGGGACCGGTGACCCGGACGACCTCGCGCGCCGAGGCGTCGAAGAGCCCCGCACCCGTCCGCAGTGCCCGGTCCTCGTCGTGCCCGGATGTGCGCTCGACCACCTCCCGGCCCTTCAGCTCGCCGAAGGTCGCGCCGAGGGCAGCGTGCCGGGAATGGAGGAGGAGCGGAACCATGGAGGGCAGCTATATAAGGGCCCTGTGAAGGTCCAGCACCTCCCGGACGTCCGTGGCTTCTCGGACGCGAAGCTCCAGAAGCACAACCTCTTCACCACCGGGCGGTTCTTCCTGGACGTGTACTGCGTGCGCCCCGGCCAGGCACAGGCGCCACACGCCCATGCCGGGTCGGACAAGGTGTACGTGGTGCTCGAGGGCCGGCCCACGGTGGAGCTGGACGGCGAGAGCCGCGAACTGCGCGAGGGGGACGCGGTGTTGTGTCCCGCGGGCACCTCACACGGTCTGCGCAACGCCGGAGCCACCGACGCGCGGGTGCTGGTGCTGATGACTCCGCCACCGGAGAGGACATGAAGAAGCAGCTCAAGCAGCCGGTGGCGACGGTGCGGGCCTGGGCGCCCTGGGTCCTGCTCGGGCTCGCGCTCGCCGAGGTCGGCCTCTCCGTCTTCCAGTGGATCGAGCTGCGGACCGTCCAGGCCGGCGGGACCGCGGTCTGCACCGTGAACGCGACGGTGAACTGCGAGACCGTCTGGACCAGCCCCTTCGCGCAGCGGGTGGGAGCCCTGAGCGGCCTCCCCGTCGCCGGCCTGGGGGTGGTGTGGGGCCTCGCCGCCGCGGTGTGCGCCGGCGCCCTGCTCTGGCGCGCACGCTCCGGACGCGCGGTCCGGCCCGCGGTGCTCCCGGTGCGGACGGTGGGTGCGATCGCCGCGATGGTGTGCATCACGCTCGTCGCCGGCTCGATCAGCGCCGGCGCCCTCTGCCTCACCTGTCTCGGCACCTACGTGCTGGTCCTCGGGTACGCTGCCGTGGCCCTCACCGCGCTGCCCGGTGCCCTCCTCCCGGCCTCGGACGAATGGATGCGCGCCCTGGGGCTCCCGGCGACGGTCGTGGCGGCGACCTGGGTCGGTCTCCTGCTCCTCGGCCCTGCGCGCCCGGCGAAGCTGCTCCCCGCGAAGACCGCCAGCCAGGCGCAGGGCGGTGGTGGGGACGTCGCGCGGTTCCTCGCCAGCAGGCCCGAGGGCGAGAAGCAGGCGCTCGCCGATGCCCTGGCCCGGTTCGCCCGGACGCCGGCTCCGGCGCAGGCGGATCTGCTCCCCCGGGCGCGGCTGCTGAAGGGCCAGGCCGATGCTCCGGTGCACCTGGTGGAGTGGACGGACATCCTCTGCCCGCACTGCCGCCACCTCAACGATGCGCTGGAGGAGGTGCAGCAGTCGGTTCCTCCCGGCCGGCTGGCGGTGGAGCCGAGGCAATACCCGCTCGACGGCGCCTGCAATCCGGACGTGCCGCAGAAGGGAGATGGGCTCCGCTGCGTCGGCTCGCTGGCGCTCATCTGCCTGGAGCAGGCCCCGGACTTCTGGACGCTGCGGGACAAGCTGTTCGCCGCCCAGCGGACGCTCACCCGCGAGTCGCTGCTGACCATCGCCAGCTCCGGGTCCGTCGCGCGCGGACAGCTCGAGGCCTGCATCGCCAGCCCCGAGGCAGCGGCGAAGCTCCAGGACGACATCCGCTACGCCGAGCTCTACAACCCCACCGGGACACCCATCGTGGCCATCAACGGGAAGCCCGCCTTCCCCTCCCCGGTCTTCCTCTACGCGCTCACCATGGCCAGCGGGGACCCGACGGCCCCGGTGCTGACCTCGGCCCTGCCCCCCGCCCGCCGCGCCGGCGCTCCGCAGTGAGCAAGCGGAAGCCCCCCGCCGACTCCCCGCCCGGGCCCGGGCGGTTCCATGCGCCCTTCGCCGCTCTCGAGGCGCTCCGCGATGCGCTCCCGGCGCAGGAGCCCCCGACGTCTCCACCGGCGCCGGGGCCGATCCGCAAGGCGCCGCCCCGGGCGGTCGTCCGCTACGAGAAGAAGGGCCGCGGCGGGAAGGAGGCGACCCTCGTCGAGCAGCTCGCGCTCTCGCCGCGGGAGCGCGCCGAGTGGCTCCTGGCGATGAAGCAGGCGCTGGGGTGCGGCGGCGTGCTGGAGGGCGACGCGCTCGTGCTGCAGGGTGACCAGCGGGCGCGGGTCAAGGCCTGGCTCGAGGCCCGCGGCATCGGACGCATCTGCGTCGGCTGAGACTCGATCGCCCCGGCGCCCTCGCGCCGGCGTCCCCCTGGCTGACGCTCAGCCCGCCTCGCCCGGCTCCTGCCTGCGGGGGGCGGCGTTCCGCTCGAGCCAGCTCAGCGCCGATGGGATGCCGCGGGCCATCGCCACCGCCCCGGAGAGCACCAGGACGGCGAGGCCGAGCGCCCAGGGCATCGAGAGCTGGCGCTCCCAGCGCATGGCGAGCCCCTCGTCTCCCGCCCATCCGTAGAGCAGGACCAGGTGCGCCACGTAGACCCCGAGCGAGCTCCGGCCCAGCGTCACCAGCCCCGGCACCCGGCCCACCCGCACCAGGGACAGCAGCCCGAGCGCGAGCAGCGCCTGCCCCATCCGGAAGAAGGACGGCCAGGGCGAGCTCGCGGTCCAGGTCTCGAGCCCGGTGAGCTCGAGGAGCAGGAGGAGCATCCCGCCCGCCATCAGCAGGGCCATCGTCCGGTGGCGCCGCTCCCGCAGGTCGGAGAGGAGCAGCGAGAGCGCTCCTCCGAGGCAGAAGAAGGCCGACCAGGGGACCAGCGGGAAGTGCGCCTCGGGGTGGCCGAGGAGGCCGCGCCAGAGCCACCCGGCGGCGAGGCCGGCGGGCCAGCTGATGGTGGCCACGAAGGGAATCCACACCGCGAGGATGCCCAGCGCGCCGACGCGTCCCACCCGGCGGGGAAGGGCCGAGAGGACGATCACGCCCCCCACGATGCACCAGCCGATGCAGGGGAGGGCATCGAAGGCCAGGAGGTGGGGCCAGAGCGTGCCCTCCGCGCCCATCGCCTGCGCGGCGGAGAGCCCTGGCCAGTGGAGGCCATACCCGAGGGCCAGCACCAGCAGTGCTCGGCGGAGGCGGCGGCCCACGGTGTGGGCGTCGGTCAGGCGGAGCGAGGAGACCAGCGCCCATCCGGCGACGACGAGGAAGAGAGGCGCGGTCACCCCGCGGAGGGACCAGTAGAGCTCCACCAGCGACTGACCGCGCACCGAGTCCCGGAGGGTCAGATCGAGGGTGTGGCCGAAGACCATGGCCACCACCGAGACGCCACGGACGGCGTCGAGCCACGGGTCACGACGTCCGGAGGGGGGAAGGGTCGAAGGGCTCACGAGCGTGGTGAAGTTCGGGTGCGGAGCAGACACCACTGTCCGTCCGGAGGTTGTGTCCGGACCTGCTCCTGCAACAGGGGGTCTCGAGCTACAACCCGGCGATCACCGCGTCGGTGAACTCCTTGGTGGTCGCGTTCCCTCCGAGGTCGCCGGTGCGTACCCGGCCCTCGGAGTAGATCTTCATCAGCGCCCGGTCGAGGCGCCGCGAGGCCTCGGCGAGCCCCAGCCAGTCGAGCATCATCACCGCGGACATCATCAAGGCGGTGGGGTTGGCCAGGTTCTTCCCCGCGATGTCCGGGGCCGTGCCGTGGACGGCCTCGAAGACCGCGGTGCGCTCACCGATGTTCGCCCCGGGCACCACGCCCAGGCCCCCGACCAGCCCGGCACAGAGGTCGGAGATGATGTCGCCGTAGAGGTTCTCCATCAGGAGCACGTCGTAGCGCTCGGGGTTGCGCACCAGCTGCATGCACATGTTGTCGACGATGACCTCCTCGTAGGTCACCTCGGGGTAGTCGCGGGAGACCTTCCGGCAACAATCGAGGAAGAGGCCGTCGGACAGCTTCATGATGTTGGCCTTGTGGACGGAGGTGACCTTCTTCCGTCCGTTCTTGCGCGCGTAGGCGAAGGCGTAGCGAGCGATGCGGCTGCTCGCCTTCTCGCTGATGATCTTCAGGCTCTCCACCACCCCGGGGACGACGATGTGCTCCAGGCCGGTGTAGAGGCTCTCGGTGTTCTCACGGACGACGACCAGGTCCACGTTCTCGTAGCGGGTGCGCACCCCGGGGACCGAGCGGACCGGCCGGAGCGCGGCGTAGAGGTCCAGCCCCTTGCGGAGGGCCACGTTGGCCGACGGCAGGCCCGCGCCGATCTGCGTGCCGGTGGGACCCTTGAGCGCCACGCCGTTCCGGAGCACCGAGTCGAGCGTCTCGCGGGGAAGGTTGGTGCCGTAGCGGCTGATGACCTCCGACCCGGCGTCGCAGAACTCGAACTCCAGCGGAACGTGGAGCGCCTCCAGGACCCGGACCGTGGCCGCCATCACCTCGGGTCCGATCCCGTCGCCAGAGATGAGCGAGACCTTGCGTAGTTCCGTCATGGGCCCGATCTACCGCAACTTCCGCGCCGCCTGGGGTGCTAGCGTGCGGCACCCGTCGGATCGCGCATGGACGCCCGGGTGCTCCAGCGTTTCCGCCGCAAGCTCCAGCGCGGCGAGCGCCTCTCGGAGGCGGAGATGCGACGCGTGCGCACTCGGGCCGAGGTCCTCGCCCTCGCCGGGGTCCGGGAGCACGGCGGCCTTCGCGCGACCTGGACCGACGAGCAGACTTCCCCCGGCGCCCGGGAGATCCTCGCCCTGGTCGTCCCGGTGCTGGCCGAGGCCGCGGAGCCGGGCATCCTCTTTCGCGAGGGGCCGGCGGGCCTCGTGGTCACCTACCTGGTCGACGGGGTGGCGCTGCTCCCGCGCAGCGCTCCGGCCACGCTGGAGGCCGTGGACCGGGCCGCCTGGAAACACCTCGAGGAGGGTCCGGTGGAACCGCGGGCGGTCATCGTCGATCGAGGCCAGCCGCGGCTGGCGCCTGAGTCGCTCGGTCTCTGGGCGCTGTGCGAGGCCGACGGAGCGGACGGTGCGCGGCTGCTCACCGCCTCCCAGCGCCAGAGGCTGTTCGACACGGTGGGGGCCGGGCCCTACCGGGTGTCGCTCGTCCGGCGGGAGCTCGCGCTCGTCGCCCCGCTGCTCGACCCCACGGCAGTCTCGCTGCTGGAGGCGCTCGCGCCCGGGCCCGGGGGCATCGAGGGGCGGTTCGTCTTCCACCCCGATGGAGCGCTGGAGCGCCTCGCGGCGTAGTGGGCTGCCTCCCTCGGCGCGGCCCTTTCCGCGGTCGCGCCCAGAGCCCGAAACGCCCCGACCGAAGACGGCTCCCGTCGCCGGGTGATGGTTCTCATCCCGCGCCGCCCGGGGCGATCCGGTCCACGAACACGACTTCCCGGAATCCGAGCGAGAGCAGGAGCCCGGTGAGGGCGCGCTCGGCGCTCCCCCGAGCCTTCGCCTGGAGCGCCGGATCGGCCATCACCTCGCGCTCGAAGGCGCCGCGGGCGAGCTCGAGCAGCTGGGCGGTCTGGGCCGAGTCGAGGGTGCTGGAGATGATCTCCGTCTCGCCCGGCCGGAGCTCCACCTGCGCACGCACCGGGGGGAGCGCCACCTCGATGCGGCGCCCCTGGATGCGGAGCCCGCGCTCGTCGAGCTTCGACAGGTCCACGCCGAGGTGCACCGTCCCGAAGACGATGGCCCGGCCGCGGGAGGGGAAGAGCGTCGACCTTGCCCAGGCCAGGACGTCGCTCCACAGCGCGCCGGTCGGCTGCGGCTCTGGTGCGTAGGAGATCTTCTTGTACACTTGGAGGTCGAGCGTCTCGAGCCGCGCCACCTCCCGCATCCGGTCCACGACGAGCGGCGTCGGCGGGAGCGGCGCCGTTCCACTGCCGCGGGACAGGCCCCAGACCGCGAGCGCTCCCAGGGCGATCCCGGCGATCAGGAGCAGGAGGGTCCAGAACCTGTCCGGGCGAGGGGCGGCGTCCACGACAGCGGCCGAGCCTACCCCGCGAGGCTCCGGTTCCGGAGCGGTGCTAGCCTCGGGCCGTGGCGCGCTTCCTCTCGCTGCTCGTCGGCCTCGCGGTGGTCGTTCTCATCGCCTACTGGGTCGTCAACACGGTCGGCGGGATGCAGGCCGCCAACCCCGAGGGCTCCTCGCAGGCCAAGGCCGTGATGGACAAGGCCCGGGAGGACGCGAAGCGCATCGAGCAGGAGGCCGAGCGTCGGGCGCGCGAGACCGAGCGGAAGTCGGACGAGCGCTAGGAGCGCCCGGGCTTCTCGTAGGAGACGGTCACCACGGTGTGGATTCCCCCGCGGACGAACCAGTCGCCCACCACCGTGAGCGAGCGGGGCCCCAGCGCGGCGACGAGGTCGTCCCGGATGCGGTTGGTGACCGCCTCGTGGAAGGCACCCTCGTTCCGGTAGCTCCAGAAGTAGAGCTTGAGGCTCTTCAGCTCGACGCACTTCTGGTCGGGCACGTAGCGGATCTTGAAGTGCGCGAAGTCGGGCTGCCCGGTCAGCGGACAGAGGCAGGTGAACTCCGGCGCGTCGAAGGCGATCTCGTAGTCCCGGTCCGGCGAGGGATTGGGGAAGGTCTCCAGGGTCTTGGTGGGTCCAGCCATGGCGCCCCGGGGATACCACCTCAGACGAGGTCGGCGAAGCTGCCCAGGGTCACCCCGGCCCGGTCGAGCGCTCGGCGGGCGGCGGCCGAGGTGAGGGTGGCCAGCTCCACGGCGCGCTGCAGGGCGTAGCTGGTCCGGGTCTCGCGGGGCGGGTAACCCGGGTGGCACATCAGCTCCGTCGTGCCGCTCTCGAGCGCGCCCACGGTGTCGGCGAAGCGCGTCTTGGTCCAGTAGGCCTCGCCCCCGGCCTCGCCGACGAAGTGGTCCGGGGTGGTGATGCCGCTCGCGCGGAGCCGTGCCCGCATCGGACCGTCGAGCGCCCGGACGGGAAGCCCGCGTCGCGCCGCCACCTCGGCGAGCCCCTCCAGCACCGCGGGGAAGCGGTGGAGATGGCGGTGCACGTCGACGTGGGTGGGCGGATGGCCGAGGAGCTCCCGGGCGCGGGCGAGCTGGGCCTCGGTCTCCTCGGCCACGACGTCGGCCGGGAGCGCGCCCACCAGCGCCTCGTCGAAGCTCCCTGCCCGGAGCATGGCGGCGGGGAAGCGCGGGGCGAGCGGCGCGCCGCGGGCGAGGTTCAGGTGCAGGCCCACCGCGAGCCCCCGGGCCAGCGTCGCCCCGTGCGCCGAGTGGGGAAGGTTGACGATGAGGGTCGTCGAGCTCACCAGCCCGCTCCGCATCGCGAGGACGATGCCCTCGCTCACCGCAGGGTCGTAGCCCAGGTCGTCGGCGTTGATGATCAGCCGGCGGGGCGTGCTCACTGCCGGCACTCGGGGATGTACCGCGTGGCCTGCTCCGGAAAGCGGTCGAGGAGCTCCTTCTTCACCGCCTCGACCTCGGAGGTGCGCTTGTTCTGGGCGAGCAGCGTGCACAGGGCTGCGAGCGGGCGCGGGTCGCTCGGAGCGAGGCGGTCCGCCGTCCGGTACTCCGACTCGGCGGCGGGGACGTCCCCTGTCTGGGTGAGCGCCGCGCCCAGGTAGTAGTGGGCCTTGGCCAGGTTGGGCGACTTGGCCAGGGCCGCGCGGAGCAGGCGCATCGCCTCGGCGTTCTGGTCCTGCCGCAGCCTCACGAACCCCAGCTCCGCGGCGGCCGCGGGGTGGAAGCGGTGCCGGAGGACGGCGTTGAGCACGCTCGAGGCCTCGTCCAGCCGCCCGGCCTGGCTGAGCAGCTCGCCCCTGCGGACGGCGATCTCCCGGTCGTTGGGCGCCTTCTTGCTGGCCGAGGTGAGCGCATCGAGCATCCCGGTCGCATCCCCCTGCAGCCGGCGCAGGTCGGCCCGCAGCAGGTCGGGGCGGGGGTCGTCCGGAGCCAGGGCGATGGCCCGGTCGATCGCCGCGTCCGCCTTCTTCCCCAGACGCAGCCCCACGCAGGCCCGGGCCTCCTGGAGGGCGGCCTCGACCGACTTCGGGTACCTCCGGGCGAAGGTCTGGGTGACGGCGAGCGCTCCCTCCAGATCCGGGCTCTGCAGCGCCAGCTCGCCGGCGCGCCGGAGCTCGGCCTCGGTGGCCGCCGGCTCGTCGGCCAGCGCGGTGAGCTCCCGTATCCGCTGCGTGGGGTTGGTGGCCTTCTCGGCCAGCTGGAGCCGGTCCGCGACGCTGCGCTCCGGGCGGGTGGCGAAGGCGATGGCTCCGGCGATCACGACCAGCCCGAGCGCGGCGGGGCCGAGGACCTCGACCCGGAACAGCTTCTCCCTCGCCCAGCCGCTCCAGCGGGTCCAGGACGAGGGACCGGCCGGCTCGGGGGGCCGGCTCACCTTCCGGGGGGGACGGCTCTCCTCGCGGGGTGGGAGCAGGTCCACCGCCGAGTCCCTCGGAGAGTGGGTCGGGGTGGATGGGTCAGCGAGCCGGGCGCGGCGGAGCGCGATCCGCTTTGGGTCCTCCTCGGCGGGGAAGACCTCGGTGACGTACCCCGCGACCTCGTCCGGGGTGGCGACCCGGGCGGGGCCTCCCACCGCCTCGATGGCGGCGATGAACTCGTGGAGCGACGGAAAGCGGCGTGTCGGGTCCTTGGAGAGCGCGGTGAGGCAGACCAGCTCGAGCGCGAGCGGGACCGAGGGGTCGAACTCGGTCGGACGCCGCGGCCGGCCCTCGGAGATGCGGTTCAGCACCTCCTCGGTGTTGAGCCCGGTGAAGGGCCGCCGGCCGCACAGCTGCTCGTAGAGCATCACCCCGGCGGCGAAGAGGTCTGCCCGGTGGTCCACGTCGTGGCCGGCAATCATCTCCGGCGACATGTAGAAGAACTTGCCCTTCAGCGTTCCGGGCTCGGTTCCGCCGGGCACCGCCGCCGACTTGGCGATGCCGAAGTCGATGACCTTCACCTCGCCGGTGACGCTGACGTGGATGTTGTCCGGGGTGAAGTCACGATGGACGATCTGCAGCTCACGCCCCTTGCTGTCCACCGCGCGGTGGGCCGCGTCGAGCCCGCGGCAGGCCTCGGTGAGGACCCGGAGGGTGATGCCCAGGGGGACGCGGCGGCCCACCTGCGCCGCCGTCTGCCGGAGCTCGGCGAAGCTGTGGCCCTCGAGCAGCTCCATCGCGATGAAGGGCTCGGCCTGGACGTTCCCCAGGTCCAGGATCCGGACCACGTTGGGGTGGTGGATCTGCCGGGTGATCTCCGCCTCGTTGAGGAACATCCGGACGATCGCCGCGTCCGATGTGAGGTGGGGCAGGAGCCGCTTCACCGCCACTGCGGGGCCGAACCGCCCGTCGGGCTGGAGGGCGCGCCCGAGGTACACCTCGGCCATGCCGCCCGTCGCGATGCGCGACGTCAGCCGGTACCGGCCGAACCAGGACGAGCTCGTGCTGAGGGTCAACCGAGGAGGAAGTCTACACCGACCCCGTCGGCCAACCCCCTGGCATCACCGGCTCAGAGGGCCACCCCGATGCCGAACCACGGCCCCTGGTACCGCTCGGTGTGGGTGATGCCATCGACCAGGCCGCGGTCGTCCAGGTAGGTCCAGTGGTAGCCGCCGCGGAGCGCGAGGGCACCCCAGCCGAGATTGACGCCGGCGAAGGCGTCGAACTCGACGTAGGGGGTGGGCGTGTAGCTCACCTGACCCTCGATGCCGAGGGGGCCGATCAGCCCGAGCGCTGCGGACACGCCCACCGAGGGGCCGACGCGCGACAGGTCGGGCGCGAAGGCGGCACTGCCACCGAAGTGCAGCCGGAGCCTCCCCAGCGGCCCGCTGAACAGCGCGTAGGTGAGCTGGAAGTGGAGAAGGTTGATGTTGTCGGTGCCCGGGCCGCCGAGCGAGTCGAGGTAGAAGCCGTTCCACTGGCCGAGCACGCCCCAGTGCTCGCCCTCGACGCCGAGGCCGATGCCGAAGGCGCTGCCCTTCGACTCGACGCTCTGTCCGTAGGCGGTGAGGGTCACCGTGGTGCGCTTGACGGTCCGCTCTGGCTCGACCGGCAGCCCGTCCTCGTCGACGGGAGCTCCAGGCGGAGGCGGCGAGGGAGAGGCGTCGGGTGGATAGACGCCCGGCGGGTACCCGGGGGCCACGTAGGCGCCATAGGGCGCGACCACCACCGGCGGGCCGACGGGAACCGGCTCGACCCACCAGGGGTCCCAGAGCCAGCCGCGGTAGCCGAACCCCCAGCCGTAGACGTAGGGCGGGGGCACGGGGTGGACGACGACCGGACCGCGCGGTGACCAGCGGCCGCCGGGACTGCCCGAGGAGGGAGGGGCCGAGGGCCTCGACGGCGCGGTGCGCATCCCGAAGCGTCCCTGCGCGAGCGCCGGGCTCGCGGCGAGGACGACGAGAAGCGGAAGCAGGCGGATTCGCGAGGACATCGAGAAGACGCTCCGGTGGCCGGCCGCCAGGTGGAATCTCCCCTGAGACGTCGCGGGATTTCACCCGATTCAACCGGCGGCGTCCGCCGGGGAGTTCCCGGAAGAGGGGCTCTGCCGACACTCGCTTGCCGGTCGGGCGGAAACCGGAGAACGGGGAACGCCGCCCGGGCCGACGCACGGGGGCCCTCGGTGGAGCTCCCGGCCAGAATGCCCGTGATTCCGAGCACCTGGGTTGTCGCAGCAGGGGGGCTTGCGTTCCGAACATCGTTCGGATATCTGTCCGAACACTGTTCGGAGCACGCATGCCCAGAGCGACCCAGGGAACGCAGACCGAGGATCCCCGCCGCCGCATCCTTCTCGCCGCGCGCGCGCTGGTGGTGGCCCGGGGACACGAGAGCGTCTCGCTCCGGGCCATCGCCCGGCGCGCCGGCTACAGCCCGGCGAGCCTGTACGAGTACTTCGACGGGAAGGCGAGCCTGCTCCGGGCGCTGGCCGACGAGGCGGCGGCCCGTCTCTTCGTCACCCTCGGAACGCCGGCTCCGAGCGATGCCGGCCTTGCGCCGCTGGTCCGGATCGGCCTGGCCTACGTCCGCTTCGCCCGGGAGGCTCCCGAGGACTTCCTCCTCCTCTTCGCCCGGCTTCCCTCCCGCAGGCGGTCGACCTCCGAGGCGCCCGCGTCCACGTCGCCCTTCGCGCTCGTGCTCGCCGCGGCCCGCGAGCACCGCCAGGAAGCGGGCCTCACCGCGAAGGGCGGAGACGAGGAGCTGGCCTACGCGGTCTGGGGCCTCGCCCACGGGATGGCGATGCTCCAGCTGACGCACCTGAAAGGGTTCGAGGCCGACTTCGCCCGGGCGGACGACGCGGCGCTCCGGGCCCTGCTCGACGGATGGAGACGGTAGGGACTTTCACGAATCTGACCGAACGATGTTCGGATCGAGAGGCAGACGATGACGACGAACGACACGAAGCGCGGAAAGGCCCTCCTGCTCGGCCTCGGTGCCCTGCTGGTCTTCGCGGCGAACCTCCGGGGCCCGGTGGGGCTCCTCGCCTGGGTGGCGCCGGTTCCCCTGCTCCGGTTCCTGCGGCTTCGAGGGGGGTGGCGGTCGCAGGGCCTCGTCCTCCTGACGCTGGTCGTGGGCTGGTGCGGCGCGAGCTGGAAGATCGTCACCGACCCCTTGCCGGCGGCCTTCGCCCTGCTCGGGCTGGGGTTCGCCCTCTTCGGCTGGCTCCCCTACCTCGTGTGGGGGCAGGTCCGGCGGAGAAGCGAGTGGCTCGCCCCGCTCGCCTACGGCGCCACGGTGGTGGTCGCCGAGTTCCTCCAGCCGCGCCTCACCCCGCTCTCCACCTGGGGCGCGGTGGTCTTCACCCAGGTGGACGATCTCCCCCTCCTGCAGCTCGCGTCGCTCGCCGGCGCGGGGGCCGTCAGCTTCCTGGTCGCCTGGACCGGCGCATCGCTGGAGGCCGCCTTCGCTCCGGAGGCGCCACGCTCCTCGCGACGGATGTTGGCCGCGCCCTTGCTCGCGGTGGTGCTCGCCCATGCCTGGGGAACGGCGAGGCTCGCGATGCCGCTTCCGCGCGAGACGGTCACCGTGGCCGCGGTGGGGACGACGCTCGAGTTCGGTCCATCGACGCCGCTGCCCGGCGCCGCAGAGCGGAGGCAGGCCCTGGACGTGCTCCTCGCGGACTCGCGCGAGGCGGTGCGCGGCGGCGCCGCCCTGGTGGTCTGGAACGAGGCCTCGCTCCTCGTGCCCGCCGAGGAGGAGGCGGAGGTGGTGCGGAGGACGGCCGAGGCCGCGCGCGAGCTCGGCGTGCAGCTCGTTGCCGCCTACATCGTGCCGCGCTCGACCGCCCCGCTGCTCTACGAGAACGTCCTCCTCTGGCTCGCCTCGGACGGAACGGTGGTCACCCGCTACCTCAAGCACCGGCCGGCACCCGGCGAGCCCGCGGTCGTCGGCACGGGTCCGCTGCCGGTCCAGGACACGCCGCTCGGCCGGATGGGCGCGGCGCTCTGCTACGACGAGGACCACCCGGCCCTCGGGCTCGAGCAGGGTCGGGCCCGGGTCGACCTCGTCGCGCTCCCCTCGAGCGACTGGCGAGGCATCGACCCCATCCACACCCAGATGGCCGGGGTCCGGGCGGTGGAGCATGGGATGTCCATCCTCCGCTCGACGCGGATGGGGCTCAGCGCGGGCATCGATCCCCTCGGCCGGATGCGCGCCTGGCAGTCCTCGTTCGAGTCCGGTGAGCGGGTGATGCGGGTCGCGCTTCCGCGTCACCGCCTGCCCACCGTCTACGCGGTCGTGGGAGACGTGCTGGTCTGGGCCTGCGGCCTGTTCCTCGTCGCCCTCGCGGCGGGCGCGCTGCGTGCCCGCGTCTCGGAAGGACGTCCCTCCTCGCCGGCGAACTAGCCGTCACCGGCCCGGGGGCTCCGGCCAGGCCCTTGGTGTCGCCAACCTCTGGCCGTGTCCGAACAATGTTCGGAAGAGAGGTCATCAGATGCTGCGCTGGTTCCCCTGCCCCATCCCCCTCGTCGCCGCGGTCCTGCTCGCCGCCTCCCTCTTCTGCGCCGTCGCTCGCGCCGACGAGCCTGCCGGGGTGAGCGCCTCCCCCGAGCGCCGGACGCCCGGCGCCTGGTCGGTGGAGGCGGACCCCCTTCCCTTCGTCGCCGGTGGCTACTCGGTGGCCGCCGGCTGGCAGACCGCCCACGTCCGGCTCTCGGCCAACGCCTTTGCCGCCAACCTCCCGTCCTTTTCGGTGCAGGAAGGATGGACAGGACGGGTTCGTGCCGCCGGTGCGCTCCGCCTGCAGCTCTATCCCGACGCCCGCGACCGGGGCCTCTTCGGGGCCGTGCAGCTCGGACCGGTCGCGTCCCGCTTCACCTCGTCCACAGGAGCGGTCGCCGACGCGTACCAGCTCGTGGTGACGCCCTCGATCGGCTACCGGTGGTTCCCCTGGGACGGCCGGCTGGGGCTCTACCTCATGCCCGCGGCCGGCGTCGGCCTGGCGCTCGCCACCTGGAGCGAGGGTGTGCCGTACTCCGCACCGCGGGTCACGGCGCAGGCGGCGCTGCACGTCGGCTGGGAGCTCTAGGGACGCCACCCCTCGAGGGATGGTGTCACCCGGGCGGCGGCGAGCTCGGGCGGCTCCGCGTCGTGCAGGCGATTCACCCAGGTGACCTGGAATCCCTGCGCCAGCGCTCCCCGCGCATCGAACGGCGAGCCGGCGACGTAGGCGACCCCGGCCGGCGCCTGGCCCAGGCGCTCGCACGCCAGCCGGTACGGCGGGGTCGGGCTTGTACGCCCCCGCCTCCTCGGCGGTGACGACGACGTCGAATGTCACGCCCACGCGGGCTGCGGCCCGTCGACCGAGCACCGCCGCGCAGTTGGTGACCACCGCGAGCGGCAGGGCGAGCCGCTCGAGCGCGAGCCTCACGTCGGGCCAGGGCTCGAGCCGGTCCCACCTCTCCTCGAGGAGCCCTGATGCGCGCGGCGGGAGGCCGACCGCCCCGGCAGCGTCCGCGACGACGTCCAGGTACGGCCGGTATCCACCCTCCTCCGAGGTGAGCGCGAGGTACGTCCGCCGCCACCGCCGCCCGAGCCCGGGCGCGCCGAGCTCTCCAGCCACCGCGTCCCAGACCGCCCCGCTGTCGAGCAGCGCGGAGAGCAGGTCGAAGCAGACGGCGCGCACGGTCACTGGTAGCCCTTGGCCTGCAGGGTGAAGAGGTGCGCGTACCGGCCGCCGAGCGCCATCAGCTCCTCGTGCGTGCCCTGCTCCACGATCTGCCCCTGCTCGATGACCACGATGCGGTCCGCCCGCCGCACGGTGGAGAAGCGGTGCGAGATGAGGAGCGTGGTGCGCCCGCGGGCGAGCTGGCGGAAGCGCTCGAAGATGGCGTGCTCGGCCTCCGCGTCCAGGGAGGCGGTGGGTTCGTCCAGCACCAGGATGTCCGCCTCCTCGCGCATGAACGCCCGCGCCAGCGCCACCTTCTGCCACTGGCCGCCCGACAGCTCGGTCCCCTCCTTGAACCAGCGTCCGAGCGGCGTGTCGAGCCCGCCGGGGAGCGTCCGCAGCACCTCGTCCGCGCCGCCGCGGTCCACCGCACGCCCGAGCCGCTCCAGGTCCTCGGAGTGCTCCACGCTCCCGAACCCCACGTTGTCCCGGAAACGAAACTGGTACTGGTTGAAGTCCTGGAAGATGACGCCGATCCGGTGGCGGAGCGTCTCTTCGTCCCAGGTCCGGAGGTCGCGCCCGTCGAGGAGGATCCGCCCCTCGGTCGGCTCGTACAGCCGGGTGAGCAGCTTGATGAACGTCGTCTTCCCCGCGCCGTTCTGTCCCACCAGGGCGAGGCTCTGACCGCGCGGGATGAGGAGCGAGACGTGCCGCAGCGCCCAGCCCTCGGCGCCCGGATACCGGAACCCCACGTCGTCGAAGCGAATGCCCTCTTCCTGGCCCGACGGGAGTGCGGCCATCCCGGGCGGCGGCGCCGGACGCCCGGTGGGGATGGCCAGGTACTCGAAGAGGTTCGACATGTAGAGGTTGTCCTCGTACATGCCGCCGATGGCGGTGAGGATGCTCTGGAAGGCCTGCTGCCCCTGGCGGAAGGCGACGATGTAGAGCGTCATCATGCCCAGGGTGAGGCGTCCAGCCGCGGTGGCCACGGCCATCAGCGCGTAGCAGACGTAGAACGCGCCCGTGCCGACCAGGCCCAGCGCGGTGCCCCAGCCCGCGCGCTGCACCGCCAGCTTCCGGTCCTCGAGGTAGAACTGCTCGCCCATCGAGCGGTAGCGGTCGAGCAGGAGCGGCCCGAGACCGAAGAGCTTCACCTCCTTGGCGTGCTCGTCGTTGGCCAGCACGTACTCGAGGTACATGAGGCGCCGGCTCTCGGGGCTCCGCCAGTTGCGCATCCGGAAGGCGAGGGCGCTGAAGCGCATCTCGGCCACCGTGGCCGGGATGGCGGCGACGACCAGCCCGAGCACTGCCCAGCCCGAGAAGCGGATGAGGAGCGCCACGTAGCCGCCGAGGGTGAGGACGTTCTGCAGCAGCTGGAAGGACTCGTTGACGACGGAGATGGGTCGGGTCGAGGCCTCCCGGCGGGCGCGGGTCAGCCGGTCGTAGAAGTCCGGATCCTCGAAGTGGCGGAGCTCGAGGCCGAGGGCCTTCTGGAGGATCCGGCCGTTGATCTCCAGCCCGAGCCGCGCGCCGAGCAGCTGCCGGATGAGCCCCAGCCCTCGGAGCGCGAAGGCCTGGATGGCGACCGCGGCCAGCTCGACGAGGACCCAGCGGAGCGTGCGACCCGCGTCGCGGGCCACCACCGCGTCCATGATCTCCTTCCCCACGTACGCCACCGCGAGCGGGACGATGGCGGAGACCACCGTCAGGGCCGCGAGAGCGAGGGTGAGGCGCGGCGAGGCGGCCCAGACCAGCGCCAGGGTCGCCCGGGTGTGCTGGAAGCTCTCGCGAAGGACGGAGAGCCGGAATCGCGTGACGTCCTCGGCCACCGGTGCCGTTCGGGGTAACCCGGCGGCGCCGATCCTGCAACGACGATGGGCTCCGCGCCCGAGGAACGGCGGCGATCCGCCTCGCTCGCCGGACCGGCGCGAGGCGAACCCAGGCTGGCGAGCGGGCCTCGACCGGGGCTGCTCAGCTCCTGCCCGGAGGAACCGGAGCGGTCCCGATGGCGACGACGCGCCCGCCGTCCTCCTGGACGAAGGCGACGACCCGGAGCTGATCGCGCCGCCACGCCGGCGACAGTCCCAGGCGCAGGTGGTGCTCGGTCGCGACCGGCCCGTCGTCGACCAGCAGACGCGCCACCGGGGCATGGGAGAGCGTCAGGCCGCGGTTCTCGCCCCGCTCCACCTTGCTCGAGAGGCGATCCTCCGACAGCGCCACGTGCAGGCGACCGGACAGCCCGCCAGGAGGACGTACCACGACGTCGAGGCCGGGACGGGCGCTGGTGACCACGACCTCGAGCCGCGCCTTCTGCCGCGAGGCTGCCTTCTCCGCGCCGCGCCGGAGCGACGAGGGGCTCGCGACTCCGGAGAGCCATCCGTCCACCACCATCTGGGGAGTGTAGAGCCCCTCCCCTCCCTGGGCCCGCGCGTACGTCTCCTGGCGCGCGGTGAACTCGGGCGCCGAGAACGGGTCCACCCAGCCCAGGTCGTTCCAGTAGTCGACGTGGAGCTCGAGCGGGATGACCTCGGCGGTCTTGAACGCCGGGTCCCGGGAGAGGGCGGCGAGCGCGGCGTCGGCCTGCGGGCAGGAGGAGCAGCCCTCGGAGGTGAAGAGCTCCACCAGCACGGGTGGACGGGGGTCGGCGAGGGCGAGCGAAGGACCGAGGGCGGCGAGGGCGAGGAGGCGGCGCATGGAAGAGGTCAGGGGACGTGGCTCCGCGTGGGGAGCGCGCGCCGGATCGGAATCGCGAGGAGGGCGAGCGCGACCCAGGGGAGCGCGTGGTAGGCGAGGAGGTGGGCTCCGCTGCCGTCACGGCAGTGCCAGTGGAGCGCGAAGAGGCCGGTGGCCGCGGCGCAGAGCGCAAGCGCGACCGTCCGCGCCGCGTCGAGCGCCATCCCCCGGAGGAGGGCGAGGCCCACCGCGAGGGGGACGACGGCGGTGAGGACCACGGTGAGCGCACAGGGCAGCGCTGCACCCATCGTCGTCGCCGTGTGCACCCCGTTGCCCGAGAGGACGAGCAGCAGCGGCACGACCGGGACAAGCCAGAGCAGGGCCCGAGGGTGGCGCCGGCCGGGGGCGAGCGCCAGGATGCTCCCGAGGGTCACCGTTCCGAGGAGCGCTGCGCCGACGAGCGCCAGCGCCGTGCGATGTGCGCCGGGGGAGTTCCAGTTGCCGGTCCCGAGGGTGACGGTGACGCCCAGCGCGATCGCCCCCTGGAGGAGGGCGAGCATCGCCGCGTCACGCGCCCAAGGTCGGGCGGGCGTGGTCCGGAGCGCCTGGAGCGCGCGGCGGTGTACCTCGTCGAGCGAGAGGGCGGCCGGCGACACGGCGCCGGACGCCTCGGGCAGCAGAGGCGCGCAGACCGGGCAGGTGCGGGCGTGGGTCCGGTGCGCGGCCTCGAGCCGATCGGAGGCGAGCGCATCGAGGAAGGCGTCGCACTCGTTCACGCCGTCCCCCTCTGGGAGGCGAGGAGCACGCGCAGCCGCTCGTACCCTCGGTGCGCGCGCACCTTGACCGCGGTCTCGGTGACGCCGAGCAGATCGGCGATCTCGCGGAAGGAGAACCCCTCGAACCGGTGGAGCACGATGGCCTCCCTCTGGGCCCCGGGGAGCTGCGCGAGGGCGGCCTCGACCGTCCGGGAGAGCCCGGGGTCGGGAAGGGGGGCCGGCTCGGCGGGCGCCTCGGGCAGGTCCTCGGCGGCGTGCGGCTCCTCCCAGCGGTTCCGGCGCAGGTGGTCCCGGGCCGCGTTCACCGCCACGGTGTAGAGCCAGGGCCGGAAAGGCGCCCCCCGCTCGTACCGTCCCCTCGAGCGGACGATGGAGAGGAACGTCGTCTGCAGGACGTCGTCGGCCGCGGCCCCGACCATGCGGCGCAGCGTGGCCTGCAACCGGCCGGCATGCCGGGTGAAGAGCGTGGAGAACGCCTGTTCCTCGCCCTGGACGAATCGATCCATCAGCTGCTCATCGGTCTCGGTGCTTCCCGAGGGTGTACGCAGGACGGAGGGATCGGGTTTCACCGGGACGGTCGCTGGCTTAGCACGCGGCTCGGGGCGGGGGTTTCGTGGTAGGTCCGTACCCGCCGCGGCCGCCCGGGATGGGCCCGGTCGCCCGTGCCGGAGGACTCTCCCGATGAAGACGCTGATTGCAGCGCTCGCCCTTTCCCTGCCTGCCGTGGGCCTCGCCCAGTCCGCGGAGAAGATGGGCGCGGCTGCGGACAAGGCCGCCGCGGACACCAAGGCAGCGGGGGAGAAGGCCGCCGCCGATACCAAGGCCACGGGTGACAAGGCCGCCGCGGACACCAAGGCCGCCGCGAGCCACTCGACGAAGAAGGCCAAGAAGAGCGCCAAGAAGGCCTCGTCCGACGCGAAGGCTGCCGCCGATTCGATGACCAAGTGAGCGGGGCGCGTCCCGCAGTTGCTCCGGGGCGAACGGTCGGTTCCAGCCTGGTGGGGTTGCAGGTCGCGGGAGGCCGGTGAAGCTCCCGGGACAGGAGAATCCTCAGAGATGCCCACTCCCCGTCCCGTCACCCGTGTCCTTCAGGCCCACACCCAGGAGGAGGGCGGCGGCTTCGTCGTCCGCCGCCCGTTCCCTGCGCCGGGCCTGGCGCAGGTCGATCCCTTCCTCCTGCTCGACGAGATGGGCCCGGTCGAGTACCGGCCCGGAGAGGCAGTGGGGGCTCCGGATCACCCGCACCGCGGCTTCGAGACTGTCACCTACCTCCTCGAGGGCGACTGGGAGCACGAGGACTCGGCCGGGCACCGCGGCCACCTCGGGCCGGGCGACGTGCAGTGGATGACGGCGGGTCAGGGCGTGGTGCACTCCGAGCTGCCCTCGCAGCGGATCCGCGAGCAGGGCGGCCGGGTCCACGGCTTCCAGATCTGGGTGAACCTGCCGCGCCGGGACAAGATGATGCCCCCGCGCTACCAGGAGATCCCGAGCGCGCGTCTCCCCGAGCGCACCAGTGAGAACGGGCTGGCCCGGGTGCGGTTGCTCGCCGGCGAGGCGCTCGGCGGCAAGGCGGTGATCGAGACCCGGACCCCGGTGCTGCTCCACGACTGGACGCTGTCGCCGGGAGCCAGGATCGAGGTGCCGCTCCCGGCCGACTTCCAGGTGTTCGCGTACGTGTTCGGCGGCGCGCTCCACGCGGGTCCCGAGGGACGCGAGGTGCGCAACGGCCAGGCGGCGCTCTTCGGCCCGGGTGATGCGGTGCAGCTCGCGGTGCCCGCGGACGCCGACCGGCCGGCGCGGATGCTCCTGCTCGGAGGCGTTCCGATCCGGGAGCCGGTGGCGCGCTACGGGCCGTTCGTCATGAACAGCCCGGAGGAGATCCACCAGGCCATCGTGGACTTCCAGGCCGGGCGGCTGGGCGCGATCGAGCGCTGAGCGGCGCCCGTTCGTGGGAGCTTCACTTCGCCGGCGTGGCGGAGTCGGCAGGGGCCCCGGCCGCCGGGGGCGTGGCGCTCGCCGCGGTGGCCTCCGCACGGCGCTTCGCCTCGGCCTCGGACTCGGTGCGCAGCGACGAGAGCCCCTTCTCGAAGTCCTTGCCGATCATCGCGTCCATGCCGACGACCAGGTCCATCGCCTTGCCCATGAAGTCGAGCGGCCCCCCCATCGCCCAGCTCACCTGCGTGCCGCCGCCCTGGGGCCGGAGGCTGAAATCGACCTGGTTGACCGAGGCCATCGGCTTGAGGAACTCGAGGCGGAGGGCGACCTTCTCCGCAGGGCGGCTCTCGGTGATGAGCATCTTCCCCTCACCCACCTTGTCGTTCCCGGTCCAGTGGTACGTCGCGCCGAGGCCGGCCGGGGGCCCGCCGTAGGTGACCTTCATGCTCGGGTCGAGCTTCGCCCAGGGTGACCAGCGGTCCCAGGCGTGGAGGTCGTTCACCAGCCCGAAGACCGCGTCGGGAGGTGCGGCGATGCGCGTGCTCCGCTCGACGCGAAAGCTCGACGGGCGGGTGGCGATGACGATCAGCAGGACGACGATGACGGCGCCGAGGCCGATGAGCACCTTGCGGAGCATGTCCATGCACCTCCACCGGACGGCCCGAGACAGCCGCCAGGAGTCGCCTCGCCTAGCATGGGCGCGGCGAGCTCGGCAGCAGACTCCGCGAGTCGCCCCCTGGAATGCCGCCAGCGGCAGACACCCGTCGCGGCGTTCGCGCGGTTCCGCTCGGAAGTCGCGTTGCGGAGCGGCCGCTCAGCGCCGCTTGAGGACCGGCATCGGGGCCGGACCGGCGAGCTCGGTCGCGCCCTTCACCGCCTCGGCCACCTTGGTTCGGGCGGCGAGCGCGGCCAGGCGGGCCCGGCCGAACATCGGCGGCAGGCTCCGCAGCTCCGCCCGCTCGTCGGCGGTGTACTTCTCGAAGGCGTACTTCACCGAGTGCGAGGGAAGCCGAAGGTCCCACACCAGGCCCAGCACGGAGAGCGCCCGGAGCATGTAGTAGCTGGCGTCCAGCTCCCACCAGAACCACCCCTGGTTGGCCGTGTTCTGATGGTAGTGGTGGTTGTTGTGCCAGCCCTCGCCGCAAGTCACCAGCGCGAGGAGGAAGTTGTTCCGGCTGGTGTCGGTGGTGCGGTACCGCTGCGAGCCGAACACGTGGCTCAGCGAGTTGATGGTGAAGGTCCCGTGCCAGAGCAGCACGGTGCTGACGAAGAAGCCCCACACGAGAAGTGGGAAGCCGCCGATGAGGAAGACCACCACCGCGAGCACGAAGGGTGGAAGCAGGTAGAAGCGGTTCAGGAACTGCAGCTCGGGGAAGCGGCCGAAGTCGCGGATCGCCTCCTGCCGGGTCTCCACGTACTTGTCGGAGAGGATCCACCCCACGTGGCTCCACCAGAAGCCGTCCTGGAGCGGCGAGTGGATGTCGGCCGGGAGGTCGGACTCGCGGTGGTGGTGGCGATGGTTCGCGGCCCACCAGAGCACGCCCTTCTGGGCGGAGGTCTCGGCCAGGAAGGCGAGGACGAACTGGCCCACCCGCGACGTCTTGAACGACCGGTGGGAGAAGTAGCGGTGGTAGCCGGTGGTCACCCACCACATCCGCCCGTAGTACAGGCCCACGGCCCAGGCCAGGTAGGACCAGTGGAAGGGGACGAAGAAGACCGCGACCAGCGCGAAGAGGTGCACGCCGAAGAACGGGATCGAGCTGACCCAGTTGATGCGGTGGTCCCTGACGGGTGCGGCGGCGGTGGGCATCGAGTCCTCTGGCGAGAGTGCGTCCCCGAGGATGCGGACTCCCTGTCAGGGCTCTGTCAGGACGCGGCAGATTTCCCGAGGGAGGCGAGCCACGCCTGGAAGGCCGGGTCCCCCGCCAGGGGGGCGAGGTCGGGGTCGGTGGCGGCAGCTTCTCGGTCGGAGTAGCCCAGCTCCCGCGCCCGGACGAGGAGCGTCATCGCCCGGCGGAGGTCCCCGGCGCGGGCGTAGGCGCAGGCGACGTCGTACGCCCGGCCGGCCGTGGGCCGGCGGACCAACGACTCCTCCCCGAAGCGGGCCGCCTCGGAGTACGCACCTCTGAGGAAGGCGACCCGTTCCGCACACCCGTAGGCCGTGGCCAGGTCCACTCCCGGGATCGCCGAGGCCGCCGCCACGTCGCCGTGGCGGATGAGCGCGCCCGCCCACTCGTGGAGGACGTTGGGGTCGCGGGACAGGCGGGCAGCCTGCTCCCAGATGGGGATGGCGCGCGCGTCGTCGCCGATGAGGCTGAAGGCGGCGGCGATGGCCTGCGGCTCGATCGACCGGCCCTGGACCTGGCTGAACTCGTCGAGGGCGAGCCGGCCCTCGCCCTCCTTCAGGGCGATCCAGCCGAGGAGGTGGTGGACCCGCGAGCGGATGGAGACCGGGAGCTCTCCGCGCAGGAGGGCGGTGGCTCGCTCGCGAGCGGGGGCGAGCTGCCCGGCGCGGAAGAGCGACTCGGCCTCGAGGAGCCCGGGTGGCGCCGGGGCGCCGGGCTCGGTCCGCCAGAACGCGATGAGCGCCTGGAAGTTCTGCACGGCGAAGATCAGGAGGAAGACGAGGGTGATCGGCGCCGCCCACCCGATGCGGTAGAGCCCGTAGGCGATCGCTGCACAGGAAAGAACGCCGAACGCGTGCGCCGCGACGACTCCCGACCTGCCGAAGACGCGGCCCAGAACGGCGCGGCTCACCCGGCCCCCGTCCATCGGAAGGACCGGGAGGAGATTGAAGATGGCCCACACGGCATTCGTCCGCGCCCCCCAGACGAGCGCGTACCGGGCGAGGTCTCCGGTCGTCCGCACCGCGAGCCAGGCGCAGAGGAGCGAGAGGGCCCCGCCGAAGACCGGTCCGGCGAGCGTCGTCACCACGTCCCTGGCCCAGGGGAGCGGTCGGTCCGTCTCCGGGGTAGTCAGTCCTCCGAACATGAGGAGCTGGATCGTCGAGCGGTACCCGAAGGCGGAGAAGGCCACCGCATGGCCCAGCTCGTGGAAGAGGACCGAGACGAAGACCAGCGCGACCCAGATCGGGACGATCGCCGCCGGTCCGAGCGCGCCGGTCCGGTCACCGGGCACGGCGGACAGCCCCAGGACGAGCCCGAAGACGAGGTGGCCGGGATGGACCAGGACCGGGATCCGGCCGATGCGAAAGCGGAGCACGGCCTACCCCCTAACACTCCGGGCCGGTCCTGCGCGCGACCCGGCCTCCGTGCTATTCGCACGCCACCGATCCCATGCTCCGCCTAGGTCCGTACGCTCTGAGAAACCCCTGGGTGCTCGCCCCGATGGCCGGGGTGAGCGAGCAGCCCTTCCGCGTGCTCGCGTTCCGGATGGGGGCGGCGCTGTGCCCCACGGAGCTGGTGAGCGCGCAGGGGCTGATCCGGGCGAACGCGAGGACCGTGCGCTACCTCCGCCACGACGCCGAGGTGGAGCAGCCCTACTCGCTGCAGATCTTCGGCGGCGAGCCGGAGGTGATGGCCCGGGCCGCACTGGTGGGGAAGCAGTGGGGGGCACAGATCATCGACGTCAACATGGGCTGCCCGGTGAAGAAGGTGACGAAGAACGGTGCGGGGTCGGCCCTCCTCTGCGATCCGGGTCGGGCAGCGGCCATCGTTCGCGCCATCCACCACGCCACCGGTCTTCCGGTCACGGCCAAGATCCGCAGCGGCTGGGATGCGCAGCACCGGAACTACCTGGAGATGGCCGGAGCGCTCGAGGACGCGGGCTGCGTGGGGCTGGCGGTCCACCCCCGCACGCGTGCGCAGGGATACGCCGGTCAGGCGGACTGGTCGGTGATCGCCGACCTGCGGCGGCACGTCCGGGCGATGACCCTCGTCGGCAACGGCGACGTGAAGACCCCGGCCGACGCGGCGCGGATGCGGGAGAGCACCGGGTGCGACCTGGTGATGATCGGCAGGGGCGCGCTGGGAAATCCGTGGATCTTCCGCCAGCTGGAGGGCGGACCGGCTCCGGACGCCGAGGAGCGCTGCCACGTGGTCCTCGACCACTTCCGGGCCCACGTGGCGTTCGTGGGCGACGCGCTGGCCGCGGTGCGCAACTTCCGGAAGCACCTCGCGTGGTACGCGCACGGGCTCAGGGGGGCCGCGGCGTTCCGGGCCGAGGTCAACCAGCTGGTACGGCCGGAGCAGGTGGAGCTGACGGTACGTCGCTTCTTCGCGCAGGCCGATGCGGACCCGGGCTCGGGCGAGGAGCAGGACGTGGACTACCGGGCCGCCCTGGGCTGAGCCTGGCGGCGCGGCGTCCCTGCGCCGCTCCGCGGGCGTCCCCCGGGTGCATGCTGACGGCTGCGCACGCCCGAACGATCCGCCGCCTCGCGGAGCATCTCGACGAGTGCCGCCCGGAGCTCGCCCACCCTGCCTGGTCCCGCCTCCGCCACGCCCACGACCCTGAACGCCATCGAGGGGAGAGGGGGGAGACGTCGGTCCTGGAGCCGGACGACGCGGGGTGGGAGCCCGAGCTCGGTTCGGACGGTCACTCCGAGGCCGGCGGACGCGGCCGCCCAGAGTCCGGACAGGCTGGGGCTGGTGAAGGCCACCCGCCAGGGGATGCCTGCGCGGTCGAGGGCCTCGATTCCCAGACGGCGGAAGGTGCAGGGCTGCTGGAAGAGCACCAGCGGGAGGGGAGTCCCGGGGTCCCAGCGGAACCCGGGCGCGGCGAGCCAGCGGACCGGGAGCTGCGTGTCGTCGGGATCGGGGCGACCCTGGTCGGCGTCGAAGACGATGGCGAGGTCGAGGTCGGCCCGGGCGAGAAGGTCCTGGAGGACGAGGTTCCGCTCCACGCGGACCTCGAGCTGGACGTGGGGATGCGCACGGGTGAAGCGGGCGAGCGCGGTGGGGAGCCAGCGCTCGGCCACGTCCTGGGGGACCCCGAGGCGGATCATTCCTCCGGCGTCCTCCCGGAGCACCTGGAGGAGCTGGTCGTTCAGGGCGAGCATTCTCCGGCCGACCGCGAGGACCCACTCGCCGTCGGGGTTGAGCTGGAGGTTCCGTCCGACCTTGTGAAACAGGGGGCGTCCGCACTGCGACTCGAGCCGCTTCAGCTGCAGGCTCACCGCGGACAGCGTCCGGCCGACCCGCCGGGATGCACGGGCGAGCGTCCCGAGCTCCTGCACCGCCGCCAGCGTTCGGATCAGCTCCAGATCGAGAGTTTCCACCGGAATGCTCCTGGAAGGGCTTCGGCGTTGCTTGAAGGCGCCTCGAGGAAGGTACCAGAAACCTTCGTCCGGGCTTGACGAAGGTGCCAGACACCTTCTTTCGCGCAGAGTTCAACCATATCTCAAGAACTTCGAGATTTTCTTTAGCACGGCTCGAGACTACGAGGTGGGGGTGGCCGCGCCAGCCCCGGCCGGTCCGACGCGAAACGGAGCCCGTCATGCCCTTCATCCACCTGCGGTACTCGACCCCCATCGAGCGCGACCTGCACGCCCCGCTCGCCACCTTCATCACCGACGCCACCGCCCGCCTGCTGGGAAAGAAGGCCGAGCTCACCTCGGTCGCCCTCGAGCAGGTCCCCGTCGACGCATGGTTCATCGCCGGACGGTCCCTGGCCGAGCACCGCAAGGCCACCTTCTTCGTCGAGGTACGGGTCACCGCCGGCACCAACGTCAAGGCGGAGAAGGCCGCCTACCTCCGCGAGGTCTTCCAGGGGATGGAGGCGCTGCTCGGCCCGCTCCACCCCGAGTCGTACGTCCACGTGCACGAAGCCACCGGCGACGCCTACGGCTACGGCGGCCTGTCCCAGGAGGCCCGCTGGCACCGGGCGAACCTCTGACCGCCCGGAGGGTCAGCCAGTGGCGGCGATCGGTGCCGGCGGGCGGAGCGGCAGGGCGAGCGCCCCCGGAGGCCTGAGCTCCCGCTCCAGCGCCGTCACCCGGAAGTAGTCGCAGGCCGGGGTCGCGCGCCGCTCCAGCGTCACGAAGTCCACGTGGTACAGGCCGAAGCGCGGCCCCCAGCCCTCGAGCCACTCGAAGTTGTCGAGCAGCGACCAGTACAGGTAGCCGCGCACGTCGACCCCCGCCGCCCGGGCCTGGAGCACCGAGCCCCAGTGCCTCCAGAGGAAGTCCGTGCGCCGGTCCCCGACCCGGTCGTCGATCCCGTTCTCCGTCACCCACACCGGGAGACCGTAGCGGCGGGTCGAGAGCAGCATGCGGGTGAAGCCCTCCGGATAGACCTCCCAGCCGATGTCGGTGAGGCCGCGGTGCAACGGATCGCGGTAGTGGAACTCGAGGTACGGCGGGCGGGGCACGAAGCGGAGGTGCGCGCGGGTGTAGTAGTTGACCCCCACGAAGTCGAGGCTGTCTCGGGCGCCCTCGAGGTGCTGGCGCGTGGTGAAGAGCCCGGGCATGAACATCCGCAGCTCACCGGTGACCAGCGCTTCTAGGAAGGTGTGGTTGTAGGCCTGGTCCGCCAGGCGCACCAGCGCGTGGTCCATCGGGTTCCAGGACCGGTCCGCGGAGAAGGCGAGCATGTTCTGGCTGGTCCCGATCGGGAACCGCCCCCCATGGGTGAGGAGCTCCTCGCGCGCCGCTGCGTGCGCCCGGCCGATGTTCCCCAGCGCGGGCATCGCCAGTCGCGGGTCGGCGATGCCGGGAGGGATCACGCCCTGCACGTACCCGCCGAGGAGCAGCACCATCGGCTCGTTGAAGGTGAGCACCAGCGGATCGAGACCGCGGAGCACCTGCGCACAGGCCCGCGCGTACCGCCGGAAAGCCTCCACGCTCTCCGGCAGGTGCCAGGGCGTCTGGCGATGGAACCAGGCCGGATGCGTGAAGTGGTGGAGCGTCACCACCGGACGGAGGCCGACCTCGACCATCGCCACCAGGCGGCGGCGATAGCCGTCGAGAGCCTGCTCGTCGAGGCGGCCGGGCTGCGGCTCGATGCGTGCCCACTCGAGGCTCATGCGAAACGCCGTGGCCCCGAGGTCGCGGGCCAGCCGGTAGTCCTCGCTCCAGCGGTTCCAGTGATCGACGCCGGCGCCGGCGACGTGCTTCATGCGTCCGGCACGCTCCCACTCGCTCCAGTCGTTCTCGATGTGCCCCTCGACCTGGTACGCGGCGGTGGCGACGCCGAAGACGAAGTCGGGAGGGAACCGGAGCGGTCGTGCGTTCATCACGAGCGAGAGGAGCGGACCCTAGCAGTGTGCACGCGTCGTCGTGCGCGTCGGAGGTCGGGGTCGATTCGTTGACATGGAGGTGCTCACGTCACTACCATCCGTCCTCGCTCACTCGGATCGAGTGACGAACACGCACCCGGAGGGACTGACTGATGGCGCCGAAGAAGAGGAAGGCGGCGAAGAAGAAGTCGGCTGGGAAGAGACGGACTGCGAAGAGGAAGACCAAGCGTAGGTAGCGGTCATCCTCCCCCGGGAGAATCGGACGGCTCGGCAAATCGCCGGGCCGTTTCGCTTTTGTGGGGAAAGCGGGGAGCACCGTGTCGCTGAGAGCGAGCGAGCTGCGAGACGTCTCTGCCGCGCTCGAGCCCGAGCTCCGGGCCGCGGTCGTGCAGAAGGTGCGCGCTCCCTGGCCCGAGCGGCTGGAGCTCGAGCTGCGCCAGCCCGGGCGGACGGTGCGCCTTCTCGTCTCGGTCGAGGCGGGGCTCGGAAGGCTCTCGATCATCGACGCGCGTGCCTTCGCCCCGACGGACACCCGGCCTTCGCCCTGGTTGCTGCGGCTGCGCAAGGAGCTGACCGGTCGCCGACTGTCTGCCCTTCGCTTCACCGGGCCGAGGGAGCTCCGCCTGGGCTTCGAGAAGGCGGGCACGCTCCGGACGCTCGTCGCCATCCTCGGCTCGCCAGGCCTCCTCCTGCTCCTCGGCGACGCCGATGCCCCGCTCGCCGCCTCGCACGGTCCGGCGAGGTCACCACCTCCGCCCGGGGCAGAGGAGGAGAGCGGTCCTCCGTCACGGCTCGGTCAGGCCCGGGGTCTCGACGCCGGTCGAGCGGCCGAGGCGCTCGTCGCGGCGCGCGAGTCGACGCTGCGGCTCGAGGCACTCCGGCGGTCGCGGATCCAGCCGCTGCGCACCACGCTCCAGCGCCTGCGGCGAACCCGGGCCAAGGTCGAGACCGAGGCCGGCCGGGACCAGGCCGCCGAGGAGCGCCGCCGCTGGGGTGAGCTCCTCTCCCGGGCGCTGGACCAGGTCCCGCGCGGCGCCGCTTCGGTCCGCCTCACCGAGTGGACCCCGGACGGCCCGCGGGAGGTGGAGGTGCCGCTGGAGCCGACGCTGGCTCCCCGCGCGCAGGTGGAGCGCCACTTCCACCAGTACCGGCGACTGGTGCGTGGAAGCGCCCTGGCTCGCGAGCGGCTCCGGACCCTCGACGAGGAGATCGCCTCCGCCGAGCGCGCCCTGGCCGCCGCCGAGGCGAGCGCGGCGAGCGCCGCCGCCGGGCAGCCGCCTCCGCTCCCCGCACCGAGGGCAAGAAAGCGCACGGCCTCCGCTCACCGACCGTACCGCGTCTTCCATTCCGCAGACGGCCACCCGCTGTGGGTCGGCCGCGCCGGCGAGGACAACGCCGTGCTGACGTTCCAGGTGGCCCGCCCCCACCACGTCTGGATGCACGCCCGGGGCGTTCCGGGGGCGCACGTCGTCGTCCCGCTCGACCGCGGCAAGCCCGTTCCTCCCGAGGCGCTGCTCGATGCCGCGCACCTGGCGCTCCACTTCTCCCGGGCGGCGAGGGAGCCGCGCGGCGAGGTGGCCTGGACCCGTGCCCGCCTGGTGAAGCGGGTGAAGGGCGGCGCGCCGGGACAGGTGACCTACAGTGGAGAGAAGGTGCTCGCGGTCCGCGTGGAGCCCGCCCGCATCGAGCGCCTGCTTCGCTCGCGTGACGACGGCGCTCCCCGCTAGCGAGAGGGGGAGCGGTCGCCCACGGCCGCCGGACGGGGCGGCGGCGCGTGCTCCGCGGAGCCGACGCCGGTGGACGCGCCCTCGGGGGCGAGGCGCTCGCGGCGCGCGGCGAGCAGCTCCCGGACGACGATCTGCGCCAGGGCCACCGCCGGGACCGCGACGACCGCGCCTGCCACCCCGAGCAGCTCGGCCAGGAAGAGGACGCCGAGCAGGGTGACCAGCGGGTCGAGGTGCACCGTCCGGCGGAACACGACCGGCCCGAGAACGTTCCCCTCCAGCTGCCCGTAGAGGAGGAAGTAGCCGAGGGTGATCAGTGCCTTGATCGCTCCCCCGGTGACGAGCACCACCAGCGTGATGGTGGCCCCGGTGACGATCGGCCCGGCGTACGGCACCAGGCTGGAGAAGCCGCTGAGGAGCCCGAGGGGAAGGAAGTACTGGGTCCGGGTGATGGCGAGGAAGGTCGTGGTCAGGGTGGCGTTCACCGAGCAGATGAACAGCACCCCGCCCAGGTAGCCACCGACCGCACGGTACGACTTGGCGAGCACGCCCTCCCACCGCGGCCGATCCTCCGGCGGCACCAGGACGAGCAGACGCCGCACGAGGTCTCCGCCGAACACGAGCATGAAGACGGTGAGCGCGAGCACCGTCGCGAACCCCGCCAGGGCGCTGAGGGCGGAGGTGACCGCGGCCAGCAGCGGGTTCACTGCCGTCTGAGCCGCGCCGAAGGCTCCGGAGATGGCCTCCTTCAGGCGCTCCTCGATCCCGAAGCGCTGGTTCAGCGACTGGAAGCGCGCGGACTCGCGGAGGCTGGCGATGATACGTGGGGCCGACGAGATCAGGTCTCGCAGCTGGTGGATCGCCGTCGGAATCACGAGCAGCAAGAGACCGGTGAGGAGCAGGACCACCGCCAGGGTGGTGATGGCGATCGCCCATCTCCGGCGGATTCCTCGGGCCTCCATCCGGCGCACGACGTGATCCAAGGCGATGGCGACCATCATTGCCGCCGCGGTGAGGGTCAGCGCCACCCGGGTCTCGAGGACGAAGAGCACCAGGCCCGCGGTGGCCACCACCGCGAAGCAGACGGTGAAGGCCGTCCGGAGTGTCACCTGCGAGCGCACGGCGATAACCTTGCTCGGCCGATGTCCGCTGGCAAGGACCGCTCACCCTGCGCACGTTGCGCCGAGACGCTCGGCCGGTCGTGCTGTCAACCCGGGCCGAAGGAGCGCCTGGCCACGCTGACCCGCGCGGACGTCGATCGGATCCAGGCTGCCACCGGCTGGCGGCGCGAGCATTTCGTCGAGCACGAGCCGCTCTCCTCCGCGGAGGTCCTGGCCTACGAGGCGCGGCGCCCCGGCTATCGCGGGTACTTCCGGAGCACGCCCGTCCGCTGGGGACTGCGGGCGCACCGCGGGGCGTGCGTCTTCCTCGGGCCGGAGGGATGCACGCTGGACGCGGCGGCCCGCCCCACCGCCTGCCGCCTCTATCCCTTCGAGCCCACCGAGCACGGCTGGACGCTCGCCGTCGAGCGCTCGGCGTCGGTGGAGCTCGCGGCTCGCTCGGGCGAGCCACGCTGTCTCGCCGCCGAGGAGGCGCGGAGCCGCGGCGGGCTGCTGCACGTCTTCCATCTCGATGTCGAGGACTTGACTGCGCTGATCGATCGGTTGCGGGCCGAGGTGCAGGCCCACCCGGAACCGCCCGACCGGAGTCAAGTCACGCGGCGTCCGCGGCGTCGGCGGGCCGGCGGGCCGCGAGCGGCCGACTCGCCAGCGGGGGTTGAGGCTGCGGTAGAGTGTCCTTCCCGTTCCCGTGAGTGATTCGTCTCCTCGGCAGCTCCTCCTCTTCGTTCCCCAGCAACGCTCTCGTGCCCGTGTCCCCGCCCGCGAGGTCGCGGTCCACAAGGCGGCCTCCCTGGCGCAGCACCTCGCCCGCGATCTCGGGATGCCGGTCCGCCTCTCGGTCACCGACAACCGCAGCACGATGATCAGCTTCCGGCGCGCGCCCTCGGCGCTCCGGCTGCGGCTCCACCACATGTTCCTCGACGCCCCGGGATCGGTGGTCCAGGCGGTGGCGGACTACGCCGGCCGCGGTCGGTCCCAGGCCGGCCAGGTGCTGGACGAGTTCATCAAGCGCGAGCAGCCCCGCATCCGCCAGGAGCGGGACGCCTCGGACGAGCGCTTCTCGCCCGAGGGCCGCTTCTTCCACCTGGAGGAGATCCGCGACGCCCTGAACGAGCGCTTCTTCCAGGGCGGGGTGAGGGCCATCATCGGATGGGGACGCGCGCCGGGCCGGCGCCGCCGGAAGTCGATCCGCCTCGGGGTGTACGACCACCAGACCCGCGAGATCCGCATCCATCCCGCACTCGACCACCCCGAGGTTCCCCGCTTCTTCGTGGAGTTCATCGTCTTCCACGAGATGCTCCACCAGCTCTTCCCCAGCTCGAACGGCCCCGGCCGTCGGGTCCACCACCCCCGCGCCTTCCGGCACCGCGAGCGGGCCTTTCCTCTCTACGAGGCGGCCATCGCCTGGGAGCGGGAGAACCTGAGGGCGCTCCTCCAGCGCTGAGCACGCCATGAGACGCGCGAAGATCGTCTGCACGCTGGGCCCCGCCTCGCTGAAGCCGGAGATCCTCGAGGAGCTCCTCGAGTCGGGGATGGACGTGGCGCGGCTGAACTTCAGCCACGGCAGTCATGCCCAGCACGCCCAGACGCTCTCCATGCTCCGCACCGCCTCGCTCAAGGTGCGCAAGGCCGTGGGCGTCCTCGGAGACCTGCAGGGACCGAAGATCCGAACCGGCAAGCTCACCGACGCTGAGGTGGAGCTCGTTCCCGGCGCGGAGTTCTCGATCACCACCGACGAGTCCGTGTCCGGGACGAAGGAGCTGGTCTCCACGACCTATCCCTTCCTGGCCTCGGACGTGAACCCGGGAGACCGCATCCTCCTCGACGACGGCCTGCTCGAGCTCCGGGTGCTCGAGACCGACAAGAAGTCGCTGGTCCGGACCGAGGTGGTGCACGGCGGGACGCTGCGGAACAACAAGGGCATCAACCTGCCCGGCGTGGCGCTGCGGGCCGAGGCTCTGACCCCCAAGGACCGCGAGGACCTCGTCTTCGGCATCAAGGCGGGCGTGGACTACATCGCCATGTCCTTCGTCCGTCAGCCCAGCGACCTGGACCAGGGCCGCGCGGCGATGGCCGAGGCGGGCCGCCAGGTGCCGATCATCTCCAAGCTGGAGAAGCCCGAGGCCATCGCGCGGCTGGATGCGATCCTCGAGAAGAGCGACGGGGTGATGGTGGCCCGCGGTGACCTCGGGGTCGAGCTGCCGCCCGAGGAGGTCCCGGCGATCCAGAAGGACATCATCCGCCGGGCGAACCTGCGCGGGCTGCCGGTGATCGTCGCCACGCAGATGCTCAACTCGATGATCGAGCACCCGCGTCCCACCCGGGCCGAGGCCTCGGACGTGGCCAACGCGGTCTACGACGGCGCGGACGCGCTCATGCTCTCCGGAGAGACCGCCTCGGGCAGCTATCCGGTCGAGTCGGTCCGCATGATGGAGCGGATCATCCTCGCTGCCGAGAGCGCGGCCCGGACCCACGGCAAGGCACCGGCGCGGATCGGGGGGGTCACCTTCCCGGCGTCGTTCCCGGACGTCATCGCCGGCGTGGCCTGCGAGGCCGCCCGCGCCGCGGGGGCGGTGATCATCGCCGCCTTCACCCTCTCCGGGCACACCGCGCGCCTCCTCAGCCACTACCGCCCGGCGGTGCCCATCGTCGCCTTCTCCCCGAACCAGGAGGTCCGGCGGAAGCTGTCGCTCCTCTGGGGGGTGGTGCCCCGGGTGCTCGAGCCGGTGGACCGCACCGAGGAGATGGTCCGCCG
>DATJVY010000064.1:0-7299 GCA_035501615.1 Myxococcaceae bacterium
ACGCCATCCGAGCGATGGAGCACGTCGGCGAGGACGTCGTCACCGAGGCTTACGCGAGTGCGATCGCGGCGTTTCGCCAGCCCGACGGAAGTGTCCGCGCCAGCGCCTGGTTCCGTTGCCTGCTGGCGCGGCCGTAGGCCCGGCCCGGATCGCCCGAGCCGGGAAAGACAGGGCATCGCGGCCCTGTCGGTCACTGGACGGTCCTGGATGAGATGCCCATGGTCCAACGAGCCCTGCGCCTACGGTTTCGCTCCTCCCGACGCGCATGAAGACACGAACGCCCACGGTCCGTCCGTTCTCGGGGCTCTCCGCGAACACGTTCCTCCTGGCGCTGGCGAGCCTCTTTGCCGATGTCTCGACGGAGATGCAGTACCCGGTATTGCCGACGTTCCTGACCCAGACACTACGTGCCGACGGCACCATCGTCGGTCTCGTCGACGGCTGCGCGCAGGCGTTGCAGAACATCGTTCAGGGCTTCACCGGGACACTCTCCGACAGGCTGCAGCGAAGAAAGCCCGTCGCGCTCTTCGGCTACCTGCTGGCGGCGATTGCCAAGCCACTCACCGGCCTTGCATCCAGCTGGCCGCAGGCATTCGGTGCGCGCTGTCTCGATCGCCTGGGGGCAGGATCCCGCTCGGCGCCCCGGGATGCGCTGATTGCGGCCTCGACCGACGAGAAGAATCGCGGACGAGCGTTCGGGCTCGAAGGTGTCGGCGACAATGCCGGCGCGTTTCTCGGCCCGATCCTGACGGTGGCGCTGCTCTACACGCTGCACATCGCCATTCGTTGGGTGTTCTACCTGACGGTGATTCCGGGACTCATGGCGTTCCTGATGGTCTTGCTGGTCAAGGAGCGATCGGTCTCCGTGACCGCGAAGGCCAGACTGGATGTCGGCCTGCGACAGTTCCCGAGGGAGTACTGGAGGTATCTGCTGGCGACCGCGGTCTTCGGCGTCGGCAACTCCAGCAACGCCTTCCTGATCCTGCGAACGCGCGACAGCGGAGCCTCGCTGGAGACGACCATCCTCGTCTATGCGGCATTCAACCTGATCGCGGCGCTGATCTCCTACCCGGCGGGCTCTCTCTCCGACCGGTTCGGGCGACGCAACGTCCTTCTTGGAGGCCTTGCCGTCTTCTCGCTGGCCTACCTCGGCTTTGCCGTCACCTCGACGTTCGTCGTGATCGCGTCGTTGTTCGTGCTCTACGGTCTCTACCAAGGGATCTTCCGGGCAGTGGGAAGGGCGTTTGCATCCGACTTCGTACCCGAGCAGCTGCGCGCGAGCGGCGTCGGCTGGTACAACACCACGGTCGGGTTGCTGCAGCTGGTGGCGAGTCTCGTGGCCGGGATCCTGTGGGATCGCGTCGGGCACGCAGCCGTCTTCTTCTACGGTGCCGCCTTTGGTCTCGTCGGCATGCTGGCGCTCGTCGCGATGATCCCCAACACGCGACGGCTCGGCTCGCCCCAGGGCGTCACCAGACAGCGCGCGTGATCGCCGGCGGGGTGAGCGTGACCCACGGTCCGGACGACGAAATCGCTTGAGCGCTCTCCGCGGGTGCGCTCCAGTCTCTCGCGAGTGGGCCCGGGGGGCAGAGTCGTCGGGTGAGTGCAGCCTGTACGGGGGCTCGCGAGGGAGGCGCCAGCATGCGCCGCGACCGTCGAGGCCCACTTCTTCCCGGAGGGGTCGTTGCCATCGTGTTGCTCGTTGCTTGCTCGGCCCCGGAGAGCCCCTCCGGCGGAGAGACCAAGCAGAGCACCGGCGCACAGGCGCCTCAGACCGCCACCTGTCCGGCGCCGACCAACGACGTCCCGCTCGATCTCGAGATGGGGATCCCGCTCGCGTACGTGTCGGGCCTTGGCATCTTCAACGTCTACTGGGGCGAGAACTGGGACTCGCTTCCCGGGAATTTCCAGCGAGCCGACATCGACAAGGCGCTGAAGGACGTCGTCGCCACGACGTACTTCGACAAGCTCTGCCAGTACGGCGTGCCGGGGTTCCACTTCGAGGGGAGCGCCACCACCGGGGGGTTCTTGTATCCCTGTCAGGGCAGCCCGGGCCCGGTCACGTCGACTCTCACCCTCTTCGAGTTCATGAGCTGTGCCGAGTTCGCCTCGCCGTTCACCTCGGTTCCGTTCGCACTGGGTGCTCCGAACCCGGTGTCCTGCGTTCCCTGCGGGGCGCTTCCGGGAAGCGATTGCTTCACTGATCCCGTCTGCCTCATCTCACCGAATCCCACCGGACTCCGGGTCTACGTGCTGCTCCTCCCCAGCGGCACGGTGATCGACGACGTCGTCGCCAAGAGCTGCAAGGACTACGGCGCGTACCATTTCCAGATCCCCTCCCGGGCGAACCCGCTGCTGCCGGGGGTGTCGCAGGGCAGACCGATCAACATCGCGGTGATCCCCACCCAGTGCCACAGCACGCTGCCGGGGCTCGTCGCGGCGATCACCCACGAGATCGTCGAGGCTGCCACGGACCCGACTCCGGCCGAGCACTGGATCGACTTCTCCAGCGGAACCACCAAGGGAGGCTTCGACATCACCAAGGTGCTGTCGCTCTTCAAGAAGGGCGAGGCCGCGGACATCTGTCAGGACATGGGGCTGAGCGAGGTCGACCTCACCGCCGCGGACGGGACCGTCTTCTGGGCCGCCCCCTACTGGTCCAACGCCGACAACGCCTGCGTCCCGGGGCAGGCCGCAGCTCCGAGCGACACCACCGCGCCGGTGACCACCGCGACCGGGGCGCCTCCGCCCAACGGGAGATCGACCTCTCCGCGACCGGCGCGCAGCCGGTTGCTGCGACCACGGTGCCGGCGAACCCGGTCAGTGTCTTCTTCGCCGTCGAGGGGATCACCAACCTCACCTTCCACGCCGTGGACAACGCCGGGAACGTCGAGGCGGACAAGCACCTCGCCGTGCGGATCGACAAGACGCCTCCGGTGGTGACCTGGACCGGGAACGCCGCGACTTACGGGGTCGGCGACACGGTGGCGATCACCTGCACCGCGACCGATGCACTCTCCGGACTGGCCTCGAACACCTGCGCGGACGTGAACGGGCCGGCGAGCGGCTTCGGGCTCGGGTCACACACCTTCACCGCGACGGCGACCGATCTCGCCGGGAACTCGACCACCGTCTCGACCACCTTTACCGTGGAGGTCACGGCGCAGGCCTGTGTGACCTGGTGCGCCAGGACTCGACCGATCCGCGGCTCGCGGCCAAGCTCTGCCGGATCCTGGACGAGGGCGCCGAGCTCCCCCTGGCGTGTTGCAAGGCGCTCCGGAAGCTGCTCGCGGAGTTCGTCGAGGAAGTCGTGGAGCACGTCCCTGCGGCGTTCACCCCGCGGCAGGCCCAGACGCTGATCGACGACGCCCTGACCCTCGTCCCGACCACGTGCCCCCAGCCTGCGCACGACGCAGATCGACCACGACGACGACGACCGCGACCACCGCTGCCGTCACCATCGAGACGACGACGACTCGAGGACCGCGGCCGAGCTCGCCCGCTGAGGGAGCCCTCCCCCGGGTCCAGGAGCGCCAGACCCGAAGCCTCCGGCGCGCAGGACGAGCAGCGGCAGCGAGCCCGATGGTCGGACCTCGTCCCCCGCCCGGCTCGAACCTACGCCGAAGCCGGAGGAATGAAGGACATCGCCCGCTCCGCCAGCGCGGTGATGGTCAGCGCCGGGTTCACTCCCGGGTTGGCGGAGATGGCCGAGCCGTCGATCACGTAGAGCCCTTCGTAGCCAAAGATGCGGTGCTTGTCGTCGATGACCCCCTCACCGGCGCTCGCTCCCATGCAGGCGCCGCCGAGGATGTGCGCGGTGGTCGGCGTGCCCAGGATCGTCTCGCTGATGAGACTCTCGGCGAAGCCGTCGATCTTCTTCTCCACCCGGTGCGCGAGCGCGGTCGCCTCGGGGATGGCGGCGGTCGGCGCGGGGCCCTCGGCGAGCGCGGTGGTCAAGCCGAGTGGGCCCAGCCGCATCCGCAAGTGCCCCTCGAGCGTGCGCATGAAGAGGAGAATCATGGTCCGCTTCGCCCAGTCGTCGACGAGGTAGGCGCGCAGGAAGTGGACCGGATGGCGGAGCAGCGCCCCGAGCGCGCGCAGGAGCCGCACCGGCGCGCTCTCGCCCGGGACGTGCGGCGACATCAGCAGGCGGAAGAAGCCCGATCCTTTCGCGTAGCGGACGGGCTCGACGTGCGAGTGCTCGTCGGTGTGGAGGATGCTGGTGATGGCGATCCCTTCCGAGAGATCACGGTCGGCGCGGGTGGTCACGCCGATGAGCGACTCCGAGTTGGTGCGGACGAAGGAGCCCAGCTGGTCGGACAGCCGCGGCAGCCCCCGGGGGCTCTCCTTGAGCTTGAGCAGGAGCGGCAGGGTGCCGAGCACTCCTCCGGAGAAGATCACCTTGCGTGCGGTGAACGACTGCTTGCGCTTGCCGAACATTCCACGGCCCGAGACGACGTCGATGCGATAGCCGTTGCCCTCGAGCTCGCTCACCCAGGTCACTTCCGTGTCGGCCTCGATCCGCATGCCGCGCTTCTCGGCGAGGTAGAGATAGTTCCTGTCCAGCGTGTTCTTGGCGTTGTGCCGGCAACCGGTCATGCACGCGCCGCACTCGATGCAGCCCGTGCGGTCGGGCCCTTCACCGCCGAAGTACGGGTCGGGCACCGTCTTGCCCGGCTCGCCGAAGTAGACCGCCACGCGCGTCGAACGGAACTGATCGGCCCTGCCGATGTCCCTGGCGACCTCGCGCAACACCTCGTCGGAATAGGTCTGATGCGGATACCGCGTCACGCCCAGCATGCGCAGCGCGGTCGCGTAATGTGGCTCGAGCTCGCTCTTCCAGTCGGCAAGGTGTCCCCAGGAGGGGGCGGCGAAGAAATCGTCCTCGGGGGTGGGGAGGGTGTTGGCGTAGACCAGAGAGCCTCCACCCACGCCTACGCCCGAGAGCACCGTCACGTGGCGCAGGAAGGTCATCTTGAAGATGCCGCGGCAGCCGAGCATCGGCAGCCAGAGCCAGCGAGGGAGATTCCAGTTGGAGCGGGGGAAATCCTCGGCCCGGAAGCGGCGGCCCTTCTCCAGCATGAGGACGCGGTAGCCCTTTTCCGTCAGGCGAAGCCCGCAGACGCTGCCCCCGAAGCCGGAGCCGACGATCGCGTAATCCCACTCCATGAGAGGCGCTCTCATCAGGGACACGCCAGCCAGGCCCGCACCCGGTCGTAGACGTCGCCGCGCTCAAGGAGCCCGAAGTGATCGACACCCGTCGCGACCCAGCGTCGCCCGTCCGGAATCGCGAGCGACCGGCGTGGCTCTGACGCATCCCCGAGCGCGCTCCGAACCGTCACCAGCCCATCGCCCAGCAGACGCCCGGTGCGCTCGCGGCAGCCCGCGATGGCATAGCACCGGACACCATCAGGCAGTGGGACCGGCGTCGGCGTCGGTAGCTTGGGGTCCGCTGGATCACGCCCGGACCAGTCCTCGTCGACGAGATAGCCCTGACGCAGGTCCGCCGCGCCTGCACTCCAGACCCTGCCGAGAAGTGCGAGCGCGGCGGTATAGGGGCTCGCGCCGAGAGCGTGGTTCGCCCAGTGGACTCCTCGCGCGAGCGGTGCGCCCAGGTGTGGGGTGCCGAGGAAGACGATCTCCCCCAGGCGCTCCACCCAGCTGCTCCCGGTGCACCGTGCATGGTGGCAAGCGCTACGGGTCACGAGCCCGCCCATGCTGTGCGCGATGATGGTCAGCCTCTCGAGGGGCACCGGCCAGGCGCGCACGAGCGCGTCGAGGATGCCCGCCAGCGTGCGTCCGTTCGTCGAGATGTGGAGCCCGCTGTTGTAGTGAAGGTAGGTGACCGTGCAGTCGAGATCGCGAGCCAGCGCCGCGCCGTGGTCGTGTCCATGTCGAGCCCAGCCAACGTCCGCCATGCACAGCCCGTGGACCAGGACGACGGCGTGCCTCCGCGCGCCGGGGACTGCCTTCGCAAGCGCGCCCGGCTCGAGAACGAGAGCGCGCCCCTCGCGCCGAAGGCACATGGTGACCGCGAGGGGATTGTGTGTGGCGACGAGATGGTCACCAACGATGCCGTTCAGCGCGGCGCGAGCAGCGACCACGGCTGGCGTCGGACTCTCGATCGCGGCGCCATTGTCGAACTGGCGGATGGCGGCGTCGTATGCGATCGCCAGCGCCCGAGTGCTGCCGCGGATGCTTCGGTACACGAGCCCGGTGACACCCCGAGTCGCCGCCAGCCGAGGCGTCCCGAGAATTCGAGGTCGCCGGGCGATCTCGTGGTGCATCCCTTCCACCACGTGAGTGAGCGCGCCGAACGCATCGAAGGCGATCTGCCCCCACCCGCGCAGGCCAGAGATGCTGATGGAGTGCGGCTTGGTCACCATCTCGCCCCGGAGCATAGGACAACCGGAGCCCGGTTCGTTGACTGGCCCGGCGATGGACAGCCCTGGGCTCGATTCAATCTCGCGGACGGTATGACTACGATGCGCGTGGTGATGGACGACGTGAAGCCGAAGACCTCGGGCGAGCACGGCCGCCTGTGGGGGGCGAGGGCGCGAGACTGGGCCGACTATCAGGAGGCGACCGTCCGTCCGGTCTTCGAGGCGGTGCTCGAACGCACGCGCGTTGGCCCGGGAACGCGGTATCTCGACGCCGGTTGCGGTGCGGGCATGGCCGCCGGGATCGCCGCCGCGCGCGGGGCGGAGGTGTCGGGCATCGACGCCGCGGAGGCGATGCTCTCGATCGCGCGATCGCGGGTGCCGGCCGGCGACTTCCGCCAGGGAGATCTGGAGGAACTGCCGTTCGCCGAAGGGTCGTTCGACGTGGTCACCGGATTCAATTCGCTGCAGTACGCAGCCAACCCGGTGGCTGCGCTGAGGGAGGCCGGACGGGTCGCCAAGCGCCGCGGCTTCGTCGTGATCGTGACCTTCGGCGATCCAGGCGGCATGGAGGCGGCAGCCCTGGTGACCGTGCTCAAGGCGTTCTTGCCGCCACCGCCCCCGAACGCGCCCGGCCCGTTCGCGCTGTCCGACGAGACCGCGCTCCGCCGGTTCGCGACGAGTGCCGGCCTCCAGCCCGTCGACGTGTTCGATGTCGACAGCCCGTGGGTCTACGCCGACGAGGCGGCAGCGCTGCGCGGGCTCACGTCGACGGGAAACGCCATCCGAGCGATGGAGCACGTCGGCGAGGACGTCGTCACCGAGGCTTACGCGAGTGCGATCGCGGCGTTTCGCCAGCCCGACGGAAGTGTCCGCGCCAGCGCCTGGTTCCGTTGCCTGCTGGCGCGGCCGTAGGCCC
>DATJVY010000065.1:0-9655 GCA_035501615.1 Myxococcaceae bacterium
TGGCGTGGGCTGGCCACGAAACGGATCCCCGCTCCTTCGAGGTTGTAGTACGGGTTGTTGAGAGCGTGGATCTCCAGCTCGCACCCGTTGCAGGAGCCGGCGTCGACGTGCCGCAGGCAGAGCGCCCGACCGAGCACGGCCAGGAGCGAGGCCTGGAGTCGCTCCCGCTCCCGGTGGACGTCGTCCGCCGCGGGCAGCGGCTCGCTGAGAATGCCGCTCCGCCCAATTCGGTCCAGCACGTCGAGCATCGGTCACCTCACCCGTCCTGCCCGCTGTAGGACAGATTGAACGACTTGTTGATCAGCGGGAAGTCCGGAACGATGTTGCCGAGGATCGCGAACTCCAGCAGCGGCCAGTTCTGCCACGAGGGATCGTGCGAATGGCACCGGCGGATGGTCCCGTTCGGCCCGGCGTGCAAGGCGACGAGCACCGGTCCCCGCCAGCCCTCGATGAGCCCCAGCCCCAGCCGGTCCGGCTCCGCATCGGGAACGTCGACGGCGATGCTGCCCTCGGCCAGCGCGTCGAGGAGGATGCGGCTCAGGCGAATCGACTCCAGGATCTCGTCGAACCGGATCTGGACGCGCGCGGCGACGTCGCCCTCCGTCCTCGTCACGAGCCTCGTCGCCAGCCGATCGTACGGAGGCCACGGTTGATCCACGCGGAGGTCGCGACCGATGCCGGAGGCACGTCCCGCCAGACCCAGAGCGCCGAGCGTTCCAGCGAGCTCGTGGTCGAGTCGTCCGGCCTCGCGGAACCGGTCCTGTAGCCCCGAGTGCTCGTCGTAGATGCGCCGGAGCGCGACGACCGCCTCCTCCAGCGCATCCAGCTGTCCTCTCAGCGCCGGCGGCGCCTCTGCCGGCAGGTCCCGGGCGACGCCCCCGGGCACCACGAAGTCGAACGGGTAGCGGGCGCCCAGCGCCTGCGCGTTCGCACGCAGGAGGTCCTCCTTCAACCGGGAGAACTGGGCCAGCCCGAAGGCGAAGCCCGCGTCGTTCCCCAGGGCACCCAGGTCCCCCAGGTGGTTCGCGATGCGCTCGCGCTCGAGGACCAGGGCACGCAGCACGGCCGCGCGGTCGGGAACGGTGACGCCGGTCAGGCCCTCGAGCGCGGCGCAGTACGCCCAGGAGAAGGCCACCGCCGAGTCCCCGGACACTCGCGCTGCGAGCCGCTGCCCCTCTCGCTGCCCGAGCTGCTCGAAGCGTCTGGCAACGCCCTTGTGCGTGTAGCCGAGCCGCTCCTCCAGGCGGAGAACCTTCTCTCCCACCACCGAGAAGCGAAAGTTCCCCGGCTCGATGGTTCCGGCGTGCACCGGTCCGACGGGAATCTCGTGCACCCCCTCGCCGGCCACGGCGACGAACGGATACGGCACCGAGACCACGCGGAACCGCGCCGTCGCCGGGCTGTCCCGCCGCAGGGGGAAGAACGCCTCGGGCCAGCCGCCATGCCGCAGCCAGCCCCGCTCGTCCCCTCCTTCGGCCCGCAGGCCAGAGAGATCGGCCACGCCGCGCTGCAACCGGTCCGCGACCGGAAAGAGATCCTCGAGACCGGGATAGCTGACCGTCCCCGCTGGAAGCGCGTGCTCCACCAGCACCAGCTCGCCCGGAAGCAGGTACGCCGCATGGAGACGGAACCGCCCGTCCCGGTCGCGGTCATCGGTGGCCCACAGGGCCAGGAGGCCGGCTCCTCCGGCCTTCATCGACTCGGCCATGCCGGTCCACTGGTCTTGCTCGGGGGCGAGCAGCCGTCGCGCCCGGACGTTGGCCGGCAGCGGAACGGCCTTCACCGCTGAGGTCGACGGAGACATGGCTCAGCCGATCAACCTCGCCGCGAGCCGGTACCACTCGGCCAGCTCCGGCGGGATGTAGACGCCCAGGAGCAGCACCATCAGGAGGTGGGCAAAGACCGGCAGCAGCGCAGGGGAATGCGGCAGCGGCTTGCTCTGCGTCTCACCGAACACCATGGGTTGAACCCGACCGAAGATCGCGGCGAAGGCCACCGCCAGCGCGGCGAGAAGCACCGGGGTGGCCCAGGGATGATCCCGCATCGCGGTGGTGAGGATGAGGAACTCGCTGGCGAAGACGCCGAAGGGAGGAAGCCCGAGGATGGCCAGCGCTCCCAGCATCAACCCCCACCCGATGGTCGGGCTGAGGACGAGCAATCCCCGGATGCCGTCCATCCGCTGGGTGCCCGCGGTCTGCGAGGCGTGGCCTGCGGCGAAGAAGATCGCCGACTTGGTCAGCGAGTGCACCGTCATGTGGAGGAGGGCGGCGAAGTTCGCCACCACTCCTCCCATGCCGAAGGCAAAGGTGATGATCCCCATGTGCTCGATCGAGGAGTAGGCGAAGAGCCGCTTGATGTCCCGCTGTCGCCAGAGAAAGAACGAGGCCAGCAGTGCCGAGAGCAACCCGAAGCCCATCAGCATCCGGCCGGGAACTCCGTGGATCGAGCCCTCCACCAGCACCTTGCAGCGGATGACGGCGTAGAGCGCCACGTTGAGGAGGAGGCCAGAGAGGACGGCGGACACCGGCGTCGGTCCTTCGGCGTGGGCATCCGGGAGCCAGCTGTGCAGCGGTGCCAGACCCACCTTCGTCCCGTAGCCCACCAGCAGGAAGACGAAGGCCAGACCGATCACTCGTGGCTCGAGGTGTCCCTTGACCGCGTCGAGGTGCGTCCAGAGCAAGGCCGACATCCCCTCGCCCCCGAGGAGATCCTCCGCTGCGAAGTAGAGGAGGATGGTGCCGAACAGCGCCAGGGCGATGCCCACGCCGCAGAGGATGAAGTACTTCCACGCTGCCTCGAGACTCGCACGGGTCCGGTAGAGGGAGACCAGGAGCACGGTCGACAGGGTCGCCGCCTCCATCGCCACCCAGAGGAGGCCGAGGTTGTTGGTCAGCAGCGCCAGCAGCATCGCCGCCATGAAGAGCTGGTACATGCTGTGGTACAGCCGCAGCCGCCGGGCGCTCAGCCGGCCCCGGTGCTCCTCGATCCGCATGTAGGGCCGGGAGAAGAGCGCGGTGGTGAAACCCACGAAGGCAGTCAGGGCCACCAGGAACACGTTGAACGGATCGATGAAGAACTGCTCCCGCCAGACCAGCATCGTCCCGTGGCGGATGACCCGGACCACGAGCAGGCTCGCGGCCCCCAGGGTGCCCAGGCTGACGAGGACGTTCACCTCCGGCGCACCGCGGCGGTGCCCGAACATCGCGAGGACCAGGGCACCCAGGAGGGGGACACCGAGCACGAGGAGCAGCTCCACCTCAATCCTCCTTGAGCGACTCCAGATTGTGCAGGTCGAGGCTGTCGAACTGCTCCCGGATCTGGAAGAAGAAGATCCCCAGGACGAGAACGCCCACCAGGACGTCCAGCGCGATGCCCAGCTCGACGACCATCGGCATCCCGTAGGTGGCACTGGTCGCGGCGAAGAAGAGCCCGTTCTCCATGGCGAGGAAACCGACCACCTGGCTCACCGCGCTTCGCCGGGTGATCATCATCAGGAAGGCGAGGAGGATGATCGCCAGGGCGATGCCGAGGGTCTTGCGCGTGATGGTGGTGGCCAGGGCGCTGATGGGCTGAGCGAGGCCGAAGGCGAAGATGACCAGCCCCACCCCGAGGAGCATGGTGGTCGGGATGTTGATCAGAGGCTCGGTGTCCCACTGCGCCTGGAGCCGCTGGACCAGCCGGAGGAGGATCAGGGGGAGCAGGACGACCTTGAGGATCAAGGTCAGCGCGGCCGAGTACCAGAGATGCCGGAGACCGGCGCTGTACGCCACGAGGCTCGTGGAGGCGAAGAGGATCGCCCCCTGCCAGGCGAACAGCTCGATGAGCCGACGCGTCCGCCGCTGGGAGAGCATGGAGAAGGAGATCAGGAGGAGCCCGGCGGCGAAGCCATTCAGGAGCTGGGCGGTGACGGTGGGCGCTGGCATCGAGGTCAAGCTCCGAGCAGCAGGTGGACGAGGAGGCCGAGCACGGCGAGGAGGAAGGCCATCGCCAGGAACTCGGGAGCGCGGAAGATGCGGAGCTTGGCAGAGACCGTCTCCACCAGCGCCAGCGCCGCCCCCGCCAGGGCGAGCTTGAGCACCAGCGCCACCACCGCGAGCGCCAGCGTTCCGGGGCTCGCGTGCTGCGAGGCGAGGCCCCAGGGGACGAAGAGCGCGAACCCGATGCAGGCGTAGTTGAAGAGCTTGAGCGCCGACGCCCACTCCACGAGCGCGAGGTGGCGGGCCGAGTACTCCAGCACCATCGCCTCGTGGATCATCGTGAGCTCCAGGTGGGTGGCCGGGTTGTCGATGGGAATCCGGGCGTTCTCCGCCAGGAGCACCATCACGAAGGCCACGCCAGCGAAGGCGAGGCTCGGATAGATGACGAAGGGCGGAGTGGCGAGCCGGCCAGCAATGCTCGGCAGCGCCGTGCTCCCCGAGATGAGGAAGGCGTTGAAGAACACCATGAGCAATGCCGGCTCGGCGAGGAAGCCGATCATCATCTCCCGCCGAGCGCCGAGCGTGCCGAAGGCAGTGCCGATGTCCATCGCCGCGAGGGCGATGAAGACCCGCGCGGTGGCGAAGAGACCGACCAGGGCGATGGCGTCCGCCACCAGCACGAATGGGAGGTCCAGCACCACCGACGGGATGATCGCCGCGGCAAGCACCATCGTCCCGAAGAGGACGTAGGGGGTGGAGCGAAAGAGCGGCGAGGCGTGCTCCGCCAGGGCGGCGTCCTTCCAGAAGAGCTTGTGGAGCATCCGGAACGGAAGGAGGAGCGGCGGAGCCGAGCGGTTCTGGAGCCAGGCCCGACACTGCGCGACCCACCCCATGAAGAGCGGGGCGAGCGCGATTGCGAGGAGCACGGCACCGACCTGACGCGCGACCGCGAGCGGGTTCACAGAACGAACACCAGCAGGCCGATCAGCGTGAGGAAGGCATAGAGCAGATAGACGGAGAGCCTGCCGCCCTGGACGACGGCCACCAGATCCGCGAGCCGTTGCACCGCGCGCCCCAGCGGGACGTAGAGGGCACGCCAGAGGCGATCCTCGATGTGGATCCGGTAGCGCGGGGCGGAGTCCCACGGGGACGGCAGCTCGCGCTCGATCCGGAAGGCGGAGCCGAAGATGTGCCGGATGGGCTGGCCGAATCCCTCGGCGGTGTCCTGCATCCGTGGGGTCTGCCACGGGTACCCGCAATCCCAGGGGGCGGTCCGCCTCACGCGTCCGTGGTAGATGTGGCGCACCGCGAGGTAGGTGAATCCCACCAGCCCGAGGATGCCGGCCAGGAACAGGAGCCCGCTGTACGACGCCTGCTCCGGAGCGATGGGGGCGATGGCCCAGGTGGCGCGGCCTCGATGCACCGTCGCGCCCACGAGCGTTTCGGTGATGGGGGCGGCGGCGTCGAGGAGCAGCCGCGGAAAGGCTCCGAGGACGATGCAGCCCAGGGCGAGCCAGGTGAGCCCGATGCGCTCCAGCCAGCCCGCGGGATGAGCCTTCGCCAGCGCTGGCTCGCGGGGCTGGCCGAGGAAGATGACCCCGAAGAACTTGACCATCACGTAGCCGGCGAGCGCCACGGTGAGAGCCAGGGCCGCCGCACCGAGCGGGATGAGCATGTTGACGAAAGGCTTGGGGATCCGCGGGGTCGAGAGGAACGCCTGCAGCAGGAGCCACTCGGAGACGAAGCCGTTGAGCGGCGGAAGTCCGGCGATGGCCAGAGTGCCCACCAGAGCCATGGCGGCAACCCACGGCATCCGGCGGATGAGCCCGCCGAGCTTGCCGAGATTGCGCTCGCCGGTGGCGTGGAGGACGGAGCCGGTTGCGAGAAACAGCAGACTCTTGAAGAGCGCGTGGTTGAGCGCGTGGATCAGCGCGGCGCTCAGCGCCAGCGCGGCGAACAGCTGGAGGCCGAAGCTCCGGAAGAGGAGAGCGAGGCCCAGCGCGGTGAAGATGAGCCCCACGTTCTCGATCGACGAGTAGGCCAGCAGCCGTTTCATGTCCGTCTGGACGGCGGCGAAGATCGCTCCGAACAGCGCCGTGCCAAGACCGATGATCAGAGCCACCCCACCCCACCACCACTGGTTCGTGTGGAGCAGATCGAGCGTCACCCGGAGAAAGCCGTAGACCGCGGTCTTCAGCATCACCCCGCTCATCAGCGCCGAGACCGGTGACGGCGCCGCGGGGTGCGCCTCGGGCAGCCAGACGTGCATCGGGACGAGGCCGGCCTTGGCCCCGAACCCGGCGAGCGCGAGGAGGAAGGCGATGCTCGCCCGGGCGGGCCCGAGCGTCTGCCCGCGCATCGCATCGAAGGTGAATCGCCAGCTCCCGCCCTGGAGCACGCCGAAGGACAGGAGGATGCCGATGGCCCCAACGTGGGCGATGAGGAGATACAGGAATCCCGCGCGGCGGATCTCCGGGATGCGGTGCTGCGTGGTGACGAGGAAGTACGACGAGAGCGCCATCGTCTCCCAGGCCACCATGAACAGGTACGCGTCGTCGGCCAGCACCACCATGGCCATGCTGGCGAGAAACACGTGGTACTGCAGGCAGAGCAGACCGGGCGCGGTGCCCTGTCCGGAGCGGAAGTAACCGGCGGCGAAGAACGAGATGCCGGCACCGGCCGCGCCCAGGAGCAGCAGGAAGAACCCGGCCAGCGCGTCCAGCCGGACGTGGAACGGCAGGTCCGGGAGGCCGAGGGGAAGCACCAGGACCTGAGGGAGCGCGCCCGGGAGCAGCGCGCCCACTCCGATGAGCCCGACGGCGAGCGCCACCAGCGCGCCGAGAGGGAAGAGCACGCGGGCGACGAATCCCACCGACTGTGGCCGGAGAAGCCCGGCCAGGCCCAGCGCCAGCCAGCCGGCGAGGAGACCGAGCAGAGGGACCAGGGATGGCATCGGACCGATGTTCATTCTATTATCATCCGAAGCGATTTGAGCGTAATCTGTTGAGCGTTTGATGACAATCGAGGAACGCACCGCCCGGCTGACCGTCCTCATCGATCCGCGGAAGAAGGCGGTCTTCGAGCAGCTGTGCGCGGAGGAGGACCTCACCCCGTCACAGGTCGTCCGCCGCCTCATCCGCGAGTACATCGAGCGGAAGCGAGGCGCTCCCTGGCGACCCGAGGGGGAACCCGCGTCCGGCGCGCCGACGGGGCGGACGTCCCGCCGTCCCCGGCGCTAGCGAGGCGGGTGTTCAGGCCCGCGCTTCAGGCCCTGCCGAGCCCGGGCGGGGGAGCGTGGGCCAGCATCAGCTCCCTCGTTCGCCGCTGCGCCTCGTCCACCGCGAGGCCGCCCACGTCGAGCGCCGGCCCGTAGCGGACCACGATGCGATCGAAGGGGGTGGGGAAGAGGGCTCGATCCCAGCGCCAGGTCTTCACGCCGCGGGCACAGTCGTAGGCGATCGGGACGATCGGGGCCCCCGTGGCCTGCGCCAGCTCCACGCAGCCGCGCTTCACCTTCGCCACCGGACCCGCCGGACCATCGACGGCGATGCTGACAGCCTCACCCCGGCGTAGCGCCTCGGTCAGCTCGCGGAGCGCCTCCCGGCCGCCATCGCCGGTGGCGCCGCGGGCGAGCTGCAGGCCCATCCAGCGCGCGAAGCGTGCGACGGGCCAGAGGGGCGGCGCCCGGCTGACCATCATCCAGCGCCGCTGATGGCGGTGGATCACGTGCATCATCGGCTCATGGTGGTGGAAGTTGACCAGCACGGCCGCTCCATCGGGCACCGGCCCGGTGACGCTGATCCGGCACGTGCGGAGCACCAGCTGCGCGTACCCGTAGAAGCCGAGGGCGAGGGGCCACTCGACGACCGTCCAGAAGACGCGCGAGGCAAGTGAAGGCATCAGAAGTGAGGCAGGCCGAAGAGCCCCATTCAACATAGGCGAACGCCACTGGCGCGCGCCCGACACGCCACGGCGAGGCGCGGGGTTCGTTGGGCGACCAAGCGGGCCTTGTCCTACGGTTGTTCTTCCTTGGATCTTCTCTGGCACGGCCCGATGATCCTCCGAGCTTCGACGCCACGTGCCGAGCCGATGGCAAGCCCACTTCTCCGCGGCTCGGCAGTCACGGCGCCGGGCGGGCGGAGGCGGCAGGCGTGAGTTGGTGCGACCCGGTCGATTCCGACAAGCACTCCTGGCATCGATACAGCCGCTTCTACGAACGGCACTTCGCCACCATCGGAGCCGTAGCGTCGATTCTCGAATATGGCGTTCTGCGGGGCGCCTCGATCCGCTGGTTGCGCCGGATGTTCCCCCAGGCGGAGATCGTCGGCGTCGACATCCTGCCGCAGCAACCGGAGTGGCCGACTGGCCCGGGCATCACGTACCTCACCGCCGATCAGGGCGATCGGCCAGGTATCTCCACGATGCTGCAAACCCTCGACCGACGCTTCGATCTCGTCATCGAGGACGGCAGCCACCTGCCGGCGCATCAGGCCAACTGCCTCGCGGAGACATTCCCCTGGCTGCGGGCGGGGGGCCTTTACGTGCTGGAAGATCTGCAGACCTCGCATCCCCAGCATTCCCTCTATCGCACGCATTGCGCACCGGGCACGCCCGACAGTCTCCATCTGCTGCTCCTGCTCGAGCATCGGCGTGCGCTGGGTCAGTCGCTCCGACGCAGCGACGTCGAAGGAATTTCCCGGGGAGGCCTCTTCACCCAAGCTGACGTGGGACGGCTGGCGGAGATGATCGCCGAGGTGGATGTATTCCATCGCGCCACGATGCCCCTGCGTTGCTACGCCTGCGGCACGGACGATTTCGATTTCGTCGCCATGACGTGCAGATGTGGTGCGGACCTCGACATCGTCGGACCTGATTCCATGACCGCCGTGTTGCGTCGAGGCCCTGCACCAGGCCGTTCTGTGACGTGACAGCTGCGAGCTTGGAAAACGCCGCCAGATTCCGTCGGGTTGGTCCGAAGGGGTGGCACGCCTGCGGACCGCTCGACGCGGACCGATCGGTCGATGATCAGCGGAGGTCGGCCTGGATGGAGCGACGACAGGTGGAGTCGCACTCCGGGAACGACGACAGGAGCGACGCGTCCTCGGCGCAGGTGCGGGCGAAGGGCGCAGTGGGAAGCCCGGCTCCACAGAGCGCGCGGTAGTCGTCGAGCCGGCGGGCGAAGAGCGAGGCGCGCTGGGTCCGAGGGATTCCCCGGAGCGCCTCGGCTCTCGTCACCTCGGCCGCACGATGGGGCGCCGTCCTCACCTCCAGGAGCACCAACGCGGAGATGACGATTCCCCAGATGGCCAACGCCACCGGTGCCCGCCATCGTCGACGGTCGACCGGCAACACGGGAAAGAGGTCACCCTGAGCGATCATGGGCGAGTGTCGAGAGGACCAACGGCGCCGTGTCAGCGCGTCGAAGAGCTCGCGCTGCGCGGGCCGGCCTGGGCAGGGCCTGTGTGATGCGACGGCGTCGAACCGACGCCTCGGACGAGCAGAAGGAGGAGGAACGCCAGACCGATGCCCCAGCCCAGGAGCGCGACCTTCAGGCCCTTCAGGTCGATGTCGATCGTCGGATCTTGGCCGGCCAGCACCCGGGCCATGTTCGGGGAGGACAACGATGGGTCACGGGTCATGTCCCAGCCGGAAAGCATCGAACGTACCACCGGCTCCGCGACCCTCGTCAGGGACTTGGCTCCATGGTCCCCTGCAGCATGCACACCGAGTCGGCCCGC
>DATJVY010000066.1:0-7824 GCA_035501615.1 Myxococcaceae bacterium
CCCCGGCGAGAGGCCCTTGCGAACATCGTCGATGAAGTCATCGCCGATGCGCAGTTGGTTGAAGTCCACAATCGACCCCACCGTCGCTCCGCTCAGGCCGCCGATTGCCGCGCCGGTCGCCGCCGCGCCTGCCGCGGCGCCTGCCGCGGCGCCCGCCGCAGCGCCGGCCGGTCCCGCTAACAAGCCGATCATCACTCCCAGTGAGGTGCCGAGCAGCGTTCCCAGGGGGGCGCCGTCCTCCTGCTTCACTGCCGCCGTTCCGTCTCTGCCCTTTGCCACCACTGCGGAGGCGTAGACGAACACGCTGCCCTCCGCATCGAGTTGCAGGAGCGCCCTTCGGCCCTCATAAGCCTTCTTCTCGTCGTCGAAGACGACCACCAGCATGCGGTCCATCGAGGTTCTCCTTCGCGGACGGAGCACCGCCGTCTCGCGCCGTTGGCGAACTCGGCGGGTGCTTCTGCGCGCCTCTGACCCGGGGCGACAGATGCAGGCGGAGAATTCGCAAGGTACGAGCGTTCACGGAGCATGCCTACAAGAGCGGGGCCGCTGACCGCTGAGATTCCTCGAGAGGGGCGAGTTGACGCCAGCCGGAGTCCGCAGATCCTGCGGAGTCCTTCCGCCTTCAGCCGGTGCGCTCCTAGGTCCAGCGTGAAGGGCCGGAGGTGCCGAGGACCGACCCGGGGTGCAACCGTCGTCTCTCGGGGAGTGACACTCGGCGCGGGTGCGAACGCAGAGAAGGCGTCTCGGGACCGCGAGCTCGAGCGGAGACTCCCGGCCGCTGCTGTCCTGTTCCGTTCGCCATCGGGCTGATCTTGGGGTTGCAAGGACGCAAACAATTCACCGACGCGCGCAATTACTGCGCCATGCACGAGAGGGCCGAGGGTCGAATCAAATGGAGAGCACACCGGGCCAGCGTCGCATCCACTGGCGGCGGCTGGCGAATTGCTGCCACGCGGGATCGCTCCGATCCACGCGGTCCGAGCTGGCGATGAGCGCCTCGATGCGGGTCTCGAGAGCCCTGGTGACCGCGGGATCCTCCACCAGGATGAGGAGCTCGCTCTCCCAGTACCCGGCGGTGATGTCCAGGTTGGCGCTCCCGACCGCGCAGACCCGACCGTCCGCGCTCATCACCTTGACGTGCACGTGCGAGCGCACCGCACCGAGGCCGGCGGTCCATCCAGGCTGCGGGGGAACGGCGAAGTGATAGCCCTCCCCGCCTGCGGCGATCAACGCGTCCATCCGCGAATGCACCAGCTGTGTCGCCGCGGTTCGCGCGCTGGCCCACGGGCCCTCGAACGCCGTGGCGCCGTGGGTGGGCGTCAGGTGGCCGAAGAGAGTACAGACCCGGACGCCTCGGCGGCGCGCACGCAGGAGCGCATGCTGGATCTCCAGTATCAGCGGGAACCCATTGACGGCGTAGACGTGTGATTGCGCGGTCTCGATGAGCGCCAGGTAGGCCTCCAGCGTCGCCGCGTCCTGCAACCCATGGTGGACGACGACCCGGAGCTTGGTCTCCCCGACCGGCAGCTGGTCAGTGATCGTGAATGCCGTACCTCCCGTCTCGGTCCAGGCCTTGAGGAAGGAGCGTTCCAGCGCATTGACGGCCGGGCCCTCGACCCGCGCGCCGGCGTCGAGCCACGGCACCTGGCGCCACGGTGACTCGGGCGTGAGCCGCACCTCCTCGAACCCGGTGTAGTACTCGTGCGAGAGATTGCGCCCGCCGACGAGGCCGGTGGTACCATCGGCGATGGCGATCTTCCGGTGATCGCGCTGTTTCAGGTCCTCGAGCGAGGGCAGGCCCGTGATGGGCCGCGACACGCGGACCTCGACCCCGGGACGTTTGCCGAGGCGCTCGAGCAGCGGATTGTGCTGTCCGAGCGATCCGTGAAGCCCGTGCAACGAATCGACGAGCACGCGCACGGCGACCCCTCGGGCACCGGCAGCGGCCAGCGCTGCCTCGACCGCGCTGCCGACGTCGTCGTCCAGTGCCATGTACACCTGGAGGTGAAACCGCTCACGGCTGGCACCGATGGCGTCCAGCAGCCAGCGGCGCGCCTTGGCGTTGTCGAGCTCGAGCTCGACCCGGTTGCCGGTGATGAGTGAAGCGCCGGTCGTCGCCTCCAGGCGAGCGGCGACGGACGGAGTCCTGTCGGGTGGGGCCTCGAGGTGCCAGGGGGTGGCGGCGGCTTCGGTCGCCGTCACCGCCCTGAACCCGATGGTCCGCGGCGAGCGTCTGCCACCGTGGACGATGCCCACGACCGGGAACCCGGCGTACCGCATTCGCGCCCCCACGCGTGCCAGACGCACGGGATCGAGCGTTTCGTCCACGTCGAGCGCCTCCCCTTCGTCCAGAACGGTGCTGGCGTCCGCGACCACCGGACGGAGCCCGCCAGCCAGCAACCGGGCGCGAACGGCCTTGCAGCTCTGGGTGGCGCGAAGTCGCACCGCGAGCAGGTCGGCGACGTCTGCCGCCTGGACTCCGGCAAGAAGGAACAGCTCCCGGTCGGTGAGGCCGGCGTCGAAGAGCAGCAACGGCCGCGAGCCGGGCCGGACGATCCCGACCTGCTCCTCGACCGGGGCGAGCGGATCGGGATCGGTGTCCTCCGCGACCCGAGAGACGCCGAGGGAGAGGACCTCAAGGCCGGCGGGCAGCTCGCCCTCGCCGTGGCTGGTGGTGATGACCGCCACCACGCGGCCACCGGAGACGAACGCGACCCGCTGGTCGGGAATGGGATCGCGGCGGCCCACGCCGGACGCATAGTCGACGCGCACACGGAGAGCGCCGGCTTCGTGCACGAGATCAGGCACATCGATCGCCCGCCACAGGGCGCTCCGGGCCACCTCCATCGGCGGCAGAATGAGGGGCGGAGCCGGCCAGGCAGCCAGCGGCAGCAGGGCGCCCGGGAACCGGGCCAGCACCAGCAGGTCGATGGGGCTCTGTCCCGCCGGTCTGCGCAGCCACGAGCTCAGCCCTCCCCCGAGCGGCACCGGATCCACCCGTGCGGTGATGCCCTCCATGTCCGGTGCGATGGAGAGCTGGCCGAGCGCCTCGGGCATGCGCAAGACGACCCGGGCGTGCAGCGTCGGATTCCCGTGCGCGCGCAGGAACGAGGCGACGACCGCGCGCTCGCGTCTGCCCGGCGCGAAGCACAACAGCTCCGTGACCGGGCGCTCGAAGGTCGGCGCGCCGGCGGTCCACAGCACGGCGAGGGACTGTCGCTTCCGCACCTCGGCCAGGACCGACAGGCCGCTCAGCGGGAGCGGGCCCGCGGCGAGGAGGTCGATGTCCGACGCTGTCGCCAGCTCCACCACCTCGTTGGTGACGACCCCGTGCGCCAGCTTTAGCTCCACTCGCTCCGCCGCACCGGCGGTCGAGGCGCGCAGGCTCTCGAGCGCCGCGTGCGAGGCCTGGTTCAGCTCGCCGGGGGCCTGGTCGGCGAGCCAGGCGATCTGACGCTCGGGCAAGCGAACGACGACGATCAGGAGCTCGGCGGCAGGGGCGACGCGCCGGATCAGCGCCACGGCTGCCCGGGCATCCACCCCGAGCTCGGTGATGAAGAGGACCCGCCGGTAGTTCATACGCAGGCCGCTCGCTGAGGGATGTCGGCGAGCTGCAGGACGGTCCCTGTCCCATCGAGGACGTGCGCCTCGATGGTCAGGATCCTTCCGTCGTCGCCGACCTGGTAGAGGTTGAAGCCAGCGCGAACCGCGGGATCGGGATGGTCGAGCGCAGCCCCGCTGGCACCAACGACCTCCAGCGTGCCTGTGTCGGTCCGGATCACACAACGCACCCGGACGTGGAGGTGGCCGAAGAGCACCAGTCCTCGCCCGAGAGGCGCGAGGGTGTCCCGCAGGAGCGCGGCGTCGACGAGGCCATCCCGGAGCTGGGCCAGGCGGCTCCGGCTGTCGACCGGCGGGTGATGCACCAGGATCACCGGGGTGCGCTGGGCGACCTCGCGATGAGCCAGCACTCGCGCCAGCGCCCTGCGCTGCGCATGACCGAGGTAGCCGGCGGCGACGAACGGGGGGCGAGGAACACCACTCGACAGCCCGATGATCGCCACAGGTCCACGCAGCTTCACGCAGGGGAAGGGGCCTGCGGGAAGGTCGAGCGCCAGGTCCGGGAGGTCGCTCCGGAGGAAGCTCCGGAAGTGATGGGGGAACCGACGCTCGCGGTGAATGGACGGAAGGTAGATGTCGTGATTGCCGGGGACGACCGTGACCTCGATCGAGCGGGCGACGCACTCCAGCAGCGCACGCGCCTCCTGGTACTCGGTTTCCAGGGCGAGGTTGGTGATGTCACCGGTCACGACGACATGATCGGCAGCGGCAGTGGCGGCGGCGAGCACGGCCAGCAGGTACTCGCGGCGGTGCACGCGTCCGCGGCGGAGGAAGGTGTTGGCCTGGCCGGTGATTCGCTTGTTGAAAAGAATCTTGCGCCACTCGATCTCGCGCATCGAGAGGACGTGCGTGTCGGAAACGTGGGCAATGCGCAACATCAGCCGAGCAAATCCACCTACAAGAACGGGACCGGTTGGATGGGCGCGAGTGCACGTCCACGGCGACGAGACTCCTCGCGATCGAATGAGCGCCGATCCGCGTGGCGCGCAAAATACGGGCGAGGAGGCTCTCCGCGCAGAAATTTCGCGCGGACGTCGTTGCGCGGCGTCTCGAGCGCCACCTGTCGCCCGGCGAGCGATGCAAGGCGTGTTCCCGTAAACGGATGAAGAGCCCAGCAGGTACATGCATTGCAATCCGGGTGGTCCAGGGGTGATCCGCCATGGACCAGCACGAGCCCGCCTCTCCCAAGGACGGCCCGAAGGACAGAAAGGGGCAAGAGCAGCGTCAGCGCCAGTTTCGCTTCAACGTCGGCTACCTTCTGGCGGCGCTGGTCGTGATGTGGGCGTTCCAGGAGTTCGTCTTGGCTCCCCTGGCCGGGCGTGCGACGGAGATCACCTACAGTGATTTCAAGCACAAGGTTGCCGGCGGCGAGGTCATCCAGGTGGTCATCGGGCACGACCGCATCGAGGGCGTCCTCAAGAGCACCACGCCCGGCGCCCCGCCAGGAGCGACGGTCCCTTTCACCACTTTCACCGAGCCCCAGGCGGATCCTAGGCTGACCGAGGACCTCGACAAGGCCGGGGTGAAGTACTCCTTCGCGAGACCGTCGAGCCCCATCGGGGCCCTCCTGTTCTCCTGGATCCTGCCCACCGTGCTGCTCTTCGGGCTCTACTCCTTCGCCGCGCGCCGGATGGGCGCAGCGGGCGGGGGTGTGGCCGGGCTCTTCGGCGTGGGCAAGAGCAAGGCAACGGTCGTCACGCCCGAGGAGGTCGGCATCACCTTCAAGGACGTCGGGGGCGCCGGTGAGGCCATCGCCGAGCTGGAGGAGATCATCCAGTTTCTCCGCGAGCCCGAGCGCTTCACCACGCTCGGGGGGCGGATCCCGAAGGGCGTGCTGCTCGTCGGACCACCCGGCACGGGGAAGACACTGCTCGCCAAGGCGACTGCCGGCGAGGCGCGGGTCGCGTTCTTCGAGACCAGCGGCTCGGAGTTCGTGGAAATGTTCGTCGGGGTCGGCGCGGCACGAGTCCGAGACCTCTTTGAACAGGCACGCAAAGTGGCTCCGGCGATCGTCTTCATCGACGAGATCGACGCGATCGGCGAGAGCCGCGGCGGGACGGTACGGATCGGGGCGAACGACGAGCGGGAGCAAACGCTCAACCAGCTCCTCGGAGAGATCGACGGGTTCAAGACCGATGCCGCCAACCCGGTCATTCTCATGGCCGCGACCAACCGGCCCGAGATCCTGGACCCGGCGCTGCTCCGCGCCGGGCGCTTCGATCGCCAGATTGCCGTCGGCAACCCCGACCTGATCGGCCGCACCGAAATCCTGCGCATCCACACGAGGAAGGTCCGACTGGCCCCTGACTTCGACATCGGGCGCGCGGCCCAGATGACCCCAGGCTTCAGTGGCGCCGACCTGGCGAACGTGGTCAACGAGGCCGCCCTGTTGGCCGCGCGCCGCCACGCCGAGGCCACCACCCTCGACGATTTCCAGACCGCCCTCGAGCGTGTGGTCGCCGGGCTCGAGAAGAGGACCCGGGTCATGAACCCACGGGAGCGCAACACCGTCGCTCACCACGAGGCGGGCCACGCTCTCGTCGCCGCGCTCGTACCGCACGGCGATCCGGTCAGCAAGATCAGCATCGTGCCGCACACCCGGGGCGCGCTCGGCTACACGCTGCAGCTTCCGACCGAGGATCGCTTCCTCCTCACCAGCGACGAGCTCGAGGATCGACTCGCGGTCATGATGGGCGGACGCGCCGCCGAGAAAGTGTCCTTCGACTCGATCAGCACCGGGGCCAGCGACGACATCCAGCACGCCACCGAGCTGTGCCGGCGCATGGTGACCGAGTACGGGATGAGCGAGGCGCTGGGCTCGGTGCGATACGCCGGGACGGAGTTTCAGTACCTCAGCGGGACCTCGCTCGATGGCGGCGCGATCAGCCCCCGGACGCGCGAGACCATCGACGAGGAGGTCCAACGGATCTTGGGCGCGCAGTACGAGCGCGCGCGGGCGCTGCTGGTGAGCCGGCGCGCTGCGCTCGAGGCCCTCGCTAGCCAGCTGCTGAAGGAGGAGTCGGTTGACGGCAGCGCCGTCCGCCGGGCGCTCGACGAGAACCCTCCGGCCAGCGGCCTGGAGAAGACTCCTCCGTCGAGCGTGGCTCCAGCTCCGCCGATCGCCGCCGTAAGCTGAGCAGCGCGGATAACGCGTTCAAGGCGCTGTCACCGGCGCGGTCAGCCGACGCTTCGCTCGAGCGCAGCGACGACGGCGGCAGCGCAAAGGCCACGGTGACCCCGTGGCCTCCTCTCCTCCAGGTCGCGTCGTTCCCTACGCTGTCTGGCTGGTGCGAGAGCCTCGCGGACGTCGTCGATGAAGTCCGCACTCCCGCGCAGATTCTGCGCGCCGCCCGCTGCGAAGGGCGGGGAACTGGTGGCACTGACGTCTAGAGCCTCGTCAGTCGCCGAACTCGGTCACCCGGCCGGGAGGGCGGAGCGCCGAGAGATAATGCTGCGGCGCATGCTCGCTGAACACGTACCGGGAAGCCTCACGCCGTTCCGCAGGCTCGAGGGAGCTCAGCACGATGCGCGGGACGTTCCGCATGTTGGGAAGCTGCTCCACCGGCGCGACCGAACGCCGCCACTCGCCATCGATGAACCGGTATTCCTGCCCCAGGTGGACGAACGGACCCCAGGTGGTCGGAGGCAGCGCGGGGATCGGGTCATGCAAGAGGACGTGGCGGAACACGTTCCGCTGTGAGGCCTCGACCCCCGTGGGCACCGGCATGAGGACGCTCATCGGCTGGCCGAAGGTGTAGATGGCACGGACGCGTTCACGAATCGCTCGATGATGGCCGTCGCTGGCGAGCTTCAGCGCGAAGAGCATCGCCATGGCTCCCCCGAGGCTGTGGCCACAGACGTAGATCGCCTCCGGCGGGTGAGGCACCGGTGTGCGGTGATCGACGAGGGACTTCCCGGCCAGCGCGGCGGTCAGCTCATTCAAGACCGCCCACCACGTCAGGCGGAGGTTGCGGTGGAAACCGCCGTGTACCCGAAGCTCATCCCCTCCATCGGGGAGGAGCAGGGTGCTCGAGTCGGGAGCGACATCGAAATCCCCAAGCCAGTTCCCGAGCATCTCCGGCTCGGTCCCGCGGTAGCAGAGGATCACCACTCGACCACACTGGCTCTGCAGAACGTAGGCGGTGGAGTAGACGAACATCACGTTCACCACCTCGCTGATCCGGACGAAGCCGTGATCTGAGA
>DATJVY010000067.1:0-4224 GCA_035501615.1 Myxococcaceae bacterium
CGAAGGCGCACACCCACGCCTGGAGCAAGAGCGTCGAGGGCGCCGACGCCTTCACCTTCGTGACCCCGGAGTACAACTTCGGGCTGCCCCCCACGCTCCTCAACGCCATCGACTTCGTCTACTCGGAATGGAACTACAAGGCGGCGAGCTTCGTCAGCTACGGCGGGGTCAGCGGAGGGCTCCGGGCGACGCAGATGGCGAAGGTGCCTCTCACCTCGGTGAAGGTGATGCCCATCGTGGAGCAGGTGGCGATTCCCTTCGTCGCCAAACAGCTCGCCGAGGGGAAGTTCACTCCCACCGACGCCCAGCACAAGGCCGCGGCGGACATGCTGGACGAGCTGCACCGCTGGGCCGCCGCGCTCAAGCCGATCCGCGACGCGAAGCGGTGAGCCCGGTCGGGCGGCCGGGCAGCGCGCCCGTCCCTGGGGCGTGAGTTCCATCTCCGGACGCCGGGTGCCGTGCGCCCGGGGCTTCGTGCAACTGCATCGCGCATCACCCGGGCGGGTGAGAGTGTCGAGGCCCGCTGGCGTCTGTCGATCCAGCGTCCGATCCGGGGCGCGGGAACGGAGAGGTCCATGGCACGTCGATGGACGGCAATCGTCTCGCTCGCGAGTCTCGCGATCCTTCTCGGAGGCTGGGACTGCGGCTCGGGCGGAGGCGAGGACGGCGGCGTTTCACCAACTCACTCCACCTGCGATCTCTCGGCGACGTTCACCGGTCCCTGTCTCGTGACCCTGACCGGAGCGGCGAACCTCTCCTTCGCCTGCAAGCCGATCTACGCCATCTACGATCCGACGGACGGCACCCTCGGCAGCACCTCCATGGTCCAGATCGGCGCCTCGAACGCCCGGAATCCCGACGGCGGCGTGGGGGTGAGCTCGATCAACGTCACCCTGAAGTGGGCGGGCCCACCCGCCGCGGGGACGATGCCGACGCTGACCCAGGCCACCGCTGCGAGCAAGCCGAACAACATCCTTCTCTTCCTCGACGACCCGCTCGGTTCCACCTTCCAGTCGGTGTACCCGACCCAGTCGATGCAGTTCACCGTGAACAAGGCCGCCATGGCCAGCACCGGCGACGCCGGCTCCGGGCGCTCCTTCTGGTGCATCGACGGACAGCTCACCTCCGACGTCCCCAACCTCTCCGACCCCTCGAGCGTCATCCACCTGTCGCTCGGGTTCGATGCCGGGGTCTGAGCAAGGCGCCGGCGAGCGCCGGGGCGACCGTCAGCGGCCGAAGAGCCTTCGCTTCTTCGGTGCCGGGGCCCGGGTGGAGTTGGCGAGGCGCTGGCCGAGGATGCGGCTCATCGCGACCGCGACGGTGGGGTTGGCCATCACCACCTCCTGGAACGTGTCGCGGCCGATCTCCGCGAGCTGCGAGTCCCGGCGGATGACGGCGTTCGTCGAGCGCGGCTGTCCGGTGAGCAGAGCGATCTCGCCGAAGACCCCGCCCGGGCCGACGTGCTCCAGCGGGGTCGCGTCCTCGGTCTCCAGCGTCACCTCGCCGGAGAGGACGATGTAGAAGGTCTCGCCCGGGTCCCCGCGGCGGAAGAGCACCTCCCCCGGCCGCCCGCTGCGCACCACGATTCCCTGCGCGATCCGCTCGATCTCGGCGTCGTTCAGCGGAGCGAGGAAGTCCACTCTCCGGAGCGCGTCCAGCACCTGGCTGCCCGGGTCCTGGAGCACCGGCTCGCGGGTGAGGATCTCCACCGCCCGGCCGAGCACGTCCCGCCGGGTCACGAGGATGGCGGTGTGCCCGGGCCTCAGGACGGTCGTCCCGTCGGGAAGGGCGATCTTCCCCTCGGCGTCCAGGAAGCCGATGAAGATGCACTCCCTCGGGAACTCGGGGTCGGCGCGCATCTGGGCCACGGTCCTCCCGGCCACCAGCGCCCTGGGCTTGAGCACCAGCTCGAAGAGCACGGCGTCGCCGGCAGCGAGGGGAAGCGCACCGGCGATGAGCGGAAAATCGATCGCGGTGGTCATCTTCGCCACCACCACCTCCGCCTCGGCGATGATGTCCCGCACCCCGGCGAGGAGGTAGGCCTGGCGATAGCTGGTGTCCAGCATCCGGACCATGATGCGCGCCCCGCCGGCGGCGCGGACCAGCATCGCGAAGGCCAGGTTGTCCGCGTCGCGAGGAAGCACCGCACAGGCGACGTCCGCCCCGATGATGCCCGCAGACTCGAGCACCTGGGGGTCCATCGCGTCGCCGCACACCACCACCGCGCCGACCTCCTCGAAGAGGCGGTCACGGACCGCGCGGTCGCGCTCCACCACCGTGACCTGATGCCGCTCGGCGATGAGCTTGGCGGCGAGGACGGACCCCACCCGACCTCCACCGGCGATGACGATCCTCATGAAGCAGCTCCCTCCCGATCACCGTGCACGTCGAGCTCCACGCCCTCCTGGAGCAGGTGCTCGAGCGCCAGCGTCCGCTCGTCCAGCCGGTGCAGGTATCGCTCTGCGGCCTCGGGGTCGATGAGCCCGGTCCGCTCGGCGGCGCCCACGGCCGAGCGCTCGGCGTCGACGAGTCGTCGCCGGACGGTCAGCAGAAGCCTCGCGCTGCGGGCGAGGTTGCGGTCCTGGAGTCGGCGAATCTCGCGCTCCGCCTCGGCGATGGTGACCTGGTACTCGCTCCGGAGGCGCTCGTAGGCCATCCGCGGAACCATGCCGTTCGAGAGCAGTGCCTCCAGTTCGCCGTGCGCGGCACGTGCGGCGACCAGCTTCGCCTGCTGCTCGGCGACCGCCGACGCCAGGGGATCGCGCCGGGTCAGCCCGAGCCAGTCCAGGGCCTTGCCGAGGAGCAAGCCCTGCACCACGAGCGAGATGAAGGTCACCCCGAAGGCCACGTCCACCAGGAGCGTGCGGAAGGGCGTGTCCTTTGGGAGCCCGAGCACCAGGGCGATCGAGAGCGCTCCCTTGATGTTTCCGATCACGAACACGTGCTGCCACTGGAGCGGCACCGCCTGCGATGGCCGCAGCCACCGGAGGACGAGGAAGGGCAGGTAGATCGCCACCGCCCGGCCGGCGAAGACGCAGGCCACGGCGATCGCCGTCTGCGGAGCGGAGCTGAGCAGCGTGCTGGGGCTGGTGGAGAGGCCCACCGAGAGAAAGAGGAAGGTGTTGACCCCGAAGGCCACGTACTCCCAGAACGAGTGGAGGGCGACCTGGCTGGTCGGGGAGAGCGTCTTCCTGGCCGTGGCGCCGACGGTCAGACCCGCGGCGACTGCCGCGATCGCGCCCGAGACGCGCAGCTCCTCGGCGCCCACGAAGGCCGCGAACGCCAGCGCGGTGGTCGCCATGATCTCCGCCAGCGGATCCTCGGCGCGGCGGAGGATCCAGCTCCCGACCAGTCCGAGCGCGAGACCCACCGCCAGCCCGCCCGCGGTCGCGATGACCACCCGCGCTCCCAGCACCGGGATCGCGAAGGGAGCGCCGGCCACGATGCCGGAGATCGCCGCGTAGGCGACCAGCGCGGTTCCGTCGTTGAACAGGCTCTCGCCGAGGACGATCGCCGACAGTCGTCCCGGCACCGGCGCGCGGCGGAAGGCGAAGAGGATGGAGACCGTGTCGGTGACCGACAGGATGCTCCCCAGGAGGAAGGCCGGACCCCACGGCAAGCCCAGCCCGAGGTGGAGGAAGGCCCCGGTGGCACCGATGGCCACCAGCAGGCCGGCCGTGGCGAGGAGCGAGATCGGAAGGAGGTTGGCCCGGATCGAATCGAGGTCCGCGGTGAAGCCGCCCTCGAAGAGCAGCGCCGGAAGACAGAGGAGGAAGACCACCTCCGGCTCCAGGTGCGGGGTCTCGGGGAGGGCCTCGCTCAGGGTGATGAGCAGCCCGCCGACGACCAGCGCCACGTTGTACGGGAGGTGCGCGCGCTTGGCGCCGATCGCCAGGAGCAGGGCGGCCACCATGAGCCCGATGGCCACCGGGAGATGCAATTCCATGGCGCTGGCCTTATAGCGTGGGGTGGGCGTCGACGTGCATGGCGGAGTGCACGCCTACGACGTCGAGCGGCGCAGGACCAGCCCCCTCAGCGCGCCGGCGCGGCGAGTCCCCGGACCAGGTACAGGCTCCCGAGCAACCGTCCCTGGGTGTAGGCGACGCCCCGTTCGTCCGGAGCGAGCTCGAGGTCGGCACGGCCGGTGGTGCCGCTCGGATCGGCGGGCCGGTACACGCGCTTCTCGAGAGTCTTCCCCGTCTCGACGTCGACGAGGAGCAGGGT
>DATJVY010000068.1:0-2903 GCA_035501615.1 Myxococcaceae bacterium
TCCCCACGCGCGGCGCCGCGGCATCGGCGAGACCGTTGCGCGCCGGATCCTCCGCCGCTTTCATGGCCTGTGGGAGATCGGCCAGGTGCCGGGGAACGCGCCGGCGATCGCCTTCTGGCGCGCCGTCATCGGCCGGTTCACTGGAGGGAGATTCGAGGAGCTGGAGGTGCGCGGAGGTCCTGCGCAGCGCTTCACCAGCGGGCGGCCTCCGCGGCGAGCCACCCGTCGAGCTCGGCGACGTCGTGCACCCCTCGGTGGGGTTCGTCGTCTCCGGGCCACTCGAAGGTCGCGAGGTGGCGCTCGAGGAGGCCGGCGTTGATACCCCGTCGCGAGGGCCGCCGGGCGTTCGCGGCGATCCTCCGGCGGACCTCCTCCACCGGCGTGGCGAGGACGAGCAGGAGGCTCGAGCGGCCGGCCTCGGCCGCGACCCGGGCGAAGTCGTTCCGGAGGAACCGGAAGCAGAACGTGTCGTCGACGACGACACGGGAGCCGGGGACGGCGAGGAGGGCGCGCACCTCGTCTCTTGCCAGCACGGACGTAAGCGCCCACTCCGCGTCGGGAATTCCGTCACCGCCGTGCAGACGCCGGCGGGCGTTGATCGCATCGAGGCTCACCGTCCGGAAGCGCCACCGCACGGCGAGGTGTGCGGCGAGCGTGCTCTTCCCGGAGAACGCGGGCCCGCAGAGAAGGAGGAGAGGCGGCTGCATACGAGGAGGGGCTCGACTCTGGCATTCTCCGCCGAAGTGAGCAGCCTCCTGCCCTCCCGCCCGCTGGGACGTACCGGCCTGACCGTCGGGGCGCTCGGTCTCGGCGCCGGGCGCATCGGCGGCCCCGAGACCAGCGACGCCGACGTGGACCGGCTCCTCGGGGCGGCGCTCGACCGGGGCGTCACGCTGATCGACACCGCCCGGAGCTACGGCGCCTCCGAGGAGCGGCTCGGCCGGGCGCTCGAGGGTCGGCGGCAGAGCGTCGTCCTCTCCACCAAGCTCGGCTACGGCGTGGAGGGGGTCCCCGACTGGACCGGGCCGGCGGTGGAAGCCGGCGTCGACGGCGCGCTGCAGCGGCTCCGGACCGACGTCATCGACGTCGTCCATCTCCACTCCTGCCCCCGTGAGGTCCTCGAGCGGGGCGAGGTCGTCGACGCCCTGCTCCGCACCGTGCTGGCCGGCAAGGTACGGGTCGCTGCCTACTCGGGTGAGGACCAGGCGCTGGACTGGGCGGTCCGCTCCGGCGCGTTCGGCGTCGTCCAGTGCTCGGTGAGCCTGGTCGACCAGGGCGTCCTCTCGGGGCCGGTGCCGCTCGCCGCGGTGCACGGCATCGGAGTCCTCGCCAAGAGGCCGCTGGGCAACGCCCCCTGGCGCTTCGCGCAGCGACCGGAGGCGTCCGACGTCGCGGAGGCCTGGGACCGCTTCGCCGCCCTCCGCCTCGATCCCGGTGGCCTGAGCTGGGAGTCGCTCGCCGCGCGCTTCTCGGCGTACGCGACAGGAGTCACCACCATCCTCCTCGGGACCGCGAGCGCGGATCACCTCGCCTCCGCCGTGCGCGCAGTGGCCGAGGGTCCCCTCCCGGTCGCGATGCTCTCCGCCATCCACGACGCCTACGCCCGTGCCGGACGCGACTGGGCCGGACGCATCTGAGCAGTTGCCGCGGAGCGCAGGCTGCGCTTTTCATGGGCCCGATGACCCGCACGTCGCTCGTCACGCCACTCCTGCTTCTCCTCGCCGGCTGCGGCTCGTCGCCGCCATCGTCTCCGGCGGTCCAGCTTCCCGCAGAGGGGGACGCGGTCATCGTCCAGCAGGTCCTGGACGGGAAGCTCGACGCCGACGGTGCGCTCGCCCAGGTCGCCAGCTCGAAGGGCTGGCCGATCTCGACCAGCCGTGGCTACCTCTTCGCCACCCGCGATCAGGGCCAGGGGCCGTACGCGGTCGAGAGTCCGAGCAACGCGTTCACTCACACGCCGCTCACCACCACCGCGGGGCTGGCCTGGGCGCTCGTTCCGGTCGCCTCGCCGATGGGCGTCGAGTACCACTTCGTCGACACGACCGGGGCCACGTTCAGCGACGCGCTCTCCCGAAACTTCGCCTACTCGGGCGCCGCCACCCTCTCCTACGTCGCGCTGGACGGCGCCCACCTCGAGCGCTGGCCGTCGGTCGGGGACACGAAGATGCCGGCACGGACCCTGCGCGTCCGCGTCCCGGCGCAGACGCCCACCCACACCATGTACGCCCACGACGGGCAGAACCTCTTCGGCACCTCGCCGTTCGGTGGATGGGGGCTCCAGACGGCGGCCGGCCCGAGCACGCTCGTCGTCGGAATCGACAACACCACGGACCGGATCGCCGAGTACACCGCCGTGCAGGATGTGATCGGCAGCCAGACCCTCGGCGGCAAGGGGCTCGACTACGCCGACTTCGTCGAGAACACGGTTCGGCCGTTCATCGAGAGCCGCTACGGGAAGACCGCGCGGGTGGGCGTGATGGGCAGCTCGCTCGGCGGCATCATCTCCTACGTCATCAAGCGGCGATTCCCGTCGTCCTACGACTTCGTCGCCAGCCTGTCCGGCACGTTCGGATGGGGCTCGATCGGCGCCGGGGTCCACAACCAGACCGAGATCGCGGCCTGGACCGCGCTCGGCACTTGTCCGACCGGGACCTTCTATCTGGACTCGGGGGGCGGCCCGGGGAGCGGCTGCGTCGACAGCGACGGGGACGGCATCCAGGACGACACCGCGGACTCGTCGGACAACTACTGCGAGACCGCCCAGATGCGCGACGTGCTCGAGCTGACGATCGGCTGCGGCAGCCGGGTGACCTACGTCTTCGTCGCCGGGGCCCAGCACAGCGAGCCGGCCTGGCGCGGGCGCTCGCCAGCGATCTTCCAGCTCTTCGAGAGCCTCTGAGAGC
>DATJVY010000069.1:0-21276 GCA_035501615.1 Myxococcaceae bacterium
CCTTCGGCTGGATGCCGTAGAAGGGAACGGACGCCGCCAGATCCGGCAGGCGCGTCGCCAGGTAGTTGGCGATTCCACCGCCGAAGCAGAAGCCCACCACGCCTATCTTGCCGGTGCAGTCCGGGCGGCCCTTGAGGTAGGTGGCCGCGGCGACGAAGTCCTCGCGGACCTTGGCCGGGTCGAGCTTGGCGAACAGCTCGCGGGCCTTGTCCTCGTCCCCGGGGTAGCCGCCGAGCGGCGCCAGCGCGTCCGGCGCGAAGGCCATGAAGCCCTCCAGGGCGATCCGCCGCGTGATGTCCTCGATGTGCGGGTTCAGCCCGCGGTTCTCGTGGACGACCAGGACCCCGGGCAGCTTTCCGGAGACGCGGGCCGGGCGAACGAGATAGCCGCGCATCTTCCCCTGACCCTCGGGAGACGGATACTCGACCGTGCTCGCTGCGAGGCGCTTGTCGTCCCTGGCGACCTGCTGAGCCTCGGCGAATCGCGGGCTCAGCGCCTCGAGGAGCATGGCCGCGGTCGTCCCCCCGACGGCGTAGCGGGTCGCCCGCTCGAGGAAGCCGCGGCGATCGACGTCGCCGTGCACGTACTGGTCGAAGAGATCGAGGAGTCCCTGGTCGAAGTCTGCTGCCGTCTTCCGGTCCATGTGGCGGCCCTCCGGGCTCGCACCAACATACGCAGAGGCGCGCGGCACGCGAGATCAATCCACCGCGCTACATCGCGCAGCGTCGCTCGGGCGACGCTACGGATTGGTGAAGTCGCGCGGCGCCGTCGTGCCTCCGAAGTAGCTGTCCGTCCCGAGTAGATGCGCCAGGGCCACTCCGGCCAGCTCGTCCACGCTCCCCACCGGTCCGTAGGCATTCACGTCCCAGCTGGATTTGCCGGAGAGCTCCAGGCCCTGGGCCGAGAGATCGGGAATCCTCGCCGTGGTCGCGGACGTGAAGGTGACGTACAGGGCACTGGGGTTGATGACGAGAAACTCGTAGACCGTGCCGTTCATGGGCGTCCAGGTGAAGTCGGTGGTCGATCCCACGCCGGTCGTGTGATCCACCGGCGCAACGGGCTTGGGCGCGGGCGGAAGAGAGACGAGAACGTTCGTCGTCCCCGGCGCGATCCCGGTGAGCTGAGCCGAGGAGTAAGAGGAGCTCCCGGTGTCACCCGCGCTCGCGACGAGCGTCGCGGTCGCTCCGGCGACATTCGGGAACGGGTACGCGAAGCTCGCAGTGGGAGTGTCGGACCCCAGGAAGGTCGGAACGGCGCCCGGGAAGACGATGGCCACGAGCTGGGAGAACCTGGTCAGCGAGGGGGCGAGCTGGATCGTTCCGGCGATCGTCGAGGCTGGTGGAGCGCTCAGGACCGCGTCGGACGCAACCGTGCCGGCATCGGCGGAGAGGGTGATACCGGGGACACTCGCGTAACCCGAGTAGGAGACCGGGAGTCCGCCGTCCTGCTGCCACTGGAGGACGTGGATGGTGCCCGTCGTCGTATCCTGACCGACCCAGGAGGGGTGCAGGGTGTAGGGATTGCTGGTCACGTTCGTCTCGACGTCGTTGACCAGCCAGAAGGGAATCTGGGGCGAGCCGATGATCAGGCGTGTCACGTCGCCGGCGACCCCAACGGGGTTTGCCCCGGTCACGTTGCCGGTCAAGGTGGCCCTCCTGGGCAACCTCGCCATGCCGACCATCAGGATGGTGGGGTCGCGCCGGGTGAGCCCCTGGTACACGACGCCGGTCTTCCTCGACGACGTCGGTGACGCCGGGGACGTCGCGACCGCCGTCAGGTCGTAGGGCACGGTGACGCCGGAGATGGTGAATCGCCCCCCTGCGTCGGTGGTCGCCGATTGGGTCCCGATGGTCACGCTCACGCCGGCCACCGGGGTCGTGTCGCTGCCGATGGCCATGCCGTGGACGTCGATCGAGGCAGGCACCGCGACGCTCACGGTCACGCTGGCACTGAGACCGCTCCCCGCGCTGGCGGTCACGGTCACGGTCGCCGGCGTGCCGCCGAACGGCGGGGGCGTGTACTGGGTCGAGGAGCCCTGGGCGGGCGCGATGCTGCCCGGGCCACTCAGCGTCCACGCGATCGGGTTCGACGATCCGGAGAGGCTGGCGGTCAGGGTCACCGCCGGACCGCCGATGGTCGCCGACGCGGTCTGGGGCGAGATTGTCAGCGAGCCCTGGGTGCCGCCGCCACCCGAGCCACAGGCGGCAAGACACAGCAGGGTGACGGCGACTGCACTGCGAGCAGGGAGCGACATGGTCGTCCTCGTTCCGGTCCAGGTCGGGTACTTCGATGCAGCACTGATCCGTGAAACGAGAAGGCCGACCGGATCCGGACATCGGGTCCCGAGGGGCTCGCCGGGGGCACGCTACGGAAGCGGGCGAACCGCCTCGATGCGCTCGTTCTCCCGGTGCAGCTCCGGGGCGTAGAGACCGAGCTCCTCGCGCCTCCAGTAGGCCCCCGACGCGCGCTTCTCCTCCGGCGTGGTGAACCAGTACTGCCACCGGACCGCGCGCACCCAAGCCGGCGGGCCGTCGGGGAACGGGTCACGGGCGAACAGGTGGAGGACCGACGGAGACCCTTCCAGCAGGCGCATCTCGGTGTGCAGCACCCAGCGGTGGTGCCGCCATCCGCCGAGCGAAGCAAACCAGAGGTTCCACTCGAATCGCGGCTGGTACGGCGCGTAGATTCCGGGCGCCTGCATCGGGTCCTGGGGCTTGTACCGGAACGGATAGGGGGTCCAGTGCTCTCCATCGCGCGAGCCCTGGAACTCGATCTCGTAGCGCTCCGAGGTCATCACCGCGAACAGCCCGTAGCGGTTCGCGATCCGGAACGGCTCCAGGGGGATGGCCGGCCAGAGCAACGGCCGCGGCAACCGGTGAGAGATGCCGGGCGCGAGCACGACGGTCGCGTAGAAGATCCATCCGAGAGCGATGCGCGCCGGCCACGAGGTCCGCCTCGGCTCCACCGGCGGCGTGGGGAGACGGAGGAACCGGTCGTCGAGAAGCAGCACGCCCAGGGAGAGGACGATGTAGTTCAGGAAGGCGTAGTTCGCGGTGAGGATGATCCCCGCCTGGAAGGCCGACGCGAGGCAGAAGCAGACCAGCCGGATCGGACGCGGGAAGAACGCGAACCAGACGATCGCCAGCTCGAACGCGAAGATGAGGACGACGCTGAAGGCGTGGAAGCCGTGGGGGAGGAGCTGCTGGGCGTACCAGCCGATCCACGTCGGGAGCGGGCCGTTCTCGTAGTAGTGGTCCATCGCCGTGAGCGAACGCCACTGCGCGTCGCCGGAGAGGAGCTTCACCACCCCGGACTCGAAGTAGATGCGGAACCACTCCCAGACGAGGAGGAAGATCGCGAGTCGTGAGGGCGGGTCCGCGGCGCCCAGGCGCGGGCGCAGGCCCCTGGGCACGAGGAAGAGGGAGATGAACGCCGCCTCGAGCAGCATCCCGTCGGACTGGTAGCTGGCGAAGTCCTGCGCCGCCCCGATGAAGGAGAGGAAGCAGACCATCGCGACGGCCAGGGACGCGCGAGGGGCCAGGCCGAGCACCAGGAGCACCGACGCGGCGGCCCCGAGGAGAGTGACCCCGAGAAGCGCTCCGTTCGAGGCGGAGATCCAGAACAGCGTCGGCGCGAACCAGAGGCCCTTCACGAGGCCGAATGCCTGGCGCACCTCCAGCAGGTACTCGCCGGCGGGCAGGATGCCCCGTGGGCCGATGAGGCCCGTGATCTGGAAGGCCAGCGAGTAGAACGCCGAGAGGAAGATCAGACCGAGCGCGCGCAGCCAGATCCAGCGGGGCCAGAGCGATTCGCCGGGCTGGATCCAGGACCACGCACCGCGGGTCCCCAGCGGGAGGAGCATTCGCTTCGTCAGCGCGCGTTGCGAAGCGAGGCGTTGAGGGCGATGGCGAGGGCCGCCTCGCCGCTCACCAGGTCCTTCCAGCGGAGCTCGTGGCCCCTGCGACGTCCCTTCGGCGTCAGCTTCAGTCCTTCCGGCGAGATCGCGAGCGTGAACGGCTCGCCGTCGATGCTGATCTCGCGCCGGAGCGTGCCTTCGAGCTTCGTCATGGGAGGGTCCTCGCGCCGCGACTGAGTCTAGTCGCTCCGCGATGCCCGGGCGTCACGCGCGCTTCGACGGACGGCGAACGGCCCGGACCCGGCCGCTCGGGCCGCCCCCGGCGTAGAAGAGATCGCGCTGGTCGGACTCGAGGCCGGTGACCTCGGTGCCCTCCGGCATCGTCAGCCGGGTGAGCACCTCGCCGGTCCCGGGGTCGACCCGCCGGATGTCGGCGTCGGGGCCCTCCCAGGTCCCGTGCCACAGCTCGCCATCGACCCAGGTGACGCCGGTGACGAAGCGGTTCGACTCGATCGTCTTCAGGATCGCGCCGGTCTCGGGGTCGATCTGGTGGATCCTCCGGTCCCGGTACTGCCCCACCCAGAGCGTTCCCTCAGCCCAGGTGAGCCCGGAGTCCTTCCCGCCGCCGGGGGCGGGAACCGTCGACAGCACCCTTCCGGTCTTCGGGTCGACCTTCTGAATCCGGTCCTCGGCAAGCTGGTAGAGGTACCGCCCGTCGAAGGCGGTCCCGGCGTCGGAGGCGACCGGCAGGGAGCGGCCGCTCCTTCCGGTCTGGGGATCGAACGATCGGAGCGAGTCGCCGGCGGCGAACCAGACGTCATGGCCGTCGAAGCTCACCCCGTGCACGTGGCTGACGCCGGGGAACGGGCCGTACTCCCGCACGATCTCCGCCGGCCGCTCGTTCTTCGCCATGGGTCCTCCCTAGCCGAAACCCTCGGCGCCGGGGAGCAACAACGTCGTCGCGAATCGCGCGACCGGCGCGGAGAGCCACCGCTGCGAGCGGCCACGACCGAGCGCCCGCACCTGACCCGCCTCCTCGAGGGTCCGGAGGGCCCGCTGGACGGTTCGCTGGCTCGACCCGAGGGCCAGGGCCAGCACCGAGGTCGACCAGGCCTCGCCGTCGGCGAGCAGTGCCAGCACCTCGGCGTCGGGGCTCTCGATGGGAGGGGCCAGGAGCTGCACCGCGCCCGCGCGGCGTGGGATCAGGGCGAAGCCACCGGCGGTGGCCCGCACCTCGGCGAGGGGACGCAGCTCCTGGCGCAGCCGACCCATCTCGACCCGGAGCCGGGCGCGGTGGGAAGCGTTTGGCCGGCGCGCCCCGAAGGCGCGCTCGATCAGCGATGCGCGGTGGGCCTCGCGGGGCCAGGCCTCGGCCAGCGTCCGGAGAAGCGCGAACAGCACCGGACGGCGCGAGAGTCCCACCACCCGCTCCCCGCGCCGGGCGGCCCGCCGGCAGCCGTCGACGATCAGGTCCGGCGAGGAGAGCACCGCCGCCACCTCGGTCAACGTCACCGGCCGCGCCTCGCCCACCGCGACGAGGCGCGCGGCGGGAAGAACCAGGGTCCGGCCGGCATGATCGACCTCGGCGATCAGCGCACCGATCCCCGACCGCGCCGACGCTTCCCGCGCGTCCTCGAGCGCGGTCCGGGCCGCCGCGGGCCTTCCCCGGCGGAGCGCGATCTCGAAGCCGACCAGCGCGGCGACGGCGTGGAGATGAGCGGGGAGATCCCGCCCCAGGGCGGCGAGCGCCCCCTCCGCCTCGGCGACCCGCCCCAGCAGGAGGAGCCGCCGGATCTGGAGAAGCCGGGCGTGCGCCGCGTTCTCCCGGTCGCCATGGGCGGCGAAGGTCCGCAGCGCTTCCCCGAGCGCGCGGGCGGGCCAGACGAGGTCCCGCGAGGCCAGGGCGACCTCCGCCTCCGCGGTGAGGCATCGTGCCCGGTCGTTGCTCTCCCGCGGCCCGAAGCCACGGGCTGCCCGGCGAAGAAGCTCGCGTGCCCTGGGGAGCTCGCCGAGCTGGGCCATGGCAATCCCGCGGAGGGCGAGCGCCGCCGGATCGTCCCGCAGCGCGACCCTCTTGAGGGCGCCCAGCGGATCTCCACCGCGCAGCGCACGGCCCGCCGCCGTGATCGAGGAGTCCATCGCGCGATCGTAACCCCGTCGTTCTTGTTACTCCCGCCCGCGTCACGGCGGCGCTATCTCATCCGGCGGTCGGAGACGAACGGACCCAGGAGCGACGATGAACCTCGCACGAACGAAGGACGAATGGCTGGCGGCCCGCAAGCAGCTGCTCGCCAGGGAGAAGGAGCTCACCCGGATGCGTGACGCGCTCGCGGCCGAGCGACGTGCGCTCCCGTGGTTGAAGGTGGAGAAGCGCTACCTGTTCGACACCCCGAAGGGGCGGCAGACCCTGGCCGACCTCTTCGAGGGGCGGAGCCAGCTCGCGATCTACCACTTCATGTTCGCCCCGGAGTGGAAGGCGGGCTGCAAGAGCTGCTCCTTCTGGGCGGAGAGCTTCGACCACATCCCGGTCCACCTCGCCCACCGGGACGTGACCTTCCTCGCGGTGTCGCGCGCGCCGCTGGAGAAGCTGCAGGCCTATGCCCGGCGCCTCGGGTGGACCTTTCCCTGGGTCTCGTCGGCGCCGGGCGACTTCAACTACGACTTCAACGTCTCCTTCCGCCCCGAGGAGCTGAAGAGCGGGAGGGCCGTCTACAACTACGCGCCGCTCGGCTTCGAGGAGACCGACCTTCCCGGAGTGAGCGTCTTCGCAAAGGATGGGAGTGGGGCCGTCTTCCACACCTACTCGGCCTTCGCGCGGGGGATCGACGCGCTGAACGTCGCCTACCAGTACCTCGACCTGGTCCCCAAGGGACGCGACGAGCGCCGCGGCGCCGAGGCGGTGGACTGGCTCCGGAGGCGTGACGAGTATGAGGGGTGACTGCTGCGGATCGGCGTCGCGGCCGGTGGGGGTCGCCGCCGCCGGAGCGCTCCTGGCGCTGCTGGTGCCGAAGTGCCCGATGTGCCTGGCGATGTACCTCTCGTTCCTCGGCGTCGCGGCCGGCGGCCTGGGCTGGCTGCGCCCGCTCGGGGCGACGGTGATGCTGGCGGGCCTCGCCGTGGCGGCGGGCCGGATCCTCGCGCGACGTTTCAGCTCGGAAATGGTGGACCCACGATGAATCTCGAGAACAAGACGATCCTCATCACCGGCGCCAGCCGCGGAATCGGCGAGGCGCTGGTCAACGAGGCGCTCCGACGCGGCGCGAGGAGGGTCTACGCGGGAACGCGCGGCGAGCTCCGACACCACGACGCACGGGTCACGCCCGTGACGCTGGACGTGACCAGCGACGCGCAGATCGAGCGCGCCGCCCGGGAGATCGACGCGCTCGACGTCCTGGTCAACAACGCCGGCATCGCGCTCTGGGACGACCTGAGCGAGATGAGCGCCATCGAGCGGCAGCTCGCGGTCAATGCCTTCGGGGCCCTGAAGGCGGCACGGGCGTTCCTGCCCCAGCTGACGCGCTCGCGGGGAGCGATCGTGAACAACCTCTCCCTCGCGGCGCTGGCTCCGATGCCTGTCATCCCTGCCTACTCCATCTCGAAGGCGGCTGCGTTCTCGATGACGCAATCGCTGAGGCTGTTCCTTGCCGGGCAAGGAGTGACGGTCCACGCCGTCTTCCTCGGTCCGGTGGACACCGACATGACCCGGGGCTTCGAGATCCCGAAGGCCTCTCCCGAGGCGGCGGCGATGGGAATCCTCGAGGTCTCGAGCAAGGAGAGGAGGACATCTTTCCCGACCCGGCGTCGCGCCCGATGGCCGAAGGCTTCCGCAACGGCATCGCCAAGGCGCTGGAGCGCGACTTCGCGGTGTTCATGCCCGCTGCGGCGGGCTGAACCCGCGTGCGGCGAGTCCGCGCTCACGGGGCGAGCAGCTCGGCGCCGACCGGGTTTGGTCGCGCGCGCGATGCGGACGGCGCGGGCTCACGCGTTCACGTCCGCTGGAACTGCCAGCGTCCACGTCTCCGAGCAGGAGATGGGATGGTCCACCCTGCCGGCAAGCTCCGCGCCAGAGCCTTGACGCTACGGAATGGAATCGAGCTGGCCCCACCCTTGCTGATCGCCCGGTCCAACGAGGTGCGAGGCGTGAGGAAACCAGGCATTTCCGGTGCTTCGACCAGATCGCCGGGAAGCGGGCCTCCCGCAAGGGATTCGTCGCTCACCCGCGACCGCGCAGCCTCGGCGCGCTCCATCCGGAAGCCCCGGGCAGGAGCGAGAAGGAGGCGGGCATGTGTCGCTCCCTGTTGATCGCATTGGTCGCTCTCTCGCTCACCGCGTGCTCCTCGGGCTCGCAAGGTCCAGGCGGGGCGCAAGGGCCGCAAGGACCGGCCGGACCCGCGGGGCCGGCGGGACCGGCTGGACCCACGGGGCCGGCGGGTGACGCGGGCACGCCGGGGGCCTCGACCTGCCCGGCGACCGGCCCGGGAGGCACCATTGGCCTGACGGCCAAGGTCAGCGTGTCCACCCCGGGCAACGGCAACTTCTTCGTCGCGGGCGAGCGACCGGTCGTCACCATCACCTTCACCAATGGCTGCGGGCAGCTCCAGGCCCCGGCCGACCTCACGCAGGCCGAGTTCTTCGTCTACGGGCCTCGGGCGCCGCTGGCGACCGTTACCGCCTACGCGCTCGAGAACTTCGCAGCCGGGCCGTTCCGGGCGCAGAGCCTGAAGGCCCCCAGCTACGCCTCTGACGCCGGTGCGCCGAACATGACGCTCGGTGCGGACAACACGGTGACCTACACCCTCAACCCGATCACCACCGAGGCACCCGGGACGTACACCGCGGCGGTGTGGACGCTGGGGGCCAACTCGCTCGACCAGGACTTCGCGCTGGGGGACTTCCAGATCGGCACGGCCACGGTGGAGAACTTCGCCAGCGGACCGGCGGACGGTTCGACCTGCCGCTCCTGCCACACCAATGCCCAACCCGGCGGCAAGACGTACATGGCTCACATCGCGCCGGGGTTCTCACCGGTCGGCAACTACGCGCTCGATGCGCTGCCCATCGGAGGCTGCAAGGCCTGCCACAACAACGCGGGCTACAGCCCCAATCCCATCCTCCGCAAGACGCATGGAGTTCACCGCGGCGAGCACCAGCTGGCTCCGGGCGCCGCCCACCCCGAGTATGGCTTCGGAACGGACACCTCGCTGGCCGGATTCACCAACATCGGGTTCCCGGCGATGCCCACCGGCGGCACCCCGGGTCTCACGCTCACGCCCGACATCGCGATGGAGAAGGACTGCAACGCCTGCCACGTGAGCAGCGTGTGGCAGACCAATCCCTCGCGGGCTGCCTGCGGAACGTGCCACGACAACGTCTTCTTCGCCGGAGCGATTCTCCCCGACGGAGGGGTCGACCCGAGCGCGACGACGGCGGTGATCAGCCCGCCCACCGTCCTCGGACAGCCTCCGGGCGTGCTCCCCGACGGAGGCGTGGGTCCCTGCTCCACCAACAACGACTGCACGGTGCTCAGCTCGATCTCCACGTGCAACACCACGACCCACAACTGCGAGCTGACCTACCACCAGAAGCTCACCGACGACGCCCAGTGCATCACCTGCCATGCCTCGACGAGCGTCATCTCTCCGGTGACCGCGGTTCACCAGATCAGCCAGTGGACGGCGCCCATCACCCTCGACGGGTACACCTTCAAGAACGTGACCGTGACCGGCGGCTCCGGTGCCGGAGGGTTCTTCCAGGTCGGGGACACGGTGACCCTCAAGTTCCAGCTCTTCGACAGCACGGGCGCGGCAGTCGCGGACCTCGCGACCAACGGAGCCTGGGCGGGAACCTTCCTCGTCGCCGGCCCCACCTCCAATCCGCAGCGGGTCTTCGGCGCGGGCTCGGGCGGACTGAGCATGAAGACCGCTGGACAGGGAACGCTGACCTACGACGGCACGTCCCAGACCTACACCTACGTTCCCACCGCCACCTGGCCGATGAGCTCGATCGCGCCGGTGAACAACCCGGGAGCGGGCACGCAGACGAACCCGCCGGGCAGCTACACGGTGTGGTTCTACTGGGCGAGGACCACCAGCGGCGTGCGCGACGCGGTCGACGCGCAGGTGGTGGTGGCCTTCGGCGCCAACCAGCCGAAGCAGGCGCGCCAGGTGGTGACGCAGGCTGGCTGCGCGTCGTGCCACATGCAGAGCGGCGATGGGTTCCCCCACCTGGCACTGCACGGTGACCAGCGAAAGAATGGCGAGACCTGCAGCACCTGCCACAGCCAGAACGCCATGGACCGGGGCGTGGGCTCGACCGGGGTGGCCTGCACCACCAACGCCCAGTGCCCGGGGAACGCCGCTGGCTGGGAGTCGTGCGTGGCCAACGTCTGCACCGTGACCACCGATCCGACACCGGGCATCCACATCGACTACCAGCAGCTGGTGCACGACATCCACTTCGCCCGCCTGCGGGAGGGCTACGTGGAGCAGAACAACCTCGTCAATCCGGGCACGCTCCAATATCTCGGCTTCAACAACAGCCTGCTGAGCTTCCAGGAGATCCTCTCGCCGGTGGACGTGCGGTCCTGCAACAACTGTCACCGCTCGACGCTGGCAGCGTGCTCGGTGGCCACGGACTGCGGCTACGGCCAGTCGTGCGTCGCCGGCAAATGCCAGAACACCGCGTGGCAGAACCCGACCGCACGGGCGTGCATCACCTGCCACGACGCGGCCGACTCCGCCGCGCACGCGGCGGCGAACACCTACGTTCCGTCGAGCGGCGCACCGATCGAGAGCTGCCCGATCTGCCACGGCCCCGGGGCGCAGTTCGCCGTCGACGTGGTGCACAACATCACCACGCAGTACCCGGTGAACCTCGCCTATCCGCGCGAGCCGTAGTGGCGGGGTGAAGCAAGGCGACGTGCGGTGAGAAGCGCCGGGCGGCTCCCCCCTCCGCCCGGCGCTCTCGTTTGTCCCGACCTCGGGCGGCACGCGCCGCGGTCACCGGACCCTGTTCCTCGCTCGTTGCGACCCGCCACGTGATTGCCACCATCCGTTGCGACGAAGGCTGACCGAATCTCCCCGCTCCCGATCACGGCGTTGCGAGTCATTCACCGCGGGTTTCCAGCGTCGACGACGGCCCGCGCCAGGACGAGCCCCTCGCCGCCACCGGCCACGGCGATCGATCTCGTCATCGCCCTCGAGGTCCCCTCGCGAGGGCGCGCCGAAGCCCGGGTGCCCTGAACCCCGGGTGTTCCCCGACCGGGCCACGCCCCCCATCGGCTTCGCATCAACCCGTGCTAGTCACCGGCGCGTGAGGAACGCTTCCGGATGAGGGCGGGTGAGCAGGTGGCCGTGAACGGAGCGTCCCAGGTCGAAGCCCCGCCCCGCAGCCTGAAGCTGGCGCGAAACACGCTGCACCTGTTCGCGGGCCAGATGGGGACGATGGTGCTGGGGATCCTCCTCAGCGCCGCGCTCGGCCGGCTCCTGGGAGTGAAGGACTTCGGCCTCTACTTCCTGGCCAACTCCTTCGCCGCGTTCACGATCGTGCTGGTCGACTGGGGACAGTCGTACATCACCATCCGGGAGGTGGCCCGCGCGCCGGAACAAGCCGGCCACCTGCTCGGTACCGGCCTGGCGCTGCGGGCCGCCGGGATGTTCGCCGCCGGAGTGCCCGCCGCGCTCGCCGCTTGGGCTCTGGGCTACGACCTTCGCACGCGTTGGTTCACGGTGGCCTTCCTCCTCGCCAGCCTGCCCTTCTTCCTCGCCCAGAACTTCGGAGTGGTGTTCCGGGGCCGCGACCGGATGGACCTCGACGCGGCGGTGGGCGTGACGAACCGGGCCGTGGGCCTCGTCCTCGCGATCGTGGCGCTGAAGCTGGGGTTCGGCCTCGGTGGCGTGATGGGTGCGCTCGGCGCGGGAGGGGCCGCGGCGCTGGTCCTGGCCTGGTGGTTCTACGGTCGCGTCGACCTCGTCGGACCGCTGCGGTTCTCGACCTCGACGGCACGGCTCATCTTCCGGGAGGGCACCCCCCTTCTGATGATGACCATCGCCGTCTACGTCCAGCCCTACATCGATGCGGTGGTGCTCTCGAAGATGGTCACCCGCGAGGCGATCGGCTGGTACGGGGCGGCGAAGAGCATCCAGGGAACCCTGATGGCCCCGGCGCTGATCCTGGGCTCGGCGGCATTCACTCCGCTCTCCAGGGTGGCCCGCGAGCCGGAACATTTCCGCGAGCAGTTCGCAATCATCCAACGACCGATGCTCTGGCTGGCCGGCCTGGGATGCGTCGGAACCTGGCTCTATGCCAGCACGGCGATCTCGGTGGTCTACGGCGGGCGGAACTACCAGCCGGCGGGAATCATCCTCCAGATCTTCGCCCTGGGGCTGTTCCTCCTCTTCATCGACATGCTGATGGCGGTCTCCCTGACCGCACTGTCGCGGTCGAAGGCGGTGGCCTCGGCCAAGATCGCCAGCGTGGCTTTCGGCCTGGCGCTGGAGCTGCTCCTGGTTCCCTATTTCCAGTGGCGCACCGGAAACGGGGGCATCGGCGTGACCGTGGCGCTCGTTGTCAGCGAGCTGGTGATGTGTCTGGGGTGCGCCTTTCTGCTCCCCAGGGGAGTGCTGGGACTGAAGGTGCTGGCCGACGGAGGCCGGGCCGTGGTCTGCGCGGTGGGGACCGGTGTCTTCTTCCATTTCCTGCCCCCGCTCACCCCCTGGCTGGGCATCCCCCTCTGCATCGTGGTCTTCGCCCTGCTCTCGGTGGCGACCGGGATGGTGCACCGGGGAGACCTGGGGCTCCTGAGGGCCCTACTCCGCCGGACCCCCGGGGGGGCAGCGGCCACTGCCCCGGTGAGCGATGGCATCGCTCCGCATCCCGATTGAGGGTCCGGGGCCATCGCAACCCCCCGAGTCCCCTCCGGGGCTCTTCTTGAGAACGGCTCGCAAGATCAACCTCGCTCGGTCCTGTCCCGTGATCCCGGGGACCTAGCCCCTCTCGTGCTGGCGAACTCGGCCGGGACAGGTGTTCACGTTCCGGTGAGGACCGGTCCTGGGTTGAAGTGCTGCTTCACCGTCCACCCCCTGGGGGAGGCCCGGTCATGCCACACGCCATCCACCTGGACCCCGTGATGGGTGACGACGAACGCCGTCGCCGCCTGTTCGATGGAGACATCTTCCTCTACTCGCCGCGCCAGAGCTCGCTGGCGCTCGTGGAGTTCACCCGGGCACTGCTCCGGGAGGCCTTCGGGCCGCTCGACCCGGAGACGGCGCAGCACGAGATGGAGGTCAGCGCCTTCGCCGAGCTGCTGGGCAAGGTGAAGCCGCTGTTCATCCACCATCCGGAGAGCAAGCGGCTACTGCGGGCAATGCTGGTGGACATGGGCTGCGACCCGGAGCTGACCTACTTCGACGTGCCGCGCCTGCGGAGCTCGACCAGCGATCAATACCTGACCACCGGCATTGCCTATGCCTGGCATCCGCACCGCGACACCTGGTACTCGGCGCCGAGCTGCCAGATCAACTGGTGGATGCCGGTCTACGAGCTGGCGTCCGAAAACGCGATGGCCTTCCATCCCGCGTACTGGGCCCGGCCGGTTCCGAACGACTCGGCCAAGTACGACTACTACGTGTGGAACGCGCAGCACCGCGGAGCGCACGTGGTGGCGAACCTCAAGTCGGACGACCGACCACTGCCGAGGGCTACCGAGCACGTCGAGATCAATCCGCAGATCCGGCTCCTACCCCCAGTGGGTGGGATGATCATCTTCTCCGGGGCGCAGATGCATTCCAGCGTGCCCAACACGTCGGGGAAGACCCGCTACAGCGTGGACTTCCGGATCGTGCACGTGGGCGACGTGGCCGAGCAGCGTGGAGCTCCCCACGTCGACGAGCACTGCACCGGCACGACCATGCGCGATTACCTCCGCTGCACGGATCTGGAACGGATTCCCGATGCGCTGGTTGCCCGCTACGAGACGCGGACGCCGCCCGCGGGAGCCGAGCTCATTTACCGGCCGCACCCGTAGCGCCGCCCAGCCACGGTGGAGACCTGCTAGGGATCGCTCCGGCTCACCGCAGGTTGTTGCGCCGCATGATGCGGTGCAGGTGCGCACGGTCCACCCGGGCCGTCGCGGCCGCCTGCGAGACGTTCCCGTCGTGGCGCTCGAGGAGCGCCCGGACGTAGTTCTTCTCGAACGTGGCCAGCAGGCGCCGGCGCGCCTCGGAGAAGGGAATGCTCACGTCCAGCGCGTCGAGATGCTGCGGGGACGGCTCCTCGACCGACGGCTGGAGCGCCTCCTGCAGGGCTGCGCACCGCTCGAGGTGGTTTCGCAGCTCCCGCACGTTTCCGGGCCAGGGCGAGAGGCGGAGCCGGGCGAGGAAGGCCGGATCGGTGAGCGCGCGCCGGGTCTCCTCGTCGAGGGTGAGCCGGTCGAGGAGCTGCCGCGCGATGAGCGGGACGTCTCCGGGCCGCTCGCGAAGCGGAGGTAGCCGGACGATGAGCACGGCGAGCCGGAAGTAGAGATCTGGCCGGAAGCGGCCGGTGTTCACCTCGGCCCGGAGCTCGCGGTTGGTCGCCGCGATGAGCCGGACGTCGACGGGCAGGTGGCGGTTGGCGCCGACGCGGCGGACCTCGCGGGCCTCGAGCACCCGGAGCAGCTTCGGCTGGAGCTCCAGCGGGAGCTCGCCGATCTCGTCGAGGAACACGGTGCCGCCCTCGGCCTCCTCGAAGACGCCCATCCTGCGCTGGCTCGCGCCGGTGAATGCCCCTCGCTCGTGCCCGAAGAGCTCCGACTCGAGGAGGTTCGCAGGAACGGCGGCGCAGTCGACGATCCGGAAGGGCTCCACGGCCCTGGCGCTCCGCTCGTGGATCAGCTCTGCCGCCTCGCTCTTGCCGGTCCCGGACTCGCCGGTGAGGAGGACGGTGACGTTGCTGGCCGCCGCCTTCTCCAGAAGCGCGAACGAGGCCCGGAGCGCAAGCGACGAGCCGACGAGCGTCCCGAAGCTGGTGGCGGTCGCGACCTCGAGCTCGTTGCGCTCCGACAGCGCGGTGAACGCGAGCTCGAGCTGCCCGACGCGGAGGATCATCCCCTCCTGGAGCTCGGCCTCTCGGACCCGGACCCCGTTCACCCGGGTTCCATTCCGGCTGCCCAGGTCCTTGACCCAGGCCCGCCCTTGGTGATCGACGAACACCTCGCAGTGGAAGCGAGACACCGTCCGATCGCGCACCTCGATCTCGTTGAGAGGGTGCGAGCCGATCTGCAGTCGGTCCGACGAGGAGTCGAACGACTTCCCCTCCAGCTCGCCGCCGAGCCCGTGGAGCCGGAACCGCTGGACGGCCGGACGAACGACGCTCCCGGCCACCACGGAGACGGTCTCCGGCACCGGCTCTTCAGGTTCGTCCGTGCTCCTGGCCACGTCGGGCACGAATAGCACAGCCCCGGACGCACGAAGGCCCGCCCCCCGGAGGAGGAGCGGGCCCACGCGCTCGGCGGGAAGGAACCTCAGAACATCCAGCCCACCGAGATCAGGCCGACCAGCGGGATGCCGTTCCGGAGGTAGCGGTCCGCGGTCTCCTTCACGCTCGTCGTGGTCCCGCTCGGGTCGGGAGAGGCCTCGGAGCTGTACCCGATGGGGAAGGCCCAGGCGAGGTCGATCCCGAAGAAGAACCCGCTGGGCTGGATCCAGCGGGCTCCGATCTGCGGCCCGAGGAAGTCGCTGCTGGCGCGGACCGTCCCGCTGCCCTGGGCGACGTTCGCGGTGGCCTCCACCCCGTAGTGGCCGTAGACCGCGCCGACGAAGAAGACGTCACCCCACGGGTAGACGCGCGCACCCACGCTCCACATGCTGTAGCTGACGTCGACGCCGGAGATGGTGAGCTTTGGGAAGAGGCCGTAGTCGAAGGAGGCGCCGAGGTAGCGCATGAACTTCACCTCGGCCCCGAGCGTCGGTGCCGGCACGGCCACCGACAGGCGGGGGCCGATGAGCATGCCGGGGATGAGCCCGGACTCCTTCGTGCCCGACCTCCGCGTGACGTCGGTCGACGTGCTCACCTTGGAGGTGACCTCGTCGGCGCGGGCGATCGGCGCGACGAGCAAGAGGGCCGCGGCCATCACTCCCACGACATGGCGCGCGATGGTGAACGAGCGGCTGGAGAGCAAGCGGTTCATGTTTCGCATTCCTCCCTGCGGGTTGCGGGGAGGGACCAGTGCACCGGCGGGGCCGGACAGATCGCTGGGCAAGGGCGCGAAACGCGGGACGTCGTCCGACGTGACGTGTGGCGCGATCGTCACGGCGGTTGTGCTCACCGCACCGGGGCAGGGGTGGCCGGGGCACGCACCCGCCTCCTCCGTCGCTCGAGGGTGAGGCCCTCTCGGGGGATGTGGGTACCACGGGGCGCGAGGGCTCTCGAGGACGTCCCAGAAGCCCGTGCGCCCGGCGTACCCGAAGAGGATGGTTCGCTCGTCCGACGTGAGCAGCATCCTCGCCGGCGCGCCGAACGACTGACCGACGCTCAGTACGTCACGCGGTAGAGGTGGACCGCGTAGTCGGCGGCGAACTCGTCGCCGAAGGTGCCACCGGTCACGGGCACGGTTCGCGACTCGCCGATCACCATCGCCGTTCCGCTGCCCACCCCCCGCAGCGTGAAGTTGGCGTGCGTCGTCCGGGCCGCATCGCGACCGCAAAGACGTACAGCGCGCCGCCCTGGCGCTTGACCATGAGGTCCACGGGGACGGCGGCGTTCTGGGATGCCACCGTGACGGCGTTGCCGATCGACGGGGTGTTGAGGACGCGTGCGAGCGAGGTGATCTCGGCGTTGATCGTCTGTACCCCGGCCTTCACCGTCGGCTCCGAGAGCAGCCCCGCCTCGATGAAGCTGGGGCTGAAGATGTGCGCGAAGTAGCCGATGCCTGCCGAGCCGTGGACCAGCGACATCCACACCTCGGCACGGATCTGAGCGGGGGTGGGCGTGTCCGCAGGATCGTCGATACCGGTGGTCTCGATCCAGTTCCACACCGGCTTGGTGTAGCTGGTGCCCTGCCGGAGGCGATCCACGCCCACCGCCACCAGCCACAGCTCGCCCTTCACCGAGGGATCGGTCTCGTTGAGCGGGTAGATGTCGAAGGAGACGATGTCCGCGCCCAGCTCGTACTGCGGATACATGTCCAGCCGCCCGGCGCAGGCGGAGCCGCGGCCGATCCACTGCTCCCAGGCCACGCCCTGGCCGAGGTTCAGGTAGACCGGGCGCGTGGGGTCGTTGCTCCTGAACGTCGCGGCGATGCCCTGGATGACCGAGGGGTCGATGCAGGGGCCATAGCCGCCTTGACCGTCAGGCTGGGCGTTGTCCGGCTCGTCCTGCTGGGTCCAGCCCTCGATCGTCGAGTCGTCGAGGTGGCTCGCCCAGACGCCGGACTGGTCGCACAGCGCCGGCACTCCCGCGTCGGCGAGCCCCGCCAGCTGCGCGTCGGTGGGGCCCTGGTAGAGGCCGACGAAGGTGTTGATTCCGACGGCCGCATACGCGGGGGCGTTGGAGGGGGTCTGGAGCCAGACGGCGATGGGGAAGAAGCCGGCGTCGGAGGAGGGCCCATGCGAGAACTGCGCGTAGTACTGGGGTGGGTTCTCCCAGGGCAGGAGCACGTCCTGTCCGGCGTCTGCGGAGCCTCCATCGGTCGGGCCTCCGTCGCCGACGCCGTTGCCGTCGGGAGAGAGGCCGGCAGACCCGTCGGCCGGGACGGTCCCGGTGCAGGCCGCCATCGCCACCAGGAGGGCACCGGAGAGGAGGACCGCAGCGGGGATCGGGAGGCGTCCCACGCTCCGGGAGCGTAGTGCCGGCCTCGTGGGCCGTCTCCGGAGCGGAGGTGGGCCGTGGACCCACTCCCGGCAAGTGCGCCCCGCATGGCAATCGGCCCAGGCGCCTCCGCGTACCGGTGGGCGTCGTTCGCTGCCTTCCGCTGGCGGCCCGGGCGAGGTTCCGCCAGAACGCCGCCGACACCGCTCCGGAGCCCCATGCGCGCCCGACCCTCGCCCCTCCTCCTCGTCCTCGTCGCCGGCTCGGCCCTCTCCGCACCGGTCCCAGAATGGGTGAAGGAGAGCGACGCCGCGGCCCAGCCGATGCTGAGGACCATCGCCGACTTCGACCCCGAGGAGGCGCAGCGACTCGGCGTCGAGGGCGTGGACGACAAGGTCGTCGACCTCGGGCCCGGACACGACGAGCGTTACCGGGCGTCGCTGGACAGCGCAGCCAAGGCGCTGGAGGCAAAGCTGCCCACGACCCGCGACCCGAAGGTGCGCGAGGACATGCAGATCCTCATCGACGACGCCCGGAGGAAGATCGAGGTCGGGAAGCTCGAGGACGCGCTCCTCCTGCCCTTCTACAAGCCGGCCCGCACCGCGTTCGGCGGCGTCTTCGTCCTGCTCGACGAGCGGATCCCGAAGGAACGGCGGACGGCCGCCCTGGTTCGCCTCCGCCGCTACGCGGGGATCGAGCCGGGGAGCACGCCGATCACCGAGCTGGCAAAGGCGCGGACCGTCGAGCGGCTCGGGGACAAGAAGCTGCTCGGGCCCTTCCGTCCCGAGGTTGAGCAGGCGCTGGCGGACAGCAAGCGGCTGGTCGCGGGGATCGGTGACCTGTTCAAGAAGTTCGGCATCGCGGGCTACGAGCCGGCGCTGGCGAAGCTCGGCGAGCAGATCGAGGACTACGACCGCTGGGTCACCGAAGAGATCCTTCCCCGCTCTCGCTCCGAGAGTCGCCTGCCGCCGGATCTCTACGCGGTTTACCTGAAATCCTTCGGGGTGACGGCCCCGCCCGAGGCGGTGCTCCGCTCGGCGCTGATCTCCTTCTCGGAGATCCGGAACGAGATGAACGCGCTCGCTCCGCTGGTCGCGAAGGCCAAAGGCCTCCCGGCGACCGGTGACTACCGGACCGTCCTGCGGGCGCTGAAGAAGCAGCAGATCAGCAACGCCTCGGTCCTCTCGCTCTACGCCAAGCGCCTGTCCGCCCTGGAGGAGATCACCCGGCGCGAGCACGTGGTGACGCTGCCGCAGCGGAAGGCCGCCATCCGGCTCGCCTCCGAGGCCGAGTCGGCGATGCAGCCCGCGCCCCACATGAACGCTCCGCGGCTCATCGGCAACACGGGCGAGTACGGCGAGTTCGTGCTCCCCCTGGTCACGCCGGGAACGCCGGGACAGAAGGATCTCCGCACCGACGACTTCACCTTCGACGCCGCGACCTGGACCCTCACCGTGCACGAGGCCCGACCCGGCCACGAGCTGCAGTTCACGCGGATGATCGAGAGCGGGGTGTCCATCGCGCGGGCGGTCTTCGCCTTCAACAGCGCGAACGTCGAGGGCTGGGCGCTCTACGCCGAGGCGGAGATGAAGCCCTACCTGCCTCTCGATGGGCAGCTGGTCTCGCTGCAGCACCGGATGCTGCGGGCGGCGCGTGCGTTCCTCGACCCGATGCTCAACCTCGGGCAGATCTCCCCCGAGGAGGCGCGGCGGGTGCTGATGGAGGAGTGCGTCCTCTCCGAGGGCATGGCGAAGCAGGAGGTGGACCGGTACACCTTCCGCGCTCCCGGCCAGGCGACGTCGTACTTCGTGGGCTACCAGTCGATGCTGGAGACGCGGCAGCGGGCCGAGCTGGCCCTGGGTGGCCACCTCGACCGGCAGCGGTTCCACGACTTCGTCCTCGCCCAGGGGCTCCTGCCGCCGGACCTGCGCCTGCGGGCGGTGATGCAGGAGTTCGTGCCCGCGGAGAAGGCTCGCGCCGCGGCAACCCGCCCCGGATCGGCCACCACGCCGAACTGACACGCCGTCCGGGAACCTTCACCAGTAGCCAAGGTCCCCGGGGGCGACCGTCGAGCGGTTCGCTCTGGCGGCGGAAAGTCGGTTGACGGACCGGCCCCGCCCGTCGTCAGGTCCACGCCTCCGGCCGATGCGAACGCGACGAATTCTTCCCCTCATCCCGCTCCTGATCGCGGCGTGCTCTCACGCCCCGGCACCGACGGAGCCTCCGGTCGCCGATGCCACCGCGGCCATCCACGCCCTGGCCGACACCCACGCCGAGGGGATGCTCCGCCTCGACCCGCTGCTCGCGACGATGGTCGGGGACCACCGCTACGACGACCGGCTCCCCGACACGCTCACCGACGCGGGGCTGGGCGCGATCCGGAAGCTCAACCAGGACACCCGGGCCGGGCTCGCCCGGATCCCGCGCTCGGCGCTCGGCGGCGAGGATGGGCTGACCTGGGACGTGCTGGACGACCTGACGCGCACCGCCCTGGAGGGGCTCGAGCACGGGGACCAGCTGATGCCCCTCGACCAGAACGACGCGCTCGCGATCCAGATGCCGGTGCTCGGCTCGGGCGCGGGCATGCACCCCTTCCGCACCGTGGCCGACTACGACCACTTCCTCTCTCGCATCGACGCCTTCGACCGGTGGGTGAACACCGCGATGTCCAACATGCGTCGAGGGATCGCCTCGGGCTTCACCCGGCCGAAGGCGGTGATGAACCGCGTCCTCCCGCAGCTGGAGGCGCAGATCGTCGCCCGGCCGGAGGACAGCGCGTTCTGGGGGCCCATCGCCCGGATGCCCGCGGACTTCTCGCCCGCCGACCGCGAGCGGCTGACCGGCGCCTACCGCGCCGCCATCACCGGGACGCTGGTTCCGGCCTACCGGCGCCTGCGGGACTTCACCCGCGACGTCTACCTCCCGGCCTGCCGCGCCACCACCGCCAGCGAGGGCCTTCCCGACGGGACGGCCCGCTATGCGTTCCAGGTCCGCGCGCAGACCACCAGCTCCCTCACCCCGCACCAGATCCACGAGCTCGGGCTCTCGGAGGTGAAGCGTCTCACTGCCGAGATCGGACGGGTGGCGAAGGACCAGGGCTTCACCGGGACGACGCCCGAGTACATCGGGATGCTCCGCCGCACGCCGGTCGACCCGGCGCAGGACGCGGCCGGGCTCCTCGCCCGGTACCAGGCGTTCAAGGCCACCGTCGGCCCGCACCTCCCCGCGCTCTTCGGGCACCTGCCCCGGGCGGACTTCGAGGTGCGCCTCATCGAGCCCTACCGGGAGGGCGCGGCCTCCAGCCAGTACGTCCCGGCGACGCTCGACGGCTCGCGGCCTGGCGTCTTCTACGTGAACGCGAGCGAGCTGAAGAACCGGCCGATCGGGGCGTCACCCTCGCTCTTCCTCCACGAGGCCATCCCGGGCCACCACTTCCAGATCGCGCTGACCAACGAGAACCCGTCGCTCCCGCTGCTCCGCCGCATCGTCCAGTACAACGCCTACATCGAGGGATGGGCGCTGTACGTGGAGAAGCTGGGCGGTCCGCTCGGGCTCTACACCCGTCCCCAGCAATCGGTGACCGCGCTGGGGAGCGAGCTCTTCCGGTCGGTGCGCCTCGTGGTCGACACCGGCCT
>DATJVY010000070.1:0-3096 GCA_035501615.1 Myxococcaceae bacterium
CCCTTCCCTTGCGCGGTTCCGAAGGTCACGTTGCCGAACGCGGTGAGCTTCTGGGTGAGGACCCAGTCGGCGGTGGCCTCGATGCCGCCGGCGCGCCCCTCGGCGAAGTTGTAGGGGGTGGTGATGCCGGTGTTGCCCACCTCGGTCTCGTCGAGTTGGTCGGTGGAGAGACGTCCCCAGAGGGTGAGGCCCAGGGTGAGCGCCCGGTAAACACGCCCCCGAAGGCCCACCTCGGCGTAGCGATCCTTCTCCGGGCGAAGGTCGTAGGGGATGGGCTCGCCCGGCGGGACGGCCGCCTTGAGCCGCGCTCCGGCGGCGGCGTCGGTGACCGAGGGGGGAATCCACAGCAGACCGAAGAACGCGTGGGCGACCACGTCCGGGGTGAAGGCCCAGGCGGCACCGAGTCGTGGGCTCACGCCGAAGTCGGTCACCTGGTTGCTCCCTGCTCCCGGTGACGCACTCTGGAAGTCCCCCCGGAGGCCGCCGGTGATGGTGAGCTTTCCAACCGTCCAGCGATCCTGCGCATAGATTCCGCCCGCGGTCGCGGTGGGCTGGTCGGCGCCCTGACCGACGCGGCTGAACTCCGGCGGCGGCGTGATCTCCCGCGCGTAGGTGTCGTACGCCGTCTGACCCCAGAGCTGGTCGAGGTTGAGGCCGAACTTCAGGGTGTGCTGATCCCCGATGCGCTGGAGATAGTCGCTGACCACGCCGACGTGGTCGGCCCTCCGGTCGACGTTGCTCGCCCCGGGGCACTGGTCGAGGCGGGTGTCGGGGGTGGTGCCCTCGGGGCAAGGCCGCTGCGGCGGCACCAGCGCCTGCTCCGGGTCGCCGAAGAACTTGGCGGCGGAGTGACGGGCGTACCCCGCGATGCGCAGCGACCGCGCGGCGTCGAAATCGTGGCGGTAGGAGAGGATGCCGAAGACGTCGTTCTCGGTCTCGGTCTGCTGGGTGTCGGGCGGGAAGTACGGTGGCGGCGGGTTGCCGTACTGGTCCCCCTGCATGTTGTTGGGATCGATCGTCGGGTCGATCGGGATCTGGAACCGGTCGTGCGAGTAGCTGAACAACGTCGAGAGATGGTCCCGGTCGTTGAGGTCCAGATCCACCTTCGCGAAGATCCGCCCCTGCTGGGCCGCGTCGTTCAGGTACGTCGTCGGGTTCGGCGGATCGAGGCCGCGCTGCGTCCAGTTGAAGCTCCCGCCGACCAGGTACGAGACCGCGCCGACCTTCTGTCCCCAGTACGCGCCCGGCGACACGGTGCCGAAGCTGCCGTAGGTCAGGTCGAAGCGGCCCTCTCCGCCGGTCGGGGGCTGGCGCGAGTTGAGGTTCACCACCGCGGAAAGCCGCTGCCCGTACTCGGCCGGCAGCCCGCCGGTGATGACCTCCATGTTCTCCACCAGCCGCGGAGTGAGGAACTGCCCGAAGAGGCCCGAGACCGTGTCCGGGAGCTGCACCCCATCCAGCTGGTACTGGATGTTGGCGTGGTTGCCACGGACGTAGATCTGGCCCAGGGCGTCGTAGACGAAGCCCGGCTGGGTGGCGAGGATCTCGTTGACGGTCGCCGAGTCGCCGCGCGGACGGGACTGGATGTCCTCGCGCTGGATCTGCTCCGCCGAGCCGGTCGTGGTCGTCGGACGGGGTGCCTCCCTCTGCGGCGCCACGACGGTGACCGTCTCCTCGAGGGTGGGCAGGGTCACGTCCTGCTCCAGCACGTCGCCCGAGGCGATCAGGATCTCGCGGTCGTCCATTCGCCCGTCGGGGGCGGCGAAGGTGAGGCGGTACTTCCCGAACGGCACCTGCTCGAACTCGAAGTGACCGCTGGCGTCGGTGGAGTGAGCATCGAGCTGCTGGTTCCCGCGAAGCAGCGTGACCCGGGTGCGAGGGATCGGCTGCCCGTTCTCGTCGTGCACCGTCCCGTGGACGATGCCGAGGTTGGCCGCGTGCGCAGACAGGGTCCATCCCACCAGCAGGGTGGCCAGGACGGCGCGTGCTCCTCGGAACGGCGGATGGGAACTGCCTGACATGCGGACCCCCGGGACGGGGTGACGGACGGTGAGAACGGCTCGGTCGCGCCGCCACCGGGGTGAGCCCGCCGGCGGCACGAGGGCGAACGTGGTTCCGGAGACCGTCAGGCCGGGGGCGGCTCCTTGGGCGCGCGGTGGAGCGTCGAGGGCTGCGGCTCCGTGACCGCGTCGGGCGCCAGGGCGACGGTCGCCAGCTCGGGCCGGACCAGCGCTGCGGCCGAGCCCACGACCTCGGAGCGCGCCTGGCGCAGGACCCACAGCGAGGGGCAGTGCGGGTGCGCGTCGGAGCGGAACGTGGCCACCGGCGCACAGCCGACCCCGGGGAGCGCCGCCGCCGCGAACGCCTCGGCACCGGTCGAGGCGGCGTCGAGCTCGACCGCCAGCCCGTGCTCGGGACAGATGCCGTGGGGCGACGCGGCGAGGTGGAGCACCGCGCCCAGCTGGAGCAGCACCAGCACGACCGCGCAGGTCGGCATCCAGCGCGGGAATGTCCGTCCAGCGGTCATCGAGCTCGAGGCCGCCGGGTCCTAACGCACGGACGGGTGCGATCGCAACGGGACGCCTGCGATCGGGCGCCGAGAGCGCCGACCAGCGCGACGCTCCGGAGGAGGCAGCAGCGCCCCGCGGTCGACCACCCTGGGGGGAAGGGTGGTCCCCTCGCGCGCGATCCCCGTGGCGGTCCGTCAGGCAGGCCCCCATCGAAGGCTCCCGCCGGGCGAGCCGTGAGCGGGGCGCGTGACGTCACTCCACGCTCCGCCTGTCGCCGATCGACCGGTGCGTGCGGCCGCAGGCATCGGCACCGTGGACCTCCGGTGACCCCGAGACGACTTCCGGCGGACGGATCCGCGCGGACGCGCGGCCGCGGTGCCCACCGTTCTCCGCACGGGGCGGACGGTTCGCTGCGGCGTTCGACGCAGCACAGCACAGCACCGGCGCTGTTCAGGCCTCGATCACGGAAACTGTACTGGTCTTCCGGGCGGGAGCCGGATACCTCACCGCCCTCAGCCGACAACCCCGAGGGAGGAGTCCCCATGGCCGTCGCCCGCGCCCACAAGCCGCTCCTGTTCGAGCAGGT
>DATJVY010000071.1:0-13819 GCA_035501615.1 Myxococcaceae bacterium
GTGAACTTCTGCCCGCCGACGGAGGCCTCGTACATCAGCCCCGTCTTCGATGCGGTGAAGACCGCCACCCCGTTCTCGTAGTTCGCGTTCGCCGCAGCCCCGGCCGAGAGAGCGACCGCCGAGGCCTGCGCCGCGAGGGTGAAGTTCCCGTTCTCGAAGTCCTTCAGCGCCGCGGGGCTCTGGAAGAAGATGATCTCCGAGTAGGTCTGGCCGCCGAGCTGCGCCCCGATGCTGGCCTGCCCCATGTTCGCCGTCCCCATCGGTTGTCCGCCGACGAAGAGGACACCGTCTCCACCCGCCCCACCGACGATGAAGCCGCCCTTGGCGATCGTGGGAAAGACCGCGTAACCGGCTGCGCCGGAGAAGAACTTCTCGAGCTTCGGGTCCTTCTGCTTGAAGGTCTGAACCGTCCCCTGCGCGTCGGCGACGAGGGACGACCGGTCGGCGGCGAGCGCCGGGATGCAGGCGAGAGCAAGCAACGTCACGAATGATCGAAGAGAGGTACGCATGGCGTCTACCGTAAGGATGGGCGCTGGCATCGACCATCCACCGGTTCAGTTCCGAGCAGTCCGGAGACGCCTGGTGGATCCTCTCCTCGCTCGGCAGGCAGGCGCCTCGGCGCGGACGCCTCGGGCGCAAGCACCACCTCGATCGCCGTGGGGTTGGCGATGACGACCGCAGCGCTCCTCGAGGCTCCGCTGCGGGAAGCACTCCGATGAGGACCGGACCGGCCGCGAGAGGTACACTGGCCTCCGGAGGTGGCGGATGCCATCGAACTGGGGCGCTTCCTGGCGGCGGCTGTTCTGCGTGCTCGCGGTGCTGGCGTTTCCCGCCGCGTCCCATGCGGCTCCGGAGCTCTGCAAGCTGCTCACCCCAGCACAGGTTGGCGCCGCGCTCGGCGGGACCTTCGAGGCGGGAGAGCCGATCGGGACGACCGGCTGCTCGTGGAGCTCGGCGAAGCCGCACGTCATCGTCAGCCTGTCGCTCCCGCCGGGGGAATGGGACCGGTTGAAGTCCAGCCCGCTTCCGGGAATCACCTTCACGCCGGCGAGCGGGCTCGGAGACGACGCCTTCTACGCGACGCTCGCCCCGTACACGATGCTCTACGTCAAGAAGGGGAAGGCCGTGTACCTGTTCAAGGTCTATGGCGTCCAGGACAAGGCCAAGCAGATGAGCGCGGAGAAGACCCTGGCGCTCGACGCGCTGGCCAAGCTCTAGAGCCGCCTCGAAAGTTGGCACGTGTGATGCCTCGGCGGGGCCCCATGAAGCGGATTCTGCTCGTGGTCCTGGCCGCCGTTGCCGCAGCCCTCACGTGGACCGTGGTCGCATACCGGCGCGACATCGGGGCGGCGCGCCGGCGCGTCTCGGTCGGCAGCGTCGTGGCCGAGACCCGGTGCGGCCCCATCGAATACGCCGACCGCGGCAGTGGACCACCGGTGCTCGTGGTTCACGGAGCGGGCGGCGGATTCGATCAAGGCCTCGCGCTGGGTGCGGGTCTGATCGATCACGGATACCGGGTGATCGCGATGTCGCGCTTCGGCTATCTCCGGACGCCGCTGCCACCCGACGCCTCGGCCGAGGCGCAGGCCGACGCGCACGCCTGCCTCCTCGATGCGCTCGGGATCGATCGCGCCCCGGTCTTCGGAGTGTCCGCGGGAGGGCCGTCGACGATCCAGTTCTGCCTTCGCCATCCCGATCGATGCAGCGCGATGATCCTGCTGGTTCCACTGGCGTACTCGGGCCAGCCGCGGCCGGCCGATCGACTCTCCGGAGCGGCGCACGTCTTCGTCGAACGCGTCACGCGGTCGGACTTCCTCATGTGGGCAGCCACGCGCACGCTACGGACGAGGATGGTCGAGACCGTGCTCGGGACTCCCATCGACGACGTGCGCGGCGCGTCCGAGGCCGAGCGGCGACGCCTCGACGGCCTGCTCGACATGATCCTGCCCGTCAGCTCCCGGGCCCCGGGACTCCTCAACGAGGGCAATGTCGCACGCGCACTGCGGCCGCTGCCCCTGGGGCGGATCTCCGCCCCGGCGCTGATCGCCAGCGTCGAGAACGACGGCTACGGAACGTATGCCGGCGCTCGCTATACCGCCGAGCACGTCCCGGGAGCGCGCTTCATCGGCTACGCGCGGGGTGGGCACATGCTGGTCGGGCACATCGACGAGTTCCGTTCGGAGGTGGTCGCATTTCTAGGCCGGAGCATCAGCTCGTGTGGTTGGCCTTCTGCGGTGCCCGAAATTCGATGATCTTCTTGTTCAGCTTGTCGATTTCCTTCTTGAAATCTTCGATTCGAGTGGTGGCATCGTTCAGGCGAGCTTCTGCCGCGGCCACCCTGGAGGCATCCTTGTGCTCGAGGTGAATGAGCCGATTCGCCAGAGCTCGCTCCTGCTCCTCGAACACGATGTACTTGTTGATGGCGATGCGCTTGTTGACGTACGCGAAGAGATTGTTCGGATTCACCGAGATGGCCCGGTCGTAGTACCCGATCGCCTTTTCCAGCCAGACCGCGTCCGGCGGGTCGGTCATCGATCGTGCCCCGCCGCGGGCGGAGGCAAACTCGCCCAGCCACGACAGGGAGAGCTCGTCGCGCGGGGCGAATCTCAGTGCTTCGGCGAAGGCCTTCTCTGCTTCGAGGAATTCTCGATTCTCGACGTAGAGGCTGGCGGCGAGGCGATAGGACTCTGCCTTGGCGTTCGGATCCGACGTGTACTCCGCCGGCTTCACCAGGCTCTCGGCCGCTTCGCGCACCTCGCCCAGCCTGATGTGGGCGTTCGCTTTCAGCTCCCACACCTTGCGGTCGCGGGGATTCGCCTGGGCCGAAAGCCCGTACTCCTTCGCGGCCACTGCCCACTCCGCCTTCCTCGCGTGCTCGTTGCCCAGCGCTCGGTGGAGCGCCGCCGGATCCTCGGGCTTCGAACAACCCAGGAGCACGATCGACGGAGTGAACAGGCTGAGGAGAACGACCCCTCTCAGCGTTCGCATTGAAGAACCTCCTCGTCGTGAGTCGAGGAGATGGATGCAATTTTCACTCCTGGAAGCACACGGGAGCGGCGGTCAATGCACCGGGTTCTCGCGCACGCCGTGCGGGAGATCGTGCGGAGGCGCGCAGCGTTCGCGTCGAACCGACAGCCGACCTCGTGCTGGACAGCCCTCGCCAGGCCGCACCGACGCACGCACGAGGGGGTCGGATTAGGTCGTGCGGCATCCAGCGAGTAGCGGTTGCAGCGGAGTGACCCTGCCGGGATTCGAACCCGAGTTTGTGCCGTGAGAGGGCACCGTCCTGACCACTAGACGACAGGGCCTTCCTGCTAGGAGCGCGCTCCTTTAGCGGGCCCGGCGTCGGACGTCAACGGAGGCTGCCCGGACGTCGGCCTCGAGCTCCAGCCAGGCGTACCCGCACACCGTGCACACCGCCTTGCGACCCTCGGGGAAGGTGAGGCCGGTCTTCACCTCGACCGCGTGTCCATCCGGCGCGGGGCAGCGCGGGCACGGGCTCGACGGCGGCCGCACCGGGTAGTCCCACTGGTGCGGCGGCAGTCGCAGCACCCGGAACCACTCCACCACCAGCGACTCGCTCCAGCCCACGTCCACCCGGCGGCCCGCGGGCACCAGTCCCCGCGCCAGCCCGAGCCAGTAGACCCGGAGCTCCTCCACGTGCCTCTTCATCCCCCGGGTGGCGAACGTCGTCCCCAGCATCTCGACCATCGCCATGAGGCGACCCCGGTCCATGGACCTGAACATGAGTTCAGCTCCACCTCGCCGTCAACGGTCTCGACAACCCCGCGCCGCTGCTAGGGTCCCGGGCGCCATGGCCGCCAAGCGCGTTCACCACCGCACCTGCAACCTCTGCGAGGCCATGTGCGGTCTCCGGATCGAGCTCGAGGGCGAGCGCATCGTCTCGCTCCGCGGCGATCCCGACGACCCGTTCAGCAAGGGCTACGTCTGTCCGAAGGCGACCGCGCTCGAGGACGTGCACGTCGACCCGGACCGGCAGAAGCACCCGCTCCGGCGCGCGGGCGACGGCTGGGGCCGCATCGGCTGGGAGCAGGCCTTCGACGAGGTCGCCGACCGGATCGCCGCCCTCCAGGCGCGCCACGGGCCGAGCTCGGTGGCCATCTACCTCGGCAACCCGAACGTTCACAGCCTCGGGGCGCTGACCCACGGTCTGGCCTTCATCCGGTCGCTGCGCACCCGGAACCGCTTCTCCGCGACGTCGGTCGATCAGCTCCCGCACCACCTCGCGGCCACCACGATGTTCGGGCACATGCTGCTCCTGCCCGTCCCGGACATCGACCGGACGCGGTTCTTCCTGGCCCTCGGCGCCAATCCGCTCGCCTCCAATGGCAGCATGATGACCGCGCCCGGCATGCCGCTCCGGCTCAAGGCGCTCCGGGCGCGCGGCGGACGGCTGGTGGTGGTGGATCCGCGGCGCACCGAGACCGCGGAGGTCGCCGACACCCATCTCTTCATCCGCCCCGGCACCGACGCGCTCCTTCTCGCCGCGCTCGTTCGCACGATCCTGGAGGAGGAGCTCTCCCGTCCAGGCCGCCTCGCCGACTTCATGGACGGGCTGGAGCAGGTGCAGACCGCGGTCGCCCCGTTCGCTCCCGAGCGCGTGGCCCGCACGACCGGCATCCCCGCGGAGCGGATCCGCGCCCTGGCCCGGGACTTCGCCGCCGCCGAGTCGGCGGTCGCGTACGGCCGGGTCGGCCTCTCGACGCAGGCCTACGGCGGAGTCGCGCAGTGGCTGATCCAGGTCCTCAACGCCATCACCGGCAACCTGGACCGCGCTGGCGGCGCGCTGCTCGCCCGGCCAGCGGTGAATCCGCTCGGTCTCACCCCACGCGGAGGCCACGGCCGGAACCACAGCCGCGTCCGGAAGCTGCCCTCGTTCGGAGGGGAGTTCCCGGTCGCCGCGCTCGCCGAGGAGATCCTCACCGAGGGACCTGGGCAGGTGCGCGGGCTGGTGGTGCTCGGCGGCAATCCGGTGCTCTCCACCCCCAACGGCGCGCAGCTCGAGCGCGCCCTGGAGAAGCTCGAGCTCCTCGTGGCGGTCGACCCCTACCTCAACGAGACGACCCGCCACGCGCACTTCCTGCTCCCGCCCACCACCGCGCTGGAGCGCGAGCACTACGACGTCGTCTTCCACCTGCTCGCGGTGCGGAACACCGCCAAGTGGTCGCCGGCACTCTTCGCTCCGACGCCGGGCGCGAAGCACGACTGGGAGATCTTCCAGTCGCTCACCCGACGCCTCCGCTGGCGCGGTGCCTCGCGCGTGGTTCGCCCGCTCCGCGCGGTGCTGGACCGCGTCGCCACCCCGCGCCGGCTCATCGACCTCGGGCTCCGCACCGGGCCCTACGGGCGCGCCCCGCACCGGCTCTCCGTCCGCCGCCTCGAGCGCCATCCGCACGGCGTCGATCTCGGCCCGCTCGAGCCGTCGATGCCCGGGCGCCTGATGACTCCGGGCAAGCGGATCCAGCTCGCCCCGCAGCTGCTCGTGGGCGACCTGGCCCGCGTGGAGCAGGAGCTCCTCTCCCGCCCCGCGGCCGGCAACGGCGGGCTGCTCCTCATCGGCCGGCGGGACCTCCGGAGCAACAACTCCTGGATGCACAACAGCCTGCGGCTGGTGAAGGGCCCCGAGCGCTGCACGCTCCTCATGCACCCCGACGACGCTGCCGCGCGCGGGCTCAGCGCCGGTCAGACGGTCCAGGTCCGCTCGCGGGTCGGCAGCGTGCCGGTCCGCCTCGAGGTGACCGAGGCGGTGATGCCCGGCGTCGTGAGCCTGCCGCACGGCTGGGGCCACGGCCGTCCCGGCATCCAGCTCAGGGTGGCGTCGGCGCATGCGGGCGTGAGCCTGAACGACCTCACCGACGACCGCGCGGTCGACCCGCTCCTCGGCACGGCGGCGTTCAGCGCCACGCCCGTGCACGTCACGGCTGGGCCTTGAACCTCAGGCGTCGAAGGGGTGCCAGAACGCGTCGGGCGGTGGCGGCGGCGCGTCGGGGGCCAGCTCCCGCCAGGCCTCGGCCTCGGCGGTCTCCGCCGGCTCCCGTGTCTCGATGAGGCGAGCGCTCCGGGGGTCCCGGAAGCGGGTGGCCCGCACTGGATGTGGGATGCCCTGCCAGTAGTACACGGGCCCGAGGTTCTCCATCTCCAGCAGGTCGGTGCGCTTCACGAGGCAGCTCCCTTCGTTCGGGAGATAGCGGGTGAACGTTCCCGTGACAATGCCGTGTCGGTCTGACATCGGCCCGATGTCCATCACGCATGGGCCGACAGGGGCACGACCACGTCCACCGAGTCGATGCCCAGGCTCCGGCCCGCCAGCTGAACCAGCGCCTGGGCGAGGGGAAGGCGCCGGTTCGCCGCGTGGCAGGTGAGCTCGGGCTCGACGTCCTCCAGCGCCTCCTCCAGGTCCAGCGCGAACTCGAGGAGGCGGCCGATGGCCTCGCCGCGCGGGAGGCCGCTGTCGGCGACCCTGGCCCGGAGCCGCTGCTCGAGCTCCGCCGGGAGCCGCACGGTGATGCTCCTGCCCCGCGCCCGGGACCCACGCGGTCTGGAGGGGAGAACGGGCATGGCTGGCTCCTCGGATGGCGACGGGCGAGAGGTACGCACGCCCCCGCCCCGCGCCAACCGCATCCGCCACGGACCGTCCGCTCGAGACACTCGGTTGCGGCGAGGTGCGAGATTGGTCGCCCCGGGAGCCGGAGGCGCCGCCGTGCCCCGGGGTGCCGTGCAGGCGGAGCCTCCGTGGCCTCCCTCACGCGAGCGGGAACGGTGTGTTGCACGGCGGAAGGCTCTCTGGCTGGCTAGGTCAGGAGCCATCGGAGGAAGCACATGGACATCGGACTCTTGATCTTGAGGCTGGCGGTGGGCTTGACGATGGCCGCGCACGGCGGCCAGAAGCTGTTCGGCTGGTTCGGCGGCTACGGCATCGCCGGGACGGGAGGCTTCCTCGAGGGCCTCGGGTTCCGTCCGGGCAAGGTGCACGCGGCGCTGGCGGGCCTGGCGGAGACGGGCGGAGGGCTGCTGATCGCCCTCGGTCTGCTCACTCCGGCGGGGACGGCGCTCCTGCTCGCGGTGATGGTCGTCGCCATCGGAAGCGTCCACCTCCCGAAGGGCTTCTTCGTGAGCGACGGCGGCTTCGAGTACAACTTGGTGATCATGGCAGCCGTGACGGCGCTGGCGTTCACCGGTCCGGGCGCGTACTCGCTCGACGCGGTGGAGGGGCTCGGCACGTCGGGCGTGATCCCGGGCCTGATCGCCCTGGCGGTGGGGCTGGTGCTCGGTGGAGGCGCGCTCGTGACGCGGAAGCCGGCTCCTGCTCCTCGCGGGGCCTGATCGCACAGCGAGCCGCACGGACCGGCGCCCTGGTTCCCGGGATTCCTCCGGACCGGTGGCGCCGGTCGTGCGTCCGGGGGTGGATGTGGGTCCGGCGCGCAAGGGTGCACCGAGCAACGTCCGGCCCCCCCTGTTGCTCCCGGCGCGACGTACAGCGAACGGAAGTCAGCGGGAAGACGGCGCTTCGCGCTGGTTCGGACGGTGCACTTCGCCCGTGTACGCCAGCGAGCTTCGGCGTGAAGGAGCGAAGCGCATGCAGAACGTCATCGGGTCTGTCTCTCGGGTTCAGGGCCGCGGTTTCCTCTCCTGGGTCTTCCGGATCTTCGCCCGCACCGAGGAGCGCGCGCCGCGGCCGGCGTTCCGCTGGCCGGACTTCCGCCCGGTCGACCTTCCGCGTGAGGACACGAGCCTCACCCAGGCCGAGCTCGAGATTCTGCGCTGACCGGCACAGCGCGCGACGGCGCGCGGGGCACAACCCCCGACGATCCGTCGTGCCCCGCGACCGACCACGTTCGACGTGTCCTCGGAGCGAGCCCGACCCGAGCCACGACCGAGGGGCTTCGCGCGGAGGCCTCCATCCATCCGAGTCCCCCTCCTGGCGCGAGCGTGCGCCGGAGCTGGTCGCCCGCCTTCCCCGGCGCAGCCCGGACCCCGGCGCTCGTGGTCTGGGCGAAGATGACGCCCATCGACTTCAGCGGCGAGGACACCAGCCTCACCCAGGCGAACCTGGCGGCGCTCAAGTAGCCCAGGCGGGCAACTCCGTAGTTCGGTGCCTCTTCCCGCCGGCTCGGCTAGCCTCCGGCTCCCGCTCCGGGCGGGGGGTAACCTGGAGCGTTCACAGGGGAGAGCTCTCATGAAGACGCTGACGCTGTGCGCGTTGCTCCTGCCGATCGCTGCACTCGCCGACAGCCCGTTCGACGGGACCTGGGTCTCGCGCGAGGACACGGCAGTGATGGACAAGAAGCCCTACGACATCTCGCTCGCCAAGGGTACGTGGCACAACAAGTCTGCCGTGCCGCCGGTCACCGTGAAGGCCGACGGAACCGATCAGCCGGTGAAGGGCCATACCTACTTCGACACCCTGGCCGTGCACGAGACAGGCGCGGACTCGGTCGAGACCACGGCGAAGAAGACCGGGAAGGTCATCGGGACCTCGACCTACACGGTCAGCGCCGACGGGAAGACGCTGACCCGGAAGTGGACGGACACGACCGGAACGGCGCCGGCGAGCGGCGAGGCCATCTTCGAGCGCGTCGGCAAGGCCCCGGCGGGTGCCCACGCCATCTCCGGCTCCTGGAAAGCGGTGAAGATGCAGAACCTCTCGGCGTCCGCGAAGACCGTCACCTTCAAGGGCACTGCCGACGGGCTCAGCATGACCAACCAGACCGGCCAGAGCTACGACGCCAAGTTCGACGGGAAGCAGGTCGCGATGGCCGGCGACCCGGGCGCCACCATGGTCTCGCTGAAGAAGGTCAACGACCACACCATCGTCGAGACCGACCATCGCAAGGGCAAGGTGGTCGAGGTCGACACGATGACCGTCTCGGCGGACGGCAAGACGCTCAAGGTCGACTGGGACGACAAGGAGACTGGACGGAAGGGCACCGTCACGATGGAGAAGAGCCCGTAGCCTCCGGTGCTCCTCAGCGCGCGTGTGCCGCGCCCAGGTACGCGCGCTGGACGTCGGGATTGGCGAGCATCGCCTTGGCCGGTCCCGACGTCCGGATGTGCCCTTGCTCGATGACGTAGGCCCGGTCCGCCACCTCGAGCGCGCGGAAGGCGAGCTGCTCCACCAGGAGGATGGTCGTCTCCCGCGAGGCCTTGAGCCGCTCGATGAGGCGGAACACCTCGTCGATGATGACCGGGGCCAGCCCCATCGACGGCTCGTCGAGCAGGAGCAGCTTCGGCCGGCTCACCAGCGCCCGGGCGATGGCCAGCATCTGCTGCTCGCCGCCGGAGAGCGTCCCGGCCAGCTGGTCCTGGCGCTCTCGGAGCCGGGGGAAGATGCCGTACATCCGCTCCAGGTCCTCCTCCACCTGCGCCTTCTTCCCGGCGCGCAGCGGCAGGAAGGCACCGAGGACGAGGTTGTCCCGGACCGACTGCTGGGCGAAGACCCGCCGCCCCTCCGGGACGTGGGCGACGCCGCGCCGGACCACCTCGTGCGCAGGAGCGGAAGCGAGGTCCTTGCCTTCGAAGGTGATGGAGCCGCTGGTGGGCCGGAGCAGGCTGGAGATGGTGCGCATCAGGGTCGTCTTCCCCGCGCCGTTGCTGCCGATCACGGCCACCAGCTCGCCCTGGCCGACCTCGAGGGTGAGCCCCTTGAGCGCGCGGATCTTCCCGTAGTCCACCACCAGGTCCTTCACCTCGAGGAGCGCGGTCACGCGGGCACCGCCGTGCTGGTGGGGTGCTTCCCCAGGTAGGCCTCGACCACGACCGGATCGCTCTGCACGGCTGCGGGACGGCCCTCGGCGATCTTCTTCCCGAAGTCGAGCACCGTCACCTCGTCGGAGATGGCCATCACCATGTCCATGTGGTGCTCGATGAGGAGGATGGAGATGCCGGCGGCCTTCATCTTCTGGACCAGCGCGTTGATCTCCCCGATCTCGCCGGCGGTGAGACCGGCGGCGGGCTCGTCGAGCAGCAGGAGGCGCGGGGCGAGCGCCAGCGCCCGGGCGATCTCCAGGTGGCGGGCCTGGCCGTAGGAGAGATTGCGAGCCCGCTCGAAGGCGCTCCGCTCCATCCCCACGAACTTGAGCAGGGCGTAGGCCCGCGCCCGCGCGGCGCGCTCCTCCCGGCGGGCGCGGGGCAGCCGGAGCGCCACCTCGAACAGCGTCGAGCGGAACGACTGGTGCAGGCCCACCATCACGTTCTGCAGCACCGTGAGATCGGCAAAGAGCTGGAGGTTCTGGAAGGTGCGGGCGATGCCCAGTCTCGCTCGCTGCCAGGTCCTCAGGCCCGCCAGGTCCTCTCCGAAGCTCAGGACCTTGCCCGCGGTCTGGGTGTAGATGCCGGTGAGCACGTTCACGGTCGTGGACTTGCCGCTCCCGTTGGGGCCGATCAGCCCGCGCACCGCGCCCCGGGGAATGGAGACGGTGAGGTCGCGCACCGCGGTGAGGCCGCCGAACCTCATCTCCACGCCCTGGAGCTCGAGCGCTGCGGGACCCTCGCCCTGCCGGAGGCCGGCGAGCACGTCCACCTCGGCCGCGGCCCGGTCCAGCTCCGCCAGCTCGGCGGTGTGATCCTCGGGCCGGAAGCGCCGCCAGACGCGGCGTCCGATGCCCACCACGCCCTCGGGCATGAAGTACAGCACCAGCAGCAGCAGCGTCCCGTAGGCCATCAGCCGGTAATCGTTGAAGCGGTTGAAGATGTCCGGGAGGGTGACCAGGAACCCGACGCCGATGAGGTTGCCCAGCACGCTCCGCACCCCGCCGAAGATCAGCGCGATGAGGAACTCCACCGAGAAGTTGTAGGCGAAGGTGTTCGGCGCCACGTAGGCGTCGAGCTGGGCGAAGAACCCTCCGGCCAGCCCGGCCAGCGCGGCGGAGAGGACGAAGGCGGCGATCTTGAAGTACGAGCGGCTGATGCCGCAGCTCTCCGCGGCCACGCCCGAGTACTTGATGGCCTCGAACGCCCGGCCCCAGAAGCTGTGGGTCACGTTGTGGACCACGAACATCGCCGCCACCAGCACCGGATAGACGACGTAGAAGTAGTTGATCCCTCCGAGGCGCACGCCTCCCAGCCGCAGCGTGCTGAGGGTGATGCCCTTGGTCCCGTTGGTGATCAGCTCCTGCTCGTTGATGAAGGTGTAGATGATCAGCCCGTAGACGATGGTGATCACCGCCAGGTACGGGCCGCTGGATCTGAGCGCCGGGAAGCCGAGGAGGAACCCGGCGAAGGCGGTGAGAAGGATGGCGGGGATCAGCGCCACCACGAACGGCAGCTGGAAGAAGTGCTGGATCGTGCTCTCGGTGTTGAGGCTCGGGCTCGCGGTGAGCACCGCCACCGTGTACGCGCCGATCGCGAAGAGCCCCGCGTGACCGATGGAGACGTCCCCGATGTAGCCCACCACCAGGTCCAGCGACGCCACCAGGATGGCGTAGACCATGATCCGGTTGAGCAGCCCCACGTAGTACCCGTTGTCGATCGCCTTCGGCAGTATCAGCGGCAGCAGCAGGAGCAGCGGCGCCAGCCGGGCCAAGAGCGAGCGGGGGCGGGTCGCGTCCACGGGGTCAGACCTTGCGGATCACTGCGCGGCCGAAGAGGCCCGAGGGCTTGAAGAGCAGCAAGAGGATCAGCACCACGAAGCCGGGCACGTCCTTGTACCCGGTGGAGACGAAGCGCGCGGTGAGGGCCTCGGAGATCCCCAGGAACAGCCCGCCCACCACCGCGCCGATGCCCGACTCGAGGCCGCCGATGATCGACGCCGAGTAGGCCTTCACGCCCAGCACCGTGCCCATGGTGGCGCTGACCAGGGTGATGGGCGCCACCAGCACCCCGGCCACGCAGGCGATGGCGGTGGAGAGCATGAAGGAGGAGAGGATCACCCAGCGCTGATCGATGCCCATCAGGCTGGCGGTGTCCTTGTCCTCGCTCACCGCCTGCACGGCCTTGCCGAAGACGGTGAAGCGCTTGAACGCCTCGACCCCCGCGACGATCGCCAGGGAGACGACGATGATCAGCAGCTCCTGGGGGTAGACGCCGAGGCCGGCGGAGAGCGTCCCGTCGGGCCTCAGGTGCTGGAGCAGTCGGATCGGGCTGTCACCGAGCGGCGAGCGGAACTTGAAGTCGTCGGTGCTCCAGAACACCTCGGCGGCGTTGCGGAGGATGATGCCCACCGCCAGCGTCGCGAGGATCCACCCGTAGGCGTTGCGCTGGCGGAGCGAGGGCTCCACCGCGACCTTGAGGAGGATCGCACCGCCGACGGCGCCGACGGCGATCACTCCCAGGAGGGTGCCCCAGAAGGGGTAGCCCCGGGTCATGTAGAGCACGAAGCCGATCACCCCGCCGGCCATCAGGAAGTTGCCGAGCGAGAAGTTCAGCGTCTTCGACGTGCTGAAGGTGATGTTGTAGCCGAACGCCACCAGCGCGTAGATCATCCCCTGGGCGATCCCGCTGATCAGGAGCTGCAGGGTCTGCACCGTTGCCCTCCTCCCGGGCTCCCCGGTGGGCTCGGCCGGGCGCGCGCTCCCCCGCCGGCGCGCGCCGCCCGAGCCTACTGCGCCGTCACTTCTTCGCGATCCCCCGGACGACTGTGCCGTCCTTCACGACCCCCATCTTCATCTGGTCGGCGGAGACCGCCTCGTGGTTGGTGGGGCTGAAGGGCTTGTTGTAGGTCCCGGTGACGCCGACGAACGGCTGCTGGAGGTTCTCCAGGGCAAGGCGGATCTTGTCGCCCTCGGTGGACTTCGCCTGCTCGATGGCCTGCTTTAGGAGGTAGAGCGAGTCGTAGCCCTGGGCGGCGGCGACCGCGACCTGGATGGGGTTCTCGTTGAACTTCTTGTGGTAGTCGTCCACGAACTTCTTCTGCTTGGCGCCGCTGGTGTCGCCCTCGATGAAGGTCAGCGGGGTGGTCGCTCCGTTTCCATTCTTCCCCGCGTTGTTGATGAACGCCGCCATGGACAGCGTCCAGCCGCCGATCATGTCGACCTTCCAGCCTACGCGGTCGAGCGAGTTGGCCACTGCCGCGAGCTCGGGCCCGATGCCCCAGACGAGGAGCACGTCGGCGCCGGCGGCCTTCGCCTCCTGCACCTGCGGCGTCATGTCGGTGTCCTTGATCTTGAACTTCCCGACGTAGACCGCCTTCATGTTCCGCTTGGCGAGCGCCGCCTCGAGCTTGGCCCGGCCACCCTGACCGTAGTTGGTGTCGTCGCAGAGGAGCGCGGGCTTCTTGTACTTCCGCACGTCGACCGCCTCCTTGACGGTCAGCTCGGTCTGGAGCGGGTCGGCGGCGGCGATCCGGAAGATGTAGTTCTCCGGGGCCTGGGCGAAGTAGTCGTTCACCTTCGCACCGGCGGAAGCGTTGATGATCACCGGGACCTTCCGCTCGTTCGCGTAGCGGGTGGAGTTGTCGGCGACGCCGGTGTTGATCGGACCGAGCACGGCGACGACCTTCTCCTTGTCGAGGAACTCCTGCATGATCTGCGCGCCGCGCTCGTTCTTGGCCTCGTCGTCGCGCTTCACCAGCTCGACCTTCTGGCCGAGGATCCCGCCCTTGGCGTTGATCTCCTCGGCGGCCAGCTCGACGCCGTTTCGCATGCAGACGCCCATCCCGGCCGAGCCGCCGGTGTACGGGCCGTAGACGCCCACCTTGATGTCCGCGAGGGCCGGCGCCGCGACGAGCAGCGTCACCGCCCACAGTGCGAGTCGATTCATCGTGAAGGCTCCGTGGAGTCCGACGGGCAGGGTCGCCCGGAGAGCCGCGAATCCTGTCCGTGAGACGCGCGATATCGCAACCGTTTTCGCCGGACCGCGAAGG
>DATJVY010000072.1:0-56001 GCA_035501615.1 Myxococcaceae bacterium
CGGGTACAGGTCCGGACGCCCGTCTGGCTGCCCTCGAACTCGCGGCAGGGGCGGAGCCGGTAGATCAGCAGGGTCGGCCTCCCGTTGCTCCCCACCACCTGGACCGGAGGCGGCGTGCCCGTCGACTCGGTGCGGACGAAGCCCCCGCCGGCATCCGGAGAGAACACCCCGCGGAACGTCCAGGGAGCGCCGCCGGTCCTCCCCTCGAAGAGCCAGGCGCCGCGATCGGGCCGCACGTGGTCCCAGGTCGGATCGGTCGGCCAGACGAACTCCCGCCAGGTGTAGCGCGTTCGCGTCTCGTCCACGGTGCCGTCGGGGTTCATGGCCACGAAAGGCGAGGGCGCTGCGCCGATCACCGTCCCGTCGAAGATGCAGTACTGCAGTCCACGCTGGCAGCCGGCAACGAGGACCATGGCGGAGACGGCGGCGAGGAGACGGCCCACGGCGGGAGGGTCTCGCAGCCGGAACCCACGCCGGTCAAGCGGCCCGCCGATTGCTCCGGCTCGAGGACGGCCGCTGTCAGCAGCACCGGGCATCCTGGGGGAACCTCATGGCCAAGTCACGCACCCACTTCACCTGCCAGTCCTGCGGGTTCCAGTCCGCCAAGTGGCTGGGCCGCTGCCCCGACTGCAGCGGCTGGAACACCCTGGTCGAGGAGGCAGAGCCGCTCGAGGACCGGCGACCGGCGTGGGGCGCCTCGGGCAGCTCGGCGCGTCCGGTGAAGCTGGTGGACGTCGCGGGCGAGGCCGCGGAACGCCGCCAGACTGGCATCGGCGAGCTGGACCGCGTCCTCGGCGGCGGCGTCGTCCCTGGCTCGCTGGTGCTCCTCGGCGGGGACCCCGGCATCGGGAAGTCGACGCTCCTCCTCTCGGCTGTCGAGCGGCTCTCCCGCACCGGTCCGGTGCTCTACGTCTCGGGCGAGGAATCGCTGCAGCAGACCAAGATGCGGGCCGATCGGCTCGGCGTGCGCTCCGAAGGAGTGCACCTCTTCGCCGAGACCGACGCCGACAAGGTGCTCGCCGCCTCCGAGTCCCTCCGCCCCGTCGCGCTGGTGGTCGACTCGATCCAGACCATGTTCCTCGGCGACCTCGGAAGCGCGCCCGGGACCCTCAGCCAGGTGCGCGAGGTGGCGGGACGCCTCATGGCCCACGCCAAGCGCTCCGGAGTGCCGATCTTCCTCGTCGGGCACGTGACCAAGGATGGAAGCATCGCCGGCCCGCGGGTGCTCGAGCACATGGTGGATACCGTCCTCTACTTCGAGGGCGAGCGCGGTCACCCCTTCCGCATCCTCCGGGCGCACAAGAACCGGTTTGGCTCCACCAACGAGATCGGCGTGTTCGAGATGAAGGGCACCGGGCTCGAGGAGGTCGCCGACCCCTCGGCGCTGTTCCTCGCCGAGCGCCCGGCGGGGAAGCCTGGATCGGCGGTGACCGCCACGCTCTCCGGTACCCGGCCGCTCCTCGTCGAGGTCCAGGCGCTGGTCGCGCCGACGGGCTACGGGACGGCGCGGCGCACCGCGATCGGCGTGGACGGCAACCGGGTGGCTCTCCTGGCCGCGGTGCTGGAGAAGAAGGAAGACGTGCAGCTCACGGGCTGCGACACCTTCGTGAACGTCGCCGGCGGAATGACTCTCACCGAGCCGGCGTCGGATCTGGCGGTCTGCGCCGCGCTCTTCTCCTCGCTCCGCAACGTCGCCGTGCCTCAGGACGTGCTGGTGCTCGGCGAGGTGGGTCTGGCCGGGGAAGTACGAGCGGTGGCCCAGGTCGAGCCGCGCCTGGCCGAGGCAGGGAAGATGGGCTTCACCCGGGCGGTGCTCCCGAAGGGAAGCGCGCGGCGGGTGGAGGCGCGCGGGGTGAAGCTCGTGCCCGTGGAGACGCTGGGCGAGGCGCTCGAGACGCTCTTCCCCCGCTGACGGCTAGACCGACGGATCGGGAATGGCGCGGCGGATGGTGTCGGCGAGCGTGTCGGTCTCGCTGAAGGGCATGCCGAAGAAGCGCTCGAAGAGGTGCGCCTCGAGGTCCTCGCGCCAGGTCGGAGATGCCGGGTCGAGCTCGATGCCCACGATCGAGGCGGCGCGCAGCGCGAGCTCGGGGCGGCGGCGCTGGGCGAGCACCTGGATCATCGCGCGCGGATAGCGGGTGCTCCGCCAGGCCCTCCGGACGTCCTGCACGTCGACCGGCTTGCCGTCGCGGAGCCTGCGCTCGAGCTGCACGAGCGGATCCTCGGACTCGCGCTCCGAGGCATCCTCGGCGCGGTCCTGTCGATCGTGGCGTGACACGCGCCGACTCTACCAGGGGGCGGGCGGTCAGGCCGTCTCCGCACCCTCCGCGGCCGGGGCCTCCGAGCGCAGCCGGCGACTTCGTGACCGGAGCGCGCGCGCCACCCCTCCGCTCGCGACCGCCCAGGCGAGCCCGACCGACCAGCCAGCGAGCACGTCGGAGGGGTAGTGCACCCCGAGGTAGACCCGGGTCAGTCCGATGATGACCGCGAGCGCTCCGGCCACGCTGATCACGTAGACGCGCTCCCGCCATCCGGAGCAGAGCTGGGCGAGCAGCGTCCCCAGCGTCAGGTAGATGACCGCGGACATCATCGCGTGCCCGCTCGGGAAGCTCGCGGTCGTCTCCACCACGAGCGGGGGCACCACCGTCGGCCGCGGTCGATCGAACGCCCGCTTCAGCACCACGAGCAGCACCAGCCCACCGAGCGACGCCCCGAGCACCAGCCCCAGGTTCCGCCACATCCGGGCCAGCGCCAGGAACCCGACCACCGCGCCGACGACCAGGACCAGCACCGCCGAGCTCCCGAGCGACGTCAGGTTCCTCGCCGCCGCCGGGAGCCAGGCCGGCCCGATGGGGGTCGCGGGGTCGGCTGGCGTCCGGAGCGATCGCAGCACGCGGTCGTCGAATCGCTGCGTCTCCTGCTCCCGCACGTCATCGGCGAGCTTCACGAACGCGAAGGCCGCCGCGCTGATGACCAGGAGGACAGCCAGCGGTCGAAGGAGCGTCCGGGTCCGACCCATGCCGGTGGACGCTACACCCCGAGCACCGCGCGCGCCTTCGTGAGCAGCCGCCGCATCTCGTCGGTTCCCGCCCGGTGCAGGGCCTCCTCCAAGTCGAACCACCGCACCCCGGCGCTCTCGGCCGGATCCTCGCGCAGCGCCTCGGGTCGATCGGTGAGGACCAGGAACCGGACGTCGAGGTGGAGGTGCGCCGGCTCGGTCCCTCGGCTGGGAATGGGATGGACGTCGACGTCGAGCGGCCGCGGCGCCGTTGGGTGAGGAACCATCGGGCACCCGGTCTCCTCCGCCGCCTCGCGCAGCGCCGTCGCGAGGAGGTCCTCCCCATCGGCCGACTCGACGTGCCCTCCGGGCTGCAGCCACCGGCCGAGCTTGCGGTGGTGCACCAGGGCCACGCGGCGCCCGTCGCTCACCACCGCGCTTCCGGTGAAATGGGCACCGCGCTGGGTCCGTGACAGCGGCTCGGGGAGCAGCGCCCGCTGGGCCTGCATCAGCGCGAGGTCGGCCCGCTCCTTGTCGTCCGCCGGAATCACCGCGGCGAGCAGCGCATCGAGTCGATCCATGGCGGTTTAGCGATCCTCCCATGGTTCGTGCGGTCCGCGCATCGCCGGGAAGCGGCTGGGTGTCTCCGGGCGAACCTCGATGCACGTATCCTCCGGGACATGCGCGCCACCCCGCTCGTCACCTGCCTCGCCCTGTACGCTCTCGGTCTCCCGGCACGGGCCCTGGACGAGGGTCGCCCCTGGACCCGGCTCAAGACCCTCGCCGGCACGTGGCAGCGAGTGGATCCGGCGAGCCCGGCGGCACGGTCCTTCCGGATCACCTACCAGCTCATCTCCGCCGACACCGCGCTCGTGGAGGTGTTCGGGGATCCCGCGAAGCAGCCGACCCAGACGGTGTTCCACCTCGACGGCGACCATGTCCTGGCCACGCACTACTGCGCGCAGGGAAACCAGCCGCGGCTGCGGCTCCGGGCAGACGCGACCCCCGACCGGTTGGTCTTCGAGTTCCTCGACGCGACCAATCTCCGGAGCCCTGCCGACTCGCACCTGGTCCGGCTCATCTTTCGGTGGCTCGACGGCGGACGGCTGTCGCGCGAGGAGGTCTACCTCACGAACGGCAAGGAGGAGGCCAGCACGCTGCTGCTCGAACGGGCGCGCTGACGGCGGCCCCGGCACCCCTCCGCCAGGGGAGTGGAAGAGGGGCGCATCGGCCCTGAGCCCCTGACGCGCAACGAGGTGCCAGACAATGCCAGACACCTCGTGACGGACCACCCCGCCTCGCCGAGGGAAGCGCAGGGTCCCAGCCCGGGCGTCGATTCTCCCCGGGCAGGAAGGCCTGGCGTTCTCGCACCGGGTGTCCTACCTCAGCGGTCCTCGCTGCATGCCCACCTCGCTGGAAGCGCGCCATCTCCGGAAGAGCTACCAGGGCCGCGTGCTGCTCGACGGGGTCGACCTTCGGCTCGAGGGTGGCCGCGTCCTCACTCTCAGCGGACCCTCCGGCGGAGGCAAGACGACCCTGCTCCGCATCCTCGGGCAGCTCTCGGACCCGGACGCCGGGCAGGTCCTCCTCGACGGCGTCGACGTCCGGACCCTCACACCTCGCTCCGCGCGGCGGCGCATCGCGCTCGTCGCCCAGACACCGGCGATGTTCGAGGGGACGGTGCTGGACAACGTCCGCACGGGCCTGCGGCTCATGGGCAAGCCGCTCGCGGAGGAGGCCGCGCGGGCGCTGCTCGTCCGGGTGGGGCTCGATCCGGGGTTCCTGCATCAGGACACCCGGGTGCTCTCCGGCGGCGAGAAGCTGCGGGTGGCGGTGGCACGGGCACTGGCGCTCGAACCGGAGGCGTGGCTCCTCGACGAGCCGACCGCGGCGCTCGATCCCGAGCGCGCCGACACGCTCCTGACCCTGCTCCGGGAGCTGGCGACTGCCGGGGCCGCGCTCCTGGTCGTGACCCACGATGCCCGGGCGCTCGAGCGCCTCGGAGGCCGGCGTCTCCTCCTCTCGGGCGGGCGACTGGTCGAGGAGGCCGGCGCATGACCCAGGCCGGCGCGAACCCGCGTCCACGGTGGCGGATCGGCACCACCTTCCCCGGTCCCGCGGCCCGTCCGGGCATCCCGGGCACGCCACGCCCGAGCGCGGCAGGAGCGCAATGAGCTACGTCAGCGTCTCCTTCCCGCAGCTCGCGCTCTCGCTCGGCCTGATGGCCCTGGCGATCGCTGTGTCCCGCCAGAACCGCCTCGGGCTGGAGAAGGACCTGGCGATCGGAACCCTCCGCGCGGCGGTGCAGCTCTTCGCGGTGGGACTGCTCCTGACCCTCGTCTTCCAGCACGAGGGTCCGGCGAGCGTCTTCGCGGTCGTCGGCGTGATGGTCCTCGTCGGCGGCTGGACCGCGGCGCGCCGCATCGCGCATGGGCCGGGAACCGGCGTGCTGTTCCGCTACGCCACCCTGGCCGTGTTCATCGCCGGAGCCTGCGTGCTCGTTCCGGTGTTCTCCTTCGTCATCCGGCCGGCGCGCTGGTACGAGGCCCGGTTCCTCATTCCGATCTCGGGGATGATCCTCAGCAACGCGATGAACGGAGTGGCGCTGGTGTTCGAGCGGGTGTTCGCCTCGATCCACGACGACGCCGCCGCGGTCGAGCAGTTGCTCTCGCTCGGAGCCTCGCCCCGGCAAGCCGTCGACCGCCACGTTCGCGCGGCGATGAACGCGGCGCTTCGCCCCACCATCAACGGCTTGCTCACCGTGGGCCTGGTCGCCCTCCCGGGGATGATGACCGGCCAGATCGTCAGCGGCACCGCGCCGGACCAGGCGGTGCGCTACCAGCTGGTGATCATGTACCAGCTCGTCGCCGTCGCTGCGGTGGCCGGAGCGCTCGCGGCCCGCTTCGCTCGCCGTCTGTCCTTCACCGACCGGGAGCAGCTCCGTGCGTTCGTCGATCGGCGGGTGCGCTAGGCTCCCGGGCCGGTGAGGGGCCTTGCGACAGTTCTCCTCTGCCTGGCGCTGGGGTGCGCGACGGCCGGCGACCATCCGGCCGCGCCTCCCGGCCCCCCGGTCCAGCCCGACGCCGGGACCTCTCCCGCCGCGACGTCGACCCCCGGCACCGGCACCCCGGCCGCCTTCGCCGAGGTGGACGCGCTCCTCGCCCAGTCCCTCCCGGCCTGGGGCGGCGGCGTGCTGCAGGTGGAGCAAGCCGACGCGGTCATCTTCGAGCGCGCCTACGGCGGCTACACCGCTCAGGATGCGGTGCCCCTCGCCTCGGCCACGAAGCTGCTCAGCACCCTGGTCATCCTCACCCTGGTGAAGGACGGCACGCTGGCCCTCGAGACGCCGGTCCGCACGCTCGTCCCCGACTGGCCGAAGGACAAGTCCGCCATCACCCTGCGGATGCTCCTCGCGCAGACCTCGGGACTGCCGGCCCGCTCCAACTGCCTCGAGACGCGCGCCACCACGCTCCCCGCCTGCGTCCAGGAGATCGCGAAGCAGCCGCTGCGCGGAGCGCCGGGCACGCTCTTCGTCGACGGCGGCGCCGGCTTCCAGGTGGCCGGTCGCATGGCCGAACTCGCGTCGGGCCAGCCCTGGGCGCTGCTCATCCAGACCCGCCTGATGGACCCTCTCGGCTTCCGGAGCACCGGCTTCGGACGCACCGACAACCCGCGCATCGCAGGCGGAGCGCAGGGCAGCGCCGCCGAGTACGCCCGTGCCCTCCGGCAGCTGCTCCCCGGCGCGACGCCGGATCTCCTCGGACCCACGCTCCGCGAGGCGGTGATCGCCGATCAGAGCGGGGGCGTGCCCCTGGCGCAGTCGGCCTTCGGCCTCGCCCCGGGGCGCGAGTCGCTCCGTGCCGGCTTCGGCGTCTACCGCGATCGCGTCGGGTCCGACGGCCGCGCCCTCGAGGTGGTGGCCCAGGGCGTGTTCGGCTTCACCGGATGGGTGGACACCGAGCGGCGCCTCGTGGGGGTGCTCGTGGTCCGTGGCAAGATCTCCGAGGTCTGGCCGGTGGAACGGCGGGTCCGCGAGCTGGTGCGCAAGGCGGTGCCGGTGCCCCAGCGATGAGGGCCTGGCCCGCGCTTCTCCTGCTCGGCGCCTGCGCCTCCCCGCCCCCGCCTCCACGCGCCCAGGACGCGCTCCGGGTGGCGGTGACGGTGGACGACCTTCCCCGGCACGGCCCCGAGGCGCCGGGGCAGGACCGCCTCGCGCTCCACCGTGCGCTGCTCGATGCGTTCGGCCGGCATCACGTCCCGCGTGTCTACGGCTTCGTCAACTCCGGTCGCGCACGGGCAGGCGATCGCGCGGCGCTCGAGGCCTGGGTCGCCGCCGGACATCCCCTCGGGAACCACACCGCTCACCACCCGGACATCGGGAAGGTGGGAATGGCCGCCTACCTCGCCGACGTCGACGCGGGCGAGCCGCTGCTCGCCGAGCTCCTCGGGCCAGGGCAGGAGCGCGTCTGGAAGGTGTTTCGCTACCCCTTCCTCTGGCAGGGAACGGACGTGCCCTCGCGGCTGGCGCTCCGGCAGGCGCTGGTCGACCGCCACTACCGCATCGCCGAGGTCACCATCGACTTCGCCGACTGGGCGTACAACGCTCCCTACGTCCGCTGCCTCGGGCAGGGAGACACCTCCTCGGTCGGAGCGCTCGAGTCGATGCTCCTCGACTCGGCCATCGCCGAGCTGCGCTGGGCGGACGACACGCTCCGCCGCCTCGCCGGACGGCCGGGCCGCACGTTCTGCTCCTCCACGCCGGAGCGTTCGACGCCCACATCCTGGACCGGCTGCTCGCCGCCTACGAGAAGGCCGGAGTCCGGTGGATTCCCCTGGAGGAGGCGCTCGAGGACGACGTCTACCGGCGTGAGCGGGATCCGCCGAGGTCCTGGCGCAGCACGCTCCCGGTGCAGATGATTCGCGCCCGCCAGCTCCAGGGATTCCCCATCCCGTCCTCGCCCGAATGGCTGCTGGAGCGGATGTGCCGCGGCCCCGGCGAGGGTGCCCTCGAGGAAGGTCCGTGACCGGGCGTCAGAGCTCCCCCAGCCGCTCGTCGATCTCCTCGGCGAGCGAGGCGTGCCTCTGGGCCAGCGCGGTGTCGCGGGCCTGCTCCAGGATCGTCCGGGCCTCGTCCCGGCGGCCGGACCCCACGAGCGCGTCTCCCAGCGCGACCATCGCTGCGGCGTAATCCGGCTGGAGCGACACCGCCTTCTGCAGGGACTCCACCGCCTCGGCGTGCCTGCGCTCGTCGAGCAGGAGCTTCCCCAGCGAGAAGTGCACCATCGGGGAGTCCGGGTGATCGGCCGCCAGCTGTCGGAACTGCGCCTCGCGTTCGCTGCCCATCGCCGGGCCCTCGTAGCACTCGCCGAACCCGAGCGCTCTGTCTTATGGTCCGCCGCCGTTGAGCCCCACCAAGAGCAAGACCCACCGGCCCCGTCCCGCGGCTCCCCGCGGCGCGCCACGCAGGCGTCCCGCCCGGCGTCCCCTCCCCGTCCCGTCCGACCGGCCACGCCCGGAGAACGCCGAGGCGCTGGCCCTCGCGCGGCGCGCGGCGCACCTCCTGCTGGACCGGAAGGCGACCGACGTCGTCCTGCTCGACGTCCGGGGGATGAGCAGCTACGCGGACTACTTCGTCATCGCCTCGGGTGACTCGGAGCGCATGGTCGCCGCGACCGCGGAGCACGTTCGCGAGGCACTGAAGGCGGCAGGCCATCGCACCATCGGAACCGAGGGCTTCGACACCGGCCACTGGGTGCTGCTCGACTACGGCGAGGTCGTCGTCCACGTCTTCTTCACCGAGGTGCGCGCCTTCTACGACCTGGACGGTCTCTGGGCCGACGCGCCCAAGGAGATGGTGGCCTGAGGCTGCGCGTCCTGTCGGTGGGGCGCGATCGATCCGGTTGGTTCGAGCCCGGGGTGAAGGGTTACGCCGAGCGACTGGGTCACCATGCCCGGCTGGAGCTGCTCGAGCTCCCCGCGGCGAAGGGTGCCCTTCCTCCTGGCGAGGCGCGCAGGAGAGAGGGCGAGGCGCTGCTCGCCCGGGTGGGGCCGGAAAGCTGGCTGGTGGTGCTCGACGAGCGCGGGGCGCAGATCGACTCGGTGGAGCTCTCGCGCCTGCTCGGCGCCGCCCGCGATGCCGGACGCACGCTGGTCTTCTGCATCGGCGGGGACGAGGGGCTCGACGACTCGGTGCGCGAACGGGCGTGGAAGGTCGTCGCGCTCTCCCGGATGACCCTTCCTCATCGGCTGGCGCGGCTGGTCCTGATGGAGCAGCTCTACCGGGCGTTCACCATTCTGCGCGGCGAGCCCTACCACAAGTAGCCGATGCGCCGCGGGGGGCCTGGCATTATCCATCCACGCGCATGATCACCATCACCTACTGCAACGTCTGAGGATACCTCCCCCGAGCCACCCGTGCGGCGGCCGAGCTGAAGAAGGCATTGAACGTGGAGGCGGATCTCGTCCCGGGAAGCGGCGGCATCTTCGAGGTCGCCGTGGACGGCAAGGTGGTGGCGAAGAAGGGCCTGACCGGCTTTCCCTCCGAGCAGGAGGTCGTGAAGGCCGTCGGCGCGGCGCTCAAGCGCTGACCGGACCGACCGTCGGAACGCGCCGCGGGGCGCCCCGGCGATCCAGCCGCCGGTAGATGCGATCGGTGATCCAGGAGAGCACGGCCGTGGCAGCGATCACCACGAGGGTGAGCGCCGCGAAGCCGGCCCATCCGCAGCGCCCACCAGCGAGCCGTGCCAGCGAGACCCCGCGGAACTCGTAGTAGAGCAGCATCTCGTGGAAGAAGTACGCCGCGAGCGACGAGGTGCCGAACAGCTCCACCAGCCAGACGAGCGGTGAGGGACGAGCACCCGCCGGAGCACGCGCCTCGAGCTGCAGGAGCACGAAGAGCAGCGCCATCACCGCGATGCCCCGCGCGCCCGAGTTCGCCGGATCGGTGACCCAGAAGGCGTGCGGCGGATAGACCGCGAGGAAGACCGGCTTCAGGAGCAGCGCCGCGGCCGAGCCGATGCCGATCCCCGCCACCAGCCGCCGGACCTGGGCCGCCGTCCCGTGTGCCGCGGTCGCTCCGGCCGCTCCGCCCAGGAACGCCCAGGCCGCCCAGGGCAGCAGCGGAAAGACCGAGTGACGCGGACCGTCCTTGTTGAACAGGTCCTGGAGCGGGCCGGTCACCCCGTCGGCGAAGGGCGAGACGAGGAAGAGCGTCACGCTGACCAGGAGCGAGGCGAGGACCAGCGTGCGTGGCCGCGGAGCGAGCACCGCGTTCAGCGGAAGCGCCACGAGCAGCGTGATCCCGATGCACTGGAGGATGTCCATCCTCAGGAGCCATCCGGGCTCGATGGAGATCGGGAACCACACCCAGTTGATGAGCGTGCCGACCAGGAGAACCTCTCCGATGCGCCGGAGCGTCCGGAGGATGCGGGGACCGCGGGGACCTCCGGACGAGGCGGTGCGCACCTGGACCAGCGCCAGCGAGAATCCGGCGGCGAAGATGAAGGACGGCGCGACCAGCCCGTTCACGTAGTCGAGGAACCCGGCGGTCCGGGTGGCGAGCAGCTCGCGGCGGAGCAGGACCATCGAGTGGGTCTCGACCATCACCAGCACCGCCAGACCGCGGAGCCAGTCGAAGGCCCGGACGCGCGCCTGGGCGGGTGCTGTCGAGCTCGGCACGGGAGGGTTGTACCAGGCGGGGTACACGGGGGACGCCGGATTCGGGCGCGATACCGCGAGGCGCGGGGCCATCCTGCCCCCGGGTCGCAGCTGACGGCCGCTCGAGCGCCGGCGCTCCCCGCGTGACGTGCCGCGGCGTGCTGGCTAGGTTGCGACCCCATGCCTCCCAGACACCGGGTCCTCCTGGCGATCCTCGACGGCTGGGGCGTTCGCGCCGAGCGCGAGGACAACGCGATCCTGCTCGCGGGCACTCCCTGCCTCGACCGCTTCGCCGGGAAGATGCCGCGCACCGAGCTGCTCTCCTCGGGCCTGGCGGTGGGGCTCCCCGAGGGACAGATGGGGAACTCGGAGGTCGGCCACACCAACATCGGCGCAGGTCGGATCGTCTACCAGGACCTGGTGCGCATCAACCGCGCGGTCGAGCGGGGGGAGCTGGTCCACAACCCGGTGCTGGTCTCGGCGATGGACACGGCCCGCGCCGACGGCAAGGCGCTGCATCTCATGGGACTCATCGGGCCGGGGGGCGTGCACGCTTCCCAGGAGCACCTGCTCGGGCTGCTCCGCGCGGCCAAGACCCGGGGCGTGCCGCGGGTGTTCGTCCACGCCTTCCTCGATGGTCGGGATACGCCCCCGATGAGCGCGCTCGGCTATCTCGAGGAGCTGGAGCGGTTCCTGCGCGAGACCGGGACGGGCCGGATCGCCACCGTCATCGGACGGTTCTACGCGATGGATCGCGACAAGCGCTGGGATCGGGTGCAGCAGGCCTACGACGCGATGGTGCGCGGGGTGGGCCGTCGGGCGCCGGGGGCGGTGGAGGCGGTGCGCGCCTCGTACGCCGAGAAGGTGACCGACGAGTTCGTCCCCCCCACGGTGATCGTGGACGGCGATGCCCCGGTGGCGATGCTGCGCGACGGGGACGCGGCGATCTTCTTCAACTTCCGCGCGGACCGGGCGCGGGAGATCACCCGGGCTCTGGCGGTGCCGGGCTTCCACGAGTTCGACCGGGGCGGTCTGCGGCTCGGCCGCTTCGTCTGCATGACCCAGTACGATCAGACGTTCGACCTCCCGGTGGCGTTTCCGCCGGAGCAGCCGAGGGAGATCTTCCCCGAGGTCCTGGCCGAGCATGGCCTCACCCAGTTCCGAACCGCGGAGACCGAGAAGTACGCGCACGTGACCTTCTTCTTCAACGGAGGGCGCGAGGTCGTGTTTCCCGGCGAGGACCGGGTCCTCGTCCCCAGCCCGCGGGAGGTGAAGACCTACGACCTCAAGCCGGAGATGGCCGCGCCCGAGGTCACGGCGCGCCTGGTCCAGGCCATCGACTCGGGGAAGTACGACTTCCTTCTCGTGAATTATGCCAACCCGGACATGGTGGGCCACACGGGCAGCCTCCCGGCGGCGATCAAGGCCGTGCAGGTGGTGGACACCTGCCTCGGGCAGCTCGCGGAGGCGTGCGCTCGCACGAACGTGGTGCTGGTCATCACCGCCGACCACGGCAACTGCGAGCTGATGCGCGATCCGGTCACGGGCCAGCCGCACACCGCGCACACGACGAACCCGGTCCCCTTCCACCTCGTCCACCCCGACTTCGCGGGGGCGAAGCTCCGGAGCGGCGGAATCCTCGCGGACGTGGCCCCCACCCTGCTCCGGGTGATGGGGCTGCCCCAGCCGAAGGAGATGGACCGCAACAGCCTGCTCGTCTGAAGGCCCGGCCGCCGAGCGCACGACCCACGGGTGCCCAAGAGCCGGCGCCTCAACCCCCAGTCACCTCGAGGCTTTTCGAGGTGTCAAACACCTTCGATCGCGCGGGACGAGGTGTCAGACACCTCGTCGTGACACCTCGTCGTGGGCGAGGTTTCCGGCGTCGGTCGAGGCCGGGCGTCGTGGTCCGGGACTTGCTCGAGCCTCACCGAATGTCCCTCGCGGCCGAGCTGCTGGCCCTCGTCTTTCCACCGGCGTGCGCGGCCTGTGGAGACCTCGTCGAGGAGGAGACGCCCTTCTGTGCGCTCTGCTCGCTCGCCACGGAGCCGGTGCCACTCCCGGGCTGCGGACGGTGCGGCGAGCCGGTCGAGACCTCGGGCCCGTGCCCCCGCTGCCGCCAGCGCCCTCCCCCCTTTGTCGCCGCCCATGCGGCCTTCGTGCACACCGGGCCGCTCGCCCGCGCCATCCACCGCTTCAAGTACGAGGGGCACAGCGCCTTGGCCCGCCCGCTCGCCCGGGCGCTCGCGACGGCCGCCGAACCCTGGCTCGAGCCGCTCCGGTGCATCCAGCCCGGCCCCACGCTCGTCCCCATCCCGCTCCACCGCGGCCGCCTGCTCCGCCGGGGCTACGACCAGGCCGGGCTTCTCTCGCGGGCGCTGTCGTCGGCCGCCGGCCTCCCGCTGCGCACGAACCTCCTCCGGCGAGTCCGCGCCACGCGGAGGCAGGTGGGCCTCACCGAAGCAGAGCGGACCGCGAACCTGCATCGGGCCTTCGCGCTCCGCGGCACGCTCCCCGAGGGCCCGGTGATCCTGGTCGACGACGTGCTCACCACCGGCGCCACCGCCCGGGCCGCGAGCGCCGCCCTCCGCGCAGCGGGCGCCCGGACGGTGTACGTCCTCACCCTGGCCCGGGCGGTGGGGGAAGCAGAACCGGGGCGCTTCGGGTTATGAGGGGAGCCACGTGGTCTCCAGCCTCCTTCTCTCGGCGCTCCTCGCCGCGTCCGCACCTCCCCCGCCGTCCGCCGACGATCCGCTCCCCACCGAGGCCCAGCTCCGGGCGGGGGAGGCGCTCGCCAGCGCCCGCTCGCTCCGCGGCGCCGCCGCGCTCATTCGCCTCCGCGGCCTCCGCGACGACCTGGCCGACACCCGGCCGGTCGACGGGACGCTGAGCCGCATCGCCTCCGATTCGCGCGCGGAGCCCTTCACCCGGACCCTCGCCCGCCAGGTGCTCGCGGACCTCGACGTCGCCCAGGGTCGGGTGGACTCCGCGGAGCGGCGGCTGCGCGCGCTCGGCTACGTGCAGGACGTCTACGTGCTCGGCGGCTTCGAGAACGAGGGAAAGACGGGGTGCGACACGGACTTCGGTCCCGAGGGGAAGCTCGACCTCGACGCCGTCATCCCGGCGAAAGGCCACCCGGCGCGCTGGCGAAGGGCCACCGCGCGCTCGCTCGACGGCGGCGTGGACCTCGGCGCCATGGTGCGGCCCGCGCGCGGCGTCGTCGCCTACGTCCTCGCGCTGCTCGACGAGCGAGCCCCGCGCCGCACCGTCCTCGCGCTCGGCACCTCGGGCGGCTTCCGCCTCTGGCTGAACGGCGAGCGGGTCGCAAGCAGCGAGGCCTACCACCCGGCGCGCCCCGACCAGGACCGGCTCTCGGTCCAGCTCCGGGCGGGGGTGAACCGGGTGCTCCTCAAGGTGTGCCACGACGAGAGCGGCGTGCTCGGCGTCTATCTCCGCGACGAGTCGGCCATGGCACGCGCGGTGACCCCCGCCAAGCTTCCCGCGCTGCCCACCGGGCCCGCTTCCGCGGCGCGGAAGCTTCCGACGCTCGCGAGCGCGCTCGAGGCGGAGGTCACCCGACGTCCGGACGACCCGCGCCTCCGGGCCGATCTCGCCCTGGTCCTCGAGGCGACACAGGCGTTCGACGGTCGCGAGCACACCGACGCGGTGAACGCGGAGCGCGCCGCCGCCGACGCCGCGCGGGCAGGTCGGCCCGACGGCCGCATCGAGCTCCTCGCCGCTCGCCTCCAGCAGGACGACAACCTCCGCCGCCGCCACCTCGACACGGCACTGACCGCCGCGCCAGATCTCCTCGAGGCGCGGCTGATGCTCGCCCGCGCCGAGCTCAACCAGGGTCACCCCGAGCGCGTCCTGGACCTGCTCCAGCCCCTGGTCCGCCGGTGGAAGGCATTCGTCCCCGCGCAGCTGCTCCTTGCGCGCGCCGAGGACGAGCTGGGGGACAGCGTCGCCGCCGCCCGGCGCATCGAGGCCCTGCCGCCCGCGACCTGGAAGATCCCCGACGCCGCCCGCGAGCGGGTGCGCAACGCCCGCCGGCTGGACCGGATGGACGAGGCGGTGGCGCGGCAGCACGACGTGCTCGACGCCAGGCCCGGAGATGGCGCCGGCCTCGCGCTCCTCGCCGAGATGCTGGCGGACCGCGGGGACGTGCCGGGGGCAGCGGACGCGCTCCGGAAGGCGCTCCGGCTGTCGCCCACCGGGAACGACGTCCGGTTGCGCCTCGCGGAGCTCCTCTCCTCGAACGGCCGCCTCGACGAGGGGCTCGCCCTGTTCGCCGAGGCCGAGGCGCTCTGCCCCGACGAGCCGGAGGTCTTCGAGCGCAAGGGACGGGCCCTGCTCTACGCCGACCGCAAGGACGCCGCCGTCGAGGCCCTGGAGCGGTCTCTCGTCCTCCGCCCGCAGAACCCCGCGCTGCGCGACGCCGTGCGCGCACTGCGGGGAAGCGAGGCCTCCGCGCCCGCAGCCGACGCCATCGACATCCGGCCGCTCGTCGCCGAGGCGGACAGCTACGCCGAGGACGCGGTGACCCTGGTCGACCTCACCCGGGTGCGCGTGCAGCAGAGCGGGCTCTCCAGCCGCTTCCACCAGCTCGCGGTGAAGGTCTATACCCGCCGCGGCGTCGACGCCTTCCGCACCTACCCCATCACCTACAGCCCCAGCCGCGAGGAGGTGCGCATCCTCCGCGCACGGATCACCAAGCCGGACGGCTCGCTGGTGGAGAGCTTCGGAGACACCAACCGCAGCCTCAACGAGCCCTGGTCGGGCATGTACTACGACGCCCAGGCGAAGGTGCTCAGCTTCCCCGGGCTCGCGCCCGGCGACGTGCTCGAGCTGCAGTACCGCGTCGAGGACACGGCCAGCGACAACCTCCTCTCCGACTACTGGGGCGACCTCTCCTACGTGCAGGGCATCACCCCCAAGCTCCGCTGGGAGTACGTCGTCGACATGCCGGCGGGACGGACGCTCTACTGGAACCAGAAGACCCTGGGCGCCGGAGTCGGCGCCCGGCACGAACCCACCGGCGACGGCCGCGTGCTCTACCGCTTCGAGGCGAAGCACGTCCCGCGGGTGACTCCCGAGCCGGGGATGCCCGGATGGTCGGAGGTCGCCGCCACCCTCCACGTCTCGACTTACCGGACCTGGGAGGACGTGGGCCGGTACTACTGGAACCTCATCCGCGATCAGCTCGTCCCCGACGACAGCATCCGCCGCGCCGCGGAGGACGCGCTCAAGGGCGTGGACCGCAAGGACGGCCGCGCGGTGGTCCGGGCCCTGTACGAGTACGTGGTGAAGAACACCCGCTACGTTGCGCTCGAGTTCGGCATCCACGGGTACAAGCCCTACCGGGTGGACCGGGTGCTCGCCCGCCGCTTCGGCGATTGCAAGGACAAGGCGTCGCTGCTCCACGCGCTGCTGGAGGTCTCGGGCATCGACAGCCGCATCGTCCTCCTCCGGATGCGGCAGCTGGGGTCCATCCCTCCGGAGCCCGCCTCGCTCGCAGTCTTCAACCACGCCATCGTCTACGTCCCGTCGCTCGACTGGTACCTGGACGGAACGGCCGAGTTCCACGGCGCGACCGAGCTCCCCGTCTCCGACCGGCGGGCCAGCGTCCTGATCGTCGAGCCCGACGGGAAGAGCCGCTTCACCGTCACCCCCGAGGCCCATCCCGAGGACAACGTCACCGACGTGCACCTCGACCTGGCCCTCGCGCCGGGTGGCGCGGCCGAGGTGAAGGGCGAGAGCCGGGTTCGGGGAAGCGCCGCGCCCGAGTACCGGCGTAGCTACCAGTCCGCCGCCACCCGGCGCTCCACCTTCGAGCAGGGCTGGTCGCAGACCTTCCCCGGGCTGAGCGTGGACAAGGTGTCCATCAGCGATCCTAGCCGCCTCGACCAGGACGTGGCCCTGCACTACGAGCTCAGCATCCCCCGCTACGCCGAGGTGGGCGGGGACACGCTGCGCTTTCTCCCCTTCGGAAGCCGCCGCGGTTACGTCGAGACCTACGCTGGACTCGCCGAGCGACGCGGCGACCTGGTCCTCGATGGCCCGAGCGTCAGCCGCTTCACCTTCCGCTACCGGCTGCCCTCCGGCTGGAGCGTGGATGCGCTCCCTCCCGACGTCACCACCAGCACCGGGTTCGGACGCCTCTCGCTCGCCTACGCGGTAGAGCAGGGAGTGCTGGTCTGCCGGGGCGAAGTGGTCCTCAGCAAGGACCGCATCTCCGCCACCGAGTACCCGGCGTTCCGCGCCTTCGTCGCCCAGGTGGACCAGGCCTTCTCCCGCAAGGTCCTGGTCCGCGGACCCCGCAAGTCCACCCAGCCCCAGCGTGCCGCACGTCCCACCCTCGCCCCGGCAGCCAGCGCGCTGGCGCGCTCTCCGAGCCCGTGAGTCCCGTCCCCGAGGCGCCGCTCCGGATCACCATCGCCATCTGCGCGTACGTGCTGCTCGTGGTGTGGGCCACGCTGCGCGGGCTCGACGTCGGGCTCCGCCGCTCGGGATGCGCGGCGCCGATCCGGAGGAGCCTCCTCGCCCGCATCGGGGCGCTGCTCGGGACGTGGTTCGTCGCCGTCACGGCGGCCGCCGTGGCCGGGGCCTGGCTCGACCCGGAGATCCCACGCGCGCTCGGGTACCTGCTCCCGGCGCTCGCGCTCTCCCTGGTGCTCTGGCGGGCCGGCTGGCTGCAGGCCGCGGTGCAGAGCCTCTCGCCCTCGGCGATCCCCTGGCTCCAGACGATGCGCATCGGGGGAGGGCTCACCCTGTTCGCCGCGTGGGCCTCGGGGCTCGCGCCCTGGGGCTGGGTGGCGACCGCCGGGTCCGGCGACATCCTGGTCGGTCTCGGCGCGGTGGGCGTCGCGCTCCTGCTCGCGACGGGGCTGTCCTGGGCGCGCACCACCGCGCAGGTGTGGAACGTGTTCGGGCTGGTGGACATGGCCCACACGCTGGTGCGGGGGCTCCTCTCGGCGCCCGGGCCGCAGCAGCGCATCTTCGAGACGCCGCCCAACCTGGTCCCGGCGGTGTTCCCCTTCGTCTACCTGCCGGCGTTCATCGTCCCGCTGACCATCCTGCTGCATCTGCTCTCGCTGCAGCAGCTGGCACGCCTCGGGCGGCCCGCGGCCCGGCAATCGCCGGCGAAGTGACCCGCGGCGCAGGCTCCGGTCACTCGGTGCGCATCGCCTCGACGGGATCGAGCCGTGCGGCACGGGCCGCGGGGTAGATCCCGAAGATGAGCCCGACCCCGGAGCTCATCACCAGCGCGAGGCTCACCGCCCAGGTGGGGACCGAGGTCGGGAAGCTGAACGCCCAGCGGGCGAGGAAGGCCACCACCCCGCCCCCGAGCACGCCCAGCACTCCACCGACCAGGGAGAGCATGATCGCCTCGGTGGCGAACTGGCCGAGGATGCGATGTCGCCTCGCGCCGAGCGCCTTGCGGACGCCGATCTCCTGCGTTCGCTCGGTGACCGAGACCAGCATGATGTTCAGGATCCCGATCCCACCCACGATGAGCGACAGCAGGCACACCCCGAAGCTCGCCGCGGTCACCACCGAGGAGATCTGGTTGAAGGCCTGCGTCGCCGACTCGTTGGAGAAGATGTAGAAGTCGTCCTCCTGGATCGGCTTGAGGTTGTGGCGCCGCCGCATGAGCTGGCGCACCTCCTCCATGGCGCGGGGCAGGAGGTCCGCCGACGCGGCCTGCATGCTGATGTTGAGCGAGCGGTTCTTCCCCCAGAGCTGGAAGAAGGCGTTGATCGGGATGACCACCACGTCGTCCTGCTGGAAGCCGCCGACGAAGGCGCCCTTGCGCTTGATGATCCCGATGACCCGGAACGGGCGGGTGCGGATCCGCACCACCTGCCCCAGGGGATCCGACTGGGGAAAGAGCACGTCGGCGACGTTGGAGCCGAGGACCACCAGCCGCTCACCGTCGGCCACCTCCTTCGCGTTGAAGGAGCGGCCCGAGGCGATGTCCATCGCGTTGGTGGCGAAGAAGTCGGCGGTCCCGCCGGCGATCTGGATGTTGGGCCGGGTCTCGTAGCGGTCGGTCGAGATCTTCACCCCGAAGTCCCAGGCCTCCCCGGTGACCGCGACCACGTCGGGGAGCCGCCGCTCGATGTCGTCCCGGTCCTCGATGGTGAGGTTGGGGCGCTTCGACAGCTTCTCGAAATCGAAGTTACCGAAACCGTTCGGAAATTTCTGGATCTGGAACCCGTTGGAGCCGAGGCCGGTCAGGTCCTCGTCCACCTTGTTCCGCAGCCCCTCGAGCAGCGCCATCATCGAGACGACCGTCGCGGCGCCGATGACGATGCCCAGCAGCGTCAGCAGCGAGCGGAGCCGGTGTCCCCAGAAGGTCGAGAACGCCAGACGGAAGTTGTCGGTCAGCGCACGCACCCACAGCTCTTGACGGCTCGCCATGGGGCCCATTGCAGCAGATCCCTGCACCGGGCGGGCGGTCGGCCGGGGGGGTCAGGCCCTTTTCCGGAGCCGTCCCGGGGCCGCGATTCGTTCCGTCCGAGACGGATCCCCCGAGCGCGGCTCGCCTAGTGACCGAAGGCGAGGGAGCTCGTCGTCTCGCCGGGCACCCAGCGCTGCAGCGGGAACCCCTCGGCCACCCAGCCGTCGTAGCCGCCCTCGAGCGGACGGACCCGGGAGATGCCGCGTCGCTTCAGCCGGAGCGCCACCCGGGCGCTCGTCCATTCGTCGGGTCAACTACAGAAGAGGACCACGTCGCGGCCGCGGGCGATCTCCTCGTGCCGCCGGTCCAGCTCGTCTGGCGCGATCTGCAGCGCCCCGGGGAGGGTCGTGCCCGAGGTCTCGACCTCCCCGCGGTGGCGCAGGTCCACCAGCACCAGGTCCTCGCCCAGGTCGAGCCGGCGCTTCAGCTCGCCGGCGGAGAGCCGCGCCACGCGCAGCTGCATCCGGAAGCGAAGGCGCTGGAGGAACTTGAGCCCGAGGTAGAGCGCGAGCCCGAGCGCGAAGAAAGCCGCGGCCGAGCCGGCGTAGGCCATCACGACCTCCACTACCCGGAAGAACGGCTCACCGGCGAGCCAGCCCAGCCCGACGAAGGTGGTCGCCCAGAGGAGGTCGCCCATCCCGTCCAGCGCGAGGAAGCGGCGGTAGCGCATGGCCGACATCCCGGCCAGCGGCGGGGCGACCGTGGTCAGCCCGGGGACGAAGGGCGCGACCACCAGCGCCCGGGCCCCGTAGCGTGTGAAGGCGTTCTCGGTCCGCTGCACGCAGCTGTCCGGCTCGAGCGAGACGCGGCACACCAGCCGCAGAACGCGGCTGCCCCAGCGCCGGCCGGCGACGAACCACAGGCTGTGCCCCAGGGAGGCAGCCACCGTCGCCAGCGCGATGGGAAGGGCCACCGTCCCCTGGCCCAGCCGCGCCAGCGCGCCCGAGGCGATGAGCCAGGGCGTGCAGGGGATGGGCACACCGGCCTGCTCGAGGAGGACGCTGGTGAAGACCAGCAGCGGGCCATAGGTGCGGAGGAACTCGACGCTGGCGCTCACGGCGGGGGACCTCCCGGGCCCTCGGGGACCGCGCCTCTCTAGCGGCACCGGAGCCCGTCCGCCACCGTGTGGAGGAGTCCCGCGTTCGTTGCAGGCGGGGGCCCCTAGTTCGGGCGTGCGGACGGCGGCTGACGGACCAGGTGCACCACCTCGTCCACCCGGACCGGGAGCTTCCCGCCGCGCCGCTCCAGGGCGAGCGAGAGCTTGCGGTGGTCGGCCCGCGTCAGGCGGCGGTCGAGCACGACGTCCACCATGTACTCGAGCGTATCCACCGGGAGCACCATCCCGACGCTGAACAGCATGAGCTCGTCCGGGTCCACGTAAGCCGACATGGCACCCGACGGCAGTTGCAAGGTTGGATCCCACCGCCGGCCACGCCGGGGAAGCACCGGCCGGCGTGACCTGTTAGGGGTGCCAACCGTGCTTCCTGGCTTGCTCCTTTCGGTGCTGGTGGCCGCAGGCGCCGCGCCCGTCTCCACTGCCAGTGGAGGCGTCTACGAGGGAAAGCCCAGGGTCCGCGCGACCCTCGTCTCCGACGTGACCCAGGCCGAGCCCGGCGAGACGCTCCGCCTGGGGGTCCACCTCCAGATGGCGCGGGGGTGGCACGTCTACTGGAAGAATCCGGGGGAGGCGGGACTCGCGAGCGAGGTGGTGTGGGACGCACCTCGGCTGACGGTCGGGCCGCTGCAGTGGCCCGCGCCCGAGGTGCACCGGAGCCCGGACGGCTCCATCACCAGCTACGGGTACGCGGGCGAGGTGTTGCTCTTCGCCGCTGCGCGCCTCGACCCCGGTGCCCGGGGCCCGCTGGCGGTGACCGCCACGGCGGAGCTCCTGGTCTGCGAGGCCCAGTGCATCCCGGCCCGTCTGGAGCTCGGCCGGGTGCTCGGCGTCGGCACTCGACGGCCGGACGTCCGGGGCACCGAGCTCCTCGACGCCGCGGCGGCACGCGTGCCCCGCACCCCGTCCGCGGCCGGATTCCGGGTGCGCATCCGCCGCACGACGGCTTTCGTGCCGGGCCAGCCGTTCGAGGGAGAGCTCACGGTGGAGCGAGCCGACGGAACGCCCGAACCCCTCGCCCCGCAGGACACGCTCGTCCCCGAGCGCCTTCCGGGCATCCTCTCGGTGCAGGGCATCGCCGACGGTCCGGGCCGCCTCCGGCTGTGGGGAAAGGCCTCGCCGGAGTCACCACCGGGGCCGCCGCGGCTCTCCGGCGTCGTCGCGCTCGCCAGCGGCGGCGCCCTCGAGGTGACCGGAGCGCTCGAGCTTCCCCCCGGGCTCGCCCCGCGCATCGCCGCGCTGGTGCCCCCTACCCCGGCCCGGGCGCCCGCTCTCGCCTGGGTGCTCCTCCTCGCCTTCCTCGGCGGCGTGCTCCTCAACGCGATGCCCTGCGTCTTTCCGGTGCTGGCGCTGAAGGCCTACGGATTCGCCCGGACCGTCCACGCCGACCACGGCTCGGTGAGGGCGCACGCGCTGGCCTACACCGGGGGCATCCTCGCCTCGCTGCTGGCTCTCGCCGCGGCGGTGCTCGCCCTCCGGGCCGCAGGTCACGCGGTGGGATGGGGCTTCCAGTTCCAGGAGCCGCTCTTCGTCTCGCTGCTCTCGGGGGTGGTGCTGCTCTTCGCGCTGAACCTCCTCGGCGTCTTCGAGCTGACGCCGCCGAGCCACGGCACCGGGACGCTGGTCGCCGCGGTGGACCACTCTCACGGGCCGCTGCGGAGCGCGGGCGAGGGCGTCCTCGCGGTGGTGCTCGCCACGCCCTGCTCGGCGCCGCTGCTCGGCACCGCGGTGGGGTTCGCCTTCGCCGCGACCGCGCCGGTGGTGCTCGCGGTGTTCGCCGCGGTGGGTCTGGGGCTCGCCGCGCCCTTCTGCGCGCTGGTGCTCGTGCCCGGCCTGCGCACCCGGCTGCCTCGGCCCGGCGCCTGGATGGAGAGGGGAAAGCAGCTGCTCGGCTTCGCCCTGCTCGGGACGGCGGTGTGGCTCGCCGCCATCCTGGGTGCGCTCGCGGGGGTGGACGGCGTGGTGCGGCTGCTGGCATTCCTGGTCGTCGTTGGCCTCGCCGCCTGGGCCTGGGGAGCCTGGCGACGCGGGCCGGTCCTCGCGTCGGGCCTGGCCCTCGTGGTCGCCGCCGGCGTCGTCGCGTTGCGCTTCGGACCGGGACCCGCTCCGGTACCGGGCCACGAGGCGTGGAGCGACGCCGCGGTCGCGCGGAGCCTTGCTCAGGGCCGGCCGGTGCTCGTGGACTTCACCGCCGAGTGGTGCCTGAGCTGCAAGTTCAACGAGCGCACCGTGCTCGCCTCCGAGCAGGTGCAGTCGGCGCTCGGGCGCACCCGGGCCCAGCTCCTGGTGGCGGACTGGACGCGCCGCGACCCGGCCATCGCCCGGACGCTCGCCGCCCACGCACGGGCCGGCGTGCCGATGTACCTCGTCTACTCTCCCGCCCGCCCGGACCAGCCCGAGGTGCTGCCCGAGCTGCTCACCGCGGACATCGTCGTCTCCGCGCTGGGGCGAGCGGCGAGCGGCCCGGGCTCTCTGGGACTCTCCTCCTCTCCGAGGTGAATCACCGACGTCGCTCCTCCGAGCGTCCTCCCCCTCTCCTCCGCGCTCTTCCTCGCCAGCACCCCGTGGCCGCCGACCTGGGCCAGCTTGCGCCGCCTTCACCCTGAAGGACGAGACCGGCGGCCCCCCCACGCGCTCGACCGCTACCGGGGAGCATCGTGGTCCTGGTACGGGAAGAGCAGCTGCGGGGAGACCGCTCCCGGGCGGACTCCGGCTAGAGTGACCGGCCGGCCGGTGGTGAACCGGAGGGCGACAGGTCCGGCTGTCGTCCTCGCCGGCGGAGGGGACGGCAGGGGAGTCCGATGAGGAGGACACTCGGCCCGTTGCTCGCGCTGTGCCTCGGCGCGGCGCCGGCGACCGCGGAGGAGCTGACGACTCGGTTCGAGGCCGGAGTTCGCGCCGGGATCGGACTTCCGGTGGGGAACGCCTTCGGCTCGACCAGCAGCGCGCCCACCGGCACCAGCCTCTCGCAGCTGGTGTCCTGGACGGTGCCGCTCCAGCTCGACATCGGGGCGCGGATCGGGCCGGTCTTCGTCGGCGGCTACGCGGGCTACGCCTTCGGGAAGACGGGAAGCTTGCTGGAGTTCGCCACCACGCGCTCGGCCACCGACGTGCGGGTGGGCTTCGAGGTGCTGTGGCACCTCGGGCCGGAGGCGAAGGTCGACCCCTGGCTCGGGGTGGGAGTCGGCTACGAGTGGCTGACCCTGAGCGTAGGGGGAGCCAACGGCGGCGGCGCGGTGTCCACCACAACTCGCGGCTTCGAGTGGGCCAACGTGCAGCTGGGACTGGACTTCGTCCTCGGCCGGAACTTCCGCCTCGGTCCGTTCGTGGTCAGTCACGTCGCGCAGTACGACAGCGGCAGCTTCGGGGTCGAGAACGGTCAGGGCGGCGCGGTGAGCCAGAGCGGCGACGTGCAGAGCAAGGCAGTCCATGCCTGGATCGACCTGGGGCTGCGTTTTTCGTTCTTGCTGTGACAATCGTTGACGGCTGTGCGCCGGGGTGAGTGGGTCGCCCTGCACGCGCTGGCGGGCGAAGGTCCGGCCCGACCCGGCGGGATCGAGAGGGAAACGCCCGGATTCCCGTGGTTCCTCCACTGGCGTGACAACTGCAAACTCCGGTGTTCCGTGATGGCTCGCCCAGCGCGCCAGCGAAGGTGCCAGGTCCCTCGGTGCGGACGCCCGGTCCACAGCCGCGGCTACTGCGCCAGTCACTACCGGCAGCTGCTCCGGGGGCGCGTGCCCAGCCGGCCCATCCGTCCGCGCGGTCACGGAGAGAAGCCGGTCCTCGCGGTGCGGCTTCCTGCGCCGCTGATCACGGCGATGGACCGGAAGCTGCGCCGCAACGGGCTCAGCCGCGCCGAGCTGCTCGAGCGGCTGGTGCACGGCTGGGTCCGCCGCGCCTGAACCGCTAGCTCTTCTTCCGCGCGACGGTCAGCCCGTCCCCGACCGAGAGCACGACCGCATCCACCCGTGCGTCGTCGCGCACCTTGAGGTTCAGGGCCCGGAGCGCGACGGTGTCGGCGTCCTTCACCGCCCGGTCCGCCACCTGGCCCGACCAGAGAACGTTGTCGATGGCGATGACGCCGCCGGGGCGCAGCAGCCGCAGGCAGGCCTCGTAGTACCCGTCGTAGCCGGTCTTGTCGGCGTCGATGAAGGCGAGGTCCTCGCTGCCCGGCCCCTCGGTCTCGAGGAGGCCGGCGAGCGTCGCCGCAGCCGGCCCGAGGCGGAGATCGATCCGGTCCTCCACCCCCGCCTCCTTCCAGTAGCGCCTGGCCACCCGGGTGTACTCGTCGCTCACGTCGCAGCAGACGATGCGTCCTCCGGGGGGCAGCGCCATGGCCATCGCGAGCGCGCTGTAGCCGGTGAAGGTCCCCACCTCCACCACCCGCCTTGCTCCGAGCATCCGCACCAGCAGGCCGAGAAACAGCCCCTGGTCCGGGCCGATCTGCATTCCGGCCCGCGGATGGTTCTGCGTCTCGAGCCGGAGCCGCTCCTGCACCTCGGTCCGCGGCGAGAGAACGTCGAAGAGGTACCGCTCCAGGGGCTCGGGCAGGAAGGTGCGGGCCATGGCGGAGCCGAACCTTGCGCGAGGTCGGTACCCGGGAACAAGCTGCCGGGGCCCTCTTCCGTGAGCAAGACGACCGCCACCGACGTGGACCTGAACCGGGTCGCGGTGTTCCTCCGGGTGGTGGAGCTCCAGAGCTTCACCGCCGCCGCGGAGGCGCTGGGCCTGCCCAAGTCGAGCGTGAGCCGGAGCGTGGCGAAGCTCGAGGAGTCGCTCGGCGTGCAGCTCCTCCAGCGGACGACGCGGGCGGTGCAGCTGACCGAGGCGGGAAAGGTCTACTTCGACGAGGCGGCGCGGGCGCTCTCCACCCTGGACCAGGCGCGTGAGACGCTGTCCCAGCTCGACGGCCGGGTGCAGGGGCCGGTGCGGATCACCGCGCCTGTGGACCTGGGCGCCAGGGTGCTGGCGCCGCTCGCCGCCCGCTTCGCCCGCCGCAGCCCGGGCATCACGCTGGAGTTCATCCTCACCAGTCGGGTGGTGAACCTGGTGGAGGAGGGAGTGGACCTCGCCGTACGGGCCGGGCCGATGCGCGACAGCTCCCTCATCGCCCGCAAGGTGAATGGCCTCGAGCCCTGGCTCTTCGCCAGCCCGGCCTACCTGGACGCACGGGGAACGCCCACCTCGGTGGAGCAGCTCGCCGACCACGAGTGCGTGCTCTTCCGCCCACGGCGCGGGCGGGCCGAGTGGACGCTGACCGGCCCGGCAGGGACCACCACGGTCACGGTGCAGGGCCCGGTGTCCGGGGACGACTTCACGTTCCTCCGCGAGGCGATGCTGGCCGGAGCGGGCATCGGCCTGCTGGGTGCCATCCTCTGTGAGCAGGACATCGCCCGGGGACGCCTGGTGCGGATTCTCCCGGCGGTGCGCGGTCCTGCGGCCCCCGTGCACGTGGTCTGGCCCGCGTCCCGTCATGTCCCGAAGCGGGTGGAGGTGGTCCGGGAGTGGCTCGTGAAGTCCCTCGGAGCGATCGGGCAGGCCGAGGGGGATGGCGCCGCCGGAAGGTGAGAGCCGAGGCGCGCAGGTACGTTTCGTTCCCCTGGGGCAATCCTGTCCCGTGACGCTTGTTCACCCTTGTCAGAGAAATCCGTCCCGAGCCTAAGATTCCTGTCGTGCAGCGGACGGATCCGGCCCCTTCGCTCCTGGTCGTGGATGCGAGCTTCGACCTCGGCAACGCGCTCGCGGTGGCCGCCCTGGAACGTGGCTGGGAACCCTATCTCGCAGGCAACGCCGAGGCGGCGCTGAGCATCCTCCCCGGCCTGCTCGGCGAGGTCCTGGTCCTCGTCGATCTCGGCTCGGCGGTGAGCCGCGGCCTGGCGCTGGTCCTGACGCTCCGGCGAAACCCGCCGCCGCCCGCGGTTCGGGTGGTGGTGATGACCGGCGGACAGCCCATTCCAGAGGCGGTCCGGCGCTCGTCGTTCGTGGTCGGGGCGGTCCGGCGCCCGCGCCATCCCGAGGAGGCGGCGGCCCTGGCCAAGGTGCTCCTCGACGGGCCCGACGTCGTGCGGATGGCCTGAGCGGCGACCGCTCTAGTTGTCCAGCGCGCCGCGGAGGATCCAGGACTCGATCAGCACCAGCTGCGCTGCGCCGAGCGCGTTCGCGCCCTGGGGCTCCTGGGGACCACAGCTCGTGCCCAGCAGCCGGTTGATCAGCCCCGAGGTCGACGGAACCCCGGGAACGACCCGCGTCCCGTTGGCGCAGGTCGCGACCATCGCCTGGTTGACCAGCGCCGCGTAGCTCGCTCCGGCGGTGAGGTTCAGCTGTCCGGAGAGCTGCGTCGCGTCGTGGCAGGGCAGGCACTGCGCGGTCCAGAGGGGCTGGACGTCACCGGCGTAGGAGGGCGTGCCCACCGTCACCGTGGTCTGCCGCTGCACGATGGGGTTGTGCCCGTCGGAGACGGTCACCTGGAAGGTGAAGGCGAGCGAGTCCACCCCGAGCGGTGGAGAGAACCAGCTGGTCGAGGCCTGGGCCGGGGTTCCGAAGGTCCCCTGCTGCGCCGGCGCGGTCTGGGTCCAGGTGATGGTGAGCGGATCTCCCTCGGGATCGGTCGCGGTGATGGAGAGCGTGACCACCGCGCCCGCGACGGGCATCGCCGGCGAGACCATGATGTTGGAGACGACCGGCGGCTGGTTCACGGTGGTGTGATTCACGGTGACCTGGCAGGACTGGCTGACCGAGCCACCCTGGCCGTCGGTGACGGTGACCGAGAAGGTGAACACCGTGTCGTCGGTGACCGTGGGCGCTGTCCAGGTCGGGTTCCGGACGGTCCGCGAGCTGAAGCTTCCCTGGGGGCTGGCCGGGGCCGTCTGGGTCCAGGCGTAGCCGAGCGTGTCGCCGTCCGGATCGGTCGCGGTGACCGAGAGCAACGTCGTTCCCCCCTCGATGATCGGGGAGCTGCCGGGGCTCGCGGCCACGGTGATGACCGGCGGGTGGTTGCTCACGGGGCCGGGCCCACCCGTACCCCCGCCGGGCGCGGTGATGGTCCCGGTACCGCAGGACAGGAGGAGGAGGGCGAGGGCCGCTGCGATTCGCACGTCCACGGCGCCGGCATGGTGTCATCCGGGGGCCGGGGGGTGGAACGTGGGCTCCCGTCCCACCTCCTCCGGAACGCCGTTGCCGCACCGCGACCCGGTGCTACGTTGCCGGTCCGTGACTGCCCCCGCTCCGCGACGCATCGCCGGGCTGACCGAGCCCACGGTGGGGCCGCTCGACCGCGTGCCCATTCGCCTCCGCGAGAGCTCGGTGACGCTCTCCGCCTGGCGCATGGCGGTGTCCGCCGCCGAGGGGGTGGGGACCCTGGTGCGAGTCGAGACCCCCGGCGGCACGCTCTTCCGCGGAGAGGGCTGGTTCCTCGGCTGGAGCCAGGAGACCCTGGCCGCGGCGTGGGCCGACCTGCTCCCGCCCGCGCCCTCCGACACCCTGGACATCCCGCAGCTGGGCTGAGCGCCGCAGCTAGATGCCGGCGAGCCCCGGCTCGAGCCGCACGTAGCCCCGCTGGATGGCCCAGAGGTCGAGCGACAGCGAGCGCAGCTCGTCCACCTCGGGGACCGCGCGCGCGTCCTTGGTGAGGTCCACCGACTTCACGTAGCGGTGGCAGGTCTCGCACGCCTCCACCCGGGCGGCGGGATGGGTCTCGCTCTGCCAGCCGGGGAGGCGGTACGGGTCGGTCTCCCCGCAGCTGGGACAGCGGATGCGGTTGGTCTGCCACTCGGTCCCGCACAGGCCGCAGCCCAGGAACCGCGCGGCGCCGTCCGAGGCGGACATCTCGCGCCGGAAGGAGATGCTGGGCGGCGCGCCACAGGCCGGACAGCGCCCGCTCCCCGGCGCGCGCGGCCGGTCGAGCGTCACGCCGGCCTGGACCAGCGGCTCGGCATAGGCCCGGAGCACCGCGTGGGAGAGGAAGTCCTGGCGCTCCTCCGGGCCACCGGTCCAGGCGGTGAGGAGCCGGGCGGCGAACAGGTCCAGCGGCTCGGCGGCGCGAGCGGCGGCCCCGTCGCGGAGGGCGGCCGGACCCGAAGCGGCGAGGAACCGCAGCACCGAGCGGAGCGGGCGTTCGACCTGCGGGACGTCCCGGTCCAGCGCGCCGCTCAGCGCGTCGCGCTCGTGCGTCTCGAGGACGTCGGCCGCCGCCTGGGCCTGCGCCCGGAACAGGCCCGCGGCGAAGCGGAGCGGCTCGAGGCCGGGGGACGGCGCCACGGCCAGCGCCTCGGCCCGTGTTGCACGGTGCTCGAAGCGCTGGAGGAGCCGCTCAGCGCTTGGTGTCACCGGTCACGTCGCGGTACCACGCCGGATGGTGCAAGCGCGCCCAGGCCTTGCTGACCGTGCCCTTCACCATCCCGGCGAAGGTGCCCGGCTCGGCGATGGTCAGGTAGATGTGACCGATCACCAGGAGGAAGAAGAGGACGAAGGTCACGTCGTGCAGCACCCAGGCCCACTCGCGGACGGCGGCCGACTCGAAGTACACCGGCCACCACATCACCACGCCGGTGAGGAGCAATCCGAGCGCGGCCAGGCTGCTGAGCCAGAAGAGGCTCTTCTGCCCGCCGTTGAACTTCCCGACGTCCTCGTCGTGCGTCTCCCAGCGGAGGTAGGCGAGGAAGTGCTTGAGCTTGGTGAAGCGCTTATCCGCGGGGGTGGACTTCATCTCGCCGGCCCAGTGAACGAACTGGAGGAAAGCGAGCACGCTGAAGGCGATGCCGCTCCAGGGATGGAGCCAGCGGCACACTTGTAGCCCGCCGAACAGCGGCGCCAGCCAGCCGAAGATCGGGGTCCAGATGGCGAGCCCGGTGAAGAGGCAGAGGAAGAAGGTCACCGCCACTCCCCAGTGCACCGCCCGGGTGTAGTAGCGGAAGCGGACGACCTCGTCGCCGACCACCACGTTCTCCTGCTCCTGGGCGGCGAGGATCCCGGGGTCGGCGGTCGAATGAGCGGGGACGGCTCGAAGCTGGTCGGCCATGTTCGTGTCTCCTGATCAGGCCGTGGGAGGTGGGCCCTTGGGAGGCTGCCGCGGCCCGAACTTGAGGTAGTGCCCCACCAGTCCAACCACAACCGCCCCGAGGCCGACGAGGCCCAACGGACGGAGGTAGTTCTTCACGAAACGAACCGACTTGGGAACCGCCGGGTCCTTCGGCAGGCCGTACAGCTCTGGCTTGTCGGCGTGCTTGAGCACGGTGATGACGCCGGTCCCGCCGACCCCCTGCGGGTCGTAGACGCCCGCGTTGGCGTAGCCATCCGCCTTGAGCTGCTTCACCCGGTCGTTCCCGAGAGCGGTCATGGCGTCCTTGGTCCCGAAGTGCAGGCATCCGGTGGGGCAGGCCTTCACGCAGGCGGGCTCGAGGCCGATGGTGGTCCGGTCCACACAGAGCGTGCACTTGGACATCTTCCCGGTGCGCTCCGAGAAGCGCGGAACGTCGAATGGACAACCGGTCCGGCAGAGCTGACAGCCGATGCACTGGTCCGGGTTCACGTCGACGATGCCGTTCGCATACTGGACGATGGCGCCGGGCGCCGGGCAGGCCTTGAGACAGCCCGGGTCGAGGCAGTGCATGCACTGGTCCTTGCGCATCAGCCAGGCGAAGCCGCCGTCGACGTCCACCTCGTTGAACTTGATGAGGTTCCAGAACTCGGCGGTCATGGTCGGCAGTGTCTGGTAGCTGCCGTCCTGGACCGTCTTCGCGTTGGGGAGATCGTTCCACTCCTGGCAGGCGACCTCGCAGGCCTTGCACCCGATGCAGGTCGAGGTGTCGATGAGCTTGCTGACCGCCGGGACCCTGCGCTGGCCGGAGCCGGTACCCCGGAGCGACGCCGACGACATCCAGATCTCGAGACCCGGGATCGCCATGGTCAGACCCTCCCCACCTTTTCCACCTTGACCAGGAACGCCTTGAACTCCGGAGTCCAGGTGTTGGGGTCGATCGCCGAGGACGTCAGGATGTTGGCCAGCGGCCCGGCGTGCTTGGCGTCACCGCTGAAGCCCCAGTGGATGGGGAAGCCGATCTGCCAGACCTTCCTTCCCTCGATGGTGAAGGTCGGCATCCGGCGGGTGACCATCGCCGGGCCTTCGATCGAGCCGCGGGCCGAGCTGACCCGGATCGTCTCCCCGTTCTGGATTCCCTTCTCCTTGGCGAGGTCCTCGGGGATCTCGAAGAAGATGCCCGGTTGCACCTCGTTGAGCCGCCCACCCGCCTGGTGCTTCGTCCAGTAGTGGTAGTGCTCCGTCAGACGGTAGGTGGTGCAGACGATGGGGTAGTCCTTGGCCGAGCCGAACTGGTCCTTGTCGCTCTTGAAGCGCTTCAGCACCGGGCTGGAGGACACCTTCGGGTGGAGCGGGTTGTCGACTGGTGACTCCACCGCCTCGTAGTGCTCGGGAAGGGGGCCGTCGTTGAGGACCGGGGCGAAGAGCCGTCCCACCCCCTCGGGCAGCATGATGAAGGCTCCGAAGGTTCCAGGTGGTGCGTCCGGCTTCATGTCCGGCACGTCCCCCACCCACTTCTCGCCGTTCCACTGGATTCCGGCGCGCTTGGGATCCCAGGGCTTGCCGTTGGCGTCGGCCGAGGCCCGGTTGTACATGACCCGACGGTTGGCCGGCCAGCTGAAGCCCCAGGTGTGGAACATCCCCAGTCCGAGGGGATCGGCGGTGCTTCGCCGCTGGGAGTTGTTCCCGCCCTCGGTGAAGACGCCGGTGTAGAGCCAGTTTCCGCAGGAGGTGCTTCCGTCGGCCCGGAGCTGACCGAAGCTGTCCAGCTGCTGACCGGCGGTCTTGATGACCTTCGGAGGCTCCTTGGACTTGGGGTCCTTGGGGGGCTCGAGCAGATCGATGACCGCCTTGCCGTTCATCTCCTTGAGGACCTCGCTCAGGTCCGGATTGGCCGGGTTGGTGTAGGGCCAGGAGATGTTGAGCACCGCCTCGGGGAGTGGCCCCGGCTCCTTGCGGTAGAGGTCCTTCAGGGCCAGCAGGATGCGGCTGATGATCTCCTGGTCACTCCTGGACTGACCCGGGCCATCGACCGCCTTCCATTTCCACTGGATCCACCGCGCCGAGTTGGTGAACGTGCCGTCCTTCTCGGCGAAGTTCGTGGCCGGGAGGAGGTACACCTCGGTCGCGATCTGCGCCGCGTCCGGAGTCCCCAGGTCCTTCGGCGCCTTCCAGAAGACCGCGGTCTCGTTCTCCTGGTTCTCGACCATCACCAGCCACTTCAGCTTGGCGAGGGCGGCCACCATCTTCGGCGAATTGGGTCCGGTGCCCACCGGGTTCATCCCGAAGGAGATCAGCCCTTCCGGCGCGGGCTCCTCGCCGCCCGCCCGGGTCGACTTCCCCCGGTACATGTCGTCGAACATGTAGCTCCAGGAGTAGTTGCCATCGACCTTGGGGAGCCAGGCGTAGCCGAACTCGTTCTCCTGGGTGGCCGTCTTCCCCCACAGGCACTTGAGGAGAGACACCATGAACTTGGGGTAGTTGGTCCAGTAGTTCATGGAGGCCCAGGGCGTCTTGTTCAGCGTCCAGGGGGTGCTCTTCTCCACGTAGGTGGCGAGATCCACCAGCGCCGAGCTCGGCGTCTTGAGGTACCCGGGCAGGATGTCGAAGGTTCCCCCCATGTCCGTGGCGCCCTGGATGTTGGAATGGCCGCGGAGTGCATTCACCCCGCCGCCCGGGCGGCCCACGTTGCCCAGCAGCAGCTGGAGCATGGCTGCGGTGCGAATGATCTGGACCCCCACCGAGTGCTGGGTCCAGCCCAGCGCGTACATGATGGTCCCGACCTTCTCCGCGTTCCCGGTGGAGGTGACCATCTCCGCCACCTTGAGGAACTGCGCCTTGGGGGTGCCGCAGATCTTCTCCACCATCTCGGGGGTGTAGCGGTCGACGTGCTTCTTCAGCAGCTGGAAGACGCAGCGAGGGTTCTCCAGCGTGGGGTCGACCTGGTATCCCTTGGTCTTCGCGTCCGGCTCGTAGGCCCAGTCGGCCTTGTCGTACTCGCCCTTCTTCTCGTCGAAGCCGCTGAACAGCCCGTCGTGGAAGCCGTACTTCTCCCCCACGAGGTACGGAGCGTTGGTGTGCTCCTTCACGTAGTCGGCGTGGAAGCGCTTCGTTTCGATGGCGTAGCGGATGATGCCGCTAAGGAAGGCGATGTCCGTCCCGGCGCGGAGCGGCGCGTACACGTCCGCCACCGCGGCGGTCCGCTGGAACCGTGGATCGACCGAGACGATCTTCGCCCCCCGCGTCTTCTTCGCCTCGATGGCCCACTTGAACCCGCAGGGATGGTTCTCGGCAGGGTTACCGCCCATCACGAACACGACGTCCGCGTTCTTGATGTCCACCCAGCCATTGGTCATCGCGCCCCGACCGAACGTGGCGGCCAAACTGGCCACCGTTGGGCCGTGTCATACTCGTGCTTGCGTGTCTCGGTAGACCACGCCGAGGCCGGCACCGAACTTCCACTGCAGCAGGTTGAACTCGTTGGTGTCGGTGCAGCCGCCGATGAGGCCGATGCCAGGGGTGCGGTTGACCACGGCGCCGGCAGCGTTCTTGGCCACGAAGGTCCGGTCGCGGGTGTCCTTGATGTGCCTGGCGATGCCGGCGATCGCGGCGTCCCAGGAGATCTCCTCCCAGCGGTCCGAGCCGGGGCGCCGCACCTTGGGCACGCCGAGGCGATTGGGGTGGTGGATGTCGTTGCGGAGGCTCGCGCCCTTCGGGCACAGCGTGCCGCGGTTGATCGGATGGTCCGGGTCCCCCTCGACGTAGGTGACGGAGGGAACGACGTTCTTGGCCTTGTCCCCGAGGGTATGGATGATCACGCCACAGGAGACGGAGCAGTACGGACAGGTGCTCCGGGTCTCCGTGGTGCGGGCGATCTTCAGCTCGCGCATCTCTGCGCGCGCTTCGGACAGATCGAACAGCCCCAGCCCCACTGCCCCACCGACGGCGGCCGTTCCCTTCAGGAACGTGCGGCGGTCCACGTGCATGGAACCCCTCCGGACATTTGAACTGAACCCGAGTCGGGGGCGAACGCTGAACGCCGTGCACTCGGGTGTCAAGAAGAGTGAGACGCTTGACACCTGGCGTCATTCCCTGGAGTCCGGACGAAAACACACCTTCCCCGTGCCGCAACGCGATGTGCGGCCGGTGTTCCTCGCCATCCGGCGTCAGGCCACGGCGCCACCCGCCTCGACGGCGAGTGGAGCGCCGGCGCCCGCCCCCGGCTCGCTCCGCGGCACCGCGGGCGCGAGCCAGGTCCGCCGGACGGCGTCGGAGAGGCCGTCGCTCAGCATCACCAGGCCGGCCCAGCCCTCCGCCTCCGAGGAAGCCCACCAGCGCCGAGACGCGGGGTTGAACTCCCAGCGGAGCACGCCGTAGCTCGCCACGAGAGGGCGCGCCTGCGGCCAGGCCCCCCACAGCGAGCGCAGCGCGGGGCTCGCGCCCGCCGAGCAGCTCTGCCCCCCGAACGAGAGAAGCACCCCGGCGGTGGCGGCGAGGAGGCGGCGGTGTCCGGGGGAGAGCGGTCGGTGACCGGACACCCGTGCGCTGCGGCTCGCCCGCCGGAGGAAGCGGCTCACGGCCTCGAGGGCCAACCGGCCACCCACCTCGCGCGCCAGCCGCGGCGGGTCGAAAGTCTCGGCCGCGACGTCGCGGGCCAACGGGGCCCTCCGTTTCCCCTGGAACCCACATCGTCCGGCGCGCGAAAGGAGGGCGCTCGGTGGAGAGCGACGAGGGAGGTCCCCGGTGCGGAGAGTCGTGATCGGAATGGCGCTCGCGGCCGGCTTGCTGGCGGGAGAGGCCCGCGCGCAGGGCTGGTCGGCGATGTCGGGTCAAACGCTGGGGACCGGGGGCGGAATGTTCTGGGCGCAGTTCGGCTGGCCAGGAATCTCCGCCGACCTCGCCTACGGGGTGAGCCCCACGGTCGACCTCGGCGGACGCTTCACCTTCAACTATGGCGAGGAGGGGATCACCGATACCGGGGTGCTCGGCCTGAAGTTCCAGTTCGCGCTCCGGGCGCAGCTGGTCCGCAAGCCCAAGTTCGACCTCGCGCTCCGCTTCGACCCGGGACTCCTCCTCTATTTCCCGAGCAGCAGCACCGTCGTGGGGATGACCTTTCCGGTGGGACTCGAGTTCGGCTTCCCCATCACCCCGGTGCTCCGCGCGATGGGCAGCTTCGATCTGCCCTTCTGGCTGACCTTCAGCCCCTCACCGGTGGAGGGCTTCATTCCCATCCTCTTCGGCGGCGGGGTCGAGTACCTCGTGCAGCGCGACCTCGCCCTCACGGCCCGCATCAAGATGGGCCCCACCGTCAGCACCGCGAACCGGACCGAGAGCACCTTCTTCACCCTCTACTTCCTGGTGGGGATCGCCTACCGCTTCTGAGCGGTGTCCTGGAGCTGCCGGGCCACCGCGTAGGCCCGCTCCACTGCCGGTCGCTGGGCGATGGTCGCGAACCACCGCTTGAGATTGGGGAAGTCGTCGAGGTTCATCTGCTGCTTCTCGTGGGGGACCACCCAGGGGTAGCAGGCGATGTCGGCGATCGAGTAGTCGCCGGCGAGGTACGGGCGGTCCCCGAGGCGGGTGTTCATCACCCGGTAGAGCCGCGCCGTCTCCTTGACGTACCGCTCGATGGCGTAGGGGATCCGCTCCGGGGCGTACTGCACGAAGTGGTGGTTCTGTCCGGCCATCGGCCCAAGGCCCCCCACCTGCCAGAAGAGCCACTGCATCACCTCGGCCTTGCCCCTGGGGTCTATGGGGAGCAGCCGCCCGGTCTTCTCGGCGAGATAGGTCAGGATGGCTCCCGACTCGAAGACGGAGAGCGGACCGGCGCGGTCGGCCGGCGAGTCGTCGACGATGGCCGGGATGCGGTTGTTGGGCGAGATGCGGAGGAAGTCCGGCTCGAACTGCTCCCCCTTGTTGATGTTCACCGGGCGCAGCCGGTAGGGGAGGCCCAGCTCCTCGAGGGCGATGGTGATCTTGTGCCCGTTCGGAGTGGTCCAGTAGTAGAGGTCGATCACGCGCCCGTTCCTCCCGCCGGAGGGTGTGGCTAGCCGCGCCGTGGCGAGCCGCGCAACGAAATCGGTCGCCTGCGCCCACCCCCCACCCGGTCGCGCAACCGCACACCGCTGGACGGACCATGAGCCGCGTTCATTGGACCGTGAGCGTCCCGGGAGGAGTTGGCGTCGGGTTGGACTTGACGGCGGACCGCCCCGGGCGCAAGCCAGTCCTCGACGGAGGAGGAACGACCGGAGGCAAGAGATGGACGCGCGAAGGACGGTGGAGGCCGTGATGTCCGGGAAGGACCGCCCGTTCGGGGTCAAGCTCTGGGACGGATCTCTCGTTCCGCCGGCGCCCGCGGCGAGCGTCCCGGTGCTGGTCCTGGAGAACGAGCACGCCGCCGCCGCGTTCGGCATCCCTCCCACGGAGGAGCGGCTCGCGGAAGCCTTCCTCGCCGGAGACATCGACGTCGAGGGCGACCTGGTGGAGTTCGTGGAGCGGGCCTCGGGCTGGTCCGGGCCCGAGGCGCTCCCCCCCGGCGCCGTCGCCGCCGGCCTGGTCGCCGAGGTGGGTGCGCGCGCCGGCGAGCTTCTTCGCTCCGCCACCCGCCACACCATCGCCCGGGACGACGCCGCCATCCGCCACCACTACGACGTGGGCAACGATTTCTACCGGCTCTTCCTCGACGAGCAGCTGGTCTACTCCTGCGCCTACTGGGTCCCGGGCGCCGACCGGCTCGAGCTGGCGCAGCTGGCGAAGCTGGAGCTCATCTGCCGGAAGCTGGACCTCCAGCCGGGGCAGCGCTTCCTCGACGTGGGCTGCGGCTGGGGCGCGCTCATCTGCCACGCCGTGCGCGCTCACGGCGTCCGGTCGACCGGCATCACCCTCAGCGACGCCCAGCTCGACGTCGCCCGGGAGCGGATGCGCGCGGTGCTCCCCGCGGGCGCTCCGGCCGACGTCCGGCACCAGGACTACCGGCAGCTCCCCGGCGGGGAGCAGTGGGATGCCATCGCCTCGGTGGGGATGATGGAGCACGTCGGGCGTGACCACCTCGACCGTTACTTCTCCGAGCTCAGCGAGCACCTCGCCCCGGGAGGGTTGCTCCTCAACCACGCCATCGCCGAGACCGGCGACGCGCGGCGGACCGTCCCCTGGCTGCAGCGGAGCCACGGCGGGTTCATCCAGCAGGAGATCTTCCCCGACTCCGACCTCCCCCCGCTCGATCTGGTGCTCGGCGCTGCGCAGCGCGCGGGGCTCGAGGTGCTGGACGTGGAGACGATGCGGCCGCACTACGCGCGGACGCTGATCGAGTGGCTGGGTCGGCTGGAGCGCCGGTTCCCCGAGGCGGTGCAGCTCGCCGGAAAGCGCCGGGCCCGGGCCTGGCGGCTCTACCTCGCCTCCAGCGCGGTCACCTTCCGCACCGGGCGCATCACCGTCGCCCAGGTCCTGCTGCAGAAGCGCGAGGGGGGCAGGCCGCGGATGCTCGACCGGCTGGGCTGGGTCCGCGACCTTCTTCCCCGGAGCTGAGGCGCCGGGCTCAGCTTCCGGCGGTCGCGCCGAGCGGGTCCGGCATCAGCAGGTCCCAGCGCTCGAAGTCGCCGAGCTGCTCGCCGGGGCGGATCTCTCGGAAGACACCCACGTCCCGACGCACCTGGTAGACCGAACCGTCCGCCGCCTGGAACACCTCGACCACCTGTCCCGACAGCTCGACCCGCCCCAGGTACCGCATCACTCCGAGCTCACTCCACCGCATCACGACGACTCCTGGACACCGAGGATGCGCGTTCGTTGCATCTGGCGCAACCGGGGGGGCCCGCCACGGCGTTCAGCCGAGGAAGCCCAGGTCCTCGCTCGGGAAGCGCCCCACGTTCGGGAGGACGGTCGCGAGGTCGCCGGGGGACACACCGAACCAGCGAGCGAGCGTCGCCGCGTACTGGTCGGTGGAGGTCGTGGGGATCCACCGGCCCTGGGCGGTGAAGTCGTCCGGGCCGCCGAGCGCGAGCGTGGGGAACGTGCCATAGGTCTGGCGGCCCTTCACCGCGCCCCCGAGCACCAGCTGGTGGTTCCCCCAGGCGTGGTCCGAGCCCCCGCCCGAGGCGGGGGCCAGCGTCCGGCCGAAGTCGGACAGGGTGAAGGTCGTCACCTGGGATGCCACCCCCAGCTGCACGGTCGCCGAGTAGAAGGCGGCGAGCGACGCGGAGACCTCGGCCAGGAGCGGCGACTGGCGATTGATCTGGTCGTTGTGGGTGTCGAATCCGCCGAGCGAGACGAAGAAGATCTGCTGGGTCGCGCCGAGCACGCTGCGGGCCTCGATGATACGAGCGACCTGGAGGAGCTGCCTGCCGAGCACCGAGGGCTGCGACCCGAAGAGCGCGTCGGTGGTCGAGCCCGTTCCGGCGAGGACCGGCGACAGCGCTCCCGAGGCGGCGAAGGCGGCCGCGGTCTCGCCGGCCACCGACTGCACCAGGGCGTTGTCCAGGTCCAGCCCGCGCAGCGCGGTCATCGCCGCGCGGATGGCCTGGCTCCCCACCGAGCCGTCGAACCCCGTGAGACCGAAGGTCGACCCTCCCGCCATCGGAACCGCCAGGGGATGGGACGTCGCACCGGAGGCGAACAGGACGTTGCCGGCCACCGAGACCAGCGAGGGCAACGAGGCGGCGGGGAGCTGGTCGGCGATGCGCCCACCCCAGCCAGTGCGCGACTGGCGGTCGGGCAGCGAGGTCTGCCACTGGTTCTGCTGGTCCTGATGCGACATCAGGCTCTCCGGCCGTGGCACGCGGCCCGCGGCGTCGTCCGCCTTGTTCGTCGGCGCGACCAGCGTCCCGACGTTGAACAGCACCCCCAGTGCTCCGCTGTTCCAGAGCTGTTGCAGCTCGGGCATGTTCGGATTGAGCCCGTAGCTCGCCGCGCCGGTCGCCGGCGCGAGCGGGAGCAGCTGGTCCATCGGGAGCGCCAGCCCACCGTCGGACTGCTGACCGCGCGCGGTCGCGTAGTCGGTGTAGCGCGCGTCCACGGGCACGACGAGGTTGTTTCCGTCGTTTCCGCCGAAGAGGAACACGCACACTAGGGCCCGGTACTCGTCGGTCTGGGCGCGCGCCCTTCTTGAACCGAGGAGGCCGGCGGAGAGGCCGAGCAGCGACAGCCCGGAGAGAACGTCCCGTCGAGAGATCCGCATGGTCAGCGCTCCACCTGGTACTGGGGCGAGGTGAGGACGAGGTACACGGCGGCTCGGACGCGCGCGCCCAGGTCCGAGGCGTCCTGGGCGTTCACCGCGTCGACGATCTTCGAGCGCTCCGCGCTGGACAGGGTCCCGTGCAGGAAGAGCGCGCTCGCCGAGTCCACCAGCGCCCCGGGGTCCGCGCCGTAGCCGGCGAGGTCGCCGAGGTCGATCTGGGTGCCGGTCGATCCGGTGACGCTCGTATCGCGCCCCGGGGGTGCGTAGAGGAGCTGGTGCGTCGCGTTGGCCCGGGTGAAGACCGAGCCCGAGTCGAGCAGCGCCGAGGCCGGGGAGACCAGATTGACGTCCGAGGTGTAGTCCGGCGGGTAGAAGTTGAAGACCGTGGGCGAGAGGTAGGGCGGCTGCTCGAGCGCGCTGCTGGCCTCGGCCAGGTAGACGCCGTCGGTGGTGACCCCGAGCGCCCGGGCCGGTCCGGTGAGGAGCAGCACCGGATCCTTCACTCGCCCGTAGGTCGAGTCGGTCTTCACGTCGCCGCGGGCCTCGGAGTCGAGCAGGATGGCCCGCACCACCGCGCCGAGGTTTCCGCGGACGCCGTGGCCGTCGTCGGCCCAGACCGCCGAGATGCGGGCCACGTACGCCGGGGTCGGGTTGGCCGTGACCAGCGCCTGGATGAGCTGCTTCCCGATGAACGGGGCGACGTTCGGATGGTTGGCGATGGTGTCCAGCGCGAGCGCGAGGTCGGCGTCAGGCGTCTGGCCGGCGGGGACCTGCGTTCCACCGAGGATGACCTTGGCGGTGGTGTCGTGGTTCGAGGCCACCACCACCATCGGGCCGAGGTAGTAGGCCGCGTTGTGGGTCTTCTGGGTGGCACCGGGCTGCAGCGGGTAGGTCCATCCGGTGAACACGTGGGCCAGCCCGATGACCGCGTTCTGGTCGTAGGTGGGAACCGGCGCTCCCGAGCCGTCGGTCACCACCGAGCCGTCCGGGCCGAGCTGCACCAGGCCGATGGAGAACAGCTGCATGATCTCGCGGGCGTAGTTCTCGTTGGGCTCGGTGCCCTTGGCCGCGTTCGGCTTGTCGTTGTTGACCATGTTCAGGTACCGCCCCATGGCCGGGCTGAGCGTCACGTCCTCCAAGAGCTGCCGGTAGGTGCCGAAGGCGTCGCGCAGCAGCAGCTTCTCGTACTCGGCGACGGCGTAGTTCGGACGAACCTCGGCTCCGGAGACGACCACCACCTGCGACAGGGCGAAGGCCACCCGCTGGCGGAGCTGGTCCGGTCCGGAGAGGGCATTCCGGAAGAACGCGGTCTCGGTCAGGAAGGGCGTGAAGTTGTCCCGGTAGCAGGTCGACGGCGAGCCCGTGGGGCACACCGCCGCCACGTTGTCGGCGACCACGGTGTAGGTCCCCAGGTCCGACGGCGCCTGGGCGAGCTGGGCGTCGATCCAGGCCGCGGCGCCGCGCTGCTCGATGTCCCGGACCACTGCCACCGTGGGACCGAAGGTCGCCTGTGCGGCCAGCCGGACCGCGTCCGGGGCGAGGGTCAGGGCCGGCGGCGACTTGGGCTGGCTCGAGCAACCGGCGAGGGCGATCGCCGCGGTTGCGACGCGGACGAGGCGTGAGGTGACGACGGCCATTCGACCCTCCGGTTGTCTGTCGGCCAGCAGCAGCCGGGCTTTCCACGGCAGGTCGGGGAGGAAGATTCACTCCGCACTCCTGTCGCTGCTGCCCTCCGGTGGCGCGAACCCGCGTTCTCACGGTAGAGACGTCAGATTTCCGAAAGCCGCGTGTCGCTGCCGACCCTCGCACTCCTGTCGCTGCTGACCGCCCCACCGGCCTCCTCCGGGCTGGAGAGCGTCGCCGAGCTCCCGGAACGACCGGGAGCGATCGCGGTCGTCGGAGCGCGGGTGTTCGTGGCGCTCCATCCGCTGGGGCACCCCGAGACGAAGCTGCTCGAGCTCGTTCCCGGGGGCCGCCGGCAGCCATACCCGAGCGGCGTGCTCTCCCGCGCCTTCAACGCCGTCACCGGGCTGGCCTCGGATGGGGCGGGCGGGCTGTGGATCCTCGACGCGGGCGGCGACGGGAAGCCGCCCCAGCTGACCGGCTGGAACACCACCGACGAGCGCCGCGCACGCTCCCTCCGCATCCCGGCGGCGGCGGTGGGCAGCAACTCCTGGCTCTGCGCGCTGGCGCTGGACCGCGCGCACCAGGTGGCCTACGTCGCCGACCGCTCGCGGGCCGACTGGACGGGGGACTCCCACCCGGCTCTGCTGGTCGTCTCGCTCGCGGACGGCGAGACGCGGCGGCTGCTCGAGGACCATCCGGCGCTCGAGCCCGACGCGGTGCCGGTCACGGTGGACCGGCGGCCGGTGGCGCACCAGGAGCTCGACGGCACGGTGGAGCGGCTGAGGCTCGGCGTGAGCCAGGTCTCGCTCGATCCCTCCGGCACGTGGCTGTACCTCGCGGCGCTGAACGCCGGCAGCGTGTGGCGCGTCCGCACCCGGGATCTCCTCGACCGCTCGCTCCCTCCGGCCGAGCTCGCCACGCGCGTCGAGTCCCACGCCGACCGCCCGGCGGGAAACGGGCTGGTCGCCGCCGACGACGGGAGAGTGGTGGTCACCGACGTCGAGGGCCACGCCCTGCGCATCACCGGTCCCTCGGGCCAGGCCGTGCTCGTCGAGGACCCCCGCCTGCTCTGGCCCGACGGCCTCGCCCGAGGCCCCGAGGACTGGATCTACGTCACCGTCAACCAGCTCAACCTCCATCCCGCGCTGGACCGCGGCGAGGAGGAGAGCCGGCCGCCCTACGGCGTGTTCCGGATCCGGGTCCCCCGGGCACCGCCGCCGCGCGAGGCCCGCCTGCCGCCTCCGGCACCCGAGGCGGCAGAGGGCACGGCGCCCCGCTGAGCGCGCCGTGTCCCGGATGACCTCGCGTGGACGTTCCCGCGCCCGGGGACCTGCACGCCGGCGACGGGCCCGGGCGTATCCTCCCGGGATCGGCCGATGACCTCGCCCCTCCCCTCGACTCCGCGCACCGTGCTGGTCGTCGACGACGACCCGGGCATCCGCGAGAGCGTGACCGAGGTCCTCTCCTCCGAGGGGTACCGGGTGCTCGAGGCCGCCGACGGCGAGGAGGCGCTCCGACAGCTGGAGGGGCTCGCCGAGCGCTGCCTGGTCCTGCTCGATCTCGCGATGCCGCGGATGAGCGGGGTGGAGCTGCTCGCCGAGCTGTCGCGGCGCGGACAGATCCACCGCACCCCCGTGGTGGTGATGAGCGCCAACGCACAGATGCGCGAGCTGGACTTCCCACAGGTCGTGGCCTTGCTCCGCAAGCCGTTCGAGCTCGAGGAGCTGCTGCGCTGGGTGGACGTCTGCACCCGCTAGCCGGCGCCGGCGGCCTCCTCTGTCCGGCGCGGCGCGTCGGCCGTGCCCGGAGGCTGGAGGAAGCGTGCCCGGCGCCGGTACTCTCCGCCGCACCGACCGGCGAGGAGGCCCTCGACATGCCCATCATCCAGTGCGACATCCGCGAGGGGCGCACCCCCGAGCAGAAGCGAGCGCTCGCGGAGGCGATCACCCGCGTGGTGCACGAGACCATCGACGCGCCGCTGGAGTACATCTACGTGCTGATCCGCGAGACGCCGGGCTACCACCACGTCAAGGCCGGGAAGCCGCTGCCCGACTGGACACCGGCCTCCGGCCGCGGGCCGGGCCATGCAGGGTGAGCCGACCCGCCCTGCTCCTCGTCCGGGGCCCCAGCGACTCTCGCACTGGATCGGCGGCCGACCCGTGGCGGGGGACGGCAACCGGCTCGGCGACGTGTTCGACCCGTCGACCGGCGACCGCACCTCGCAGGTCCCGCTGGCCACGGCCACCGAGGTGGACGCCGCCGTCCGGGCCGCGGCCGCGGCGTTCCCCGCCTGGTCGCGGACCCCACCGGTGGTCCGGGCGCGGGTGCTCTTCCGCTTCCGGGAGCTGGCCGAGGCCCGTGCCGAGACGCTCACCCGGCTCATCACCCAGGAGCACGGGAAGATCCTCTCCGACGCCCGTGGCGAGCTGACCCGCGGCATGGAGGTGGTGGAGTTCGCCTGCGGCGTTCCCCAGCTGCTCAAGGGCGAGGTGACCGAACAGGTGGGCCGGGCGGTGGACTCCTGGTCGGTGCGACAGCCGCTCGGCGTCGTGGCCGGAATCACCCCCTTCAACTTCCCGGTGATGGTCCCGATGTGGATGTGGCCGATCGCGCTCGCCTGCGGGAACACCTTCGTCCTGAAGCCGTCGGAGCGCGATCCGTCCCCGAGCCTCGAGGTGGCGCGGCTGCTCGCCGAGGCCGGCTGCCCCGAGGGCGTGTTCAACGTGGTGAACGGTGATCGCGAGGCGGTCGACGTGCTCCTCCGCCACCCCGACGTCGCGGCGGTGAGCTTCGTCGGATCCACCGCCGTCGCCGAGGCGGTGTACCGGGCGGGCACGGCGACCGGCAAGCGCGTGCAGGCGCTGGGCGGGGCGAAGAACCACCTGGTGGTCCTGCCCGACGCGGACCTCGACCTCGCGACGGACGCGCTCATTGGATCGGCCTACGGCTCTGCCGGCGAGCGGTGCATGGCCATCTCGGTCGCGGTGGCGGTGGGCGACGTCGCCGGGCCGCTGGTGGAGCGCCTGGCTCCCAGGGTCCGCGCGCTCCGGGTGGGCCCGGGCACGGATGCCTCGGTCGAGATGGGGCCGCTGGTCACGCGCGAGCACCTCGAGCGGGTGCGCTCCTACGTCGAGGTGGGCCTCGCCGAGGGCGCCACCCTGGTCGTCGACGGCCGGGGGGTGCGCGTTCCCGAGCGGACGGGCGGCTTCTACCTCGGCGGATGCCTCTTCGACGGCGTGCGCCCGGGGATGCGGGTCTACCGGGACGAGATCTTCGGACCGGTGCTGGTGGTGGTGAGGGTCCGAACGCTGGACGAGGCGCTGGAGCTGGTCGACGCCCATGCCTACGGCAACGGGACCGCCGTCTTCACCCGCTCGGGAGCCGCTGCGCGCGAGTTCTCGAGCCGGGTCCAGTGCGGGATGGTCGGCATCAACGTCCCCATCCCCGTCCCGATGGCCTTCCACAGCTTCGGCGGATGGAAGCGCTCGCTCTTCGGCGACCACGCGATCCACGGGCCGGAGGGCGTCCGCTTCTACACGCGTCTGAAGACCGTGACCGCGCGCTGGCCGGAGGCCCCCGCCGGCCCAGAGTTCCACATGCCCAGCAGTCGGGGCCCCGGAAATCACTAGGGCTTCTCGCTCTCCCGGGGCGTTTGCACCCTGCCCGCAACGACCGGCATGCTGCCGTGTCTTCGAGGCAGGTGGCCACCTTCCTGGCTGGCCCGAGGAGATCCGATGAAGATCAAGAAGCTCTTCCAGGTGCTGGTGCTCGGCGGAACCGCGCTCGGCCTCGGCATCGCCGCCTGCGGCGGAGACAACGGCAGCAGCAGCAACAACAACGGCGGTCAGCAGCAGACGACCGACGGCGGGACCGGTGGCACGGGCGGCACCGGCGGAGGGCCGATGGGTTGGTAGACCCTGGCCGCCAGCACGTCGACCGGGTCTGGGGAGCGCGGTACGGAGTCGAGACTGGCGCCGCGCTCCGGTTCGGGTCGCTCTCCCGCAGGATGTGGGAGGCGGGGGCGCCCGAGGTTCTGGTCGAGCTGGCGGCGCAGGCGTCGCGGGACGAGACCCGTCACGCCAGCCGCTGCGAGGACATCCTCCGCGGGCGGCAGGCGACGGTGCCCCCGCCCGAGACCCGTCTCCTGGAGTACGCCCCGCGGGACCTCACCCCCGAGCAACGCCTGACGTACGAGGTGGTGGCCCAGTCCTGCGTGTCCGAGACCGAGAGCATGGCCACCCTGGTCACCCTGCTGGACGAAGCGCGCGACCCCATGCTCAAGGCGGTCATCCACGAGCTGGCCCGTGACGAGGTGAACCACGCCCGGATCGGCTGGGGTTACCTCGCCTGGGCGAAGCAGCGGATGGACCTCGGATTCCTCGCGCCGCTCCTGCCTGGGATGGCGGCGGGCACCGCCGGGCCGGACCTGTTCCGCCCCGCCCTCCCGGGCACCGACGAGCCCACCCTCTACGGCTCGGGTGTGGTGCCGCATTCGCACCGGCAACGCATCTACCTCGAGACGCTGGAGTCGGTGGTCATGCCCGGGATGACCGAGCACGCCGTCGGCACAGGAGAGCTCCGTGCCTGGGTGGACCAGCGCCGGACCGAGCTCGAGGCCGCGCTCCCCGGAGCCTGAGGCAGCCCGACATGCCTCGACGCCTCTTCCCCCTCGCGCTGCTGCTCGTCCTGCCCCTGCTGGCGGGGGCCACCCGGGTGACCGGCGAGCCCACCGCGGGGTTCCACGGCCGCGGCCCCGGAGGCTTCAGCCTGGAGGGGAAGACGCACCAGCTCCGCATCGAGGACGACGGCACCGCGCTGAAGATCGTCGTCCCCCTCGCCGGGCTCCAGACCGGCATCTCGCTCCGCGACCGTCACATGCGCGAGAAGTACCTCGAGGTGGAGAAGTACCCCGAGGCGGTGCTCGAGCTCCCCTGGTCCGGCGTGAAGCTGCCCGAGGATGGCCAGACCGCTGAGGGAAATGCCGCCGGGAAGATGACCCTGCACGGCAAGAGCCATGACGTCCAGGTGAAGTACCGGGTGACGAGGAGCGGGACCAGCTACCAGGTCAGCGGGAACGTGCCCCTGAACCTCAACGACTACGGCATCGCGGTGCCGAGCTACTTCGGGATCACGGTGCAGCCGGACATCGACACGAGCGCCTCCTTCACCGCGGAGCACGCTTGAGCCTGGACGTGCGGCGCACGAGCGACGCTCCTCGAGCATCCCCCTGGTGCGGGGGGTTGAGCCTGGACGTGCGGCGCGCCCGTCTCGCCCTGCTCCTCGCGCTCGTCCTCCCGGGAGCCGTGGCCCACGCCTACCCGTGGCTGATCCGCGAGGGCTACACCAACTGCAGCGGCTGCCACGTGGACCCCTCGGGCTGGGGCCTCCTCACCGAGTACGGGCGGGCCCAGGCCCAGATCGTCCTCCCCACGCTGTGGGGAAAGAAGCAGGAGGACGTGGAACCGACCCGGGGGATCGCCTACGGGGCAGTGCCGCTCCCGAGCTGGCTCGACGTCGGGCTCTCGCTCCGCGGCGCGGTGCTCGGCACCTTCAACGACCAGGGCACGACCTGGCGCGACATCCTGATGATCGCCGACCTGCGCGCCGGCGTGACGGCCGGGCCGTTCCTCGCCTCGGTCAGCCTCGGCTACGTCCCCACCGGCGCGACGCTGGCCGCGGTCACCAACCAGCCCCGGGACAACCTCGTCTCCCGCGAGCACTGGCTCGGCGTCCGGCTCGACGACAACAAGGTCTACCTCCTCGGCGGGAGGATGGACCTGCCCTTCGGGCTGCGGAACGTGGAACACAACTCGTTCGTGCGGAGCTCCACCCGCACCGACACCGACTCCTACCAGCAGTACGGCGGCCAGTTCGTCTGGGACGGCCCGGGCGTCCGCGCGGCGGTGATGGGGATCGCCGGCAACTTCCTCATCCGCCAGCCCGACTACCGCGAGCAGGGATACTCGGGCTACGTCGAGGGCGCCTTCGGCCACGCGTTCACCCTCGGCCTCAGCAGCCTGGCCACCCACGCCAACCTCGGGCTGCCGTCCATCTCCAACCCCTACGTGTTCTCCGACCCGTTCTACAACGCGTCAGACGTGTGGCGGCAAGCGCACGGTCTCTTCACCCGCTGGCACGTGGGAGGTCCGTGGGTGCTGCTCGCCGAGGCGGATCTGCTGGTGCAGAGCGCCTCGGGCGTGAAGCGTGACTGGGGAGGGACCGCCTTCGCCCAGGCGGACTACGAGCCCATCCAGGGCCTGCACTTCATCTTCACCGGTGAGGGCCTCCACCAGTACGAGGTCACCAGCTACGGCGGTTGGTTCAGCGTCTCCTGGTTCTTCTTCACCTACTGCGAGGCCCGGATCGACACCATCTTCACCGAGTACGGAATCCAGGGCGGGGGGCACCAGCCGAACCTGAGCATCCTCGGGCAGCTCCATTTCTCGATGTGAGGTGCACCACGGGCGACGGGGTGTCCGGTTCCGGTACACTGTCCCCCGTGGCCCGCAGCGCGCGGCTGGCATGGTGGTTCGCGGCCCTGGTCCTGTTCCTGGCGACCCCGGCACGGGCCGCCCGGACGTTCCACCTCTTCCTCGACGAGTCGCAGCTCGTCCCCGAGGGAGGAATCGAGCTGGAGCAGTGGGTCTGGGCCTACGGGCGGGTCCCCAACCGCATCGACCGGCCGGCCTCGATGTGGCTGTGGTGGGGCCCGGCGGTCTCGGTCTCGAACCATCTCGAGTTCGAGCTCCCGCTCCAGGTCGTCGCCATCCCTGACGACACCTATCTCCACTCCTTCAGCCTGGTGGCGCGCTACCGGATCTTCCCTCGCGAGGACGATCAGGGCTGGCAACCGCTCATCCGGGTGGCCTACCAGCAGCCGCTCGATCCCGCCGCGGGGCCGCCCGCGACCGAGGTCACCTTCGTGCTGACGGTGGGAAGCCTCGCTGGCGTGCGGACCACCCTCAACCTCGGGGTGTTCATGGGCATGCCGTTCCTCCAGTCGAACGCCTCGGGCAGCTTCTCGGTGCTCGGGAAGGGAGGGCTGGGGGTGTCCTTCCCGCTGGGCACGGAGTGGCGTCTCGCCGGCGAGTTCTTCGGGCAGCTCCCCATCCACGGCGACACCCGGCCGAGCACCGGGCAGATGTATCTCGGTCCCTCGGTCGCCTGGACGCGGGGTCCGTTCTGGATCACCTTCGGGTCGCTGTTCGGTCTCACGAACGATTCGTCCCGGTACTATCCACGGGTGCTGTGGGGCATCGCACTCTGATCCCGACGGTGTTGCTCCTCGCGGCCGCGGCCGCCGGGGGCGAGATCCGTGGCTCGGTACAGATCGCCGCGCCGGACGGGGGCGTGGAGCCGGTCTCCGCCCAGCCGATCGTCGTGTACCTCACCGGGTTCCGTCAGCCTCCGCTCGCCGACGAGCCGGTGATCAGCCAGAAGGACAAGACTTTCATCCCCGACCTGCGGGTCATCGTGGCCGGCCAGTCGGTGCAGTTCACCAACGACGATCCCTGGGTGCACAACGTCTTCTCGACCTCGGCGGCGCGGCGCTTCGACCTCGGCCAGCCCGGTCCGCACGAGACGCGCACCGTGACCTTCTCCAACCCGGGGCTGGTCGACGTCTTCTGCAACATCCACGAGCAGATGTACGCCAACGTTCTGGTGCTGCCGAACAGGGCCTTCACCCGGGTGGCACCGGACGGCACCTTCGTCATCAAGGACGTCCCTCCCGGCCGCCATCCCCTGCACGCCTGGGGGCGGCACATCGAGCCGTTCGAGATGGAGGTGGTGGTGACCGAGGGCCGGCCCACCGAGGTGCAGCTCGCCCTCCGGCCGCGCATCTTCAACCCCGCGCACCTCGACAAGTTCGGCCGGACCTACCGGAAGCGTCCCGGCTACCAGCCATGACCACCCCGGCGCTCGACCTCGAGGACGGCCACCTCGACGAGAACGCGATCGCCCGTCACGTGGGAGGCGAGGCCACCGACGCCGAGCGAGCACGGGTGGCGGAGCACATCGACGGGTGCGATCGCTGCCGCGAGCTGCTCTCGGCGCTGGTGCGCACCCTCGTCTCGGCAGAGGACGACACCCCGCCGAAGCGCACCCTGCCTCGTGGGACGAATCTCGGCCGGTACGTGCTTCTGGACCAGGTGGGCCGGGGCGGGATGGGCGTGGTGTACAGCGCCTTCGATCCCGAGCTGGACCGCAAGGTGGCGATCAAGTTCCTCCGCGGCGGCCGGGGGAACAGCGCGGCCGCCGCACGCGCCCTGCTCCTGTCGGAAGCCCAGGCCGTCGCCCGCCTCTCGCACCCGAACATCGTCACCGTCCACGACGTGGGCACCTTCGACGGCGAGGTGTTCTTCGCCATGGAGTACGTGAAGGGCGAGACGCTGCTCCGCGCCCAGCGGCCCGGGCTGGCGGCGCTCCAGGACACCCTCGCCCTCTACCTCGCCGCCGGGGAGGGGCTGGCCGCGGCGCACCGGGCAGGCATCGTCCACGGGGACTTCAAGCCCGAGAACGTGCTGGTGGGTGAGGACAAGCGGGTGCGGGTCACCGACTTCGGCCTTGCGCGGGCGGTGAGCGAGCACGCGCCCCGCTTTGCCGGCACCCCGGCGTACATGGCGCCCGAGCACTGGCGTGGCTTTCCCTCCGACGTGCGCAGCGACCAGTACAGCTTCTGCGTCGCGCTGCTCGAGGCCATCGAGGGCCGCCGGCCGGAGGAGGTGGAGGAGGCCTCGCCCACCCGGCCGCCGGATCCGGTCTCGCTCCGGCGCCGGGCGCTTCCGGCCCGGGTGTCGCGCGTGCTCGCCCGGGGGCTGGCGGTGGACCCCACCCAGCGCTGGTCGTCGATGGATGCGCTCCTCGACGCGCTCCGCGAGGCGCGGCTCCCCTTCCGCAAGAGCACCGCGGCGCTGGCCATCGCTCTCCTCGTCGCCACCGCGGCCGCCTGGGTGCAGCACGCGGTGTGGGAACGCCGGGTGGACCACGAGCTCTTCGCCTCCGCGGCGCGAGTCCCCGAGCTGCTCCGGAGCCAGAGCGAGCTCACCGACCTCCTGGTGCAGGCCGGGCTCCGCGCCGGGGGGGTACTCAAGGCGCTCGGAGATGCCAGCAACATGGACGCTGCTCTGGGGCTGGCGGAGGACGAGAGCCGCGACCAGCAGCTCGCCGAGGCCCACAACGCGCTCCGCTCCGCGGACCTGCCGGGCCTGAAGACCCGCGACGTGCTGCTGGTCGCGAACGCCTGGGGCCGGGTGGTGCTCAACCACGCCGCCCCGGACGCCTTCGGAGGGCCCGCCCCCGCGCTGCCCCTGCTCATGGAGACGATGGAGGGAACGCCCTCCGATGCACTCTGGTCGTCGACCACGCTCGGGCGTCTGGGCCTGCCGCTGGTCACCGAGCCCCGGGAGGACGACCTGCTGCTCGTCTCTGGACGCCCGGTGATCCGCGGACAGTCCATCGTCGGGATGGTCCTCACCGGGCGCTGGGTCGACGGCGGCCTCTTGGAGGAGCTCGGCCGGGCAGCCGGGGCGGAGATCGTCCTGCACTCCGCGGATGGTGGCTGGGCCGGCGCGCGCTGGACGGAGACCCCTCCGCTGGGGCGGGTGGTCGAGCTGCAGCGCGGGGGAACGACGCTCCGGGTGCTGGGGATCCGCCTCGGCGGCGAGGGCACGCGGACCCCCGCCGGAGAGGCCTACGTTGTCCGGATGCTCTCCGCCGAGGAAACCCGCGGGCTGGGCGCGGCGTGGCTGCGCTGGCTCCTGGCGCTCGCCTCGCTGGGGGTCCTCGGGTGGCTCGGGTGGCTCACCCGGAGCTCTGGCTGGTACGGTCGCGCCCGGATTCGCCCCCCACCCTCGTGACCGCCTTCGCCCACGCCGACGCGTTCTGGGCCGCGCTCCCCGCGGCGCGCCACCCTCCGGAGCGAGCCTCCCTCGAGCGCCGGCTGGCCGAGCAGCTCTCGGAGGCGGAGACGCGCTGGCCCGGGCTCTCGGTGGACCGCCGCCGCTTCGTGGCCCACTGGGCGGCACGGCTCGCCCGCGCGGACGACCTCGGGGCCGCCGTCGAGCAGCTCCATCTCCCCGATCTGTTCCTGGCCTTCGCCTGCGCCGAGGGGGACTCCCGGGCCCTGCGCGATTTCGGGACGCTGCTGGGCACGATCGCTGGCGCGGTGCGGAGCGTCGACGCATCGCCCGCCTTCGTCGACGAGATCCTCCAGCGCCTGCGAACGCGGGTGCTGGTGCCCGACGAGGGGCGCACCCCGCGGATCCTCGACTACGCCGGGCGCGGCTCGCTGGAGAACTGGCTCCGCGCCGGCGCCCTGCGGCTGGCGCTCAACGCCCGGCGGGATGCGCGGCGCGGACCGGAGCAGCTACCCGATGCTTCGCTGTTCGAGCCGGTGGCCCCCACCGCCGACCGCACCTTCGAGCTCCTCCGGGGCAAGTACGCCGCCGAGTTCGGACGGGCGCTCCGTCAGGCGTTCGGCTCGCTCGAGTCGCAGGAGCGAAACGTGCTCCGCCTGCACTTCATGGAGGGGCTGAGCCTCAACCAGATCGCCGCCATGTACCAGGTGAACAAGTCCACCATCAGCCGGCGGATGGCGCGCGCCCGGGAGCTCCTCCTCGCGCGCACGCGATCGGCGCTGGAGAGCGCGCTGGCGCTACCGCCCGCCGAGCTGGACAGCCTGCTCGAGCAGCTGGGGCCCCGGCTGGACGTGAGTCTCAACTCGGTGCTGAACCCGAGTACCTGACGGCGGAGACCGGCTCTCCCTCCGACGGCTCGGTGTGCACCATCACGTCCACGTCGAGGACCGCGTCGTGGATGGCGTCCTCGGCGGCGTGGGCGATCTCGTGGGCTCGCTCGACGGGGAGCCCGCGCGGCACCTGGAGGATGACGTCGGCGAAGGTCTTCGGGCCCGAGCGGCGGACGCGGACCTGCGACACGCCCTCCACCGCGTCCACGCCGGCGGCGGCCCGGGCGATGGCCTCCACCAGGCCGGTGGGCGCGGCGTCGAGGAGATCGTCCACCGCCTTTTGCCCGAGCCGGATGCTGACCAGTGCGGCGATCCCCGCCACCCCGAGCGCAGCCACCGCGTCCGCCCGGGCGAGCCAGGCGTGGCCGCTGCGGTGCGAGAGCCAGACCCCGCCCAGCCCCAGCAGGACCACCGCCGAGGACCAGACGTCGGTCGAGAAGTGCAGCGCGTCGGCCTCGAGCGCCTGGCTCCGGTGGCGCTCCGCGGTGCGGGCGAGCGCCCGCGAGCGCGAGACGTCGATGACGATGGAGATGGCCATGATGCCGAACGCCCACGGCGTGGCCTCGACGTGTCCGCCGCCGAAGAGCAGCCGCTTCCCCGCCTCGTAGGCGATCCAGACGCAGGTGGCGAGGAGGAGACCGGTCTCGAAGAGGGCCGAGAAGTTCTCGATCTTCCCGTGGCCATAGAGATGGTCGTGGTCGGGAGGCTTGGAGGAGGCCTGCACCGCCCAGAAGGTCATCAGCGCCGCCACCAGGTCGATGCCCGAGTGGGCTGCCTCGGAGAGGATGCCGATCGAGCCGGTGGCCAGCCCCACCACCACCTTCATCGTCGTCAGGACCACCGCCGCGCCCACCGAGCTGAGCGCGACGAGGTTCTTCTCCCGCTGTGCGGCGGCGGGTTCGTGCGAGGCGGCGTCCACCAGGGAGCCGGATGTACCACGGCGGCCGCCCGGGTCGTTCAGGGACGGTCGGTGGGCGCGCGCGAGCCCGGGCGTGGTACCGCGCCCTGCGGCTCCGGAGGACGGGTGGCGGAGATGCGCTGCGCGAGGAACCGGCGCTCGGCGTCGTTCCGCGCCAGGCGCTGGGCATCCCGGAAGTGCTTCCGGGCCACGGCGCTCCGTCCGCGCCGGAGCTCCAGCTCGCCCAGCGCCGCCGGATAGAACGGATAGCGGGCCAGCTGCCCCGCTCCGGACAGCGACCCCAGCGCCTCGAGCCCTCGCTCGGGTCCCTCGAGCTCGGCCAGGGCCACCGCGCGGTTCAGGGCCACCACCGGCGACGGGCGGACGCGCAGAAGCGCGTCGTAGAGCTTCACGATCTCCGCCCACGGCGTCTCCTCGGCGCTCGGGGCCAGGGCGTGCGTCGCGGCGATGGCCGCCTCCAGGTGATACTCGGACACCTCGTCGCCCCGAGCCGAGGCCTCGAGCAGGTCGAGCCCCCGGGCGATCAGCCGCGCGTCCCAGCGCCTCCGGTCCTGCCGCGCCAGGTCGGTGAGCTCGCCCGCCTCGTCCATCCGAGCCGGCAGCCGCGCCGCGTGGAGGAAGAGCACCGCGGCCAGAGCGTGGGTGGCCGGGGTCGCCGCCGGGGCGTGCTCCACCAGCAGCGTCACCAGCCGGAGCGCCTCGCGGCAGAGGTCGAGCCGCACCACCGCGTCCGGCGAGGCACCGTGGTAGCCCTCGTTGAAGAGGAGGTAGAGCGCGCGGTGCACGGCGGACAGCCGGGGCTCGAAGTCGCGCGCGGCGAGCTCGAACAGCCCCGCGGAGCCGGCGAGCACCTTCTTCGCCCGGGAGAGCCGCTTCTCCATCGCCGCGTCGGTGACCAGGAAGGCGCTGGCCACCTCGTGGGCCGAGAACCCGCCCAGGAGCGAGAGCACCAGCGCGACCTGGGCGTCCTCGGAGATGTCCGGATGACAGCAAGAGAACATCATCCGCAGCTCGTCGTCCTGGAGCGCGCGGGGCAGCCCGGGCTCGGCGGCACCGGCTCCCTCGCCCTCGGCCTCGGCGTCGGCCAGCCGGCCGATCTCCGGGGCGAACCTCCTCGCCGTCCGCTCGCGGCGGAGCAGGCTGATCGCCCGGTTCCGCGCCGCGGTCATCAGCCACGCCGAGGCATTGTCCGGCACGCCGCGGAAGGCCCAGACCTCCACCGCCGAGGCGAGCGTCTCCTGGACCGCGTCCTCGGCCAGCGCCAGGTGGTGCACGCCGAGGATGCGGGTCAGGGTGGCCACGAGCCGGCCTGACTCGCGGCGGAAGAAGTGCTCGTCCGGAAGCGCGGTCGTCACATCTGCCGGATGGGTCGGACCTCGACCATCCCTCCGTAGGTCAGCACGGGGCAGCCGGTGGCCACGGCGCTGGCCGCGGCGAGGTCGCGGGCCTGGACGATGGTGTAGCCGAGCACGATGTCCTTGGACTCGGCGTAGGGGCCATCGTGCACCGTGCGGCCTCCGTCCTTGACCACCGCCCCGCGGGTCTCGAGCGGAGCCCCGAGCGTGCGGAGGGCCCCCTTGCTCTCCAGCTCCTTGAACCACGCGGTCCACTTCTCCAGGCGCTCCTGCATGCGCCGGGCGGAGTCGGGCATGTCCGGTGAATCCGCCGGAAGCCGGTAGAGGAACAGAAACTCGCTCATGACCTCGCTCCTTCGTGCGCGCGAACGTCGCGCGCGTAAGCCTGCAACCATCCCAGCATGCGAGCCCAGCCGAAGGCGTGCTCGGCCGCGGCCGCGTGCAGCCCCCGGAAGCCCTCGTGGGTGACCGTCAGCCGGCTGCCGCCGGCGCGGCGCTCGAGGGCATAGGTGACCAGCGTCTCCCGCCGTCCGAGCGTCGGGTGGTCGAACTCGTACCGGCGCGTCTGGACGATGCGATCGGGTGGATCGAACTCCACGAACTCCCCGGCGGCCGGGAGCTGTCCGCCGTCCACCGGGCAGACCAGCACCCGCCACGAGCCGCCCGGGCGGAGGTCGGAGCTCCAGTCCCGCATCCGGTACGTGTCCGGCGAGCCCCACCACCGCTCCGTCTCGGCGGTCACCAGCATCCGGTACGCCCGCTCCGGCGAGCAGGCGAGGTCCACCGTGGCGGTCACGGTTCCACTCCCTGGCTCGATGCTGCTCCGGGCGTCCGGCACGACCACGTCGTTCATGCTTCGCTGCATCCGCGTGTCTCCTTTGCCGAGCTGCGCCATCGACGGGTGAGACGCGCGGGAGAGCGCCCGTCGGACAGGGAGCCGGAGGGGAGGAGAATGCCCCGTCCCGGCGGCACCTTACTGCCCCAGGGAGCGCGGGGCTGGTTCGCCGCCGGGTCAGAGCGTCTGCCGCAGGCGGCGCAGGATCGAGGCCAGCCGCTGCTCGTCCCGCCGGTAGAACGTCCACTGCTTGATGCGCTTCGCCCGGACGAGCCCCGACTGCACGAGCAGGCGCATGTGCTCGCTCACCGTCGGCTGGCCGATGCCCAGCTTCTCGGCGATGAGGAGCCCGCACACGCCGTCCTCAACCAGATCTCCGTCCACCTGCGGCCGGAAGTGGCGGGTCGGCTCCTTGAGCCAGCGGAGGATCTGCAGGCGGCGGTCGTTGCCGAGCGCACGGAGCGCGTCGAGGAGCTCGGGCCCCGGTGCGACCCGGGGGCGCGCGGCGCGGCTCACGCCTTCCGGTCCGCCACGGTCATCTCGATCTCCACTGCGGCGCCCATCGGCAGCTCGCGGACCGCGACCGTGGTCCGGGCGGGGAACGGCGGGCGGAAGTAGCGGGCGTAGACCTCGTTCATCGCGGCGAAGGACTCCATGCTCGTGAGGTACACGCCCACCCGGAGCACTTCGTCGAGCGAGGAACCCACCGACTCGAGGAGCGCCCGGATGTTCTCCAGGGTGCGCGCCGTCTGCGCCGCGACGTCGCCGGAGATCAGGCGGCCGGTCCCGGGGTCCAGCCCCACCTGGCCACTGAGGTAGAGGACCCCCGGCCCGCGTACCCCGGCCGAGAACGGCAGGCCCGGAGGACGGTCACCCTGGATGACGTCACGCATCGCCACGCTCCCTCAGCGGCCGAGATCGACCGCGGTGGTGTTCCCGCCGCTGACCACGACGCCCACGCGCTCTCCGGGGCGAAGGCGCACCTTCCCCGCGAGGAGCGACGCCAGCGCCGCGGCGCCCCCGGGCTCGGCCACCACCCGGAGCACGTCCCACAGCCGGCGCTGCGCGGTCCGGATCTCCTCGTCGGTGAGCAGCGCCACCGAGGCCACCGTGTCCCTCAGGAGGGCGAAGGGCCGCTCGCCGATGCGCCGCGGGGCGAGGCTGTCCGCGGCGATTCCTCCCACCGGCGCGTCCACCGGGCGCCCCGCCTCGAGCGCCCGGGTGAGGGTGGGCGCCAGCTCGGGCTCGGCGCCGACCAGGCGGACGCGCGTCCCGTACCAGCCGGCGATCCCGCCAAGGAGCCCGCCCCCGCCCACACCGACCACCAGCGTCTCCAGCTCGGGAGCCTGCGCCTCCAGCTCGAGGCCGAGGGTGCCCTGGCCGAGGAGCGTCTCGTCCTGATCGAAGGCATGGATGGTCATCCCCTCGCTCCGGCGGACCCAGGCCTCGCTGGCGGCGAGCGCCTCGGCGTAGGACTCGCCCTCCACCACCAGGTCCGCGCCATAGCTCCGGATGCGGTCGATCTTCGCCGGCGACGAGATGTGGGGGACGAAGATCTTCGCCGGGACGCCGCGGCTCCGGGCGGCGAAGGCCACGGCCACCTCGTGGTTTCCTCCCGACGCCGCGACGACCCCGGCGGGCGGGACGGGCCGCAACAGGAGATTGGCGAAGGCGCCGCGGGTCTTGAAGGAGCCGGCGTGCTGCAGCAGCTCGAGCTTGAGCGTCACCGCCACCCCGGGGAGCCCCAGGTCCTCCCCGGCGAGCTGGACCACCGGCGTCCGGCGGACGTGGGGGCGGATCAGCTGCTCGGTGGCGGCGATCCGGGGGCGGAGGTCGGGGCTCATCTCGCCCGATGTACTTCGTCGATTGGCGAAGTGGCGATACAGCCGCCCTCGCCGGCGACCGGAACAGGCTTGCTCCGGGTCCACCAGGCGTAGGCCGGCAGTCCGCTGGCGATGAGCAGGAGCCCCAGCGCCGAGCGCACCGGGGTCTGGACCAGGGTGACCGCAGCCAGGCCCAGGCAGCTGGCGATGAACGCGCCGGTCGTCCAGGGATGTCCCCACGCCCGGGCGGGCCGCGGCGCA
>DATJVY010000073.1:0-25161 GCA_035501615.1 Myxococcaceae bacterium
GGGTGGCCGCCACCGGAGGAGCGACGACCTCCTCCTTCTCCGGAACCGAGACCACGGCGATGGTGTAGTTCACGTGGCTCTTCACCCGGACGCCGGCGGGCATCTTCACCTCGTTGATGTGGAGCGACTGGGCGATCTTCAGCGCGCTCACGTCCGCCTCGATCTTCTCCGGGATGGCGCCGGGAAGCGCGAAGACCTCGAGGTCACGGCGGCTCTGGGAGAGGATGCCGCCCTCGGTCACGCCCACCGGCCTGCCCACCAGGACGAGCGGTACGTTCACCTTCACCTGCTCGTTCTCGCGCACGTCGATGAAGTCGGCGTGGAGCATCTCCCGGCTGACCGGGTCCTGCTGGTAGTCCTTCAGCAGCACCAGCCGCTCGGGCTGCCCCTCGAGCTTGAGCGCGAGCAGCGTGTTCAGACGGTGCGGCGTGGAGATGGCCTTCTTCACCTCCACCGGGTCCACCGCGATGTGGACCGGGGTCTCGAGGTGCCTGCCGTAGACGACCGCGGGGACGAGCCCCTCGGCCCGAAGACGACGCGCCGAACCCTTGCCCGCGCCATCGCGAACGCGCGCCGCCAGGGTGCTCCGGGTGATGGCCATGGGTGCTGCTCCTGTCTCGACTGCCGGCCGGCATCCCACCTCCGTGGTGGGCCCCGGGACCGACGGGGAGGCGCTCTACTGCCAACGTTTGGACCCGGGGTCAAGCGGGAGACCGAGATCTCCGCACAGCGCCCCACGCCGGACCCAACGAGCGAGCGTAGTACCGTTCGCTCCCGGGTGAGCTCGAACGGCAACGCGCTGGAGGGCTGGACCGCCGGACGCTGGCAGGTGGAGCGTCGCCTGCGGCGCGGCCGGGTCGCGGATGCCTTCCAGGTGCGCGGACCCGACGGAGAGGGCCGGGTGCTGAGGCTCCTCCACCCGGTGCACGTCGTCGACGCGCGCGCCATCGCCCGCTGCCTCGACGAGGCGGCCGCGCTGGCGCACCCGCCGCATCCGGGCATCGTCCCGGTCGAGGACGCGGGCCAGCTCCCCGACGGCCGGGTGTACCTGGTCGGCGAGGACTCGGAGCTCGCGCCCTGCCTCGAGCAGTTGCCCGAGGTTCATCCCGAGGACGTGGTACGCATCGCCGAGCAGATGGCCCCGGCGCTCGACGCGCTCCACGCCCGGGGACTGCTCCACGGACACCTCGAGGTGGACTCGTTGGTGGGCGAGCCGCCGCGCCTCGCGGGCGTGGGCTTCGGCGTCTTCCAGGGCGGAACCACCCAGGAGTGGACCGGCGGGAAGGACCCCGGGCGCCGCGTGGACCTGGGCCTCCTCGGACGTCTCCTCCTCGCCCTCTCTCCCCAGGGGCAGGGATGGGCCGGGCTGCGTGCGGTGCTGGAGCGCTGCACCTCGGTGGACGACGCGCTGCCGTTCCCCACCGTGGCGGGCCTCGCCCGGGCGCTGCGCGGAGCCTGGGAGTCGGAAGGGCTGGCCGAGACGCGCCACGTGCCCGGTCCTCCTCCGGCCATGGCCGCCCGGGCCGCCGAGAGCGTTCCCAAGAGCGTCGGGCCGTACCGGATCCTCGGGCTCCTCGGAGAGGGGGCCATGGGCCGCGTGTTCCGCGCGGAGCGCGACGGCCGGCAGGTCGCCCTGAAGCTGCTGCGGCGCGAGCACCTCCGCTCCCGGCTGCTCCTCGACCGCTTCTTCCGCGAGGCCCGGGCGGTGAGCCGCATTCGCCACCCGCACATCGTCGAGGTCGTCGAGGTGGGAGACGAGCGCGGCCCGGAGGGGCTGGAGCGGGCCTACTGCGTGATGGAGCTCCTGGAGGGGAAGACCCTCGGCGCGCTCTTCCGCGAGCGGTCGCTCGACGTGAAGCGCTCGGTGGGCATCGCGATGCAGGTCTGCGAGGCTCTGGAGGCGGCCCACTCCACCGGCGTCGTCCACCGGGACGTCAAGCCGGACAACGTCTTCATCGTGTCACGCCGGGGCGCGGACTGGGTGAAGCTCCTGGACTTCGGCATCGCCAAGCTGATCCGGGTGGGCCCGGAGATGAGCCGCACGCCGGCCACGGTCATCGGCACGCCGCACTACATGGCGCCGGAGCAGGCCACCGGCGACCCGGTCGACGGTCGGACCGACCTCTACGCCATGGGCGTGGTGCTCTACGAGCTGCTCGCGGGGAGGCGCCCGGGCCGGATCCGTGGAGCACCCGAGCCGCTCCCGGCGGACACGCCGTCCGGCGAGCCAATCCCCTCCGTGCTGGCGCGCCCCATCCTCGACTGCCTCGCGCAGGATCCGGCCGGCCGCCCACCCTCGGCGGGTGCGCTCCGTTCGGCGCTCGCGGCCGCGGTGCCGGGAGTCGTCACTCCAGGAACTTCTCGACCAGGCCCAGCACTTCATCGAGGTCGAAAGGCTTCTTGACGTAGCCGACCACGCCAGGGAGCTGGGCGGCCCGCTCCACCGTCTCGTTGGCGCTGATCAGCAGGACCTTGTCTCCGCTCCGGTCCTTGCGCCGTGCCAGCTCCTCGAGGAAGGCGAACCCGCTCATCACCGGCATCATGAGGTCCAGCAGGACCAGGGCCGGCGAGTCCACCTGGGCGAGCGCGGCCAGGCCCTCGGCGCCGTTGGTGGCGGTGACCACCGGGTGGCCGCCGGCGTCGATCATCTCCTCGAGGACCTCGCGGATGTCCGGATCGTCCTCGACGATGAGCACCGTCTTCGATCGGCTCCGGACAGCCATCCTCTCTCCGCGACGCGCCTCGTGGAGCCCGTCGTCCCGTGCGGCACGGTGTGACAACCGTTTGCGCTCCTGGGAACGACCCTCGCGCCAGCCCGTACGAGTATGACGGAAGGTTGCCGCCTGCGCCAACGTCCGCCCGCTGCGCGGCGGCCCGGGCGCATGGGTGGGCGAATGCGCGAGAGAGTGCGACGGGGCGGCGCTAGACGAAGAGCGAGCTCAGCGAGTCGCCCGAGTAGATGCGCTGGATCGCATCGGCGAAGAGACGGGCGGTGCTGAGCTGGCGGATCTTGGTGCAGGCCGCCGCCGCGGGGCCGAGGGGCACGGTGTCGGTGAACACCGCCTCCTCGAGGACCGACTCCTGGATCCGCTTCACCGCCGGCCCGGAGAGGATGGGGTGCACCGCGTAGGCGACCACCCGGCGCGCGCCCTCGGCCTTCAGCGCCATGGCCGCCTGGGTCAGCGTGCCGCCGGTGTCCACCATGTCGTCGATGAGGACCGCGTCCTTCCCCCGCACGTCTCCGATGAGGTTCATCACCTCCGAGACGTTGGCCCGGGTGCGGCGCTTGTCGACGATGGCCAGGGTGGCGTTGAGCCGCTTCGAGTAGGCGCGTGCGCGCTCGACGCCGCCAGCGTCGGGCGAGACCAGCACCAGCTCGTCGGTGGCGGGGAAGTTCCGGCGGATGTCCTCGAGGAACACCGGGGAGGCGAAGAGGTGGTCCGAGGGGATGTGGAAGAAGCCCTGGATCTGCGCCACGTGCATGTCCATCGACACCACGCGGGTGGCGCCCGCCGACTCGAGCAGGTCCGCCACCAGCTTGGCGGTGATGGGCGTGCGGGGGACCACCTTCCGGTCCTGGCGCGCGTAACCAAAGTAGGGGATGACCGCGGTGATCGACCCTGCCGAGGCGCGCTTGAGCGCGTCGCACATGATCAGCAGCTCCATGATGTGGTCGTTCGCCGGGGGGCAGGTGGACTGGACGATGAAGGTGTCCTGCCCGCGGACGTTCTCGCCGATCTCGATCTGGATCTCCCCGTCGGAGAAGCGACCCACCTCGGCCTTGCTCAGGGGGCGCTTGAGGTGCTCACAGATGCGGCGGGCGAGCGGGAGGTTCGAGTTTCCAGCGAAGACCTTGAAGTCGCGCGCCGTGGGCATGGGTCCGGAGCCGTTCACCTAGACCACCGGAGCCCGATGTGGAAGTGCGCCAAGCGAGCGGCCGGCGTGCGGCGGCGACACGCCGTCAGGCGGCGCCCAGGCGAGCGGCGCTGCGCTCGTACTGGTCGAGGATGACGCGCTCCATGCGGGCCCGCATGTCGGTGTTCAGCGGGTGAGCGATGTCCTTGTAGGTGCCATCCTTCCGTTTCTTGGCCGGCATCGCGACGAACAGGCCCGCCGAGCCCTGGATGACCTTGAGGTCGCGCACCACGAAGCAGCCATCCAGGGTGATCGTCACGTACGCCTTGAGCTTTTCCTCATCGACCGGAAAAATCTTCACGTCCGTGATGTCCATGGAGGCCCCTCGCTCGGGCGGAAGCTTCCGTTGGGCACCGGACAGAAATCAAGCACCTCCGCCTACCCAGCGGTCGAGCAACCGCGGATTCCCCACATGGCTCGTCCCGACCGCACGGAGCCGTTCCGGGAAAAGCCGGGCGAGGGGCTGTCCCGGGCTGGGGAACCCCCTGGAATCCCAGGGCAGTGCGCCCGGAGCGGGGGGCTAGAGTGGGCGGCATGGCGGAAGACGTTCCGGTGGGCTGGGCGCCTGGCGTCCAGGTGCTGCTCTCGGAGGGGCAACTGGCCGCGCGGGTCGCCGAGCTGGGGGCGCGGATCAGCGCCGACTACGCCGGGCGGCCGCTCACCGTCCTGTGCGTCCTCAAGGGCGCGGTGCTGTTCGCCGCCGACCTGGTGCGGGCCATCGACCTCCCTCTCCAGCTGGAGTTCCTCGGCGTCGCGTCCTACGGCGGCGGGACCAGCTCCAGCGGGGAGGTGCGGATCACGAGCGACACCGGGACTCCGCTCCACGACCGTGACGTCCTCGTCGTGGAGGACATCGTGGACACGGGCCTCACGCTACGCTTCCTGCTCCAGGCTCTCGCTGCCCGGGGCTGCCGGAGCGTCCGGACCTGTGCCCTCCTCGACAAGCCGAGCCGCCGGGTCGAACCGGTGACGGTCGACTACACCGGGTTCGAGGTCGAGGACCGCTTCCTCGTGGGCTACGGGCTCGACCACGACGAGCGCTGGCGGAACCTCCCCTTCGTCGGGGTGCTGGAGCGACCGCCGACTTAGATGAACGCGCCGACCATCGCCAGCGCGAACGCCGGGGTGGGCGGCGCCTGCTGGGCCTCGCCCTCGAGCTTCATCGACTGCGGGCCGCCGTACTCGCCGGGAGCGTCGAGCTTGACGTACGTCTCCGATCTCCCCAGGCCGACCCTCGAGCTCGTGAAGACGCGAATCTCGGTCGCATTCACCTCGAAACGCACGATCCGGTCCAGGATGGAGCCGACGACGTTCGTTTGCCCGTTCTCGCGGGTGATGGTCAGGCGGATGTTCGCTCCGACGAACTGGCCGCCCTGGAACGTGGCGTCGATGGGCGTCGGCGTGGGCGCGCCGGCCTGGATGGTGCCTCCCCAGGTCCCGTCGCTCCGCTGGTGAAGGTTCACTTTCGGACCGAACACATGGGTGGGGTTGAAGCGAGCGCCGTTGCCGGAAGCGACGACGATGCCCCCGGTCGGCTGGAAATCGGCCGATGCGCCGGAACTCGCGGCGCCTTCTGCGCAGGCCAGCGTGAGCATGGCGAGCGAGATGAACGTGGTGCGGATCATGCCTGGTGTTCCCCCTTCTGGCGTCCTGACGGACAGCTCCCCTCTGGACACCCAGCTTCGCCGAGTGATGCGCTGGCCGTCCAGGCTTCAGCTGCCGGCGTCGGGGGCACCGCGTCCGGCCGGAACGCCCGGGAGGGAGGACGCCGGGGGGACGGCGCCGCTGGCGGTGTCCGGGGCGTCCGAGTCCAGGGTGTACACCGCCCGTCTCAGCGCCTCCTCCAGCGCCGCCGCCGGCTGCTCCACCGCGGTGAGCATCCGGTGCGCGGGACGGGCGTGGCGGCCTCCGGCATCCGCGGCCAGGCGAAGCTGCGTCAGGGCCTCTGCGATGTCGCGCCGGGCCTGGTCCAGCCGGGTGCGGGCCTGGAAGAAGGCCACCTCGGACTCGAGGCCCTTCAGCGTGCGGCGTTGCTCGTCGGTGATGCCGCCGAGCTTCTGCATGCGGGCGAGCACCCGGAGCCCGTCGGCGAGCACCGCCGGGTCGTCGGAGACGAGCCTCGGCCGGGCCAACCCCTCGAGGAACCCGAACAGCGCCCGATCGAGCGCGTCGCGCTCCTCGAAGGTGGCTCCCTCCAGGCCGGCGGGGCTTCCGCCGAGCAGGTCGATCGGTGCGTACGCCGCGGCGAGCGCGGGATCCCCCGGCCGGTAGGGCTCGGAGCCGAAGGGGAGCATCCGCCCCTTGAGCACCACGAGCTTCCCGTCGGTCTGCTGGAGGGTGAAGGTCCGGGAGTTGAGCCGGGCCAGGAGGAAGCCCACCGCGCCGAGGAGCGCGAGCACCACCAGGGTCACCACCAGTCGGGTGAAGGCGCGCCCGGCGCGCCGCCCGAAGGAATCCGAGGTCGAGGACATGAGGGTCTCCTGAACGCCGGTATACTCCGGGACCGACAGAGCGCCGTCCCTTGAACCTGACCTTCCGCCGCCTCGGCGTCAGCGAGCTGCTCCCACGCTACATCTTCGCCGAGAGCCTCTTCGTCCGCCGGAGGGTGCTCGAGGTGGGGGCGGTGGCGGCCACCGGCGGGGCCTCCGCGGAGTTCCTCGTCTCCCGCGGCGCCCGCCTGGTGGTGGCCTGCGACGACGACCTCGCCGCGGTCGAGTCGGCGCAGGCGCGCGCGGGGAGCGAGCGGCTGCGCTTCCGGCCGGCGGTGTTCGATGACCTGCCTCCGGGCGGGTTCGATCTGGTCCTGGTCGCCGACCTGGCGCCGTACGTTCGTGCGCCGGCGCTGCTCGCGCAGCTGGCCGAGCAGGTGTCGAGCACCGGCGTCCTGGTCGGCGGGCTCCGGAACCCCGCGGGGCTCGCGCTCGCCCAGCTGATGGAGCCGGACGGCGACGGCCCTCCACCCACCTACGGGCAGGTCCTCGACGCGCTCGCCGGCCACTTCCCGCACGTCGAGACCGCCACCCAGAGCCCGCTCCTCGGCTACCAGCTGGCCTTCGAGCGGAGCGAGGGACTCCAGGTCGACGGCTCGCTCGCCGGGGCGGGGGAGGCGGCCTACTACGTGGTGCTGGCCAGCCGGGAGCGGCTCCGGGCCGTGGACCCGACCTGGGTGCAGCTCCCGCCGGCGCCGCTCGCCTTCACCGGCGGCCGCCTCGACGAGGTCTCGACCCGGGCCCGGGAGTGGGAGGAGCGGGCGCGGCGGCTGAAGACCGCGCTCGCCGAGGCCCGCGAGGAGCTCGGCCAGGCCCGGGCGGACCTCGAGGCCACCCAGGGAGCGCTGGAGCGCGCCCGCGAGGAGGCCGCACGGGCCCAGGCGGAGGCGGAGGTGCGAGGTGCCGCCGCGCTCCACCCGGTGGTGCAGGACGAGCTGGCCACGCGCATCCGCCGCCTCGAGTCCGAGCTGCAGCTGGCCGGGGAGCGTGCCGCCGAGGCCGAGCGCCACCTGGCTGCGCGGGCCGCGGAGTCCGACGCGGTGCGCGCCCAGGAGCGCCAGCAGCAGGCCGAGGTCCTCGCGGCGCAGGAGTCGGTGCGCCTCGAGCGGGCGCGGCGCGAGGAGCTACAGCGGCAGCTCGACGACGCGCGGACCAAGCTGACCACCGCCTACGACGAGCTGCGCAGCGTGCGGGAGGAGCTGACCCGCACCCGCACCGACGGTGAGCGCGGCCGCCTCGGCCTCGAGGCGCGGGGCTCCGAGATGCGGGCGCTGGAGGAGCGGCTTCAGCAGGCGCGGGAACGCGAGCTGCGGCTGGCCGAGCAGCACTCCCTCGTCCTCACCGCGCTCGAGGGCAGTCAGGGCGAGCTCGCCCAGGCGAAGAGCCGCGCCGAGGCGCTCGAGCAACGGGCCTCCTGGCTCGAGGCCGAGCGCGCCCGGGACCAGCGTGCCGCCGAGGCCGACCGCCAGCGCTGGGAGGAGCAGCTGGCCCAGGCCCGTGCCGGGCCGCCCACCGGCCCGTCGCCGGAGGAGCTGGAGGCGCTCCGCACCGAGCTGCTGGCGGCCGGCGGCGAGCGGGAGCGGCTCCTCGACCGGCTGGCGGTGCTGGAGCGGCAGGAGTCGACGGCCCGCGCCCTGTCCGCATCGCTCGAGGAGCGGCTGGCGACCGCCGAGGCGGCGCTGGCGCAGGCGAACTTCGAGCCCGCCTCGGACGGCCCGGCCGCCAGGGAGCTCGCGCTGGCCCGCGAGGCGCTGGAGCAGGCGATGGCCGGGGCCCAAGCCGCGCGCGCCGAGCGGGAGCGGGACGTAGCGGCCCTGTCCGAGGAGGTCTCCCGGGCGAGGGAGGCCCAGGCCCGCGCCGAGGAGCGCGCCTCGACCGCCGCGGTCTTCGCCCGGGACGCGGTGAGCCGCGCCGAGCGCGCCGAGGAGGATGCCCGGACCCACGCCCAGCGCGCCGAGGCGCACGAGCGGACCGTCGCCACCCTCGAGCTGCAGCTGCGCCGCACCGAGGAGCTCGACACCCAGCTCCAGTCGCTCCAGGCCAGGGCGAAGGCCGAGGAGGAGGCGGAGGCGGCGCGGCGGGCGGAGCTGGCCTCGCTGCACGCCTCGCGCGCCGAGCTCGAGACCCGGCTGGTCGAGTCCGAGACCACCCGGAGCCGCCTCGAGGAGGAGCTCCGCGGCCACGCCGCGCTGCTCGAGGCCCACCGGGCGCTCCAGGCGCGGGCCGCGACGCTGGAGGCCGAACGGACCCGGCTGGAGGACGAGTCGCGGGGCCGGGGCGGAGCCCTCGCCGAGACCGAGTCCGACCTGGCCGGAACGCGCGAGCGGCTGGCCGCGCTGGAGGAGGCGCACGGCCGGCTCGCGGCCGAGCGCGACGCAGCCGGAGAGACCGCCCGCGCGGCGTCGGCCGAGGCGGCTCGCCTCGAGGCCGAGCACGCCTCGCTCGAGCAGCGGCTGGCCGAGGCGGACGAGGCCCGGGCCACCCTCGCCCGGGCGCTCGACGAGGCGGCGGCATCGGCGGGGGAGGCGTCCGCGGGCTTCGAGGCGCGGCTCCTCACGCTCGAGGCGGAGCTGCAGCACACGGCCGCGGCGCTCGCCGAGCGCACCGAGGCGCTGGAACGGGCGGCGCCCGCCCAGAGCGAGCTCACCCTCGTCCGGGCCCAGGCCGCCGAGGCGTCGGCACGGGCCGAGGCCTTTGGCGCCGCGCTGGAGGACGCGCGGAGGCGGGTCGAGGTGCTGGAGGCCGCGGCGGCTGCCCAGACCCAGCTCCAGGCCGACCGGGACCTCCTCGCCGGGGAGCGTGACGCGGCACTGGAGCGGGTGGCGGCGCTGGAGGCCGAGCGCCAGGACACCCTCCAGCGGCTCGCGGCATTCGAGGCCGGGCAGAGCACCGGAGAGGAGCAGGCCCGGGCGGCGAAGCAGGCCCGGGAGCAGGTCCAGCGCGAGCTGGCCCAGGAGCGGGCCCGGGCCCGGGTCCGTGACGAGGAGAAGGAGTTCGCCGAGGGCCGGGTGGCGGAGCTGGAGGAGCAGGTCGGCCGGCTCAACGACGAGCTGGCCTCGGTGCAGTTCGAGCGCGATGCGCTCGCCGCGCAGGCCGAGCAGGGCGCCGCCCGGGAGCAGGCGCTGAGCGAGGCGCTCGAGACGGAGCGGGCCTCGGGAAGCCTCGCCGCCCCCGGTGCCGTCCAGCAGATGCTCGCGGACGCGGTGGCCGCCCGGGACGCGATGGCCGACGAGCGGGCCCGAGAGCGGGAGGATTCCCGCGCCGCGACGGAGGCGCTGGAGGCGCATGCGCAGGAGCTCTCCGCCCGGGTCGACCAGCTGCAGCGGCGGCTCGCAGCCCAGGAGGGCGAGCTCCTGGCGTTCCGGCGTGCAGCCGGCCGCCGGCGGCCCGGCGAGGGCGAGTCGTGAGCCCGCGGACCGAGACGGGCTTCAAGTACGAGGGGCTGGGCAACGACTTCGTCGTGCTCGACCGGCGAGCCACCGGGCGCGACGTCTCGGCGGACACGTCGCGCGCGCTGTGCGACCGTCGCCGGGGCGTCGGCGCGGACGGGGTGCTGGTGCTGCTTCCCTCCCGGGCGGCCGCGGCCCGGATGGTGGTCCACAACGCCGACGGTAGCCTGGCGGAGATGTGCGGCAACGGGCTGCGCTGCGTGGTGAAGCATCTGCTCGACCGCGACCCCGCGCGCGACACGCTGGAGATCGAGACCGGCGCGGGCGTGCTCCCGGCGCGCGTGCGCCGCGCGGGAGGGGTGGTGGTCGAGGTCGAGATCGAGCTCGGTCCGGCGCGCCTGCAGACCTCGCAGCTGCCCCCCGGGCCCGGGGGCGGCCCCTTCGTCTCTGCCCCGGTGCCGGGGCTGCCCTTCCCCGGGACGGCAGTGAGCATGGGCAACCCCCATCTGGTGCTGCTCGGGGCGGGTCCCGAGGTGGTGCGGGAGCACGGGCCGCGCCTCGAGCACCTCCCCGGATTTCCGGAGCGCACCAACGTCGAGGCCGTCAGCCGCACCGCGGAGGGGCTCCGGGTCTCGGTCTGGGAGCGCGGGGCCGGCCTGACCGACGCCTGCGGCACGGGCGCGGCAGCGGCGGTCGCGGCGGCGGTGGTGGCACAGTGGGTTCCACCCGAGGTCTTCGTTCCGGTGGACCTCCCCGGCGGACGGCTGGCGGTCCGGCTCTCGAAGGACCTCCAGCGGACCACGCTGCGCGGCCCGGCGCGGTTCGTGTTCACCGCCGAGCTGCCGGAGGCGCTGCTGGCCTGACCGTGCCTTCCGACACCCCCCGGCCTGCCGTGCCTCGCCCAGTGCAGCTCTGGGTGGTGGACGCGCGTCCGAAGGTGCGCACCTGGCTCGCCGCGCGGGCGAACGAGGCCGGGCACTCGGTCACCTGGTCCGGCGCACCCGAGGAGCTCGAGGCGCGGGCGGGCGCCCCCGAGGTGCTGGTGATCGGCGCCCACGACGACGCCTCGGCGCTGGAGGCGTTCCGGGGCAACTGCCCCGACGTGCCGGTGGTGGCCTGGGTCGAGCCCGGGCGCGCCGTTCCCCGCCTCACCGCCCCCTTCGAGTGGGCCTCCTCGGCGGACGGCGGAGCGCTGCTCGCCGCGGTCGAGCGGTCCGTGCCCTGGGTCAACCTGCGCCGCGAGCGCGATGAGGCCCGTGCCGACACCGCCGTCGCCCAGTCCCAGGCCGACCTGCACCGGCGCGCAGCCGCGCTCCTGAAGGACCCCGACGCCGACGGGTTCCACGAGCTCGTCCTCGGCGAGCTGCTCCGGGCCACGGGAGCCGCCTCGGGAGCGCTCTGGCTCGGCGACGACGCCGGACGCTTCGTCCTCCGCGCGACGGTGGGCCGGCTGGAGCGCGAGGAGTACCCGGAGCTCCTCGCCCCCGACCCGGCTGCCCGGGCGCTGCTCTCCCAGGGCCGGCCGTGGCTCGTGGACGGGCCCGGGCTCTGGGTGCCGCTCGCCGCGCGGGGCGAGGGGCTCGCGCTCGCCCAGCTCTCCGAGGCGAGCGGGGGCTTTCCGCCCGAGGCAGTCGAGTCGGCCTCCACGCTCGCCGGCGTGGGGGCCGCGGCCCTGCTCTCCGCCCGGCGCTTCCGCGCGCTCCAGCGGCTGGCGCTCCGTGACCCGGACAGCTCGGCCTACAACCTCGCCTACTTCACCGACGTCGCGACCAAGGAGGTGGACAAGGCCCGGCGCTACGGACGGGGGTTCTCGCTCCTCAGCTTCGCGCTGGACGGGCTCCCGCACCTCAGGGCCCGCGCAGGGGTGGAGCAGGCCCGGGCGGTGGTCCGGGGCACCACCCGCGCGCTCGGGCGGGTGCTCCGCGAGTCGGACGTCCTGGCCAAGGTGGCGGAGCAGGAGTTCCTCCTCCTCCTGCCCGAGACCGATGCCTTCGGAGCACAGGTCTTCCTCCGCCGGGCGCTGGCCTCGGCCCGCGAGGCGCCGGAGCTCCGGGGGGTGGAGGGCGCTGCCCCGCTGCAGCTCACCGGCGGCGCGGCGAGCTTCCCCCGCGACGGCGAGGACTTGGACTTCCTCACCGACGCCTGCCGGGCCCGGCTGGAGCAGAGGCGCGCCTCGCTCTACCGCCGCCTGGTGCTGGACCCGGTGGGCTTCTGGGAGGCGGTGGAGCTGCTGCTCGGCTCGCCGGAGGGTCCGAAGCTCCCCGCGGAGGAGGGGGCGGATCCCTCCCGGCGTGGCCGCGTCCCCGAGGAGCTCTTCGACGAGGTGCAGGCGGAGATCGGCCGGGCCCTCCTGCGCGAGCCCGGGGTGCGCAGCCTGGTCTACCTGGGCGGCGCCGAGGCCGGGCCGGCGCTCCCGCTGGTGCGGACGCTGGAGCGCGCGAGCCAGGACTTCGCTCCCCGGGTCTACCTCCTCGCTCGCCGGGCCGACGTGACGCCCCGGCCGGGCCTCACCCCGCTGGTCCTCGGAGGGGACGAGCGGCTCCTCCGCCACCAGTTCGTCCTCTGGCTCCACGGCCCCTGCGCCTACGCGCTCCTCCAGCGGCGCGGCCGCGGCGCGACCTGGGCCTTCCATTCCTCCGACGCGGCGCTGGTGGACGGCCTGGTATCCAAGCTGCAGAGCGCCTACGACCTCCAGCCGTACTAGGGACATGACCTCGGTCCGAAAGCTCCTCCTCGCCGACCCCGACCTGGCGTCGGTGCGCGCGCTCACCCGGGCCCTCCGCCAGAAGGGCTACCAGGTGCACTCCGCACGCGACGGGGCGCGGGCGCTGGAGCTGGCGGTGCTGCGGCACCCGGACCTGGTGCTCTACGACAAGGGCTGCCCGATGCTCGACGCCCGCACGTTCGTCGACATCCTCCGCACCAACCCGCGCACCGACACCATTCCCGTCGTCGTCACCGCCAGCGCCGAGGAGGCCGAGGAGGCGATGCGCGATGGGCCCGGCGCGCTGCTCCGCAAGCCCTTCAACCTCGACGAGGTGCTGGCCCACATCGACGACCTCCTGGCGCGGGCGGAGCGCGCCCGGAGCGAGTCGGCCGAGCCCCAGGAGATCGAGGGCGCCCTCGGCCAGCTCCCGCTGCCGGACCTGCTCCAGACCCTCGGCCCGGCGCGCCGGACCGGCCGGGTGACGCTGCGGCGCGGGGCAGAGCGGGGCGAGGTGGAGCTCGTGGACGGCCGCCCCGTCGACGCTCGCGCCGGCGCGGCGCAGGGGGAGAAGGCGCTGTTCCGGCTCCTGGGCTGGGCCGACGGAACGTTCTCCTTCCAGCCCGGTCCGCCCGCGGCCGAGGCCCACATCGGCCGGGGAACGGACGAGCTGCTCCTCGAGGGAGCCCGGCAGCTGGACGAGTGCCGGCGGCTCCTCGAGACCTTCCCCGGCCCCGGAACGCGCTGGGTGCAGACCCCGGGGGCGGCACGCCGCGCGGTGCCGCCGCTCTCGCGCGAGCTGCTCGGCCGGCTGGACGCTCCGAGGAGCACACCTGAGCTGCTGGACGCGCTGGAGGCCCCCGACCTGGCGGTGCTCCAGGCCCTGGCGCTGCTGCGGGGCGAGGGGCTGGTCGAGCCGGCGGACGCCGAGGCGCCGCCCGCCCCCGAGCCCCTCCTCTCCGCCGCCGAGGCCCACGCCGTTCGGGCCCGTGCCCAGCGGGGGCGCAGCGGCGCGCGGAACCAGGTGGTGAAGGTGCTCGTCGCGGCGAAGGATGCGTCGCTGGCCCGCGAGGCGCTGGCGGAGTTCCCCCTCCTCGCCCCCGAGGGGGCTCCGGTGCAGGCGCTGGGGACGGTGGCCGAGCTCGAGGTGGCCGAGGGTCTGGTCCTTCACTTCTGCGTCGTTCCGCAAGGGGAGCTCGGGCGGCCGCTCTGGCGTCCCTTCACTGCCGACGCCGCGGGGCTCGTGCTGGCCGAGCTCACGCCGGCCACGATTGCCCTCGCCCGCTTCGTGGCCGACGAGCAGAACGTGGCGCTGGCGGTGCTGGGGGAGAGCGTCCCGGACGAGCTCGTCCGCCGGGGGGCGCCGGGCCACCCGAGAGTCCGCGAGGCCGTGCGCGCGGTGCTTCTGGCCTACGCCGGGCTGACCGAGCGCTAGCGAGCGCCCCGCCGGAGCGCCTCGGCCATCCCCGGAAGCGTCCTCAGGATCTCGAACTCCTCCCCGCTGAGGAACGCGGTGCGCCGCCCGAGGGCGTCGAAGCGGAGCTCGACCCGGAGCGCGCCGTCGACGCCCTCCTCGCGAACCTCGGGACGGCTGCCGCGCTCGAGGCAGCGGCGGACGTCGCGGGCGAGTCCCCGGAGCCGCCGCGCCAGGCCCAGAGCGCGCCGTCCCTCGGGTGTCTCGAAGGTGTGGAAGTGGCGGTTCCGCGACAGCGGCCGCGAGGGCTCGAGGAGCCGTTCCACCAAGCGACGAACGAAGGAATCCATCGGAGCGAGGAAGGCACAGCGTAGCAACGGGTCAGGGTGCTCGCCCGACGCCGGACGCGGCGCCGTCAGGCGTGGGTGGCCGGCTGCTCCGCGACCGACGGCTGCGGGGCCACCGGCACCCGGAGGTGGAAGACGGTTCCCGTGGGGCCCGTGCGCTCGCAGAGCAGCGCGCCACCGTGGGCCTCGAGGATCTGCCGGCTCAGGGCCAGCCCGAGGCCGGTCCCGTGGGGCTTGGTGGTGAACAGCGGATCGAACAGGTGCCCCTGCGCATCCTCGGGGATGCCCGGGCCGGTGTCCTCGACCCGCACGTGGATGGCCCCCTCGCCGGCCGAGGTGGAGAGCCGGAGAGCTCCGCCGCCCACCATCGCCTCGCGGGCGTTGCGGACCAGGTTGAGGAGCACCTGTCGGAGCTGGGCCTCGTCCACCAGCGCCCGGGGCAGCGCGGGGTCGAGGCGGCGCTCCACCCGGACCCCCGCCCGGCCGAGCTCTCCGGCGGCGAAGTCCAGCACCCCGTCGACGATGCCGTTCACGTCCTCGGCGGCCAGCGCCGGCGCGGGGGAGCGGGCCATCCGGAGGTAGCGCTCGGTGGTCTCGGTGAGGCGGTCCACCTCGCGGGTCACCGCCTGGAGCAGGGTCCGCACCTCGTCGGCCTCGGACGGGCTGCCGAAGCGCGCGCGCTCCAGGGCATCCTGGAGCAGCTCGACGTTGAGGCCGATGGAGCTGAGCGGGTTCCGGACCTCGTGGGCCACCTGGGCCGAGACCCGGCCCACCGCCGCGAGCCGCTCGGCGCGGAGCAGCGCCTGCTGCTGCCGGGCGAGCGCCAGCTCGCGCTCCTCGAGGGCGCGGGTCATGGCGTCGAACTCCTGACCGAGCTGGGAGATCTCGTCGTCGCCGGGGATGTTCAGCTGCGCGGTGTAGTCACCGCGGCGGATCTGCCCCACCCCGGCGATGAGCGCGCGCACCGGGCGGAGGCTCCGGGCGGAGAGCGCGGTGGCGAGGAGCCCCACCGCGATGGCCGCCACCGAGAGGCCGATGAGCAGCACTCCCCGGCGGCGGTCGCGCCGCTCGGCCTCGGCCACCACGGCGCGGGTCCGGGTGTCGAGCGCCGCACGGAGCGCGCGGAGCTCCCGCGACAGCCCGTCCTGGGCCGCGGCGAGCGCCCGGCGCGACTCCGGCGAGGGGGCTTCGGACCAGCTGGTGGCGGTGCTCTTCTCCACGACCTCCAGGTCCCGGGCCACGTGCTCGACCCGTGCCTGGACCGAGTCCAGGAAGGCACGCTCCGTGGGGGGGGCGTCGGTGCGGAGGGTGGCGAGGGTGGCCTCGAGCGAGCTGAGCCGGGACCGGAGGAGCGGCGGGTAGGTGAGCGGGGCCAGGCGGCCCAGCGCGGCGCGGGTCTGGGGGTCCGTCTCGGCGCTGATCTGCGCCGACTCCTGGGCCTGGTTGCGCTGGAACGAGTCGAGGGCGGCGGCGTCCTGGGCGAGCGGAAGGTAACCCTGGCTGATCAGCCGGATCTCCTCCTGGTTCCGGTGCAGCTCGCTGACGCTGAAGAGGATGAGCAGCCCGAAGGTGACCAGCACCACCGCGTGGCCGAGGAAGATGCGCGTGGCCAGCGACACCCTGGGCGGCCGGCCCGGAGTGGACGGGCCGCTCAGCCGGCCTTCTCCGCGTGGGGTGACACGGGCTCGCCGGTGGTCGCCTGGAGTGCCGTCTCCGCGCCTGCGGACTCCTGCGCCGGGGGCGGCTCGGGCTCGGGGGGACGGGTGCGCCGGGCGATCTCCGCGGCCTCGGCCGCGGCGCGCTCCTCGACCGAGCGATCGCTGGCTGCCACCTCGTCGGCGGTGAGCTCGGTCCGGTCGGCGGCGAGCCCGCTCTTCTTCTCCAGATCGCGGATGGCGCGGCGGACCAGGTCCCGCTCCAGCAGCGTGCGGTTGAGCCGCTTCTCCAGCGCCTTGAACTTGTCCTTCAGGAGGTCGAGCTCGCCCTTGATGACGGTGTAGACCCGGGCCTGGGTCTCGGTCCGGCCCTTGAGACGCCGCACCTCGGCGAACAGCTCCTGGGACCGGGAGCGCTCGCGGTTGGCGAGGTGCTCGAGGCGCTCCATCTTCTCGCGGTCGGTGTCGGACAGCTCGCGGAAGCGCCGGGGCTCGGGCGCAGGGGGCGGGGGAGCGGCGGGCGCAGGAGCGGGCGTGGGCGCCGGCGCCGGCGCGGGCGAGTGGGGCGCCGGGCGGCGGGTACGGAAGGCCTCGGCCTCGTTCTTCAGCCGGGTCACCTCGGAGAGCGCCGAGGCGAGCTCGCTGCGGACCACCTCGAGCTGCTGGGAGGCGGTGCGCTCGACCTGCTCCCGGGCCTTCACGAGATCTGCGCCTCCCTTCTCCGACTCGCGGTGGTCGTGGAGCTTCTTCCGGGCCTGCTTCAGCTCGCCTCGGAGATCGGCCACGGTGGTCTTGAGCTCCTCGACCTCGCGGCGCCTCCGCTCCACCTCCGGGTCCGGGCCGCTCCGGCCGGCCGGTGCGGCGCTTGCCGCCGCGGGAGCGAGCGCACGGGGGGCGGGCGCCCTCTGTCCGAAGATGAGGAGCCCGAGGCAGATGACGAAGCCGATGCTGACCAGGACGAGGAGGAGAATCATGGGAGAGAGCCTTGTCCCACGGTCCTTTAGCATGCTCGGGGCATGCTCCACTCCACCCACCGGATGCTCCTCGTCGCCTTCCTCGGTGCCCTCCTCCTCTTCGCCACCACCGTGACGCCCGCGCTCTTCGCCAGCGTTCCTCCCTCGGCCGCCGCGCGGGTGGTCGGCCGGGTACTCCCGGTCCTCGACGCCGTGGGGCTGGTCCTCGGGCTCGCCGCGGTGGCACTCGGGCTGACCGGTCGCTCCGCGCGCGCGGCGGTCGTGCTCGGGGCGGCCCTGGCCGCGCTCGCCGCCTGCAGCCTCTTCCTGGTCACCCCGGAGATCGCGAGCCTGCGCCGCTCGACCGGCGAGGCGATCTCCCAGCTGCCTCCGACCGACCCGGCCCGCCGGCGCTTCGGGGCGCTGCACGGAATCTCGACGGTACTCTTCGCGCTCCAGGGGGTCCTCGCGGCGGCGCTGGTCGCGCTTCGCCCCGACCGGCGCCCCCGCTCGAGGGGGGCAGGGCGAGCTCCATAGCTGACTAGGGCTGCCTGACGTAGCGGACTGCGGCCGCCTGACGTTGCGGACTGCGGCCGCCCTGACCTCGCCGACTGCAGTCCCCGCCGGTCTCCGACAAGGACCTCGACTGCGGCCGCCCTGACCTAGAGGTAGAAGCGGTCGGTGACCCCGGCGGTGCGGTTGAGGATGGCGGCCCAGCCGAGGAGGGTGTCCACCTTCCCCTCGGCGTGGGCGGCGTTCAGCCCGAGCGCGGCCATGCTCCCGGTGCAGGCGACCAGCGAGGCCTGCCCCGAGGCCCGGAGGTGGGCGAGCAAGGTCCGGAGCGTCGGAAGCCCCCGCGCCTCGAAGCGCGCCGCGACGTCCTCCCGATCGGGGAAGTCGGGTTCGTCCAACCGGTCGGTCAGCAAACGGTCCAGTGCCCACCAGAAGAAGTAGATGTCCACGCGCCGCCCCAGCGAGGCTCCAGAAGCCGCGATGGACAGGCCTTGATGCAGCCTGTCATAGGCTCCGCTGTGCAAGAAAATCGCTAGGTTGGCGCTTTCGGGACTGGCAGACACCCCCGCCAGATACCCCGGATCGTCTTGCGCACGAAAGACCTGGCTGGTAGTCCCGATGGACCCCGGATGCCAGAGGCTCACACAGCGCGGCGCAAGGACGCCCACCTCGATCTGTGCGCGCAAGGGGACGTGGAGCCGGACGGAAATTCGACCCTGCTCGATTGCGTGCACCTGGTGCACAACGCCCTGCCCGAGCTGGCCCTGGGCGAGGTGGAGCTCACCCTCACCCTCTGGGGGAAGGGCCTCCGGGCCCCCCTCCTCGTGACCGGCATGACCGGGGGCACCGACCGGGCCCGCGAGGTCAACCGCGACCTCGCCCAGGTGGCGGAGCTGCACGGGCTGGCCTTCGGGGTGGGGAGCCAGCGGGCGATGGCCGAGAACAAGGAGCTGGCCCGAACGTTCCAGGTCCGCGACGTCGCCAAGAACGTGCTCCTCATCGGGAACATCGGGCTGAAGCAGGCCATCGCCCTGGGCGTGGACGGCGTGCGGCACTTGAGGGACGGCATCGACGCCGACGGCATCGCGCTCCACCTCAACGCCGCCCAGGAGCTGAGCCAGCCCGAGGGCGATCGTGACTTCCGCGGGGGCTACAGCCTGGTCCAGGCGCTGGCCTCGGCGTTCGGCGAGCGGTTCCTGGTGAAGGAGACCGGCTGCGGCATCGCGCCCGCGGTGGCGCGGCGGCTGGTCGACTGCGGGGTACGGACCCTGGACGTCAGCGGGCTCGGAGGCACGAGCTGGGTCCGCGTGGAGCAGCTGCGGGCCAGCGGTCAGATGGCCGAGCTGGGTGCTCTCTTCTCCTCGTGGGGAATCCCCACGGCGGCCGCGGTGGCGAGCGTGCGACGGGCGGTGGGCCCGTCGGTGAAGCTCATCGCCTCGGGTGGAATTCGCCATGGCCTCGATGTTGCGAGGGCCCTGGCGATCGGCGCGGACTTGGCAGGCATGGCGCTGCCCTTGTTCCGTGCGCAGCAGAACGGCGGCGTGGCCGGCGCCGACGCGGCGGTGCGAACCGTGGTCGCAGGACTGCGGCAGGCGCTGCTGTTGACCTCGAGCCGGACCGTGGCCGACCTGCGGCGCAGCCCGCGGGTGGTGACGGCTCCGTTGAAGGACTGGATGGAGTCGCTGTGAAACAGGGAATGGGGGCTGTGCTGCGCGTGGACCAGGCCGGCGAGGAGCAGGCGCCCTCGTCGCGCTTCCCGGGCTTCCACAAGCTGACGCTGGAGCAGCGCCTGGCCGAGCTCGAGCGACGCTATGGGCTGTCGAAGGAAGATCTCGAGTTGCTCCGCAGCGCCGAGACGCTCCCCCTCGGCACGGCGAACACGATGATCGAGAACGCGGTCGGGACCTTCTCCCTTCCGCTCGGCCTGGGCCTGAACCTCCAGGTCAACGGCCGCGACTACCTGGTCCCGATGGCTGTCGAGGAGCCGTCGGTGGTCGCCGCGGTGTCCTTCGCGGCGAAGATCGTCCGCGAGGCGGGAGGCTTCGTCGCCGACGCCGACGATCCGCTGATGATCGGCCAGGTGCAGGTCACCCGCTACGGTGACCCCACCATCGCCGCCGAGAAGATCCGCGCCCACAAGGAGCAGATCCTCGCCCTGGCCAACAGCTTCCACCCCTCGATGCAGCGCCGGGGCGGCGGCGCGCGGGAGGTGGAGGTCCGGCTGCTCCCCGCTCCGGAGGGCAGCCGTGGCGAGCCGCTCCTCGTGGTGCATCTGCTCATCGACACCCAGGAGGCGATGGGGGCCAACCTCATCAACACCATGGCCGAGGGGGTCGCGCCGCTCATCGAGCAGATCACCGGCGGGCACGTCTACCTCCGCATCCTCAGCAACCTCGCCGACCGGCGCCTGGCCCGGGCGAGCTGCCGGATCCCGCTGGAGGCACTGGCGGACTTCGACATGTCCGGTCCGGAGATCGCCGAGGGCATCAGCCAGGCCAGCCGCTTCGCGCGGGCCGACCCGTACCGGGCCGCCACCCACAACAAGGGCATCATGAACGGCATCGACGCCGTGGCCATCGCCACCGGCCAGGACTGGCGGGCGATCGAGGCCGGGGCGCACGCGTTCGCCTGCCGGGACGGGCAGTACCGCCCGCTCTCCCAGTGGTACGTCGAGGACGGCCACCTGGTCGGGCGGATCGAGCTGCCGCTCTCGCTCGGGACGGTGGGCGGGCCGATCAAGATTCACCCCGGCGTCCAGCTCGCCCTGAAGCTCATGGGCACCCGTGGCGCGCGGGAGATGGGCATGGTGTTCGCCGCGGTGGGCCTGGCCCAGAACTTCGCCGCCATCCGGGCGCTCGGCTCGGTGGGCATCCAGAAGGGCCACATGGCGCTGCATGCCCGCTGCGTGGCGGTGACCGCCGGGGCCCGGGGAGACCACGTGGAGAAGGTGGCCCACCTCCTGGTGAAGAGCGGCATGGTGAAGGTGGACAAGGCGCGGGAGATCCTGGCGTCGCTCGGCCCGGCCGACGCGCACGCGGCGACCGAGCGGTCGTGAGCCCGCGGTCGAGCGCCGCACCACGCACCGCTCCTGCCCGGTCCCCGCACCGGGCCCTCACCCCCGAGGCATTCGGCCCGGGGAAGGTCATCCTCCTCGGCGAGCACGCGGTGGTGTACGGCCACCCGGCGCTCGCCGTCCCCCTCACGCTCGGGGTCACCGCCCGGGGGGCACCGGCCGATCGCTGCAGCCTCGCCGGGCTCCCCGAGCTGACCCTCGCCCAGCGGCGGATGCTGGACGCGGCCTTCGACGCCGTCGCCGAGGCCACCGGCCGGCCGCCGCTCCGCATCGCGCTGTCCTCCACGCTCCCGGTCTCGATGGGCCTCGGGAGCTCGGCGGCGCTGGCGGTGGCGGTGTCGCGCCTGCTCCTCGGGGCGCGCGGGGACCGGGCGAGCCCGGCGAAGGTGCTCGCCCTCGCGCTCCGGATGGAGGAGACGTTCCACGGGACGCCCTCCGGCGTCGACCACACGGTGAGCGCCCACGGCGAGCCGCTCCTCTACCGGCGCCCGGTGCCGGGGCGGCCGGGTCGCGTCCGCCGGGTCCGCATCGGTGCCCGGGCCACCCTGGTGCTGGGCCTCGTGGGCCCCCGGCGCGGGACGCAGGAGACGGTCGCCGCGCTCCGCCGCCGGGCCGCCCGCTGGCCCGAGCGCTACGGGCGGCTCTTCCGCGAGATGGGCCGCCTCGCGGTCGAGGGCACCGCTGCGCTCGAGCGCGGCGACCTCGAGGCGCTCGGCGACGCGATGAACGTCAACCACGGGCTGCTCGCGGCGGTGGGAGTGAGCTCGCCCGCCCTGGACGTGGCGGTGGACGTCCTCCGCCGCGCCGGCGCGCTGGGGGCCAAGCTCACCGGGGCCGGCGGCGACGGCGGCGCGGTGGTGGCCCTCTTCCGGCGCCCACCGCCGCCCGGAGCGCTGGAGCAGGCGGGCATGACCGTGCTCACCTCCGAGCTGGAGCCCAGCCGATGAGCCCCTCTCGAGCGACCGCCCGCGCCCACCCCAACATCGCGCTGGTGAAGTACTGGGGGAAGCGGGATGCGGTGCGGATCCTCCCCCACCAGTCGAGCCTGTCGGTCACCCTCGCGCCTCTCGAGGTCGTGACCACGGTGGAGTTCGGAGCGAAGGCCGACGCGGTCACCCTCCACGGGGACGAGGCGCGGGGGAAGGAGCGGGCCCGGGTGCTGGGCCTGCTGGAGCGCGTGCGGGCCGAGACGACCGCGCGGCTGGGGCCGGTGCGCGTCGAGTCCCGCGGGAACTTTCCCATGGCAGCGGGGCTGGCCTCGAGCGCCGCGGGGTTCGCCGCGCTCGCGCTCGCAGGCCGGGCCGCCGCTGGTCTCTCCACCGACGCGCCCGCCGTGTCGCGCCTGGCGCGGGAGGGCAGCGGCTCGGCCTGCCGGAGCGTCCAGGGCGGGGTCTGCATCTGGCACCGGGGCGCCCGCGACGACGGCGAGGACAGCATCGCCACCCAGGCCTTCCCCGAGACGCACTGGCCCGAGCTGCGCCTCCTGGTCGCGGTGCTCAGCCGCGGCGAGAAAGAGGTCGGCAGCCGCGACGGCATGGCCCTCACGGTGGAGACGTCGCCCTACTACCCGGCGTGGGTGCGCGACGCGGAGGCGGAGATTCCCCGGGCCACCGCTGCCATCGCCGCCCGGGACCTCGAGGCGCTGGGCGCGCTGTCGGAGCGCAACGCCTGGCGCATGCACGCCACCGCGCTCGGCGCGGCCCCCCCGCTCTGCTACCTCCTTCCCGGCACGCTGGCGCTGATCCTCGCGTTGCCCGTCGCCCGCCGGCGCGGGGTGCCGGTCTGGTTCACCCTCGACGCGGGCCCCAACCCGGTGCTCCTGACCCTGGCCTCGCACGAGGCCGAGGTGGAGCGGCTGGCCCGCGAGGCCGGAGCGCTCGAGGTGGTTCGCTGCCGTCCCGGCGGCGACGCCCGGCTCGTGGAGCCCTGACGTCGGAGGCGAGGTGCCGATGGAGCTCCGTCTCTCCGCGCCGGGCAAGCTCTTCCTCTCCGGCGAGTACGCCATCCTCTGGGGTGGGACGGCGCGCCTCGCCGGGGTGGGCCCCCGGGCCTTCGCGCTCGCCCGGAGCCGCGAGGACCGGGAGGTGCACCTCGTGCTCGCCGAGGGGCGGCTCCGCGGGACGCTCACCCCGCTCGGCGTGCGCTGGGCGTCCGAGCCTCCGCCGGCGTTCGCCTTCGCCGCCCGGGCCCTCGACGTGGTGGTGCGCGCCCGGGGCCGCGAGTCGCTGGGGCTCGAGGTCGCGCTGTCGGCCACGGCGCCGGGTCCCGGCGGACACAAGCTCGGGCTCGGCAGCTCGGCCCGCGCGGTCGTCCTGGCGGTGGAGGCCGCAGCGCGGCTCCTGGAGGTCCGGCCGCCGCTCGCGCTCGCGCTTCTCGCCCACGCCGAGGCGCAGGGCGGCCGGGGGAGCGGCGGGGACGTGGCGGCATGCGCGGTGGGTGGGCTGATCCGCTACCGCCGCTGGCCCCTCGAGCGGGTCACCTCGGCGGCGACGCTGCAGCTGGGGCTCCTCGCCGCCGGCGCCCCGGACGTGGTGCGCCTCGGGACGACGGCGTTCCCCGCGAGCTACGCCTTCAGCGGGCGGAGCGCCTCGACGCCGGGGATGATTCGCGCGGTCGAGACCGCGCTCGAGGGTCCGGCCCGCCAGCGCTTCGTCGCGAGCAGCGACGAGCTCGGCGGCGAGCTGGAGGACGGGCTCCGCGCCTCGCGCTTCGCCCAGGTGGACGAGGCCTGCCGGGGGCTCGAGGAGCTCCTCGAATCGCTCCCCGGCGTGGGAACCGCGGAGACCGCGCGGATCCTCGCCCTGACCCGGACGGCGGGCAGCACCGGGAAGGTGAGCGGCGCGGGCGGCGGGGATGGCTGCGTGCTCCTCTCGCCCGACGAGGCGGCGCGGGCGGCGCTGCTCGCGGCGCTGGGTCACCGCGGCTTCGTGGCGGTGCCGCTCCTGGTCGAGCCCGGCGTGCGCGCCGAGAGCTCCGTGCCGCCCGAGCTGGCCAGCTGGCTGCAGGCCTGAAGGGGTCGCCGCCGTCCGCTCCCGCGTTCGGTCGGAGGACGTCAGGCGTTCCTCGCCACGCGTCGCGACCGCAGCTGCAATCGAGCGGCGAACAGCGCACGGCAAGCGACGCGCTCGTGTCTCTGGTGCACCCGAAATTTTCGACTGGTGCGACGCTGACACCGCCGCTCGAGCTTGCCCCCCTCGGTCGGAGCATGCACGCTCCCGGCTCGCGTCTCGCGCCCCGACATTTCCTTCGTGCTCACCTCAGCGATCGTCCCTCTCCCTCCCGCCGAGCACCCCGAGCCTGCGACGCGGCCGCCCTGTCTCCTCACCATGCCCACCTACGGCGGGACGCTCGCCGCGGTCCGGGCGCTCGGAGGTCGCGGCGTCCAGGTGACCGTGGCCGGAAGCGAGCTCCTCGCTCCGGCGCGCTGGTCGCGCTCCGCGCATCGCTTCGAGCGCGCACCGTCCCCGCGCGAGCCGGAGCGGTTCCTGGGCTGGCTGCTCGAGTTCGGCCGCCGCGCCCCGGGTCACTTCCTGTATCCGACCTCGGACGACCTGGCGTGGTTCCTCGCCCGGCACGCTCCGGCGCTCCGCCGGGACTTCCTCCTCTTCCAGCCACCGGTGCAGACGGTGGTGCGCCTCCTGGACAAGAAGCGGCTCCACGCCGCCTGCGGCGAGGTGGGACTCCGGACGCTTCCCACCTGGTTCCCCGAGACCACCGACGAGGTCGCCCGGCTCGCGCCGTCGCTGCCCCGGCCGCTGCTGATCAAGCCGCGAACCCAGGTCTTCCTCCGCACCGAGAACCACGGCCAGCTCGTCGAGGCGGGTGACGACCTGCCAGCGCTGCACCACCGCTGGCTGCAGCGCGACCGGTACCTGCCGGGGGTGGAGGAGGACTTCGGTCCGCTTCGCTCTCCGATGCTCCAGGAGTTCCGCACCACCGAGGAGGGAGGCGTCTACTCGGTCTCGGGCTTCATCGACCGCGACGGGACGCTGCTCGGAGCGCGAGCATCCCGGAAGGTGCTCCAGCGTCCCCTGCGGGTGGGCATCGGCCTCTGCTTCGAGGATGCACCGCCGCAGCCGGCGCTTCTCCACGGCCTGGTCTCGCTCTGCCGGCGGGTGGGCTACTTCGGCGTCTTCGAGGCGGAGTTCATCCGCTCGGGCGGAGAGCACCACCTCATCGACTTCAATCCGCGCTTCTACGGACAGATGCACTTCGAGTGTGCCCGGGGGCTCCCGCTCCCGGTCTTCGCCTACCTGGCCGCCCAGGGCGATCACGCGGGACTGCGCGCTCTCTCGGAGGAGGCGGCCCGCTTCGACGCGCGCGGGTACCGCTACGCCTTCCGCTTCGGTCACCGGCTTCTCTTCGCGCTGCGGCGCCTGGCCGGGACCGCCAGCGCGGAGGAGTCCGCGCGGTGGTCTCGCTGGCTGTCCGAGGACCCGGAGCGGCTGGTGGACGCCTCGGCCGACCCGACCGACCGGGCCCCGGGGAGGGTGCACGCTCTGGCCGAGCTCTGGGCCGCCACCCGCCACGTCCGCGGCTACCTCCGCGGCTCGGTGCTGGACCGGCGCTAGCGCCTCGTCCTCAGGCGGCGCGGATCTCGTCCGTCGCCTTTGCGGACGGAGAGGTTCCCCGCACCGGACGGATGCGGGCGCGCCGGCGGGCCAGGTGCCGGGCGACCACCGGGGCGGCGGGTGTGGCTCCGCAGACGA
>DATJVY010000074.1:0-3665 GCA_035501615.1 Myxococcaceae bacterium
CTACTCCGGGCCGCTGGGCGTCGCGTTCGACACGCCGAACACGCCCACCGTCCGGGTCTGGGCGCCGACCGCGCAGGCGATGAAGCTCCACGTCGCCGACACGAACAAGACCGAGATCGCAGCGGTGGACATGGCCCAGGACGCGACCGGGGTGTGGTCCGCCACCGGCACGACTGCCTGGTACGGCCTCTACTACCGGTTCGAGGTCACGGTGTACCACCCGGCCACCGGACACATCGAGGACCTGACCGTCACCGATCCCTACGCGGTGAACCTCGACACCAACGGGCTCTGGGGACAGCTGATCGACCTGTCCGACGCCGCGACCAAGCCGGCGGGATGGGACGCGCTCGTCAAGCCGCCGCTCGCGGCGCCCGAGGACATCGTCCTCTACGAGGGGCACGTCCGCGACTTCAGCGCCCTGGACCCCACGGTCTCCGGCGCCAACCGGGGCAAGTACGGTGCTTTCACCGAGACCGGGTCGGCGGGAATGCAGCACCTCCAGGCGCTCGCCGCCGCGGGGCTCACGCACTTCCACGTGATGCCAGCCTTCGACTTCGCGACCGTGAACGAGGACCCGACGCAGCGGGTGGACATCGGCCAGCCGTTCTCCGACCTGTGCGCGAAGAACTCGGCCGTGCCGTCGGCGATGTGCACCCAGTTCGCCAGCAACTCGGTGCTGGAGGCATACCAGAGCTATCCCGGCGACTCGGACCAGCAGCAGCTCATCGCCGGGTACATGGCCGGCCTGGACGCGTTCAACTGGGGCTACGACCCGTTCCACTACGGCGCGCCGGAGGGCAGCTATGCCTCCACCGCCGAGGGGACCGCGAAGATCCTCGAGTTCCGCCAGATGGTGAAGGGGCTGGCGAGCATCGGGCTGCGGGTGGTGATGGACGTGGTCTACAACCACACCGACGCCTCGGGCATCGGCGACAAGTCGGTGCTCGACAAGCTCGTCCCCAACTACTACCACCGGCTCGACCCGCTCACCGGCTTCGTCCTCACCTCGTCGTGCTGCGCGAACACCGCCAGCGAGCACGCGATGATGGAGAAGCTGATGATCGACACGCTGGTGCGCTGGGCCCGCGACTACAAGGTGAGCGGCTTCCGCTTCGACCTGATGGGACTGCACCTCAAGTCCAACATGGTCGACGTCGGCAACGCCCTGGCCGCGGTGGATCCCACCATCTACCTGTACGGCGAGGGCTGGGACCTGGGCGAGATGGTCCGCAACGGCCGGGGGATCAACGCCAACCAGGTCAACATGGCAGGCACCGGCATCGGGACCTTCAACGACCGCGAGCGGGACGGGGCGCGCGGGGGCGGTCCGTTCGACTCGAACACCGACATCCGGAAGAACCAGGGCTTCTCCAGCGGCCTGTACACCGATCCCAACGAGCTCAGCGCTGCGAACGCGACCAACCAGGCGGCGCTCGCCCACGCCGTGGACCTGATCAAGATCGGCATGGCCGGAGGCGTGAGCACGTTCCGGATGGTCAGCGCCACGGGGTCCACCACCAGCGCGGGGGCCATCGGCTACAACGGGATCGGCGCCGGCTACACCCAGGATCCCCAGGAGTCGATCAACTACGTCTCCTCGCACGACAACCCCATCCTCTGGGACATCGTGCAGTACAAGATGCCCACCGGCCGGACGATGGACGACCGGGTGCGGGCCACCGCCCAGGCGATGGACGTGGTGCTGCTCGGTCAGGGCATCCCGTTCTTCCACATGGGAGACGAGCAGCTGCGCAGCAAGTCCATGGACGGCAACAGCTACGACTCGGGCGACTGGTTCAACCGCGTCGACTGGTCGCAGGCGACCAACGGGTGGAGGAGCGGGTTGCCGGTGGGCCAGTCCGCGAACTACCCCACCATCCAGCCCATCTTCGCCGACGGGAGCATCGCCCCCGCCGCGGCGGACCTGGCCAAGATGACCACCCACGTCCAGAAGATGCTCGCGCTCCGGAAGGCATCGCCCCTCTTCCGGCTCCGCACGGCGGCCGACGTGACGGCCCGTGTGGACTTCCCGGATCCCTACTCGGGACCAAACCAGGTCCCGGCGCTGCTGGTCATGACCATCAGCGACACCTGCACCGGGCTCGCCGACCTCGACGCGAGCCGGAGCGGGCTGGTGGTCATCGTCAACGCCGGGATCACCGCCCAGGACGTCACGCTCGCGGGCATCACCGCGCCGTCGGCGAGCTTCACCATTCCCACCGCGCTCACCGGGGACCCGCTGCTCACCGGACGCGCGGACTGGAACGTCACCACGACCAATGCCTTCCACGTTGCGCCGCGCACCACTGCGGTGTTCGAGCGCCCGCAGTCGGAGACGGCCGGTCTCCCCTGCAACACCCGGTAACGTGAGTCCGATGATCGATCGACGTCCTCGCCGCACGGCCCTCGCCGCCGTCCTCGTCCTCGCCCTGGCCGGCTGCAGCTCGGGCGGAAGCAACAACAACAACGACGCCGGGGGGAACACCTGGAGCCCGGGCCAGCCGCTGACGCTCGACGTGAGCTCCACCTTCCCCGCGGGGACGGTCGTGCACGAGGCGTACTCGGACACCACGGCGACGGTGACCTCGCAGGGAACGGTGACCTTCACCCCGGGCTCGGAGGGCCTCCTGCTCCTCGAGAAGAGCGGGGCTCCGGACACTCCCTTCAGCTGGGCGAACGCGACGGTCTACTTCCTCCTCACCGACCGGTTCTTCGACGGCGACCCGTCGAACGACAACTCCTACGGCACGCGGCCCAGGGACGGGGGAGCCAACGAGATCGGCACCTGGCACGGGGGTGACTGGCAGGGCGTCATCGCCAAGCTGGACCACATCGCCAGCCTCGGAGTGACCGCGATCTGGATCTCTCCCATCGTCGAGCAGGTGCACGGCTGGGTGGGCGGCGGGACGGGCGACTTCAAGCACTACGGCTACGCGGGATACTGGGCGCTCGACTTCACCAAGCTCGACGCGAACTGGGGGAGCGGGGCGGATCTCCAGGCGCTCGTCGACGCTGCCCACGCGCGCGGCATCCGGGTGCTGGTGGACGTGGTGATGAACCATCCCGGCTACGCGACCGGCGACGACCTCGTCGCCTATCTGCCGGCGGTCTTCTTCGACGGCACCGGAGATGCCTTCAAGGCCTTCGTGCCGCCCGCGGGCCGGGGCTACCAGGCCTGGAACGATCTGGTGAACTACAACTCGACCCAGTGGGTGAACTGGTGGACCCCGAAGTGGATCCGCGCCGGCTTCCCCGGCTTCGATCCGAGCGGGAGCACGCCCGAGACCCAGCAGCTGAGCTCGCTCCCGGACTTCAAGACCGAGTCCCCGGACAACACCGTCACCCGGCCGCCCTTCTTCGACCAGAAGCCCGACACCGCATTCCCGGCGAACGCGACCGGAACGGTCCGGGGATTCCTGGTCGGCTGGCACACTGCCTGGCTCCAGCAGTACGGCTTCGACGGCTTCCGCTGCGACACCGCCAAGAACGTCGAGCTCGCGTCGTGGGCCGCGCTCAAGAGCGCTTCGGTCACCGCCCTGGCGACCTGGAAGGCCAACAACCCCACGAAGAAGCTGGACGACGCGCCGTTCTGGATGACCGGCGAGGTCTTCGGCCACGGCGTGCAGAAGGACGCGTACTACACCGACGGCGGGTTCGACTCG
>DATJVY010000075.1:0-2573 GCA_035501615.1 Myxococcaceae bacterium
CCAGATGCCGATCTCCGGCTCCGTCGAGCCAGGCCGTCCCCGGGCCCAGAAGGTGACCAGGCTTCCGTCGGGCGAGAACCCGAGGGTGCGGACCGAGGGATTCACGATCTCCGGTGCCGTCCCCCGGGTGAGGTTGGAGAATCGGCCGGTCCCGACCTGCGTCAGCCACACGTCCATCGGGCCGTCGTGATCCGACTGAAAGGCGACGAAGCGACCGTCCCGAGAAAGCGCCGCTGCCTGCTCGACGCCTTCGAAGTTCGTGAGCTGCTCGAAGCGCGCATCCGCGAGGGGGTCGCCGGAACTCCCCCGGCGGGCATGGAGCAGCCAGGCCGTCACGCTCGCCAGAAGCAGGACCCCGAGCCCCGCCGCGGGAAGCCAGGCGGTCCGCCTTGCCCGGAACGGGCGGGAGGAGGCCGGCCGATCGGCCTCGGCGTCGGGGCCCGTTGGCCGTCCGGCCCGGGCCTCCTCGGCCTCGAGCGTGGGTCGACGGGTCCGGGCCCACGCGTCCAGCTCGGCCCGGTAGGCGTAGACCGACCCCGCACGGTCGTGCCGGTGGCGATGCACGGGCATCCGCTCGCGCTTCTCCCAGCGCTGGACGGTGGTCACGTCGCGACGGAGATAGGCCGCGATCTCCTTCCAGGAGTCGAGGCGCTCGGAGGGCGGCTGCTCACCCGCCTGCGAGGAACGCGTGGAAGGGGCATCGTGCATGAGACCGTCGGCGATCTGTAGCCCACCTGCGGCACGCGGCAAATCGCGGCATCGGAACGGCAAGTCGCGGCAACCGGAGTGCGCCGTTCTTCGCCGCTGGAGCCGCCCGCCCCAACTGACCAGCTTCTTCTCCTCTCGCGGCTCCCGAGGAGGGAGCCGCGACACGAGGAGGACACATGCGACATTCGTGGAACTGGATGGTTCTCGTCTCGACCACGCTGTTCATCGGAACGGGGCAAGCGACACCCGCCAAGGGGTTCACCGCGAGGACCTGCACCTCGGGGGAATTCGACAGCTTCGACCTCTTCAACCACTGGTCCCTCACACCCACACCCGGAGAGGATCCCCACGGGAGAAAGCACGAGCCCGGCGTCTGGTTTGCGCTCCTCGAGACGCGCGGGAAGTCGGACCTCTATGTTCAGGACAACACCTGGGACCCCGGAGGGACGACCGGCTGGCACACCCACCCCGGCCCGAGCCTGATCATCGTCACCGAGGGGACGGTCACCGACTACGAAGGCGGTGATCCCAAGTGCAAGCCCCACGTCTACAAGGCAGGCCAAACCCTGTTCGACCCGGGGGGCGGCCACGTCCACGTCATCCGCAACGAGACGGCGGCTCCGGCGAAGACCGTGGCGATCCAGCTCATCCCGCATGCAGTCGCTCGGCGCGTCGACGTGGCCGCGCCAGGAAACTGTCCCTTCTGAACGGCTCGGCCGCCGGCTCCGGGGGGCAGCGGTACAGTCGCCCTCCGGCCCGCTGGATCTCGAACCCCGGCCGGGCGCCAGCTGGTATGTGACGCTCCCGAGATGAGCGACTTCGAGGTCCACATCCGTCCGGCGCGGGCCGGGGACGCGCCCGCGCTGGTGCAGCTCTTCGCGCAGCTGGGATACGCGACGGACGAGGACGCCGTCCGCGCCCAGCTGGACCACTTCGGGCGCGGCGCGCACGCGCTCGTCGCCGAGCTGGCGAGCCACCGGCTGGCGGGCGTCGCCACCGTGGCCGTCCACCCCCGGCTCTACACCCGTGCGCCCTCTGCGCAGCTGACCGCTCTCGTGACCGACCGCAAGGCGCGCCGGCACGGCGTGGGCAAGGCGCTCACCCGGGCCGCGGCGGAGCTCGCCCGCGCCGCCGGCTGCGAGAAGCTCTACGTGCGCACCAACCGGCGCCGCCACGAGTCTCCGCCGTTCTACAAGAGCCTGGGGTTCCTCGAGACGCACCTCACCTTCGACCTTCCCCTCGGCGCGAAGGCCGGAGACGGGCCGGCGCGGTGAGCCGGCCGGAGCCCTCGCCGCTCGCCGCCCACTGGACCCTGGACCCCCGGGTCACCTTCCTCAACCACGGCGCGTTCGGCGCCTGCCCGCGCGAGGTCCTCGCGCTCCAGTCCGAGCTGCGGGCGCGGATGGAGCGGGACCCCATCGACTTCCTCACCCGGGCGGCGGAGCCGCTGCTCGACGAGGCCCGGGCACGGCTCGGCGCCTTCCTGCACGCCGACCCGGACGACCTCGCCTTCGTGGACAACGCGACGACCGGGGTGAACACCGTGCTCCGCTCGCTCGCGCTGCGGCCCGGGGACGAGCTGCTCACCACCGACCACGCCTACAACGCCTGCGCGAACGCGCTGCGCGCCGTGGCCGAGGCCGCCGGAGCCCGGGTGGTGGTGGCGGCGGTCCCCTTCCCTCTCCGCGGGCCGGAGGAGATCAGCGCCGCGGTGCTGGGCGCCCTCACGCCGCGGACGCGGCTCGTGCTGCTCGACCACGTCACCAGCGCGACCGGGGTGCTCTTCCCGCTCGAGACGCTGGTCCCGGCCCTCCAGGCGAAGGGCGTGGACGTGCTGGTCGACGGGGCCCACGCGCCGGGGATGG
>DATJVY010000076.1:0-2513 GCA_035501615.1 Myxococcaceae bacterium
CCAGATGCCGATCTCCGGCTCCGTCGAGCCAGGCCGTCCCCGGGCCCAGAAGGTGACCAGGCTTCCGTCGGGCGAGAACCCGAGGGTGCGGACCGAGGGATTCACGATCTCCGGTGCCGTCCCCCGGGTGAGGTTGGAGAAGCGGCCGGTCCCGACCTGCGTCAGCCACACGTCCATCGGGCCGTCGTGATCCGACTGGAAGGCGACGAACTGCCCGTCCCGGGACAGTGCTGCCGCCTGCTCCACGCCCTCGAAGTTCGTGAGCTGCTCGAAGCGCGCACCCGCCAGCGCGCCATCGGAGGCGCCCCAGCGGGCATGGACCCACCAGACGGTCGCGGCCGCCAGCAGCGGGATCCCGAGCCCGGCTCCGCCGAGCCAGGCGATCCGCCGCCCTCCCCGGAGCCGGCGAGAGGTGGCCGGCGTCGCGCGCTCCGCGTCGGCGCCCCCGCGGTCGGGGGGCTGGCCGACCCGCGCCTCCTCGACGTCGAGCGTGGAACGGCGGCTCCGGGCCCACGCGTCCAGCTCGGCCCGGAAGGCGTAGACCGACCCCGCCCGGTCGTGCTGGTGGCGATGCACGGGCATGCTCTCGCGCTTCTCCCAGCGCTGGACGGTGGTCACGTCGCGCCGGAGATAGGCCGCAATCTCCTTCCAGGAGTCGAGGCGGTCGGACGGGGTCCGCTCGCCGGCCCCCGAGGGACGCGCTGGAAGGTCCTCGGGCATCGGAGTGACCGCGATCTGTAGCCCACCTTCGGCACGCGGCAAATCACGCCACCGGAGCGGCAAGTCGGGCAGGGCGCCGCGCCGTGCCTTGCCGGTGGAAACGCTCCCCGGAGGGGGGCACCTCTCTCGCCAGCTCCCGCGCAGGGAGCTTCACGGGAGGAGGACACATGCGCCGTTCGTGGAGATGGATGCTGCTGCTCTCGGCCACCCTATTCGTCGGAGCGGGCCATGCCGCCCCGGCCAGCGGCTTCACGGGGACGACCCTTGCCTCGGGGGAATTCGACAGCTTCGACCTCTTCAACCACTGGTTCCTCACACCCACACCTGGAGAAGACCCCCACGGGAGAAGGCACCTGCCCCCCCACACCTGGCAGGCCGGAGGGACGACCGGCTGGCACACCCACCCGGGTCCGAGCCTGATCATCGTCACCGAGGGCACGGTCACCGCCTACGAGGGCGATGACCCCGCGTGCACGCCCCACGTCTACACCGCGGGCCAGACCCTGTTCGAACCGGGGGGCGGCCACGTCCACGTCATCCGCAACGAGACGGCGACACCAGCCAAGACCGTGGCGGTCCAGCTCATCCCGCATACGGTCGCGCGACGCATCGACGTGGCCGCGCCGGGGAACTGTCCCTTCTGAACGTTCCGGGGGGTCACGCCAGCACAGTTGCCGTCTCCGGCACCGGGGCGCCCCCTCCGGCGCCGGCAGCTGGTATGTGACGCCCCCGGCATGAACGACTTCGAGGTTCACATCCGTCCCGCGCGGGCAGCCGATGCGCCGGCGCTGGTCCAGCTCTTCTCGCAGTTGGGGTACTCGTCCGACGAGGAGACCATCCGCGCGCAGCTGGATCACTTCTGCCGGGGCGGCGCACACGCCCTGGTCGCGGAGCTGGCGAACCGCCGGCTGGCCGGCATCGCCACGGTGGCCATCCACCCGCGGCTGTACACCCGCGCGCCCTCGGCGCAGCTGACCGCGCTGGTGACCGACCGCGAGGCGCGCCGGCATGGCGTGGGCAGGGCCCTCACCCGAGGCGCGGCGGAGCTCGCCCGCTCCGCCGGCTGCGAGAAGCTCTACGTACGCACCAACCGCCGCCGCCAGGAGTCACCTCCCTTCTACCGGAGCCTGGGGTTCTTCGAGACGCACCTCACCTTCGACCTTCCCCTCGGCGCGAAGGCCGGAGACGGGCAGACCCGGTGATCCGGCCGGCGCCGCCGCCGCTCGCCGCCCACTGGGCCCTGGACCCGGGAATCACCTTCCTCAACCACGGCGCGTTCGGCGCCTGCCCGCGCGAGGTGCTGGCCCTCCAGACCGAGCTGCGGGCCCGGATGGAGCGGGACCCGATCGACTTCCTCACCCGGGCGGTGGAGCCGCTGCTCGACGAGGCCCGGGCACGGCTCGGCGCCTTCCTGCACGCCGACCCGGACGACCTCGCCTTCGTGGACAACGCGACGACCGGGGTGAACACCGTGCTCCGCTCGCTCCCGCTGCGGCCCGGGGACGAGCTGCTCACCACAGACCACGCCTACAACGCCTGCGCGAACGCGCTGCGCGCCGTCGCCGAGGCCGCCGGAGCCCGGGTGGTGGTGGCGGCGGTCCCCTTCCCTCTCCGCGGGCCGGAGGAGGTCAGCGCCGCGGTGCTGGGCGCGGTCACGCCGCGGACGCGGCTCGTGCTGCTCGACCACGTCACCAGCGCGACCGGGGTGCTCTTCCCGCTCGAGACGCTGGTCCCGGCCCTCCAGGCGAAGGGCGTGGACGTGCTGGTCGACGGGGCCCACGCGCCGGGGATGG
>DATJVY010000077.1:0-7063 GCA_035501615.1 Myxococcaceae bacterium
GAAACTCCACCGTGATTCCATGCGCTTGGCGCTTCCGGGCGTGTAACGAGGTGTCTGGCACCTCGTGAGGAACTCGGGCCGCCACGGAAGCCCCCGCGGCCCCGGATTTCCATCCTCGCCCCCGCCGGAAATGGCACACCCGTTGAACCGTCCCCCCTCCCGATGAGCGTGCTCCTCCAGGACCTCCGGGACGCCTTCCGCCACGTCCGGACCCGCCCCGGCTTCGCCACCGTCGTCGTCCTCACCCTCTCCATGGGCATCGGCCTCAACGCCGCGGTCTTCACCGCCGTCGACGCCGCCCTCCTCCGCAGCCTCCCCTACGCCGAGCCCGACCGCCTCGTGCACCTGTGGAGCACCCACGACAGCAAGGACATGCCGCGGTTCGAGCTCGCCTGGCCCACCCTCCGCGAGCTCCAGCAGGACAAGACCCTCCTCGCCTCCGTCGGCGGCTACAACGGCTCGCCGGTCATCTGGAACGACGGCGCCGAGCGCTCCCGCCTCCCGGCCCTCCAGGTCTCCGCCAACTTCTTCGACGTCCTCGGCGTCCGCCCGCAGCTCGGCCGCACCTTCCTCCCCGGCGAGGACGTCCACGGCGGCCCACGCGCGGTCGTCCTCACCGACGCCTTCTGGCGGACGCGATTCGGCGCCGACCCGGCCGTGCTCGGCCGCACCCTGACCCTCGACGAGCAGCCCCACACCATCGTCGGCGTCCTCCCCCCGAGCTTCCCCTTCGCCCCCGGCGCCGACGCCCGCGTCTTCGTCGCCGTCCAGCCCCGCGACGACATGGAGCGCCGCCGCAGCTTCCACTGGGTCAATGCCATCGCCCGGCTCCGCGACGGAGCCACCCTCCGCCAGACGCAGCAGCGCCTCACCGCCTACGCCGAGGACCTCCGCCAGCGCTTCCCCTCCGAGATGCAGGGCGTCTCCATGGAGGTGGTCCCGCTCCGCGACGTCCTCGTCGGCAAGGTGGAGCCGGTGCTCGTCCTCCTCTTCGCCTGCGTGACGCTCGTGCTCCTCGTCGCCTGCGCCAACGTGGCCAACCTCCTCCTCGCCCGCGCGCGCACCCGCGAGCAGGAGATGGCCGTCCGCGCCGCGCTCGGCGCCGGCCGCCGCCGCCTGCTCCGGCAGCTGCTCACCGAGAGCCTCGTCCTCGCCGCCCTCGGTGGTCTCCTCGGCCTCCTCGCCGCGCGCCTCAGCCTCCCCCTGCTCCTCGCCGGCATCCCCAGCCGCGAGCAGGCCGGCATGCCCTTCCTCGAGCACCTCGACGTCGACGCCCGGGTGCTCCTCTACGGCGGCGGCCTCATCCTCCTCACCACGCTGCTCTTCGGCCTCCTCCCCGCGCTCCGCGCCTCCCGCCCCGACCTCCACGACGTCCTCAAGGAGTCGGGCATGGCCGGGTCCGCCGCCGGCCACCACCGCCACGGCCTCCGCGGCGTCCTCGTCGCGGTCGAGGTCGCGCTCGCGATCATGCTCCTCGGCTCCGCCGGCCTCATGGGCAAGAGCCTGCTCCGCGTCCTCTCCGCCGACCCGGGGTACCACCCCGAGGGCGCGATCGGCGTCACCGTCTTCGCCCCCGACGCCCTGGTCGAGAAGGACGAGGTCGCCATCGCGCTCCAGGCCCGCATGCTCGAGGCGCTCCGGGCCATCCCCGGCGTCTCCGCCGCCACCCGCGTGAGCCGCCTCCCCGGCACCGGCAACGGAAACACCCAGCGCTTCCTCGTCGAGGAGCGCCCCCCGCCGACCGGTGCCCAGCCCGAAGCCAGCTACCGCCTGGTGGGCCCCGACTACTTCCGCGTGCTCGGCATCCCGGTGCTCGCCGGTCGCGCGCCCGGCCCCGAGGACACGCAGCACTCGATGCCCGTGGTCGTCGTGAACCGCACGCTCCAGCGCCGCTACTTCCCCGGCGAGGACGTCATCGGGAAGCGCATCCGCCCTACCTACTCGCCGAACGCGCCGGTGCTGACCATCGTCGGCGTCGTCGCCGACCAGAACTTCGGGGCGCTCGACGAGTCGCCCCCGGCCCTCCTGTACTACGCGGACTCCCAGTTCCCCGAGAACCCGGTCAGCTTCGTGCTCCGGAGCCAGCGCACCGGAGTGGAGAGCGACGTCCGCCGCGCCCTGCTCGCCGTCCTGCCCGAGTCCACCATCCTCCCGCCGCGCACGCTCACCCAGGTCCTCGACCAGGCGCCGTCGATGTTCCTCCGCCGCTACCCGGTCTTCCTCCTCGGGGTCTTCGCCGCCTTCGCCCTGGTCCTCGCCTCGGTGGGCATCTTCGGCGTCGTCTCCTACGGCGTCGTCGAGCGCACCCGCGAGTTCGGCGTCCGGATGGCGGTGGGCGCCGCGCGCCGGGACATCGTGCGCCTCGTCCTCCGCCGCAACCTCCCGCCGGTCCTGGCCGGCACGGCCGCGGGCGTGCTCGGTGCGATCGCGCTGGCGGTCGTCTTCCGCGGGCTCCTCTTCGGAGTCACCGCCGCCGACCCGATGGTGCTCGCCGGCGTCGTGACGGTGCTCGCCCTCGTGGCGCTGCTGAGCGCGCTCCTCCCCGCGCTCCGCGCCGCCCGCGTGGATCCGTCGACCGCGCTCCGCTCGACCTAGCCCGGCGCCATCCGCCGACGTCGCCGCGACAGCGCCCACGGAACGAGCCCGAGCACCCACCCGGGCACCGTGCCCCCCGTGCTGCTGCAGCCCTTGGCCGGATCGGCCGTCCCGCCGGTCCCGGTGATGTTCACCGTGATCAGCCCCTGCTTGCCGTCGGCGTTGATCACCCAGTGGTCGCTGACCGCGCCCGCCTTCTGCGGCTGGAACTGCACGTGGAGCGTCACCGTCTGTCCGGGATCGATGCTCGCGCCCTCCGAGAAATCGTCGGTGGCGGTGAATCCCACGCCCAGCGCCGGAGGCTTCGACTTGGTCACCGTCACCCGCGAGCCGCCGGTGTTCTGCACCGAGAAGGGCAGCACCTTGGTCTGCCCGAGCGGGACCGAGCCGAAGTCGAGGCTCGGCGGCGTCACCACCAGGTCGCCGGGGAGGGCCGCGGTGCCGGAGAGCGGAACGTCCCCCTGGCCGGCCGAGGTGTCGAGCACCAGCTGGTCCATGTAGCTCCCCACCGCCGTGGGCGCGAACGTCACCGTGAGGGTCACGGACTTCCCGGGCGCGAGCGTCGAGCCCGCCGCCGGGATGCCGCTCGCCGAGAACGGCGGCGAGGGCATCGTCACCCCGTTGATGACCAGATCCCCCCCTCCGACGTTGGAGACGGTCACCGTGCTGCTGAGGATCTGGTCGATCGGTGCCCCGCCGAAGCTCACCGTCTCCGGTGTGAGCGAGAGCACCGGGGCCGGTCGCCGCCCGATGCCGCTCGCGGTGGTGGAGACCGGCCCGCTGTCCGCCTGGGCGACGATGGCCGTCGACTGGATGCCCACCTGGGTCGGGCTGAAGGTCACCGGGATGGTCAGCGTGGCTCCCTGCGCCAGCGTCGCAGGGAGCGCGGGGCTCGTCGCTCCGGTCGTGAACTCGGGGTTGGTCGAGCTCACCGAGCTCACCGTGACCGACCGCCGTGCGGTGAAGACCGCCTGGCCGGTGGCGCTACCCCCGAGGTCCACCGTGCCCAGGTTCACCGGGCTGCTCCCCAGTGGCTGGTCGACGGGCGCGCCGAAGGCGTAGAGGTTCCCGTCGCGCGTCCCCACGTAGACCCGGCCGTCGCCGATGCCCGGGGGGTTGAACTTGCTCCCTGTCCCGATGGGCCAGCTCGCGCGGAGCAGGAGCACCCCGTTCTGCGGCACGGCGTCGTAGGCCCGCAGCTGCGCGTTCACCCCCGAGCCGTCGCCCATCCACACCACCCAGACCAGCGCCGAGCCATCGGTCGTCCCGTCCGAGGTGACCACCGGTGCGCTCGACCCGAACCCGAAGGCATCCGCGGCCATCGCCACCAGAGAGAGCGTCGGGTTCCCCTGGCCATCGAGGCCCGCCGAGAAGACGTTCAGGTTTCCGGTCGAGCCTTCCGAGGTCGTCCCGCCGGAGGCGGTCGGGTAATAGACCCAGCCTCCGCTCCCCGGCCACGCCGCGGGACGGGACCAGACTCCGCCGTAGGGACCGATGCGCTGCACCACCTTGTCCCCGCCCGAGGGCCCCATCATGATCCCGCCCAGGTCGTCGCGGTTGAGCAGGTAGACGTAGCCCTCCTTCCCGGCGGCCACGCCGAGGTGCGGGATGCTCGCCGTCCCGAACGAATCCGGCAGCCCCATCGGCCCGCCCGAGCCGAAGTCCGCGTCCCAGACGTTCAGCGCCGACGCGTCGTAGGGGCTGAAGAAGTCGGTCGCCTGGAGCTTCCCGTTGCCCTGCACTTGCAACCGCGCCCACGCCTGTCCCAGGACGGTGGGCGGAGCGTTCCCCGGCGTCGGGACGGTGACCACGTCGCCGTTCCCGGTGGCCACGATGAAGGTGTCGGGCCCGTCGGACATCGGCGCCCCGCCGCTCTGCCAGATGCCGCCGCCCGGGTACGAGGCCGCGTCGGACCACATCGCGGTGATCGACCCTGCCGAGGACACGCCCACCACCCAGCCCTGGTACGTGCCGATGTCGCACAGGCCGGCGAATGCCGCGTAGACGGCATTCCCGAGCATCAGGAGGCCGGGACGCTGCAGCTCGGTGGTGGCGTCGAAGGTGACGCCGGTCTGATTGTCGGCCGACCCCTGGATCTGGACCGGAAAGTTGGGCCGCTCGACGAGGGTCGGAACGTCCACCGCGTGCATCCAGGCGACTGCCGGCCCCGACGTCCCCGAGGCGTAGCTCTTGGTGGCGAAGTAGGCCGTGACGTTCGACGGGTCGCGGGTGTCGATGACCGGCGTCCCGGTGATGCCCACGGTGGGCGCGAGGTCTCCGCAGCCGATGTCGGCCGCATTCCAGGGCACCTCCAGCGTGCGCTGGTAGAGGATGGTGCCGCTGACCGGGTCGAGCGTGTAGATGTGGTTGGTCTCGGTCGCGACGAAGATCACGCCGTTCGCCAGGAGCGGCTGGGCGTAGATCTGCCCGTCGAGCTGCGTCGGCGGGAACAGCGGCCCGAAGTCGGGCGCGGAGACGCTCGCTGGCTGCAGGGCGGGCTGGTTGGAGTACCACCCCGTCCGGAGATCATCCGCGCTGGAGCCGATGCCCAGCGCCGCCTGCCGCTGCCCCATGACCGGCCGTGGCACGGCCGGCGCTCCGCCGCCCGGGACCGCGGATCCACATCCGCACAGCAAGCACAGCCACGCCGCCCGACTGCTTCGACCCATCGAGTCGCTCACCCCTCCGTGTCCGGCGGAAGGAGCACCCTGGATCCGCCAAAGTGAAGGCCAGCGAGCGGCGGGAAGTCCGCGAGACGACGGACGCTTCGTTCCCGAAGCCACACTCGGGGCCCGGCGGAGGGCCAGACGCCACCTACCTCCGGCTTTACCTTTGTCCTACTCGACGCCCGGCCCGGCTTGCAGGACGGTCCCGGAGTACATGCGCCGGAGTCCTCGCGGCAGCGTCCAGCTGGCGATGGTCACCGCGATCGCCTTCGGGCTGGTCGGCGGGCTGGCGGCGTTCACCTTCCGCTACGCCGAGGGGCTGTCCTACCTCTCCAGCGACCCGAAGGCCTGCGTGAACTGCCACATCATGCGGGACGAGTACGCGTCCTGGCAGCACGGGCCGCACCACGCCGCCGCCACCTGCGTCCAGTGCCACCTGCCGCACGCCTTCGTCCCCAAGTGGTGGGCCAAGGTCGTGAACGGCTGGAACCACAGCAAGGCCTTCACCCTTCAGGACTTCCCGGAGCCGATCCGCATCGGGCCCCGGAACGCGCGCATCCTCCAGGAGAACTGTCTCGCCTGTCACGCGGAGATCGTCTCGGAGCTGGTGCACGGCAGCACCACCGATGAGGACGCGGTGCTCTGCGTCCATTGCCACCGCGGCGTCGGCCACGGCGCACGCTGAGGAGAGGGGACCCGATGGAACCGAACGCTCCGAGGAGACGCTGGCCGGCCCTGGTGGGGGTGGCGATCGTGGCCGCGCTGGCGGCGGCGGGGGTCACCGCGCTCCTGGTGAACATCATCCAGCGAAAGACCGAGGCCAAGCAGCAGTTCGTCAAGCTGGTCGAGGTGGACGAGAACACCGTCGACCCCAAGGTCTGGGGCACGAACTGGCCGCGCGAGTACGACAGCTACCTCAAGACGGCGGAGACCAGCCGCACCAACTTCGGCGGAGGAGACGCGTCGCCAGAGCAGAAGGCCGACCGTTTCCCCTGGCTGACCCGCATCTTCGCAGGTTACGCCTTCAGCCTCGACTACCGGGATCGGCGCGGGCACGCGTACATGCTGCTCGACCAGGAGAAGACGCGGCGGGTGACCGAGCGGCCCCAGCCCGGGGCGTGTCTCCACTGCCACGCGAGCATCATCCCGGCCTACCGCTACGTCGGGAAGGGCGACGTGATGAAGGGCTTCGAGGAGGTGTGCGCCATGAAGTACCAGGAGGCGCGCGCCCTCAAGGACGCGTCGGGGAAGCCGCTGGTGGATCACCCCGTGAGCTGCGTCGACTGCCACGACTCGAAGACCCTGGAGCTCCGGGTGACGCGGCCGGGGTTCATCGTGGGCATCAAGGCGTTGAAGGCGCACCAGGGGGTGGCCGACTACGACCCGAACCGGGACGCCACGCGCCAGGAGATGCGGAGCTACGTCTGCGGCCAGTGCCACGTCGAGTACTACTTCCGTGGCGACCGGAAGACCGTGACCTATCCCTGGAAGAACGGGCTGAAGGTCGAGGAGATCGAGGCCTACTACGACGAGGGGAGCAACTTCGCCGATGGCAAGCCGTTCAAGGACTGGGTGCACGCCGAGTCGGGCGCGCCGGTGCTGAAGGCGCAGCATCCCGAGTTCGAGACCTGGAGCCAGGGCATCCACGCCCGGAGCGGGGTGGCCTGCGCGGACTGCCACATGCCCTACGTGCGCGAGGGGGCGCTGAAGGTGAGCGACCACTGGATCCGGAGCCCGCTGTTGAACGTGAACCGGGCGTGCCAGGGGTGCCATCCGTACAGCGACGCGGAGATCCAGGGGCG
>DATJVY010000078.1:0-162959 GCA_035501615.1 Myxococcaceae bacterium
CTCGGCGGCACCGTGTACCGGCGTTCGATCTCCGAGGTCCGGGACATCGCCGACGACGAGGACGCCGCGGCGATCAAGGCGGACATCGCGCAGTTCAAGGCGGAACAGGCCCAGGCCAGCGCCGAGGTCAAGGCGAAGCTCCTGGACCGCATCAACAAGCTGGACTCCAAGCTCCAGGCCAGGATCCAGAAGGCGAAGGAACGGCGCGAAGCGGCAAAGCGGGCCGCCCAGGCCAAGGCAGACCGCGCCAAGGCGAAGGCCGCCATCGCGCAGGCGAGAGCCCCGTGACCCGGAGAAATACGCCATGACCACGACAGCAAGTGGACAACGACCCATTCTCGACGAGGTCAAGCACCGCTCCGGATGGGCGGCCTTCATGGGACTCCTGACCGTTGCGCTCGGGATCGTGCTGCTGATGTACCCGCTGGCCGCCGCCACTGCGACGACCCTGTTCGTCGGCTGCATCCTGACGCTCGTCGGCGCGGTGGAGATCTTCCTCGCCTTCGCCTCCCAGACGCCGGGGAACTTCTTTCTTCGGCTCCTCCTGGCGGTCCTCTACGGCTTCACCGGGATCGTGCTCATCGTGAATCCGTTCGCCGGGGCTGCGAGCCTGACGCTCTTCGTCGGGTGGATGCTGGTCCTGCGAGGGATCCTGGCGATGGTGGCCGCCTTCCAGATTCGGCCGCTGGAGGGCTGGGGCTGGTTCGTCGCCGATTCCCTCGCCAACCTCGCCGCCGGCGTCCTGATCATCGCCAAGTGGCCGTCGAGCACGGTGTGGGCGGTGGGGACGCTCGTGGGCGTATCGGTGCTGGTGACGGGGATCTCCCAGACCATCGTGGCCGTGCAGATCCGGCGTGCCGCAGGGGACGCCGGACGGCTGACGAAGGCATCGGCGTGACGCGTCGGGCAGCAGGGCCACGGTCTCCTTGACCGTGGCCCTCGTCGCGGCCTCGGAGCAGCAGCAGGCCAAGGGGATGGTCGTCGCCTCCTCGCCCCTGGATGACCCCTAACGCCGATCGAGGCGCAGATCGTCTGCGTCGCCCAGCCGCGCTGCGACCACCCGTTCCGTCTCCCGCCACGGACAACGGATCCGCCACGGACACGCACCTTTGCTGGCGGACGCCTTGAGCTGCGTTCTGCATCCGCTGGTGACGAACGTCCTGCCCTCCGGCTGTCTGTGACAAGCTCGGAGAGCATTGCACGCGCACGCACAGGAGACCGCACATGGAACAAGGGACTCTTCGCTGGGTACTGCTGAGCGGGTTGCTGTGCTTCTCCACGCCCCGAGCCGCGGATGCGCCGAGGCCCATCGACGTCAAGAGCCTCAGCTGCCAGCAATGGCTCGAGCAACCAGACGACATTCGCCCCATGCTCGTGGCATGGGTGCACGGCTACACTCGCGCCGGCGGAGAGAGCTGGATCCTCGATGCCGCGTCGGCGCGTGAATTCGTCGCCACGGTCCACGCGCGGTGCAAGGACATGCCCCAGGGTAGCTTCCGCTACCAGATCCTGGAGGTATCCAAGCAACGCCAGGCCGAAGCAAAGAAGGAAGCGGCGGCGAAGAAGAAGTAGAGCCACGCCTTCTAGGCCGGGACACCTCCGCTCGTCGTTGGGGACAGTAATGGCATGGCCGATGCTTGTCCGAGGCGCGAGCGCGGCAAGGCAAGAATTGGCCAGGGCGAAGCTCCCGTGAACTCCAACCAGCAGAGGAGAGGAAAGCCATGACCACGATGCGAGGGGGACCCGCAGCTCCGTCAAAGCGCGGGAGAGGTCGAGCGGGCCGTGGAGGGAACGACGTGACCGCGCCCCGAACAGCGGCCACGGCGTCGTGGCTCATGGCACTGTCCATCGTGACGGTGGCCGGAGCCTTCAGCCAGGCTTCGGGGGCCGCGCTCTCATCGGCTCGCCCCACTCAGGCCCTGGCCGAGCGGGACTCGGGGTACTACCCGGTGACCCTCCGGGACGGCGGCACGGAGGATCTCGAGCTGCTGATCGGGCAGGAAGTCTACCAGGAGCTCAAGGCGAAGGGGGAAATCGTCGCCACCTCGCCGCTGTACGACACGCTGCGGCCGATCGCCGACCGCATCACCCGGGCGGCGCAGCCTCAGTACGCGTATCCATTTCGCTTCCACCTCGTTCACGAGCCCCAGCCCAACGCGTTCTCCGTGCCGGGGGGAGATCTCTACGTGGTCGATGCCTTGCTCTTCTTCGTGAAGAACCAGGAGGAGCTGGCGGGCACGCTGTGCCACGAGATCGCCCACACCGTCCACCACGATTCGATGCACAAGCTCGGGGAGCAGGCCCGGCAGATCATGCGCGACCTGGGAGCGGCGATCCTGCTGGGGCCGACGCGGGGACACGTCATGGCCATCGGCGTGCTGAGCGAGCTCAAATCGAAGGGATACTCGCGAGACGTCGAATCACGCGCGGACCTCACCGGGGCCGACATCTGTGCGGCCGCCGGGGTGAATCCCTGGGGGCTGGTCTGGTTGTTTCAGGACTTCAAGGACTCTCGGCGCAACGAGATGCCGGAGCTGCTATCCGACCACCCGAACGACGAGCATCGCATCAAGGCACTGAAGGAGCACTTCAAGAAGGCCCCGAGCGTCTTCGGGAAGTTCAACCCCGACCCCGGCTCGGCCACGGTGATGAAGCTTCCGCAGGACACCGCTGAGACGTTCCTGCGCTGAGGCCCGTCGAATCACGATCAAGCGCCAGCACGCGTCGTCGGTTCGGAAGCGCAGGCCGCGGAGATGGGCAGCGCTCCGTCCCGGCAGTCTTGACAGCAGAGTGGTGATGTTTAGTTTGACCGGCAGCCGAGTAAAACCCAAGTCAATCCAAGTACTTGGCTAAGCGAGGATGCCATGATCGTGAGACGTGCCTGGCCCTCGAGGCCGACGTTCGACAGCTCCTTCGGAGACCTCGACGGCGTGCGGCGCGAGATGCTCCGCCTCCTGGACACGGTAACCGGGGAGACTTTCGGAGATGGGGGGGCGGGGGTGTTTCCCCCGATGAACATCACCCAAGACGAAGACAACTTCTACGTTCGGGCGGAGATCCCCGGGATCAAGCCGAATGAGCTCTCGATCTCGGCGATGAGGAACCGCGTGTCTCTCGCGGGAAATCGCGAGATCCAGCTCGAGCAGGCACGCGTGAGCTATCACCGCAAGGAGCGTGCGGAAGGCTCCTTCAACCGGACGGTGACGCTCCCCGCTGAAGTCGATGCTGAACGCGTCGAAGCCAGGTACGCCGACGGCATCCTCACCCTCACGCTGCCCAAGGCCGAGGAAGCCAAGCCACGGCAGATCACGGTGCGAACGTGAATGAGACCCGAGCCGACGAGGGAACCGCCATGAAGAGGGAAGCGAATGCGGAGATCGAGAAGACCGAAAGGGCGAGCGTCGCTGCGGTTCCGGAGCAGACGCGTCCGGGACCGGTCTACTCGCCCGCGGTCGACATCTTCGAGAACGACGAGTCCATGACTGTTCTAGCGGACATGCCAGGCGTGAAGGCTCAGGACCTCAAGGTCGACCTTCGGGAGAGCGTCTTGACGCTGACGGGTCGGGTCGTCCCACCGGAGAACGGGAACGAGACCAGCGTACTGCGCGAATACCAGACGGGTACGTTCTTCCGACAGTTCACGCTGTCGGAGACAATCGATCAGCCGAAGATCGACGCCAAGCTCACTGACGGCGTGCTCCGCCTCGAACTGCCAAAGGTCGACAAAGCGAGACCTCGCCAGATCACGGTCAGGACCGAGTAACGGCACGTCAGGTCACGACTCCTGCCTCGAGTGCCGCCGACTTGGAGGCGCAGATCCATGGAGAGAAAGACCTACTACATGATCCTCGGTGTCTCGAACGGCGAGAACCCAAGGGGAATACGGGCGGCCTACCTCGATCTCGCCCGAAGGCTCCACCCCGACGTGGCGGGGGAGCAGACTACACGAGCCTTCCAGGAGATCACCGAGGCCTACGAGGTCCTCTCCGACCCGCGGCTTCGTCGGGACTACAACCGCAAGCTCGAGCAAGCGGCAGAAGGCGAGATCATCTCCTCGGTCGGTCGTGCGCCTAGACCGGTTGAACGCGAACCGTGGACGATTCTCGAACAGCCTCAGAGTGTTCGTCCTTCCTTCGAGGCAATGTACGACCGCTTCCTCCGGAACTTCACGCGCACCGGGGTCCCAAAATCCGAACGCCTTGAAGCCCTGAACTTTGAGGTGCTGCTCACGCCGGAGGAAGCGGCTCGGGGATGCACCGTGCCGGTGGGCATTCCAGTCTTTCGCCGCTGCCCGCAGTGCGATGGTTCTGGACGGGCATGGCTCTATCCATGCTTCTATTGCCACGAGCAAGGAATGCTCGAGCTCGAGAAGGTATTGCGGATCCGGATTCCGCCAATGGTGCCCTCGGGTACAACCTTCGAGATCCCTCTGGGTGGTCTTGGGATCCACAATTTTCTCCTCTGCGTTCGAGTCTTCCTGGAGGCGGGCGCGCGGTAGAGCAGAAGGGAGCGATGAGTATGTGGTGGGAATGGAGTGACCGCGGTGGCTGCATGGAGAGCGTTCGGCCGCCCGCGGTGTGCCCAGAATTCGGAAGGGCTGGTGCCATCTTCGTGGTCGACGAGGTGGACGACTCCGCTTGGACCGAGCCAAAGGCCGACAGCCTGCGCGCTCGCTGGCTCCGCCCCGGCTTCGGCTTCGGCCGTGCGCCCGCTCCGCTCGGGGTATGAAATGGGCAAGCGTCAGCATGCTCCCGAGGCCGGAAGAGGAGAGTCGCTCCTCGATCTCAGCCACCTTCGACGGGAGACGCGTACCGCGCTGGAACTGGCCGTGGTCGGATTGGCGCCTTCCGACCTGGTCGACAGGCTGGCGTGGGCGGCGGGGTTGCTCGAGGCGATCGCCGAGCTTCCGCCCGACAGCCCCCCGGTCCTTGCGCTGCTGCCGAGGCTTGCGGTGCGGACACGCAGCGCGCTCGCCGAATGGAACGCGTGGCAGGAGAAGCTTCTGAGGAAGGCCTAGGCCTAGAAGGAACAGGAGGGGTCGCGCTCAGCGCACGATCAGCACGGAGCAGTGGGCGTGGTAGGCGACCTGGGTCCCCGTTCCGCCGGCGGCCCGCCGCAGCACCCGGGAGTGCCCGAGCCCGCCCAGCACGATGCACTCGATCCCCTCCTGCTCGGCGAGCTGCACGATGCCCTCGACCGGATGCCCGGGAACCACGTGCCGCACCAGCCTGACCTTCTCGCGCTTGGCGTCGGCCGCGAGTGATTCGTACACGTGGTCGAGGGCCTTCCGCGCGCGGTCCACCGCCGCGTCCACGTCGGCGATCGACTCGCCGTCGTACTTCGGCACGTCCTCGATGACCGAGCCGACGTGGAGCGGCGCGCGGTAGTGCTTCGCCAGATCGAGTGCGACGGCGAACGCACGCTGGCTCGGGCTCGAGCCGTCGACCCCCACGAGGAACCTGGAGAACATGGGTCCCTCCTATCCGGGCGCCGCGAGTCCCCGGAGGATGTCCGCACGATCGACGACCCCCACCAGCTTCCGCTGCTTGTCGATGACCGCGATGAGCTTCTCCTTGCCCTCGAGCATGTCGCGAAGCGCCTGCCGGAGCGGCGTGCTCTCCTCCGCCGTCGGGATGGCGCTCACCATCAGCTCCCGGGCGGTGTGGGCCAGCGCATGCTGCTCGACCTCGCGCTCGTCCTGGCGCCGGGGAATGAGAGGAATGCGGTGCATCAGCGACTGGAGCGCGCCGGGCTTCAGCGCGGGCGTGACCCGCTCCAGGAGCTCGGCGTCCGTCACCAGGCCCAGCACGTGGCGGTCCGCGTCCACCACCACCGCGCGATTCAGCCGCGTGGAGAAGACGGCCTGCATCACTTCCGGGACCGAGGTCTCCGGGAAGACCGTCGGGACGTCGCGACGCATCACCTTTCCTATCGGTGCTTCCCCGTTCAGCCCCACCTGTTCCGGCTCGGGATGGCTCCCCGAGGGGCCGCCGGCCACCGTGCGGAGCAGATCGATGCGGCTGATCATCCCGACCAGCCCGCCTCCAGGACCCAGCACCGGCAGCCGTTTGAGGTGGCGCCGGGCCATGGTCTGCGCGACCTCCGGGAGCGGGGTCGAGGCGAGCACGGTGACCGGGCGCGGCGTCATGATGTCCCCGGCAGTCTTCTGCTGCTTTCCGAGGCGGTCCAGCACGTCGTGGAGCTCGGGACCCTCCAGGGTGGGCAGCAGCTCCATCCGGACGTCGAGCCCGCCACGGGTGACCAGATCGGAGTTGGTGATGATCCCGATCGGAGCTCGATCATCGACGACCGGGACGGCACGGTAGACCCGCCCGAGGAGCAGCTCGACCACCTGGCGCACCGGCACCTGCGGGCCGACGCTGGTGACGTCGTGAGACATCACCTCGGCCGCGGTCAGATGACTCGAGACGCGCCGGACGGGGTAGGGTTCGTAGAGAACGACCTCGGTGGGATCGACGGTGATCAACCCGCGAGGAACCAGCTCCTTCACCTTGGGCAGTAGGCGGTCGACCCGCTCCTCGGAGTCGATCCACTCGATGACCATCGGCAGCGCCGGGGCGACGTCGACCAGTCGCGCGGTATGAATCTCGCCATGCCCGCCGAAGCCCTCGATGGCCCGGAAGACGGTGGCTCCGGCGGCGTTCTCGCGCCGCAGGAAGGTCAGGATCGCGATGTCCGCCGACTGGTGCCCGACCTTGTCACCCTCGTTCACGTAGATGCGGACCCGCTTGCCTCTGCCCTCGAGCGCCATGGCTCCCTCCGGGTTGAGGTAACCATCTCAGAGCTCGGCTCCTTTTGCAGGTGCCGGGAGGGAGGGACCGACCGGTTCAGCCCTGGGGAGGAGGTGCCGGGGAAGGAAGAACGCATTGGCGATGAGGGTGGGGGCGACGGCGCTCATGATCACTGTCGCCACCAGGTGCGAGTACTGGGCCTGGTCGATGATGCCGTGGTTGAGGCCGAAGAGCGCCGAGATGCTTCCGAAGGTCAGGCCAGTGGACATGAGCAGCGTGGTGTAGCGCGCCTCGATCCTCGGGTAGCCCACTGCCTTGGTGGCGGGAAACACCCCCACGATCTTGGTCACCATCTTCGCCAGGAAGAGGACCACGAACACCATCGGTGCCGCGAGCAACGCGGGGACCGAGACGAACGAGCCGGCGCGGATGAAGTAGAAGGGCGTCAGCAGCCCGAAGGTGAGCGTCCGGAGGCGCGCCACGAGGACGTGGTCCTTTCCGACCGTTCCGGCCAGCACCATCCCCACCACGTAGGCCGGAAGCACGGCCTCGCTCTCCGCCCAGGTGGCGAGCGCCCCCAGTCCGAAGAGCAGAAGCAATAGGTACTTCGCCTCGAGCTCCGAGGGTCGGCCGCCGTACTTGCGGAAGAACCTTGGCGTCAGCCAGGGGAGCACCGAGAACACGGCGATCACGACCAGGACGAAGACCCCGGTGCGGAGGCCGAAGGGTGCGAAGATCAGCCCCAGGGCAATGACCGTACCCAGGTCGTTCACGAAGCACGCGGCGAGCACCGCCTTGCCGAACACCGTCTTGTTGAGGCCGAGCTCGAGCATCACCGCGTAGACCACCGCCACCGAGGTCGTGGAGAGGGCGACGCCCGCGAGCCAGCTCGGGCGCCATGCCCAGCCGAGGACCCAATGGGCGATGAACGTGCACCCCAGGAACGGTGCCGCGAACCCGACGACGCCGATGACCGTGGCCTCCCTCCACCGCGCCCGGAAGACGACCGGGTCGAGCTCGGCGCCGGCAAGGAAGGTGAGGACGATCGCGCCCGTTCCCGACAGGAACTTGATCCAGCCCTGATCGGTCCCCAGGACCGAGCCCCCGATGATTGCCCCGATGACAAGCTGCGCGACGGTCCCCACCACGATCTCCGAGAGCGCGGTGGCCACCCGGAACCAGATGGAGAGCAGGGTGGCCAGCAGCGCCAGCCCGAGCCAGAGCGCGGCGAGCGTCCAGACCTGGGTCATCGACCCGTCCTCCGGCACGGAGGGACCGGCCGCGCATCACACGCGCGGGCCTCGGGACTCGGGTCGGGTCTCGCCATGAACGCCTCCTGTGACTCTGGCGGGAGCGGCACCGCTGGCCGTCCCGCGAAACACAGGAGTCATTGGTCGCCCGGACCTCCGGGCGGCGGTTCATGGCGGACTCCACCGCCAGCGCTGCTGGCGTCGAAGGTATCGAGTCCGGGGCCAGGAGAACAACCTCGTCCGGTTCACCGATCGTGAAGTCAACGTGCGCCCGTCATCCCGCGCCTCGAGGAAGCTCAGGACGTCTTCGCCCCACACCGACGAGGCCGTCGAGCAGAATCCCCACTCCTTCGGCGTGGAGTCCGCGCGGGTGAGCCGGGGCGCCGCGACGGGGAGCCTCATGGCCCAGCGCACGCTACCGGGTCTGGCGACCGAAGTAGTCGTGCACCACGTGTGACATCTGCTCGTCGGGTCGCGCAATCGAGGAGCGGATGCCCGAGTTGCGGCGGGTCCGCCCGGCCACCGCCTTGAAGACCGGCCCCGAGCGATCCTCGTCGCACTGCAGGCAGTCGTTCAGGTGGCCCTCGGGCGTCGTCGACGGCTCACCGGACATCCAGCTCCGCATGCAGACGCCGAAGCACTCCCGGCGGGTGTTCTCGACGTTGAAGAGCCAGATGCGCGCGCAGTCGGCGGTGAAGCCAATCGCCTCGAGACAGGAGAGGGTGTTCGGAGCCGTGGACATGCCGCAGCGGCGTACCGGGGCCGTCAGATCGGGGCGCTCGAGATAGACGGCGAGGTCCTGCAGCGTCGAGCACGCGCCGCAGACGCCGGTGTGCGTGACGCGGTAGCCCGTCGTCTCCGCCTCGGCCTCGCTCGAGAACGTTCCCAGCCGGTAGTGCACCCGGTCCGGCTCGAGGCGCACGCCGCACACCGAGCCTGGCGGCGGGGGCGGGGGCCTCCGGCCGGCCCACGAGGCGTAGGGGTCGTCGCCCACCGCGATGGGATTCAGCGGCACGGTGGCCCGGAGCGCGCCGAGCAGCGCCGGGTCGGGAGGCGATGGAGGAGGTGGCGGCGTCGAGGCGCAGGCCGCCAAGAGGAGCACCGCCGTCAGCCCGACCCACGCCGCGCCCGAGCATGCGCGACGCTCGGGGCCAGGGCGCCCTCCCATCAGAAGGCCTCGCCGGCACCGAAGTAGATACCGGCGGAGTCCTGTCCAAAGGCGAAGTCGAGCGTGACGTTGTTGCGGGCCTCGCGGTTCATCATGAAGCGGAGGCCGAACCCGCCCGCCGGCCGGATGCGTGCGAAGAGGCCCTCGCCGGGAGCGCTGTAGCCCGGAACGGCATAGGCCGGGCTGGAGAAGGTGGAGGCGTTGGCGAAGAGCGTCCCGCCGAGGAATCCATCGTGGGTGATGCGAAAGCGCCACTCCACCTCGGCGTAGACCTCCGCCGTGCCACGGAAGCGCCCCTGGACGTACCCGCGACCGGTCCGCCCAGCGAAGTCCCACCCGATCGACGGCAGGGCGAGGTAGGGCAGCTCGCCCGAGGTCACCCCCTGGGCGAGGACCCAGACGGCGATCACGTTCCGCGGCACGTCGGCGCTCAGGCTGAAGTACGTCCGCGCCTCGCCGTAGAGGAGCGAGGCCGTCTTCGTGCTCCCCAGCCAGGTCGGGTAGAGGCGGAGCGAGGCGTTCAGGTACAGGCCGCGGTAGGCGCTGATGGTCGAGTCCCGGCTGTCGAACACCGCCTCCACCCCCAGCCCCGAGGTGTTGTACGCCCCGGTTGGGAACCCGAACGCCTTGCTGTACGCGGTGTGGGCGGTGAGGACCGGAGGGTCCGCTTCCGGCGCGTAGCGGAGATCGTGGATGGCGAAGTAGCGGTCGAAGCGGTAGCTCGCGCCGGCATAGAACGGCCCGGACACGCGCTTGAGCACCGTCTGGTGGAAGCGCACCAGATCGAAGTCCATCGGCTGCTCGCCGGCGAGGGTGCTGGTGTTCCCGTAGCCTCCGACGCTGACCCCGGTGTCGCCGGCCTCGGTGCTCGAGCCGAGGCCGTAGGTCGACTGGTTGGTGATGAGGAGCCGGTAGTCGCCCTGGAGTTGCCAGGAGTTTCCCTCCAGCATCGCCACGTTGCGCGACTGGGCGATGAACTGGTTCTTGGTGGTGAAGAACGCGACGAGCCCGAGGCTGGAGATGGTGGTGGTCTCCGGGTCGCCCAGGTAGATGCCGGCCAGGGTGGTGATACCGAGCACGAACCCGTTCTGAGGCGTGTAGCCGAAGGCGGGGATGATCGAGGGGTAGAGCTTGTAGGGCTCGAGGATGCCCCGGCTCCTCTTGAGCCCGATCATCTCCAGGAGGTCCCTGCCATCGATGTAGCGCTCGCACTGGCCGTCGAGGCAGACGTTGCCCACCCCGAGCCGGAGCGCGCAGTCGACGCTGGCCGCGCACTCGGCCGGTGCCGGAGCCGCGGGTGGAGAGTCCTGGGCGGTGGCGGGAAGTGCTGCGACAGCGAGCACCAGGGCCACGAGGCGTGGAGCGCGGGGCGCCATCGCCGGGCCTCAGATGTCGAAGCGGTACTCGGTGCCGACCAGCACCGAGGTGCGGCTGCCGAGGAACCCGACCTCGACCCGGAAGTACCAGTTGCGATCCAGGGCGTACTGCACGCCGGCGAGCATGTTCCAGACGTCCTTGGGCTCCTTGTTCAGCGCGTACTGGACCGAGGCTGCGGGGTCGGTCCCGTTCCTCCAGTCCTGAAGCTTGCCGGCGAAGTCCATGCAGGCCTGGGCGCGCGGGTCGTTGGGCCGGTACTCGGCGCACTTCGCGTTGATCGCATCGATGGCCGCCTGCGACGGCGGAGGGATGACGTCGGCGAGCTTGACCGAGCCGTGGGTCTCCAGGCCGATCACCTGGCCGCTCGTGCCGAGCCAGAAGGAGAACGACTGCCCGGGCTTGCCGAAGCGGTAGTTGTACCCGAGGCGAAAGGACAGGAGGTTCGAGCCCATGAGGTCGGAGATCCGGTCCACGTCCGCGACCGAGCCGTTGAAGTCCGCCACGACGAAGAAGCCCTTGTAGCCGAACTGCGCGGTCGCCCCGAGCGACACCACGAACGCCCCGCTCGAGGCCTTGGTGGTGAAGGTCGTCGGCGAGACGATGTTCACCTCGGTGACCGAGTTCCCGCTCGAGACGACGGTGTAGAAGCTGAGGAACGGGAAGAGCATGAAGCTCGGCCGGATCGTGAGCGCGTTGGCGTGGGCGGTCGAATCGCCGAACTGGATGAAGCTCGCGTCGTGCAGCGGGCCGTTGTTCACCCCGAGCTGCAGGTCGGAGATGAGGATCGACGACTTCTGGTAGTAGTAGTTGACCATCACCCCGAGGGCTGGCGGGAGCTCGAAGCCGGCCTTCCTCACCTTGTCGCCCCAGAGGGGGAACAGGGGCGCGTCGTCCTTCGCCGGCGCGACGGCCTCCGGCGGAAGCGGCTGGACATACGGGGAGGTGGGCGGCCCCTGGGAGCCGGCGGCGGGGGAGGGCTCTTGCTGGCCGGCCGACAGCAGGGTCCAGACCAGCAGGGTCGCGGTGTGCATCGGATCCTCCGGGCGTCGGGGAGGCTACCGGTCGGAGGGGCCCGCCGAAGTGAGACCTTGGTCCAACCGCCTCACCCGGCCAGGTGTGGCGGGCTGCTCCGCCAGATGCGCCGGCCGCACCTCGACGTAGCTCGACAGGTCGAGAAGGATCTCGAGCATCGAGCAGGTGAGGGTGGCGACCTCGTGACCTTCCCTCTGGGGCCACCCCCTGTGTCGCCTTGAACTCGCGCGCGTCCAGCGGGCGTGGACACGATGGCCACGGGCGGTCATGCCGGTTCTCCTCCTCCCGGACAGCCGGGGGAGGATACCGGGCTCAGGCACGTCCGATGGAGGAAGTCCACGGCGCCGCGAAGTGCACGCCCAGCTCGGTGCACAGCGTCTGGACCGCCTGGCGGCCGCTGAGGATCGACGTGGGAACGCTGCCCCCGGCCTCGACCCACTGTCCGGCGAGGAAGAACCGGTGGAGGTTGGGCAGGGTCTTCCGCGACGGGCCGAGGAACATCTCGCCGGTGGGCATCCAGCCCTCGTAAGCACCGCGCCAGGAGCGAGCGCTGGTCCAGAACGTCAGCGGAGTCGCCACGTCGACCATGCGCACGGCGCCGGCCACCGCGGGAATCTGCCTGGCGATTTGGGACAGGGCGATCTCGCCCGCGGCGTCCTTCTCGGTTGAGTACCGCGCGCCTCGCGTGGCCCACCAATCGTAGCTCGAGCCGAGCATGGCCTGGACCACGGTGTGTCCCGCCGGCGCGAAGCAGGTGTCGTCGTTGCAGATCCGGAGCCGAAGGGTGTCGTTCACCATGTCGCCGATCTCGAACGGATCCACCCGGTCGATCACCAGCAGCGACGGAAGATCGGACAGCGGCTGAGCGACCCCGAAGCTGGCCATGACCATCGGCGGAACGGTGCGCCCGTGCGCGATCCGGCTGCGCATCTCCTCGGTGGCGTAGCGGCCCCCCAGCAGCCGCAGCACCGTCTCCGGCATGCTGGAGGTGGAGATCACCGCGTCGGCGAGCAGGAAGCTCCCGTCCGACAGGCGGACCCCCCGGGCCTCGTGGCCATCGACCAGCACCTCGTCCACGGTCGCGTGCAGGCGGGCCTCGCCTCCCAGGCGCTGGTAGCTCCCGACCAGTGCGTCCCGGAAGGCGGTGGTACCGCCGATCGGCCGGGACAGATGGCCCCGCTCGAGGTAGCCGAGCACCAGGAGCATGAACAGCGTCGGGAGCTCGGGCGCGAGCAGCGTGGTGAGGATGCGCCGGAGCGGCTCCGAGCGGAGGTGTTCGCGGACGTAGAGCCCGAGCGGCTTCCGGAAGTGCAGGATGGTCCCCACTTCCTCGCGCAGCTGCCAGACCTCGGTGAGGTGCTCCCAGAGGCTGCGCTGCAGATCGAGAGGCTGCTGCAGCTCGGCCACCCCGCGAGCGCCGGCGACGAAGCGGCCGATCTCCACCGAGTCCTCGGGAGCGATCGCCTTCAGATCCGCGGCGAGGGTGTCGAGGTCCCGCGTCACGTGCAGCGTCCGGCCGCTCCGGGCGTCGCGGTAGGCAGTCCATTCCTTCAGCACGTGCAGCTGGACGGGCGGGACGACGCCCAGCTCCTCGTAGAGCGGAGCGAAGGTGCCCCCGGTGAGCCACTGGATACAGCCGTCGATGGTGTAGGGGCCCCGGGGCCAGGCAGTGCACACCCCGCCGAGCGCGAGGTTGTGCTCGACGATCGTCGTCCGCAGGCCGGAGGCGCGTGCATAGCAGCCCGCCGAGAGGCCGGCGAGCCCGCCCCCGATGATCACCACGTGTCGTTCGGACATGGCTTCCTCCAGACGCAGCGCTGAACTTGCTGCATCGGGCGTGCACTGACGCCGCCTCGGGCGAGCACGCTCCGGGCGCACCAGCTGCGTCCCGCGTCCGGGCCGACGCAGGCCTTGCGGCGGAGTGGAGGTGGCGGAGGCGCGCGCCCCTCGGGGTACGGAGGATGCAGCACCGGTGCCGCATGAAACCGATCCTCGTCGTGTACGCCACCCGAGGCGGATACACCCGGCGGATCGCGGAGCGCATCGCCGACCGCATCCGCACCCTGCGGCACGAGGCGCAGATCCAGGACGCCCGGACCGAGGCCCTGCCGCCGCTGGACCGGTACTCGGCGGTCGTCCTCGCCGCGAGCCTGCACCTCGGCCAGCACGAGCAGGAGATGGTCCGCTTCGCCCGGAGCCGACGCGGCGAGCTCGCGGCGCTGCCCACGCTCTTCGTCTCGGTCAGCCTGACCGAGGCGGCCGCCGCCGACGTTCACCGTCCGGACGGCGAGCGGCTCGAGGCCCGACGCGCGGTCCGCAGGGCGCTGGACGACTTCGAGCGCGAGACCGGCTGGCGACCGGGGAAGTCGGTGCCTGTTGCCGGAGCGTTGACCGAGACCGCGTACGGTCCACTCCGCCGTTCTCTCCTGAGGCGGCTGGTGACGCGCGACGCTCCGGAGGAGCCGAGCCGGCAGGCGGCATTCACCGACTGGGCGGCGCTCGACGCGCTGGTGGACGCGCTCGTCGGCCGCGCGGTGGAGCTGAGCGCGACGGCACCGCCCGCGGCTCCGGCGCCGGCTCGGGTCCGCGGAACCATCGACGGAAGGCCCCCCGTCCCGTAGTCGCGGGGTGGACTCTCCCCGACGAGCAGGCGAGGCGCGCAGCCTCGCGCGCGAATGTTTTCGTCGCAGCGTCGTGCGAGGGGCCGAGGCCTCATCGGCCGGACCGTGCGCTCGCGCTTCTTGAAGCCAGCGTGAAGCACGCCGCGCCGCGAGCTCCTTCCGAGATGAGGGGCGCGCACCAGTGCTCCAAGCTCGGACAGCGAGCCTTGAGTCCGCACAGCGGCGAGGTTCACAGGGCGCCTCCTGGGCCGGATGGGCCGGCTCGATCGGGGAGTCGACAGGGAGGTGCCCCATGAACGTCGTACACAGGTCGAGAATCCTCGCGCTCGCGCTGATGGTCACGGCGGCCGGGTGCGGCAGCGGCAGCGTGGGCCCGCTGCCAGCAGAGCCCGAGGCCGATCAGGACTTCGCCTCGGCGACCAGCAGCTTTCACGCGTCGCTGCAGGCGAGGTTCGGGGATCCGCTCCCGGGCCTGAGAGCGTCGGAGCTCCAGCGCTTCGACGCCGGAGTGGAGGAGTTCACGTCGGACGAGACGCCCGACGAGGGACTGGGTCCGGTCTTCAACGACACGGCCTGCAGCCGGTGCCACGCGAATCCGGCGGTCGGCGGAGGCAACGACACCATCGAGACCCGGTTCGGCCGGGTGACCCCGGACGGGGGGTTCGATCCTCTCACCCAGCTGGGCGGGCCGCTCATCCAGGTCCACGGCATCGGCCAGGCGGGGAACTGCGACTTCGTCGGAGAGACGGTCCCCGCCGAGGCCAACGCCGTCTCCGGTCGGCGGACGACGCCGCTGTTCGGGCTCGGGCTGGTGGACGCCGTTCCGGAGAGCACCTTCGGGTACGTCGCGCGGATCGAGCAGATCATCTGGCCCGCCGAGGCCGGCCGGGTGGCCACGGTGCACGACATCGCCCGGAACCGCGACGCGGTGGGACGCTTCGGGTGGAAGGATCAGGTCCCGACGCTCCATCAGTTCGCCGGCGACGCGTACCTGAACGAGATGGGCATCACCAGCCCCGAGTTCCCGGACGAGAACTGCCCCGGCGGCGACTGCAGCCTGCTCTCCTGCAACCCCATGCCGGGCCTGAACGACGACGGCTCGGGCATCGTCGCCTTCACCGACTTCATGACCATGCTCGCTCCACCGCCCCGGAGGTCGTTCACTCTCCAGACCGCCAGGGGGAGAGGCGTGTTCTCGGCGGTGGGGTGCAGCCACTGCCACTGGGACACCTTCCGCACGGCCGACTCGCCGGTGGCGAGCCTGGACCACGTGACCTTCCATCCCTACTCGGACTTCCTCCTCCACGACATGGGGAGCCTCGGGGACGGGATCCAGACCGGCGACGCGCTCGGCGGAGAGTTCCGCACCGCTCCGCTGTGGGGACTCTCGGTCCTCACCAAGTTCCTGCACGATGGTCGGGCGGCGACGGTGAAGGACGCCATCCTCGCCCACGACGGTCAGGGCCGGAAGGCGCGCGACCGCTTCGCCGGGGCGTCCCCGGACGATCAGGCGGCGCTCCTCGCCTTCGTGTCCTCGCTCTGAGGAGGCGACTCCACGGCGTGGAGTGCGCGGGGGCGCGGCACCTCGGAGCCGCGCTCCCGCCACCGCGTCTGCGGCGATGGTCACCGGAGGCAACCGCGCCTCTGACATGGCCTTTCGTTCAGCAAGCGGCTCCGGAGGGCCGTTTCTGTTCAGGGGTCGGCCGGGACTTTCGGCCGCGAGGCCAGATGGTTTCGGCCGCGACCTGAACAAAACGGCCCACGTGGTGGAGGCCACTACACCTTTCTACAAGCCGAAATCCGGGTGCTCCGGGCAGCGCATGCGAAGAGGGCGGAGGCCCGGCACCCCGGAGGCGCGGCAGGACGACGCGGCCCGCCGGGGTGTCCGGAGCGCCGACCTTCGTGCCGGTTACTTGCCCTGGTGGATGGCCATCACGTCGCGGAGCAGCTTCAGGGCCTCGTCCTTGGGGCGCTGGAACGCGTTGCGCCCCATGATGGACCCGAAGCCACCGCCATCGCGGATGCCGCGGATCTCCTCGAGGACGGCGGGGGTGTCCTTCGCCTCTCCGCCGGAGAAGATGATGATTCGCTTGCCGTTGAAGCAACTCTGGACCACGTGCCGCACGCGTTCGGCGAGCGTCTTGGTGGGGATGGCGTACTTCTCGTACACCTTCTTGTTCTCGGCGAGCTCGACCGCGTCCTTCGGCGGCTTCACCTTCACGACGTGCGCGCCCATCTCCGCGGCCTCGTGGGCGGCGTAGGCGATGAGGTCGACCGCGGTCTCGCTCTCCTTGGGAATGGCCGCGCCGCGGACGTAGGCCCAGACCACGGTGGGAAGCCCGTGCTCCTTGGCCTCCTCGATGATCTCCCGCAGCTCCTGGAGGAGCACGTTCCGCTCGCCGCTCCCGGGGTAGATCGTGTACCCGACCGCGGCACAGCCGAGCCGGACCGCGTCCTTCACCGAGCCGGTCACGGCCGATGCCGGCTCCAGCTTGCTGAGCGAGTCGGAGTTGTTGAGCTTCAGGATGAGGGGGATCTCCATCGCGTGGGTGCCGGCGATGGCCTCCAGGAAGCCCAGGGGCGCGGCGTAGGCGTTGCAGCCCGAATCGAGCGCCAGCTGAACGTGGTACTCCGGGTCGTAGCCCGGTGGGTTGGGAGCGAAGGAGCGGGCCGGCCCGTGCTCGAAACCCTGGTCGACCGGAAGGATGACCAGCTTTCCCGTGCCGGCGAGCGTCCCGGTGTTCAGGAGCCGGGCGAGGTTCATCTTGGTGCCCGGGCTGTCGGATGGGTACCAGGACAGGATCTGCTTCACGCGGTCGGTCAGGCGCATGGGGGTCTCCGGAGGCTCCCTCGGGACGTCGAACGGGCCACCGGTGTTACACGCTCGGGCGGGAGGCTGTCACCTCTCGGCTGACCGTGGGCCGGCGGTGGCCGACGCTCCCGGCGGGCATCTCAGTCGGCGTGCTTCTGGCCGGGCCCCTCGTGCTCGGCGGGGGCGACGAACCCGGGGCGGGCCTCGGGGTGGCGGATCCGACCCCCGAGCTGGGCGGTCCGGAACAGGACAGCGGTGCTCCACAGAGAGAGGATCAGGAGGGGGAGGATGACCTCCCGGCCGAGTCCCTTCCGCCGCCATCCCCAGATTCCGGCCGCGGCGACCACCAGGGCGCTGGCGAGCGCAAAGCCCGCGGCGGTGTCGTGCTCGCCGACCAGCGGGTCCAGGACCGTCTTCTGGGCCGGGTCCACCGCCATCACCAGGTCGGCCGCGGGGTCACCGGTGGAGTAGGAGGCGATCGTGAACAGCGCCGCGACCCAGGCCACCACGATGCCGGCCCGGAGGAGCGGCTCGGACTTCCGCCAGGTCGCCACGGCGAAGAAGACCAGCGCGGTGGGGAGAAGGACCACCGGGACGTGGTTGATGGTGATGTGGAGGTGGGCCAGGTTCCACATGGCTGCGGACACTATCTCCCGGCTGATGAACTGTCCCCGGCGATGTGCGTCCTTCCGCCCCGGGCGACGGACCGGCTAGAGCGCCTTCTCGTAGATCCGGTACGTCTTGTACCGGCGCGCGCCGATGGACTCGATGGCGCGGTTCATCAGCTCGTTGTCCTCGGTGGTCCAGCCGAGCTCGGCGCCGTCGTACCCCAGCCGCCGCGCCGCCCGCAGGGTCTCGATGCCCAGGAGCGCGTCCAGGCCCCGGCGGCGGTAGCCGGGCTTGATGCCGAAGAGGAGCACGCGAAGCCGCTCGATGCGCCGCGCCGCCCAGGCCATCTTCGCCAGCCCCACCGGCACGCCCCAGCGGGTCAGCTGCCCGCCGGCCTCGCGGATCGCCACGTTCGAGTCGGGCAGGGTGATGCAGAAGGCCACCGGCTCGTTCCGCACCTCGGCGATGAGGCACAGCTCGGGCCGGACCCGCACCAGCGGCCGGAGCCGCGCGGTGATGGCGTCGAACTCCTCCTCGTTCATGGGGAGGAAGAGCCAGTTCCGGTCGAGCATCGCGTTGTAGATGCTCTTCAGCCGGCGGATCTCCTCGGGCAGCTGGCGCACGTCCAGCGGTCGCACCCGGACCTGCTCGGTCTCGCGGAGGCGCTCCGCGACGCGGACCATCTTCTCCGGCGGGGTCATCGCCGCCGAGAGGTCGTAGGCGTAGAGGTCCCGCATCTTCTTCAGGCCCCAGCCCTCGAGCAGCGCGCCGTAGTACCGGTAGTTGTAGGGCATCATCATCGCCGGCGGGAACTCGAAGCCGTCGATCAGAACGCCGCAGTCGTGGTTGGTGGAGAGGTTCACCGGGCCGGTGAGGGTCTTCATCCCCCGGGAGCGCGCGAACCCGGCCGCGGCGTCGAGGAGAGCGCCGGCGATCTCCGGGTCGTTCGGCACGTCGAACATCCCGAAGAACCCGGTCTCGCTGTTGTGGAACTGGTTCCACAGCGCATCGTCGATCGCGGCGATGCGTCCCACCACCTTGCCATTGCGTCGGGCGAGGAACAGCTCCACCTCGGCATGGGTGAAGAAGGGGTTCTTCTTCCGGTTCAGGAAGTCACGCCGCTCGGCGACGATGGGAGGAACGAAGTACGGGTCGTCCCGGTAGAGCTCGAGCTGGTAGCGGATGAACTCGTCCAGCTCCTGGGCGGAGCGGACCGGGCTCACCTGGATCGCGCTCCCGGTGGAGGTCGAGGCGGCGGCCGGAGACTTCCCGGCCTTGGTGCGGCCGGAGGAGCGAAGGGGTCGGACGGAGGTGCTGTTCATGCCAGTCCCTGGGTGCGGTACCACGCGACGGTGTTGTCGAGGCCCGGGTCGAGCAGGTACTCGGGCTTGAAGCCGATCTCCTCGGCGGCCCGCGCCGGAGAGCAGGTCCAGGCCTCCTGGGCCATCTCCTTCGCCTTGTCGCGGTTCATGATCGACACGGTGCCCAGGAGTCGGCTACCCAGCTCGGCCCCGGCGCCGGTGGCCCAGCCGACGAACTCGGGGACCGAGATGACCTTGGGCTTGCCCCGACCCAGCGCCCGGCTGAGGGAGATGCAGAAGTCCTCCCAGCTGTAGGGGTTGGGATCGGAGGCGAAGTAGACGCCCTGGCTCGGGTCGTCGCGCACCAGCGTCTTGCCTCGCTCGGCGGCCGCCAGGAGCGCCTGGTTCAGGTCGTCGACGTGCACGAAGCTGAAGTGCTTCGGCCCCATTCCGGCCTTGAGGTAGACGCCGGTCTTCCCCATGGCGATCAGCGGGGGCAGGTTGGTCAGGTCGCCCGGGCCGTAGACGAAGGGCGGCCGGACGATGACGGTGGGCACCCGGTCGGCGAACTCGCGTGCGGCCTGCTCGGCGGCCAGCTTGCTGCGCCCGTACATCGACACCGGGGCTTCCCGCTCGGTCTCGGTCCGCGGCTTGCCGATCCGCGCCGGGCCGGCGGCGGCCAGCGAGCTGCAGACGATGAGCCGGGGAGGGCGCTTCTGGCGGGCGAGCACCGAGGCCAGCATCCGCGTGGCCTCGGCGTTGCCGCGGAGGTAGTCCTCCTCGCTGCGCGCCTTGGTGAGGCCGGCCACGTGCTGCACCACCTCGACGCCCTGGACGGCCTCGTTCACCCCGTCACCGGTGTGCAGGTCCGCGACCGTGATCCGGACGCCGAGCTGCTTCAGCGCGTCGACCTTCGACGAGCGCCGGACCAGGGCCACCACCTCGTGGCCCCGCGCCACGAGGAGGCTCGCCAGCTGTCCGCCGACGAAGCCGCTTCCACCGGTGAGGAGTACCTTCATGGGTCCGCTAGACCGCCCTGCGGTACACCCGGTAGGTCTTGGTCCTCTTGCCGCCCATCATCTCGATCGCCCGGTTGACCAGGTGGTTGTCCTCGAGCGTCCAGGAGATCTCTCCGCTGGTGTACCCGAGCCGCTTCGCCGTGGTGAGGGTGTCCAGGTACAGCACGGCATCGATGCCGCGCTTGCGGAACCCCTCCTTGATGCCGAGGGTGACGAGCCGGAGCCGCCGGATGCGGCGCGACGCGATGAGCAGCCTGAGGAGCCCGATGGGGAGCCCCCACCGGGTGAGGCGGCCGCCCGCGGCCTTGAGCGCGTAGTTCGCGTCGGGGAGGGTCATCGAGAAGGCGACCGGCTCGCCTTTCACCTCGGCGATCAGCACCAGCTCGGGCCGGAGGATGGCCTTCATCTCCTTGGCCATGTGGTCGAACTCGTGCTCGGTCATGGGGACGAAGCCCCAGTTGTCCTCCCAGGCGGCGTTGTAGATGTCCTTGACCCGCTTCACCTCGTTGGCGAAGTCCTCCATCCGGATCGACCGGACGACGATTCCCTCGCGCTGGCGGATCTTCTCCGCGATCCGAACCACCTTCTCGGGCGGTGGGACGGAGGACGAGAGGTCGTAGGCCCAGAGGTCCTTTGCCTTGGTGAAGCCCGCCCCGGTGTAGAGCGCGTCGTAGTACCGGGGGTTGTAGGTCATCATCACCGCGGGAGGGGACTCGAAGCCCTCCACCAGCACGGCGCACTCGTAGTTGGTGCTGAAGTTGAAGGGCCCCATCATCTCCGGGAAGCCCTGCGCCTTCACCCAGGACGCGGCGGCGTCGAACAGCCCCTTGGCCACCGCCGGGTCGTCGATGGACTCGAACATCCCGAAGAAGCCGGTGCGGCTCTTGTAGAAGTCGTTCCAGTGCGGATCGTCCACCGCGGCGATGCGGCCCACCACCTGGCCCCCCCGACGGGCGAGGAAGAGCTCGGCGGTTCCGAACTCGAACCAGGGGTTCTTCTTCGGATTGAGGAAGTCCTTCCGCTCCATCTCCAGCGGCGGCACCCAGTTCGGGTCCCCGGCGTAGAGCGAGTAGGGGAAGCGGATGAAGGCCTCGCGGTCAGCCGCGCTCTGGACCGGCGTCACCGTGACGTCGGACGTCGACGGGGCAGAGCGCTCCACCACTTTCAGCTTCTTCACGGAAGCGGGCATGCGGTCGTGACTCCGGGGCGCCCTGCGATCACGCGTCGGGCTGCTTGCCATTCTTCATGAACAGGTTGGCGCCCTTCTCGAGGAGGAGGCCCGGGATCTCGGTCCGCTTCTCCCACAGACGCAAGGGGGCGGAGCCGAGTCGCTTGAAGTCGTCGGGCTGCAAGTTCGCCGCTCTCCAGGTCAGGGTCTCCACCGCGTCGGCCAGCTTCCGGGCCACGTCGCGTCCGGAGAGCTTCGAGATGGCCTCCAGCGACAGCCCCCGCTCGGCGAGGAGCCCGGCCGATGCCGCGGCCCAGCGCTGGGAGGCCTGGTTCGCGGTGACGAAGGTGCCGGGCCGGGCGACCTTGACCTGAGCGTAGCTGGTGGGGCGGGTCTCGGGGATGATGCTCATCCGGCGGCCGATCTTCTCGAACGCCTCGAGCACCCGGTCGAGCTGGGCGTCGGTGTGGGTGGCCATGTAGCTGGTCCTGAGCAGGGCATGCCCGGGCTCCACCGCCGGCGGGATGACCGGGTTGGTGAACACCCCGCTCTCGAAGAGCGCCTTCCAGAAGCGGAAGCACTTCACCTGGTCACCGACGAGCACCGGCACCACCGGGGTGACCGACACGCCGGTGTCGAAGCCCATTGCCCGGAAGCCGTTGTGCATCTTCTCCGCGATGTCCAGCAGCCGCGTCCGCCGCTGTGGCTCGGCCTCGATGATGTCCAGCGCCTTGAGGGCGGAGGCAACGCTGGCCGGGGTCATGGAGGCGCTGAACACCACCGGGCGAGCGCGGTGCTTGATGAAGTTGATGACGTCGTACGGGCCGGCGATGACGCCGCCGAGGCTGGCGAAGCTCTTGCTGAAGGTACCCATGACCAGGTCGGTCTGCGCCTCGAGCCCGAAGTACTCGGCGGTGCCGCGGCCATGCAGCCCCAGCACGCCCATGGAGTGGGCGTCGTCGGTCATCACCCGGGCGCGGTACTTCTGGGCCAGCTCGACGATTTTGGGGAGGTTGCAGAGGTCCCCCTCCATCGAGAACACACCGTCGGTGACGATGATCTTCCCCGCCTCGGGGTCGGCGCCCTCGAGCAGCGACTCGAGGTGACCCATGTCGTTGTGCCGGTAGCGCTTCTCCTCCGCGAACCCCAGCCGGACGCCGTCCACCAGTGAGGCGTGGTTCTGCCGGTCGGTGAAGACGATGTCGTGCCGGCCGAGGATGGCCGAGACCGTGGCCACGTTGGTCTGGAACCCGGTGGAGCAGGCCAGCGCCGCCTCGCGGTTGAGGAACTTGGCCAGGCGAGACTCGAGCTCCTCGTGCAGGGTGAGGGTGCCGTTCAGCAGGCGGCTGCCCGAGCAGGTGGTGCCGAAGCGCCGGATGGCGTCGAGCGCCGCCTCCTTCACCCGGGGGTCCCCGGCGAGGCCGAGGTAGTTGTTCGAGCCGACCATGATGACCCGGCGGCCCTCGATGTCGACCTCGGTGCTTCCGTGCGACGCCTCGATCGGGCGGAAGTACGGGTAGAGCCCCGCCGCCTTGGCGATCTTGTCGTCCTTGAATGCCGAGCACTTGTCGAAGACGTCGCGCATGGAAGGGTCCCCTCCTTCGAGGGACCTCGGGAGAAAGGCCTCCGCACGAGGCGGCCACGTTGTACGGACCGACTTTCATGTAGTCAAGCAAACCCGATGCCAAGAAAGCTCAGGACTGACGGATACTTAGACAATCGGGCCGTGATGAGCAACAAATGGCGCACTTTCGCTGAAGTGGGCAAACAATGGCCCGACCCCAGTCCCTCGTCGGGGCGCGCCGCCTCTGGCGTCGGGCGCGTGTCTCCGCCGGGGCCGACCCTGGAACTCCAAGGAACTCCGAGCGATTGAAGGGGCTCGATCCCGATGCTAGAGGGCCGGACGTGCCCAAGCCCCCCGCCCGGCGTACCCAGAAGAAGCTGCGCCCCGCCAAGAGCCTCCGGACGGCCCGCTCCCCCAGGGCGGCCCGGAAGACGTCTGCCACGGGAGCCCGGAAGAGTCGCCCCACGGCCCGGACATACGACGCCGCCACGGTGCGGCAGCTGTCGTCGGCGGAACGGGCCTGGTTGCAGGGCGAGGTGGCGCGGAGCACCGCGCGGGCGCCGGCGCGCCGGACCGAGTTCCTGACCGACTCGGGCATCCCGGTGCCGACGGTGGTGACCCCTGCCGAGCGGGCCCGGGAGGACCAGGCCGAGCTCGGGCTCCCGGGTCGCTTCCCGTACACGCGCGGCGTGCAGCCGACGATGTACCGCGGCCGGCTGTGGACGATGCGGATGTTCGCCGGCTTCGGCACCCCGGCGGACACCAACCAGCGCTTCAAGTACCTCATGACCCACGGGACGACGGGGCTCTCCACCGCCTTCGACATGCCCGCGCTCATGGGCTACGACGCAGACCACCCGATGTCGCGGGGCGAGGTCGGCAAGGAGGGCGTGGCCGTCTCCACGCTCCGCGACTTCGAGATCCTCTTCGACGGCATCCCGCTCGATCAGGTCACCACCTCGATGACCATCAATGCCTCGGCCATCGTGGCCCTGTGCATGTACATCGCGGTCGCCGAGAAGCAGGGCGTCCCCATGGAGAAGCTGGGCGGGACGATCCAGAACGACATGCTGAAGGAGTACATCGCCCAGAAGGAGTGGATCGTTCCACCCCGGCCGGCGGTGCGCATCGTCGTCGACATGATCGACTTCTGCAGCCGGCACATGCCGCGCTGGCATCCGGTGTCGATCAGCGGGTACCACATCCGTGAGGCCGGGGCGACGGCGGTCCAGGAGCTGGCCTTCACGCTCGCCGACGGCATCGGCTACGTCGAGGAGTGCGTGAAGCGAGGCCTCGCGGTGGACGACTTCGCCGGCCGCCTCTCGTTCTTCTGGGACGTCCACAACGACTTCTTCGAGGAGGTCGCCAAGTTCCGCGCCGCCCGTCGCATCTGGGCGCGGGTGATGCGTGACCGCTTCGGCGCGCGCGACCCGCGGAGCTGGCAGCTGCGGACCCACGCCCAGACCGCCGGGGTGAGCCTCACCGCCCAGCAGCCGTACAACAACGTGGTCCGCACCGCGCTCCAGGGACTCGCGGCGGTGCTGGGCGGCACCCAGTCGCTGCACACCAACTCGCTGGACGAGACCTACGCCCTTCCGACCGAGGAGTCGGTCACGCTCGCGCTCCGCACCCAGCAGCTCATCGCTCACGAGTCGGGCGTCGACCGCGTGGTGGACCCCCTCGGCGGCAGCTACTACGTCGAGTACCTCACCGACGAGATGGAGAAGCGAGCCCTGGAGTACATCCGGCGCATCGACGAGATGGGCGGCATCATCCGCGCGGTGGAGGAGGGCTACCCGCAGAAGGAGATCGGCGAGAGCGCCTATCGCTACCAGCGCGAGGTGGAGCAGGGCGAGCGGCTCATCGTCGGAGTCAACGCCTTCCAGAGCGACCGCGAGGAGCCCATCCAGATCCTCAAGATCGACGAGCGGGTGGCCGAGGAGCAGGTGGATCGCCTGCGCAAGGTGAAGGCCGAACGGAATGGCAAGGCGGTCTCGGCTGCCCTGGCCAGGGTCGAGGCGGCCTGCCGGGGCACGGACAACCTCATGCCCCCGGTGCTCGAGGCGGTGAAGGCCTACGCCACGCTCGGCGAGATCTCGGATGTGTTCCGCAAGGTCTGGGGGCAGTATCGCGAAGGCGGAATCTTCTGAATGCCTGACCGAAAGCTCAGAATCCTGGTGGCCAAGCCCGGGCTGGATGGCCACGATCGCGGGGCGAAGATCATCGCCCGCGCGCTCCGCGACGCCGGCATGGAGGTCATCTACACCGGCTTGCACCAGACGCCGGAGATGATCGTCAGCGCCGCCGTCCAGGAGGACGTGGACGCGATCGGGCTGTCCATCATGTCCGGGGCCCACATGACGCTCTTCCCCGCGGTGATCGACCTCCTCAAGGAGCAGAAGGCCGGGGACATCGAGGTGTTCGGCGGCGGCATCATTCCCGACGACGACATTCCCCGCTTGAAGCAGCTGGGCGTGTCCGAGATCTTCACCCCCGGGAGCTCGACGCAGGACATCGTCCAGTGGATCCGGCAGCACATCCAGCCTCGCGCCTGACCGGCCGGCTCCCGGCCCGGGTCGACGTCTACGAGGTCGGCCCTCGCGACGGGCTCCAGAACGAGCTCCGCATCGTCCCCCTGGAGGGCAAGCTCCGGCTCATCGCCGCGCTGGTCGCCGCGGGCGAGCGGCGCATCGAGGCCACCTCGTTCGTCAGCCCCCGGTGGATTCCCCAGCTCTCCGACGCCGAGGAGGTGCTGCAGCAGCTCCCGCGCGTCCCGGGGGTCACCTACTCGGCGCTGGTGCCCAACCTCAGGGGGCTCGACCGGGCGCGCGCCGCCGGGCTGGGCGAGGCGGCGGTCTTCATCTCGGCCAGCGAGACGCACAGCAAGAAGAACATCAACAAGAGCATCGCCGAGGCCCTCTCGGTCGCTGGCGACGTCACCCGCGGCGCGCTCGCCGCGGGGATGCGCGTCCGGGCCTATCTCAGCGTCGTCTGGGGCTGCCCCTACGAGGGGCCGGTGGCGCTGGACCGGGTGGTGGATCTCTGCCGGCGGCTCGCGGAGATGGGCATCTACCAGCTCAGCCTGGGCGACACGATCGGCGTCGGGGTCCCGAACCAGACGGAGGAGATCCTGTCCGCGGTCACCCGTCACGTCCCGGTGGAGAAGCTCGCCCTCCATCTCCACGACACCCGCGGGCTGGCGCTGGCCAATGCCCTGGTGGGCCTGTCGGTGGGCGTGACCACCTTCGATGCCAGCATCGGCGGGCTGGGCGGATGCCCGTATGCGCCCGGCGCGGCGGGAAACCTCGCCACCGAGGACCTGGTGAACATGCTCCAGCGGATGGGCGTGGAGACCGGCATCGACCTCGGGAAGCTGGTCGAGGCCGGCGAGGTGGCCCAGGAGCTCATCGGCAGGAAGCTGTCCGGGAAGTTCCTCCAGGCCGCGCTCGGCGAGCGCGACCGGGCCCAGGCGCGCCGCCGAGCACCGGCCCGGTGAGGAGGGGAGGCCAGGGATGACGCTCGAGGGAGGCTGTCACTGCGGGCGGCTGCGGGTCTCGTTCACCACGGCGCATGCGCCGGCCGAGCTGCCCCTCCGCGCCTGCCAGTGCGCGTTCTGCCGGGGCCACGCGGCGCTGACCACCTCGGACCCGGACGGGGAGGTGGTGCTCACCGTGCCCGAGCTGCCCGCCGGCGGCTGGTACCGCTTCGGGATGGGCATCACCGAGTTCTGGGTCTGCCCCCGCTGCGGCGTCTACGTGGGCGGCTACGTGGAGGTCGACGGGCAGGGCAGGGCGGTGGTCAACACCCGCGTCCTCGAGCGCGCCCGGGAGTTCACGCAGGCCCCCGCGGTGATGGACTACGGCGACGAGACCCGCGAGGGACGGCTCGCCCGGCGCGCGCGTGTCTGGACCCCGGCGCGGGTCCGCGTGGGACGACACTAGGGCCATGTCCCGTGTCGGAGCCGTCCTCCAACTTGGTCGCAGTTGGGCCTGGGCGGCGACCGACCGGCCAGGGTGTGGTGCCCAACCGGCCTGCGGCGCTCTCCCGTGGCCGAACGCCGAATCGAGATACGTTCGACCGTCTGATCTCGTGAGAGGCGAACCATGGCCGGAGAGTCGAGCTCCGAGACGTCGGGACTGGAAGAGACCCTCGGGTCCGCCCCGAGAGCGACGGAAGACTCTGCGCCGGACGCCGCGCACACCGGGCGCATCGGGTCCTTTCGACTCGTCCAGCTCCTCGGCGAGGGAGGGATGGGTGAGGTGTGGCTCGCCGAGCAGCTCGAGCCCCGGCGTAGGCTCGCGCTGAAGCTCATCAAGGCGGGGATGGACACCCGGCAGGTGGTGGCGCGCTTCGAGTCCGAACGTCAGGCGCTGGCCCTCATGGAGCACCCGGCGATCGCCAAGGTCTTCGATGGAGGAAGCACCCCCGAGGGGCGGCCGTACTTCGCGATGGAGTACGTGCCCGGAGTGCCGATCACCCAGCACTGCGACATCCACCAGCTCTCGACGACCGACCGGTTGCGGCTGTTCATCCAGGTCTGCGAGGGAGTCCAGCACGCCCATCACAAGGCGATCATTCACCGGGACCTGAAACCCTCGAACATCCTCGTGTCCCTGGTGGACGGGAAGCCGCAGGCGAAGATCATCGACTTCGGGATCGCCAAGGCCACCGGATACCGGCTCACCGAGAAGACGCTGTTCACCGAGATCGGCGCCTTCATCGGAACGCCCGAGTACGTGAGCCCCGAGCAGGCCAACCTCACCGGCCAGGACGTGGACACCCGGACCGACGTGTACTCGCTTGGCGTCGTCCTGTACCAGCTCCTGACCGGGGAGCTTCCCTTCGACTCGAAGGAGCTGCGCTCGTCCTCCTACGAGGAGCTCCGTCGGAAGATCAGAGAGGTGGATCCTCCCCGGCCCAGTACCCGGGTCGACGTCGAGGGCGCGAGCTCGGCAGAGACGGCCAGGAACCGCCGCACTGAACCGCGTGCACTGAAGAGCCAGCTCCAGGGGGACCTGGACGCCATCACGATGAAGGCGCTGGAGAAGGACAGGGCGCGGCGTTACGGCACGCCATCGGAGCTCGCCCAGGACATCGAGCGGTACCTGCGCCACGAACCGGTCGTCGCGCGACCGCACAGCAGGGTGTATCGCCTCCGGAAGTACCTGGCCCGGCACCGCCTGGGCGTCAGCGTGGCCGCGGGGGTGGCGGCCCTGCTCGTCGCCTTCTCGGTCGCCATGGCCTTCCAGCTCCGGCGTACGGCCCAGGAGCGAGATCGGGCCGACCGCGAGCGACAAGCCTCGGACAGGACCGCGGCGTTTCTCTCGCGGATGCTCAGCAGCCTGAAACCCGAGGCCCTGGGGAAAGCGCTCTGGAGCGATCTCCACCAGCGGGTCGCGGCCGTGCGCCGAACGCGCGGCGCGACCGACGAGGAGGTCGCCCAGGCGATGGCCCGCGTCGACCGGGAGCTCGGCGGAGTCAATCCGACCGAGACCGCCGTTCACCTCCTCGATGGTCAGATTCTCGAAGGGGCGGGCGAGGCGCTGGCGAAGGACCGCGGGATGAGCCCCGGCATCGCCGGGCGTCTCGAGGACACGCTCGCCCTGAGCTACTACAACCTCGGCCTCTATCCGAAGGCGGAGCACCACGCTCGGAGAGCCGTGCAGCTGCACACCGAATCTGCCGGGTCGCAAGGCGCGGAGACGCTCGGCTCCATGGGCTTGCTGGCGAATGCTCTCGACGCGGCCGGCAAGCGTGCGGAGGCGGAACGGCTGGACCGGGAGATCTTCGAGGCGAGGCGCCGGACCCTCGGTCCCGAGCACCCGGACACCCTCAAGTCCGAGAACAACCTGGCCGTCGTGTACACATGGGAGCAGCGACTTCCGGATGCGGAGCAGCTCCTGGCCGAGCTGGTGGCCATCCGGAAGAGGCTCAACGGGCTCGACCACCACGACACGCTCCAGGTGATGAACAATCTCGCCGACGTGTACTACCTCGAGGGACGCTATCCGGAGGCGGAGCGCATCTGGAGGGAGGTCGTCTCGCACGAGAGACGGGTCCTCGGAGAGGACAATCCCGACACCCTCCAGGCCATGGGAAACCTCGGGGTGGTCACCGACGAGCAGGGACGTCACGCCGAGGCCGAGCAGCTGCAGAAGAGCGTCCTCGCCGCGCAGCGAAGGGTCCTGGGGCCGGACCACCCGGACACGCTCGGGACGGTGAACAACCTCGCGCGGGTGTACTGGAACGAGGGGCGCGACCAGGAAGCGGAGGCGCTCGGCCGGGAGGCAATTGCCGGATACCAGCGGACCAAGCTCGATCCGGGGTTCGCGATAGGCGACGCGCGCCTGATCCTCGGAGGAGCTCTGGTGGACCTCAAGCAGTACGCGCAGGCCGAGCCGGAGCTCGTCACCGCGGAGCGCTTGATCACCGACGACCCACATGACCACGCCCGCTGCATCGACGTGCTCATCGCCCTCTACCGCGGGTGGGAGCAGGCCGACCCCGGGCATGGCCACGCAGCGCAGGCGGCGAGGTGGGAAGCCCAGCGTCAGCCGAGATAGGCGATGGCTTCGAGGCCGATCAGGGTTCCCGCGGGGACTCGCGGCGGGGGCGACTCGGGCTTAGAGCCGGACGCCCGCCTTCCCGAACGTGTCGCAAGCCCGGAGCTCGCCGGTCTCCATCCCCGTCTTGAACCACGACACGCGCTGCGCGCTCGAGCCGTGGGTGAACGTCTCCGGCATCACGTAGCCGCGGGCCTGGCGTTGCAGCCGGTCGTCACCGACCGAGGCCGCTGCAGCCAGCCCGGAATCGATCTCGTCCGAGTCGATGAGCGCGTGCTTTCCGGCCGCTCTGTAGTGAGCGTTCGCGTGGTGAGCCCACACCCCAGCGTAGCAATCGGCCTGGAGTTCGGTGAGCACGCTCAGCGCATTGCTGTCGGCGCGGCTGGTGGTGGACCTCCGGAGCTGCATCACCCGCCGCTCGATGCCCACCAGGTTCTGCACGTGGTGCCCCACCTCGTGGGCGATGACGTAGGCGCGGGCGAAGTCTCCCGGCGCGCCCATGCGCGTCAGCTGGGCGAAGAAGCTCACGTCCAGGTACACGCGCTGATCCGGCGGGCAGTAGAAGGGGCCCATCGCGCTCTCGGCCATGCCGCACGCCGACTGGACCGCGTCCTCGAACAGCGTGAGCCGAGGCGGCTGGTACTGCACCCGCGCCTGCTCGGGCAGCAGCGCGCTCCACGTGTCCTCGGTGCTCGCCAGCACCACGCTGACGAACTCTCGCTCCTGCTGCTCGGCGACACTGCGCGGCCCGGACGTCTGCCCCTGGGAGACCTGGCTCGGGGTCGGCGCCTGCTGGATGTCCGGGACCTGCCCGGTCAGCAGGTAGAAGAGGATTGCCCCGATGATGCCGATGGCGCCCCCGCCGAAGGCGAGGGGACGGCCGAAACCGCCACCGCGCCCGGCATCGTCGACGTTGTCACTGCGCCGGCCGTCTTGCCATTCCATGCGGGCCGACCCTAGTCCCGCCCGCGGACCGGCCGCATCTCCGTCTGCCACGCGCTGTTCCTCCGGCGGCGAACCTCCCCTGTGCCGTGTGCCCCGGTTCCCGTTCGGCTGGAATCACCGCCCGTGATGTCCCTGGAAACGACCCCCGCGACGTTGCACATCCGGCTCGCCAGACGGAACGAGGCGGCCTCGGCGGCGCTCCTCCTCCGGATGGCTTTCGCCGAGGTGGCGTCGCTCTACACGCCCGAGGCGCTCGCCGACACCCTGCCAGACGCCGGGACGCTTCGCCGTCGGATGGACGAGGGCGCCGTCTGGCTGGCCTTCCTGGGCGGCGAGCCGGTGGGAACGCTCTCCGCCCACTCCCGGCCCGAGGGCCTCCACATCCGCAGCATGGCCGTCCACCCCTCGGCGCGCGGGCACGGGGTGGCGAAGGCGCTCCTCGACACCGCGGAGGCCTTCGGCCGGATGCAGGGGCAGGTCCGGCTCTTTCTCCGGACCACGCCCTTCCTCCACGCGGCCATCGCCCTCTACTCCCGCTCGGGCTTCACGCTCTGCGAGAGCCGGCGGCGGGACCTGCACGGCGTGCCGCTGTTCGAGATGGAGAAGCTCCTCGACGCCTAGCCTAGCGCTTCGCGATGCTGCCGCTGCCGTGGGTGGCGGCGCTCACCGCGCTCGCATCGCCCGTCCAGCGGATGTCGCCGGAGCCGTTCACCGAGGCGCTCAGGGCTCCCCCCGCCACGCGGATGTCCGCGTCGCCCGAGCCGTCGATGGACACCGAGACGTTCTTCGCCTTGAAGCCGCCGGCCTTGAGGTTTCCCGAGCCCTCGATGTTGGCCTGGAGCGAGCCCGTCTGCCCGTCGGACAGCACCACGTCGCCCGAACCCTCGATGCTCACTGCCAGGCCCCCGCTGCTGCCGGCGTACTTCACGTCGCCCGAGCCGGAGATGCGCAGCTCGACCTTTTCCGCGTCCTTGAAGCCGGCGATGTCCGCGTCTCCGCTCCCCTGGATGTGCAGCGAGCGGAGCTCGGGCATCGTCACCTTCACCCGCTGCTTGCCGTGGACGTTGATGTTCCACCCGTCCATCGTGATGCGGAGGGTGTCGCCCTGCACGTCGGTGCGCAGGTGACGGGCCACCTCGGAATCCATCTCCAGGGTGATGCCGAACTTGCCGGGGCGGACCTCGAGGTCCACCGGGGCGACGAGGTCGATGCGGTTGAACCCGGACGCGCTCCGCGTCTCGGAGGCGAGCGCGGGGAGGGCGACGGTGCAGGCCGCGAGGACGACGGGAGCGAGTCGCATGCCCCTTCTACGTGCCCGGAACCCGGTGATTTCAACCCCCACGAGCCGTCCTGGCCAGGCCCTCCAGCAGCCGGTCCAGGACGGGAAGGGCCACCTCCAGCCGGGGGAGCCCCGAAGCCAGCAGGGCCGCCGGGTCCCGGCCGCTCGCCCGGAGCGCCGCCGCCGACCCCTCGATCCACTCCCGGAACCCCTCCGGACCGAGCTCGGCGTGGAACTGGAGACCCACCGACCGCCCCACCCGGAACCCCTGCGCCGGGTAGGTCTCCCCGCCGAACAGGGCTGTCCCGGGCACCGGGTCGAACGTGTCCCCGTGCCAGTGCACGACATCGAACGTGTCCGGCAACTCCCGGAGGAGCGGGTCACCCGCCGGCCCCACCCGGTGCACCGGCCCCACCCCGATCACCTTTCCCCGGCTCCCCCGGCGGACCGTCGAGCCGGCCGCCGCGGCCAGCAGCTGCGCCCCGAGGCAGAGCCCGATGGAGGGCCGATCCGCCGCCAGCCTGGCTCGCAGCACCTGCTCCTCCGTGGCGAGGAAGGGGAACCGGTCGGCCTCGTACACCCCCATCGGCCCCCCGAGCGCTACCAGCAGCGGCGCCTCGACGTCCGCCGGGTCCGGCGCCCGATAGCGCTCCTCCAGCCGGAATCCGGCCCGGACCAGGGGCGCGGCGAGGCGGGCGAGGCCCTCGTGGGGCTCGTGGACGTAGGCGATGGCCAGGAGCGGAGCGCTCATCCCCGGAGGCTCCCGTTCCGGGAGCAGGGGACCGGCCGAGCGCACTTGACCTTCCGTCCGACCTCCCCGTAGGTTGCGCGCGCCTCGCGCTGGCTTAGGTTGGCTGGCTCCCCGAGCAGCGGCGCCCCCGTGTCACGCCCCACATGAGGGTCTCGTCCGCCGTCCGTCCTCGTTCGCGGGGAGCCGGACACCCTCACCCTGGGGCATGCAGTCGAAGCAACGATAGGACCCTCCAACTCTATGCAGCAGAACGTCAACCCCAACATCGGACTCGAAGGCGGCGACGAAGATTTCGCCTCGATGTTCGAAGCCTCGCTCAAGGAGCGCGGCGGCGAAGGCATTCTCAAGGAAGGCGACCTGGTCAAGGGCACGGTGGTCCAGGTCACCAAGGACTACGCGGTCGTCGACATCGGCTACAAGTCCGAAGGGCAGATCCCGATCTCGGAGTTCACCAATCCCCGCGGTGAGGTGACCGTCAAGGACGGCGACCCCGTGGAGGTGCTCCTCGAGAGCCGCGAGAACGATACCGGCATGGTCGTCCTCTCCAAGGAGAAGGCCGACAAGATGCGCATCTGGGACGAGATCTCCGCCGCCTGCGAGCGCGACGAGATCGTCAAGGGCGTCATCGTAGGCCGGGTGAAGGGAGGCCTCAGCGTCGACATCGGCGTGAAGGCGTTCCTCCCTGGCAGCCAGGTGGACATCCGCCCGGTGCGGAACCTGGACCAGTACATCTCGAAGGAATTCGAGTTCAAGGTCATCAAGTTCAACAAGAAGCGCGGGAACATCGTCCTCTCCCGGCGCGTGCTCCTCGAGAAGCAGCGGGAGGAGCTCAAGAAGGAGACCCTCAAGAACCTCCGCGAGGGTGCGGTCCTGAAGGGCGTGGTGAAGAACCTCACCGACTACGGCGCCTTCATCGACCTCGGCGGCATCGACGGCCTCCTCCACATCACCGACATGTCCTGGGGTCGCATCGGTCACCCCTCGGAGATGTTCAACGTCGGCGACGAGGTCCGGGTGGTCGTCCTCAAGTTCGACCCCACCCAGGAGCGCGTCAGCCTCGGCCTGAAGCAGATCCAGGAGGACCCCTGGCACCGGGCGGACGAGAAGTACCCGGTGGGCACCCGCGTCCACGGTCGCGTCGTCAGCATCACCGACTACGGCGCGTTCGTGGAGATCGAGCAGGGCGTGGAAGGCCTGGTCCACGTCTCCGAGATGTCCTGGACCAAGCGCCTCAAGCACCCCTCGAAGGTGCTCGAGGTCGGCCAGGAGGTCGAGGCGGTGGTGCTCGACATCGATCCCAAGGCCAAGCGCATCGCGCTCGGCATGAAGCAGATCGAGGCCAACCCCTGGACGCTGCTCGAGGACAAGTACCCGATCGGCTCGATCATCAAGGGCCAGGTCCGGAACGTCACCGACTTCGGTATCTTCGTCGGCGTCGAGGAGGGCGTGGACGGCCTGGTCCACGTCTCGGACATCAGCTGGACCCAGCGCATCAAGCACCCCGGCGAGCTGTTCAAGAAGGGCGACGAGGTCGAGGCGATGGTGCTCAACATCGACGTCGAGAACGAGCGCTTCAGCCTCGGCATCAAGCAGCTCAGCCAGGATCCCTGGGAGACCCTCAGCGAGCGCCTCCCCGTGGGCAGCAAGGTCAACGGGAAGGTCACCAAGGTCACCGACTTCGGTGCCTTCGTGGAGATCGAGCCCGGCATCGAGGGCCTGGTCCACGTCTCCGAGCTGAAGGACGAGCGGGTCGAGAATCCGCGCGACGTCGTCAGCGAGGGCCAGGAGGTCGCCGTCAAGATCATCGACATCAACACCCCCGACCGCAAGGTCGCCCTGTCGATGAAGGCCCTCCTGCACGAGGGCGAGGACGATTACCGCGAGTACCTGCGCAAGCAGGCCGAGGGGTCCAAGGCACGCCTCGGCGACGTCATGGCGTCCAAGCTGCGACGCTGAGCCGCGGATGAGATCGGGGCCGGGTTCTCTCGGGAGAGCCCGGCCCTTCTTCTTTGGAAGGACGCAGCGTCCGGGCTCCGGGCGGCATGGGTGCACCCCGAGGTCGCGTCCAGCCTCGCGACCGAACCGAGCCTCCGCCTTGGTCCGTGGAACGCACGTCCACGTACAAGAGCGGTGGTCAGTCGCCGAAGGCTGCCCGGCACCCGCGAACCGGAGAGTTGTCGCGCCCGCTGTATCCTTCGGATGCCGGTCGTCGCCCGTGCGTCCGTGCATCTCTCGGGGGCATTTCGATGCGCCGTCGATGGCCGGTTCTCCTGGGTCTCCCGCTCCTCGCTCTCGCTGCGATCCCCGGCTGCAACGACTGCATCCCCGCGGTGGTCCTCGTCGACCCGTGCGTGGGCGGGTACTGCGAAGGCCAGACCTATTGCGGCGTCGATGCCGGCGTCAGCGCCTGCGTGCCCCGCAAGGCACTCGGAGAGACCTGCGCCCGGAACGCCGAATGCGTCCAGAACCTGTGCCAGGAAGCGCTGTGCGTCGTGAACACCCATCCGCTCTCGACCGCGTGTCCGTGAGCTGAGCGTCTCGGAGCGTGACAGCCAGCGAAGGTGCCAGGGACGTCTCGAGCTTCCGCGCGCTCGGCCCGCCCGAACCCACGCGACCCGCGACGGTGGACCACCATCCACGCTCCGGAGACAAAGACTCGAAGTGAAATTAAACCACGTGAACACGGGTACTTGGCACGAGCCAACTCTTACTCAGCGTCCCGGTTGGAGCTCCAGCCTCAAACGGGAGTGAAACCGGCAATCGGGACTCCAGCGTGAGAGGCCGAGAACCGCACTCCCCGTGACTGCGGCGGACCATACCCGGAGCACCAGCGGCCGCTCCTCTCGGGGCCCACGCGGAAAGCTCTCGCGCGCCGTCCCCCGGGTCTACCGACCGGATCGGGGCCAGAGCGCTTTGTCCTCGGAGCCGGCTGCCCCGTTCGGCAACGCCATGCCGGCCGGCGTCGCGCTACCGTCGCCTCATGCGGCGGCTCTCCGGCGCGGCGGTCCTCTCGGCACTCGCCCTCGGCTGTGCCACCGGGCCTCCCGAGCTCCGGTACAACGCGTGGTTCCCCTCGACCGACCCCTCGGCCAGCCGCCGGCCCCAGGACTGCTCCGACCTCGCCTCGGCCGGCTCCGGCCTCGTCGGCGACCCTCTCGAGCCCGGACGGGGCAAGCCGCTCAGCCAGCCGGCGGACCTCGGAGCAGGCCCCGTCCGCCTCGTGTGGAGCTCGACGGTCTCCGGAGTCCGCATCGACTGGGTCGCCCCCATCGAGCCCGGCCCCCGGCGCCTCTGGGCCCTTCGTGTCGGCGATTCGGGGCGGTGCGTCGTCGGAACGTGGACCACCTCCCAGCTCGGGTTCGAGGTCGTCAAGCACACCTTCACCGGGGGAGGGCGCCTGGAGATCGTCCTCCTCGGCCTGGGGCCTCTCAGCGAGCGCGGCTGGATGGTGCTCGTCACCGATGGCTCCAGCCTCTGGTCCGGGCTGGGGAGCCGGAACGGCCGCCCCGGCGCCCTGCGCGGCGAGGAGCTGGAATTTCGGGAGGAAGCGGATCGGCTCCGCCTGGTCGTCGTCGATGCCGGCAAGGCCGCCGCACTCGATTTCGACGGGGTCCAATTCGGACACCCGTGAGCCCACGGTCGTACCGAGATTGGGTTGACCCGCGGGTCTCTGCGTGTCAATCCAGTCCGTTGGCTCAAGCTGGAGTGTTCGCCATGGCTCGTGACGTCGTCATCGTCGGTGCTGCCCGTACCCCCATCGGAAGCTTCCTCGGCACCCTGTCGTCCCTCACCGCCCCGCAGCTCGGCGCCATCGCCATCAAGGCCGCCCTGGAACGCGCCGGCGTCGACCCCTCCAAGGTGGAGGAGGTCTGGATGGGCAACGTCCTCCAGGCAGGGCAGGGGCAGGCCCCCGCGAGACAGGCCGCCCTCGGCGCCGGCATCCCCGACACCGTCCCCACCAACACCCTCAACAAGATGTGCGGCTCGGGCCTCAAGACGGTCATCTCCGCCGCCCAGTCCATCGCCCTCGGGGACGCCGACGTCGTCGTCGCCGGCGGCATGGAGTCGATGAGCAACGCCCCCTACCTCTCGATGAACCTTCGCCAGGGCGCTCGGATGGGCAACGTCCAGATGCTCGACCACATGGTCTTCGACGGCCTCACCGACGTCTACAGCAACCAGCACATGGGCATGTGCGCCGAGCACTGCGCCGAGCAGTTCAAGATCAGCCGCGCCGCCCAGGACGAGTTCGCCCTCGAGTCCACCAACCGGGCCATCCGCTCCCAGAAGGAAGGGCTGTTCAAGGCCGAGATCGTCCCCGTCCCCGTGCCCCAGAAGAAGGGCGATCCCGTCATGGTCGCCGACGACGAGGGCCCCAAGAACGCCAGGCCCGAGAAGATCGCCACCCTGAAGCCGGTCTTCAAGAAGGACGGCACCGTCACCGCTGCCAATGCCTCGTCCATCAACGACGGCGGCGCCGCGCTCGTCCTCATGTCCGCCGAGCGCGCCAAGGCCGAGGGCAAGACCGTCCTCGGCCGCATCACCGGCTACACCACCGCCGCCCGGAAGCCAGTCGAGTTCACCATCGCCCCTGCCGACGCGATCAAGAAGCTCTTCGAGCGGACCAAGACCACCGCCGGCGACATCGACCTCTGGGAGATCAACGAGGCCTTCGCCGTCGTGGCCATCGCCAACAACCAGATCCTCAAGCTCGACCCCTCGAGGGTGAACGTCCGCGGCGGCGCCACCTCGCTCGGACACCCCATCGGCGCCTCGGGCGCGCGGGTCCTCATCACCCTGCTGTACGCGATGAAGGACGCCGGGAAGAAGCGCGGCGTCGCCTCGCTCTGCATCGGCGGCGGCGAGGGCATCGCCCTGATGGTCGAGCGCTGATCCGAGGAGACCCCGCATGAACAAGGTGGTGGCTAGCGCCGACGCCGCGGTGGCGGACATCCCCGACGGCGCGACGGTGATGTCCGGAGGCTTCGGGCTGTGCGGCAATCCGGAGACCCTGATTGCCGCGCTGGCGAAGAAGGGCGTGAAGAACCTCACGCTCATCTCCAACAACTGCGGCACCACCGACCTCGGCCTCGGAGTCCTCCTCAAGGCACATCAGGTCCGGAAGATGGTCGCTTCCTACGTCGGGGAGAACAAGGAGTTCGAGCGCCAGTTCCTCTCCGGCGAGCTGGAGGTCGAGCTCAACCCCCAGGGCACCCTTGCCGAGCGGATCCGCGCCGGTGGCTGCGGGCTCGGCGGCTTCTTCACCCCCACCGGGGTGGGCACCCAGATCGCCGAGGGCAAGGAGACCCGGGTCATCGACGGCAAGGAGTTCGTCTTCGAGAAGCCCCTCAAGGCCGACTTCGCCATCATCCGGGCCTGGAAGGCCGATCGCTGGGGCAACTGTGTGTTCCGGGAGACCGCCCGGAACTTCTCACCGCTGATGGCCATGGCCGCCAGGACCACCATCGTGGAGTGCGAGCAGCTCGTGGAGGTGGGCGAGATCGACGCCGACCAGATCCACACCCCCAGCATCTTCGTCCACCGGGTGCTGAAGGGCCGCCACTACGAGAAGTGGATCGAGAAGCGCACGGTGCGCAAGCGCGCCTGAGACGGAGATCTCGACCATGACGCTCACCCGCGAACAGGTCGCCCACCGCATCGCCCTCGAGCTGCGCGATGGGTACTATGTGAACCTCGGCATCGGCCTGCCCACCCTGGTGGCCAACTACATCCCCGCCGGGATGGACATCCTCCTCCACTCCGAGAACGGCCTGCTCGGGATCGGCCCCTGGCCCCTGGAGGGGCAGGAGGACCCCGACCTGATCAACGCCGGCAAGGAGACCGTCACCGCGGTGAAGGGAGCCTCGTTCTTCGACTCCTCCACCTCCTTCGGGATGATCCGCGGCGGGCACATCGACTTCGCCGTCCTCGGCGCGATGGAGGTCTCCGCCCAGGGCGACCTCGCCAACTGGATGATCCCCGGCAAGATGGTGAAGGGCATGGGCGGGGCCATGGACCTCGCCATGGGCGCCAAGCGGGTCTTCGTGGCCATGGAGCACGCCACCAAGGAGGGGAGGCCGAAGATCCTCGAGCGCTGCTCCCTCCCCCTCACCGGCCGGAAGTGTGTGCACCACATCGTCACCGACCTTGCCTACATCGACGTCATGCCCGAAGGGCTCCTCCTCCGGGAGGTGGCCCCCGGGGTCACCCCGGAGCACGTCCAGAAGGTGACCGAACCGCGGCTGCGCATCTCCCCCGACCTCTGCGAGATGCGCGTCTAAATCAGGGCGGCGGCGGAGTGACCGCCGCGGTCGCTAGAGGGGCCGGGCGTCGTCTGGTACGATTCCCTGGACGGAAGGGCGTCCAGGATGTCGACGGAGAATCCGAAGAGCGGGCGCAAGGCGGACCGGCTCGAGCACGAGATCCCGGTGGCCTACCGGACCGTCGACGGCTTCATCACCGACTGGGCCACCAACCTCTCCCGCGGCGGGATGTTCATCAACTCCCGCAACCCGCTCCCGGTCGGGACCACCGTCCGGATCATCCTCCAGCTCCCCGGCGCTCCCGTCCCCTTCGAGCTCCGCGGCCGCGTGACCCGCATCCAGGAGTTCGACAACCCCACCAACCAGGTGCCGGGCATGGGCGTCGAGTTCGTGGACGTCACCGACGAGCTCCGGGACCGCATCGCCCGCTTCGTCGAGCAGCTCCGGCGCGAGCTCCCGGATACGGGAAGCATGCCCCGGCCTCCGCAGGGCGGGAAGCAGCCCAACTGACCCAGGCGCCCGATTCCCGCGCCCGCCGCCGGCCGCGGACGTCCAGCCGCAGTGTTTCCCGCGGCGACGTGTCGGCAGGGCATGCCCCCGTCCGGCCCGCCGAGACCCGACCAGCCCCACCGTCGCCTCGCGAGGCCTCGTCGTGAGCCGCCCTCGCCCGCGAGGGAAGCGCCCCTCCCGGAGGAGCGAACCGGATCGACGGTCTTCCCGGACGATCGCCTCCGAGGAGCCACCGGTCGACGTGCACGTCGATCGCCTGTCGGCCGACGGAGAGGGCGTGGCCCGCTGGAAGGGAAGGGCGCTGTTCGTCGCCGGCGCCCTGCCCGGCGAGGAGGTCCGCGCCGCGCCCCGGTTCGAGGGGAAGCTCCAGCGCGGGCGGCTCCTCGAGGTCCTGCGCCCCGTGCCCGACCGGGTGGGCCCGGCCTGCCCCCTCGCCGGCGTGTGCGGTGGCTGCGACTGGCTCCATCTCGCCCCCCACGCGCAGCGGCATGAGCGCGAGGTCGCGGTGCGGGCTGCCCTCGAGCGCCTCGGAGGCCTCGACCTCTCCTCCGTCGAGTGGCGTCCCACGGTGTCGGCCGGCGACCTGGGGACCCGCCGCCGGGCCGATCTCCACTGGACCGGTACCCACCTCGGCTACCTCCACCGCCGCAGCCACGCCCCCGTTCCCGTCGAGCACTGCCCGGCCCTGGTCGGCCCGCTCGCCGCGCTCCCGGGCGCGCTCGGCGCGATCCTCGCGCCGCTCGGACGGGGACTCCGCGCGGTGCGGCTCCTCGCCGAGGGCGACCTCGTCTCGGTGGCGCTCGAGCTGAAGGGCGAGGTCCGGCCCCGGGCGCGCGAGGTGGCGCTCGCGGTGCTGCGCTCCGGAGCGCGGGGCGTGGCCCTGGTCCCCGAGCGCGGAGCCACCGAGGACGTGGGCCGGCCGACCCTCCGCGGTCCCGCGCCCCTCCGGCCCGAGGTCTCGCTCCATCTCCGCCCCGAGGGCTTCTCCCAGGCCCACGCCGCCGGCACTCCGCTCCTCGTCGCCTCCGCCCTGGAGCTGCTCGCCCCCACCGCCGCCGACGGCGCCCTCGAGCTCCACGCGGGGAACGGGACGTTCACCTTCGCCCTCGCCGCCCGCGCGGCATCGGTGGTCGCGGTGGAGTCGTCGGCCCTCGCCGTTCGGCTCGCCTCGGCCGCGGCCAAGGAGGCCCAGGTCGGGAACGTCCGCTTCATCCAGGGCGACGCCGGGAAGGTCAGCCGTGGGCTCGCGAAGGAGGGGGCCCGGTTCCGGCGACTGCTCGCCGATCCTCCGAGAAGCGGCGCACCCGGACTCGCGCCGCTGGCACGGGCCCTCGGGACTCGCCGGCTGCTCTACGTCGCCTGCGATCCGGGGGGTCTCGCCCGCGACGCGGCCGCGCTCGTCACCGAGGGGTTCGTCCTCCGGACGCTCCAGCTGGTGGACATGTTCCCGGGGACGCACCACTCCGAGACGCTGGCCCTCTTCGTGCGCGGGGACTCAGGGCCAGAAGAGCCACAGCCAGCTTCGTAGCGAGTACCAGAACCGGTCCCCGAAGGAGCGCGCCAGGAGTCCGCCGAGGAGCGCCGCGCCGCCGGTGATGAGCGCGCCGGTGAGGGGCTTCCAGGGCCCGAACGCAACGAACCACGCGCCGGCCATGAAGGCCCCGAACAGCGCACCGAAGCCGAACCGGATCCAGAGCTCGAACCGGTCCGGTGCAATGCCGTCGTCGTGCACGGCCACGCGTCGATCCTCGCCCGAACGCTAACGACCGGCCAGATTCGTCGCCGCGGAGGTCTCCGACGCGGCTCGCCGTGGCTGAGACGAGAGATGCGACGGGGCGGAGCCGCTCAGTTCGGCTGTACGAAGCGCGTGCCATCGAACTCGAGGACCGCCGTGGCCCTGCGGAGGGTTCGCGCGGAGCGCAAGCTCGAGCCCGTCCTCGTCGAGCGAGAACAGGTCGTCCGGGAGGGCGGTCAGCTGGTCGACGACCACCTCCGGCTCTCGGGTGAGGACGAGCCGCCTCGGCGCCTCCGTGTCGAAGACGTCCACCACCGCCGGGGTCGCCCCGAGCGACCGCAGCAGCTCGGTCTTACCCTCCGTCCGGGTGGTCGCGGTGACGTGGTGTCCTGCCTGCACCAGCATCGGCACCAGCCGCCGTCCAATGACGCCGGAGGCTCCGGCGAGGAAGATTCGCGCCATCTGAGCTATTCCCTGGGATCGATGGAAGCCCGCATCGTCGAGTTCGCCGAGGTCCTGCGCCAGAACGGCGTCCGGGTTGCCACGTCCGAGCTGCTGGATGCAACGCGCGGGGCCACCCTGGTCGACCTCGCCGACCGCGAGGCCTTTCGATCCGTCCTGCGCACGACGATGGTCAAGCGAGCGGCCGACCGGGCTCCGTTCGACCGGGCGTTCGACATCTTCTTCTCCGGAGCGGTCTCGCTCCTCGAAGGCGGGGAGCAGTCGATCCTCGACGCGCTGGCCGAGTCCGGCGCGCTCGAGGGCGACGAGCGGACGATGATCCTCGCCACGCTGAACCGGCTGCTGGGTGAGATGTCGCCGCTCGGGCAGGCGGCGCTCCGCGGCGACCGCGACCGCATCGCGCAGCTGTTCCGGGGGGCGACGCTCCAGCTCGACTTCTCGCGCTTGCAGAGCCCGCTCCAGGCGGGCTTCTACTCCCGGAGGCTGCTCGCCGGCGCCGGAGGCGACGGGCTCCGGACCGACATCGGGACCGTCGAGGCGGAGCTCCGCCGCCGCGGCCTGTCCCCCGAGGGCTTCGAGTGGGTGAGCCGCCGGCTCTCCGGGCTCCTCCGCGGCCTCGAGGCCGATGCCCGCCGCGAGGTCGAGCGCCAGGCCCGAGCGCGGCTGCGGGGCAGCTCCGGAGCGCTGGCCGACCGGAGCTTCGCGACCCTCGGCCGGGCCGAGCTGGCCCAGGTGCAACACGCGGTCCGCCGGATCGCCGAGCGCCTGAAGACGCGTCTCGTCCGGCGCGAGCGGAGCCGCCGCAAGGGCACCCTCAACGTGAGGCGGACGATCCGGCGCAACATGTCCTGGGGAGCGATGCCGATGGTCCCCGTCTTCCGGGCCCGCCGCCCACAGCGCCCCGAGGTGGTGGTGCTCTGCGACGTGTCCGAGTCGGTTCGCAACGTGAGCCGGCTGATGCTGCTCTTCACCCACACCCTGCAGTCGCTCTTCGCCCGCGTCCGGAGCTTCGTCTTCGTCTCCGACGTGGGCGAGGTGACCGAGCTGTTCCGCACGCTCGAGCCCGAACGAGCGCTGGACCTCGCGGTCACCGGCCGGGCCGTCTCGCTCCAGGCCAACTCCAACTACGGGAACGCCTTCGCCACCTTCGTCCGCCGGGAGCTGCCCGCCGTCACCCGCCGGACGACGGTCCTGATCATCGGCGACGGGCGGAACAACCAGAACCCGCCCAACGTCCTGGCGCTCCGCGAAATCCGCCGCAAGGCGCGCCGCGTGGTGTGGATCTGCCCCGAAGAGCGCCGCGCCTGGGGGGTGGGGGACAGCGAGATGGACCTCTACGCCCGGGCGTGCGACCAGGTCGTCGTGGTGCAATCCCTCTCCGACCTCGAGAGGCTCGCCGAGCAGCTGGTCCCCGCGGGGGCCCACTGATGGAGCGCGCCGGAGACGACCTCGCCGGCGGCGACGCCCGGACCCTCTCCTTCGCGGCCTACCGGATCGACGGCACGCTGCTGGAGCGGCTGCTCGAGTACCAGCGATCGCTGCTCGACGCCCTCCGGCCTGGCTGGAACGCGGCGGACATGGCCGCGGCCCACGCCCGCGCGCTCGCGACCTCCGGCCTCGGCCAGGAGGTGGTCGAGCGGGCACTGGCCGTCCTCCGGCGCTTCGCTGGCAACCGCGCCGTGACGGCCCGCCTCCGCGAACGGTTGACCGTCCTCCCTCCGGACGGCTCCGGGGACCTCCAGGACCGGCTCGGCGCCCTCGAGCGGGAGCTCCGGGAACGCGACGATCCGGACACCATCGCCCTGCTGGAGCAGCGCGAGCCCGAGGTGGTGGAGCTGCACCGCCAGCTGGCCCGCCTCCTCGGCGCCTGAGGCGGACGGCACCCCGGGGTTCACCGGAAGCGGTACGGCGCGTCCCGGTTCCGGAACGGCGATGCTGGGGAATCGCCGTTCGCCGCAGGCGGGGCGCGCTTCGCCCGGGCACGTGAGTTGCTCGCACGACCCCCGGGGGTCCCGAGGAGCTTTGGCCATGCGCATCCAGGACGTCGCCCACGACCTTCGCCTTGCCCTCCGCGCGCTGGCCCGGGCTCCGGCCTTCTCGGTGGCGGTGCTCGTCACCCTGGCGCTCGGCATCGGCGCGAGCACCGCCATCTTCAGCGTGATCCACGGCGTGCTGCTCAAGCCACTCCCGTACCGGAACGGCGAGAGGCTCATCCACCTCACCCAGCCGGCGAGGCTCGCGGGCGTGAAGAACGTGGGCATCTCCCCGGTCGAGCTCCGCGATCTGCGCGGGCGGACGAGCTCGGTGGCGGACCTGGTCGAGTACCACTCGATGTCCTTCGTCATCCTCGGGGGCACCGAGGCCGAGCGCGTCCAGACCGGCGTCGTGTCCGCCGGATTCTTCCAGACGCTCGGAGTGCAGCCGCTGCTCGGCCGCCTCTTCGCCGAGGGCGAGGACCAGCCCGGTGCTCCCCCGGTGCTGCTGCTCAGCTACCGGTACTGGCAGAAGGCCCTGGGGGGAGATCCACACGTCGTCGGCCGGTCGTTCACCATGAACGACCGGGTCCACACGGTGGTGGGCGTCCTCCCCAACATCCCCCAGTACCCCGCCGAGAACGACGTCTACATGCCCATCGATTCCTGCCCCTACCGGCGGGCGTCGTCGTGGGACCAGGCCCGCGGGGTGCGGGGCCTCACCGTCTTCGCCCACCTCCGCTCCGGGGTGGACCTCCAGCAGGCGAACGCCGAGCTCGCCACCATCTCCGCCGCCTGGAAGGAGGAGCATCCGGAGGACTACCCGAAGGGGCAGGGCCTCACGCTGGAAGCGCTGTCGCTCCGCGAGGAGCTGACCACCAACGCCCGGCCGACGCTCCTGCTCCTCCTCGCCGCCGCAGCGTTTCTCCTCCTCATCGTCTGCTCCAACGTGGCGAACCTGACCCTGGCCCGGGTCCAGCGCCGCGAGCGGGAGCTCGCGGTCCGCACCGCGCTCGGAGCGTCGCGCGGACGGATGCTCGGACACCTCCTCGCCGAGAGCGTCACCCTGGCCGTCATCGGAGGGCTGCTCGGCCTCGGACTGGCGGCGGCGACCCTGGACCTCCTGGTGGCCTTCGTCGCCCGGCTGAGCACCCGGGCGGTGGAGGTGCGGCTGGACGGGGTGGTGCTCGCCTTCAACGTGGTGGTCTCGCTCGCGACCGGAGTCCTGGTGGGGGCGCTTCCCGCGCTCCGCCGCGCCCGCGACCTGTCGGCCGAGCTGAAGGACGGTAGGGGAGGCGCTGCAAACCCCGCAGGCCGCCGCGCCCGGAGTGCGCTGGTCGTGGCCCAGGTGGCCATCTCCTCGGCCCTGCTCATCGGCGCCGGCCTCTTCCTCCGCAGCCTTCACGAGCTCGCGCAGGTCGACATGGGGATCGACGTCCAGAACGTGCAGACCGCGCGGGTGGGGCTCGACTTCACCACCTACGGCGGGAACGACCAGACGAAGACCTACGCCCTGGTGGACCGGCTCGTCGTTCGCCTCGCCTCGGCCCCGGGCACGGTGTCCGTCGCCGTGTCCAACGCCGTCCCCCTCCGGGGCACCATCCCCTTCAGCGCGAGCTACATCATCGAGGGCCAGGCGACCGACGACCGGCAGCCTCCGGCCCAGGCCACCTTCGACGCCGTGACGCCGGACTATCTCCGCACGCTGGGGATCCCCCTGGTGCGGGGCCGGTTCTTCACCGGCACCGACAGGAGCCAGGACCATCCGGTGGTGGTGGTGAACCAGTCGCTCGTCCGCCACCGCTTCGCCAGCGAGGACCCCATCGGCCGGCGCGTCTCGTTCGACGGCGGGAAGCAGTGGGCGACCATCGTCGGCGTCGTGGGTGACACCCGGCAGCAGGACCTGGTCACGCCTCCCATGGACGAGGTCATCGGCGCGTTCGCCGAGAACGGATTCAACGACCTCCGGATCTTCGTCAGGAGCCAGGCGCCGGCGGCGAGCATCGCGCAGCAGATCCGCGATGCGGTGCGCGAGCTCGACTCCCGGCAGCCCATCAGCGAGATGCGGCCCCTCGCCGAGCAGCGGGACCAGGCGCTCGCCCCCCACCGGCTGGTCGCCTCGCTGCTGGGGCTCTTCGCCGCGCTGGCCCTGGCCATCACCGCGTCGGGCCTGATCGGCATCGTGGCCTACAGCGTGAGCCAGCGGACCCGCGAGCTCGGCGTCCGGCTGGCGCTCGGCGCGGCGCCGGCGAAGGTCCTCCGGATGGTGGTGAGGCAGGGGATGGCCCTGGTCGTCGGTGGCCTCTGCCTCGGGCTCGGGGCGGCGCTGGTGCTCGGACGGCTCGGTCGGGGGCTCCTTTACGGCATCGGCCCGCTGGACCCCCTCACCTACGCCACGGTCGCCGTCGTGCTCCTGGCCATCAGCGCGGCCGCCTGTGCGCTCCCCGCCCGCCAGGCAACCCGGGTGGACCCGATGCTCGCGCTCCGGGCGGAGTGAGCGAGGGCGGGCGCGTGCGCCGCCGGTGAACGGTCATCGGGAGCGGTGAGCGGAGGTCTCCCTGGCGCCGCTCGTCCGATTCCAGCGGGCGTGCCACACTTCGCCGCTTCATGGGCTGGGTGCTCTATGTCGCCTCCTGGCTGGCCGCGGCGCTCTTCTGGAGCGCGGCGGGCGCGTCGAGCTCCGGCCGGTCCCCGCTGGAGACGCTGCCCTTCGGGCTCGTGGCCATGGCCACCGCGGCGACCATGGGCCTCGGCGTGTGGAGGCTCACCCGCCGGCTGACCTGGGAGGGTGGCCGAGCGCGCTTCGTCGTGCTCCACGCCCTTGCGCTGGCGGCGTTTTCCTCGGTGTATGCCACCAGCTGGATGTGGCTCGACGTCGTGCGCGGGCGGCTCGACGCGGGAGCGGTGCTGAGCCGGAGCTCCCCGGTCCTTCTCTGGAACCTCCTCATGGGGTGCTGGCTGTACCTCGTCGTCGCTGGCTGCTCGTACGCCGTGCACGCCGAGCGCCGTGCGCGGGCCAGCGAGCGGGCGGTCCGGGAGGCGCAGCTCCTGGCGCAGCAGGCCCAGCTCGCCGCCCTCCGCGCCCGCATCAATCCCCACTTCCTCTACAACGCCCTGCACTCGGTGGGCGCGCTCGTGACCCACGATCCGCGCCGCGCCGACCAGGCGCTGGAGCGGCTGGGAGACCTCCTCCGCTACGCGCTCGACGCCGAGGACGAGGTGCCCTTCCGGCGCGAGTGGGCCTTCACGAAGGACTACCTGGCGTTCGAGCAGCTGCGGCTGGCGGATCGGCTCCGGCTGGAGTGCGACATCGATCCCGGAACGTCGACCGTCCTCGTTCCTCCGCTCGTCCTCCAGCCCCTGGTGGAGAACGCCGTCCGCCACGGGCTCGCCGACCGGGCCGAGGGCGGCCGGATCGCGGTGCGCGCGCGCATCGAGGGGAACGAGCTGGTGCTCACCGTGGACGACGACGGGGCAGGTGCGGCGGCGGCGGACGGGAACGGCATCGGTGTGCACTCGGTCCGGGAGCGGCTCCGCGTCCTGTACGGCCCTGGCGCCTCGGTGGAGGCCGGCCGGCGTCCCCACGGCTTCGGGGTGACGCTGCGCCTCCTGGTCCGGGGTCGCCGGGAGGAACAGGCGGCGTGAGCGAGCCGCTCCGCGCGCTGGTCGTCGAGGACGAGCCGCTGGCCCGGGCACGGTTGCGCGAGCTACTGGAGCCGATGAACTGGATCCGCTGGGCGGGCGAGGCGGCGACCGTGCCTGCGGGGCAGGAGGCCCTGGCCACCCTGCGCCCGGACCTGGTCTTCCTCGACGTCCAGCTTCCGGGAGGGACGGGGCTGGAGGTGCTCCGCGGCGCCGCCGAGGAGGTGGCCGTCATCTTCACCACTGCCCACGACCGGTTCGCGGTCACCGCCTTCGAGCTCGGGGCGCTGGACTATCTCCTGAAACCGTTCGGGGTGGAGCGGTTCACCCGTGCGCTGGAGCGGGCCCGGCCGGCCCTCGAGTCACGCCGCGGGTCGGGGGCGGACCGCGGGCGAGAGATGCTGGTCCCGGGAAGGCTCGACCGACTCTTCGTCCGCGACGCCGGGCGCATCGTTCCGGTCGTGGCGACGGAGATCGAGCGCGTGCAGGCGTGCGACGACTGGGTGCTGGTCCATGCCGGCGGAGGGAGCTACCGGCTGAACGTCACCCTCGGCGAGCTCGAGGAGCGCCTGGACCCGAGGCGGTTCGTCCGCGTCCACCGATCGCACCTGGTCAACCTCGATCACGTGACGTCGTTCGTCCCGACCGAGGATGCACGGCTCCTGGTCACGCTCCGGAGCGGCGCGACGCTGTTCGCCAGCCGCCAGCGCTCCCGGGAGCTTCGCGGCCTCGGGCGCTGAGAGAGCACGGCATTGGTCTCCCCGTTCGCAGGATGCAGCGACCGCTCGCCGGCGGGCTCCGGCCGCTCGACTGGCCGGGTGGACCGCGCCGGGGCTTCGCGCGGAAGGTCCGCGCCCATGCTCCGACCCGCGTCCCTCGTCCTGCTGCTCCTCGCCACCGGCTGTGCCACCTCCACTCCGGCGCCCCGTCCCGCCTCGAGCGAGGAGCGCCTCGCCCAGCTCGTCGAGCAGATCCGCCAGGCGGACTACGCGGGCGACCGGCAGGCGCTGCGCACGCTCCACGACGCCCTCGGCGCGGCGCCGGCCGGGAGCACCCCGAGGTCGCTGGTGCTCTACTGGCAGGCATTCGCGCGCTGGCGGCGAGCGATCAACGGCTTCAACGAGACTCCGACCCCCGACGACCTCGAGGCCGACCTGATCGGCGCCGGAAGCGAGTTCGAATCCGCGCTCGAGGTCGACCCGAGGCTCGTCGACGCCCAGGCCGGGCTCGCATCCTGCCTCGGGATGCGGATGTTCCTCCGAAGGAAGCTCGACGACGAGTCCCGTGCGATGCTCACTCGGATGCTCGGGCTGCTCGAGGAAGCCCGGACGCTCGAGCCCGAGAACCCCCGGCTTCTCTGGGTTCGCGGCCCGACCGAGTTCTGGAGCCCGAATGACAGCCCGCCGGAGAAGGTCGACGAGCGCCAGGCGAGGGCCATCGCCACCTACCAGCGCGGGCTCGAGGCCCTGGCCTCGAGTCGGTCCGGCGGCCCGCTCCGGCCGAGCTGGGGCGAGCCGGAGCTGCACATGAGCCTCGCCTGGACGTACCTCAACCGCCGCCTCCCCGACCTGGAGCAGGCGGAGCTCCACGCGCGGCAGGCGCTCGCGCTGGTGCCGTCCTGGCACTACGTCCGGGACATCCTCCTGCCGCAGATCGAGGCCGCCCGGGGCACCGCCGCGCGGTAGGAACACCCCGGGTCGCGGCGGACGCCAGCGAGTGGCACGGGGACTGCTTGGGGCTCCCGGCATGGAACTGTGGCTCACTCTCCGCTTCCGCGGGGCTCCGCTCGGGCTCCGCGATCGATTCCCTCCCGAGCTCGCCTTCATCATCCGGCAGCTGCGCTCGCTCGATGGCCCCGAGGTACCTCCCAGCGAGCGCATCTCGACGGCCTATCTCCGGGTCACCCCGGAGCAGGCCGAGGGGATCATTGCCTGGGGACGCGTGCGCACCGTGGACGGCCGCACGCTCCTTGCCTCCGCCACGTACGAGGAGCGCTGGCGTGCGCACGAGCTCGCCGACGGTGCGGTGGTGGAGCTCGTCCGCCCCTCGAGCCTCGACGCGCCCACGGTGCTCGGACGGGGCCGCTCCCATCTGGCCCGCTGGGCCTGCTCCCACTGCGACCGGATCCGGTGGGAGCAGGTGGCGCCGCTGGAGCTCGCGCTCGACGAGCCGGCCGACGTGGAGCTCGTCCACCGCGCCCGCCCCGAGCTCCTTCTGACCGAGGCCGGCGAGCTGGTCGCGGCCTCCCGCCTGCGCTCTCTCCTCGACGGGCAGGGCCTCGGCACGCGTCCGGTCGTGGGCACCCGGTCGTGGATCCAGGTGGAGCCGCAGGGCGAGGTGCCGCTGGCCGCGGGACGGCCACTCGAGGTGCGCGGCCCGGCCTGCCCGGGATGCGGTCGCGCGCCGCTCGATCGATGGACGGCTCCGGAGGCGCCCTACGACGTGCGCATCATCCGAACCGTTCCCTGGGGGCTCTCCGGTGCGTTGCCCGCCGGCGTCTCCCTCGCGACGTCCGAGCAGCGCATCGGGTTTGCCGGCACGATCCGAGGCACCGCGGCACATGCCACGGGCGCCCCGATCGACGTCGACCTGCATCCCGGCCTGGTCGCCGCCCAGGGCACGCCGGTGCTCCTCGCGAGCGCGGCGCTGGTCCGGGCGCTGGCCGATGCGCACGCCGGAGGGCTAGAGCTGCGCCCGGTGCGCTCGGCGCTGGCCGGCCGGACCGGCATCCCCGTGCAGGCGGCCTCGTGCTGAGCGCCGAGCGTGGTGTGAGCGGGAGGGCACACCGGAGTTGTGATCGATCGACCACAATCGGCGCCCCGGTGTGCACAGCGTCCAGTCGGGGTGCGACTTTTCACCCCTGGCACGCCTTCTGCTCCAGATTTCCGGAGTCTGGCCGTGCACGCTTAGGCTTCTGAGAACCCGTCCATGCCTCGAAAGACCCCCGTGGAGCCCGATGAGCGCGCGCGCGCCTCCACCGAGGAGACCCAGGTCCGGGCCGAGGAGCGCCACCGGCTGGCCCCCAGCCTCCTGGTCAGCTGCGCGGCGGGCGCCTGGGCCGTTCCGCTGGCGGTGGGGCGCCCCTACATCCTCGGCCGGGCCCCGGAGTCCGACGTGGTCATCGACGATCCGTCGGTCTCCCGGCGGCACGCGGTGCTGACGGTCGCGAGCCGCATCACGCTCGAGGACCTGGGCAGCACCAACGGGACGTCGATCCAGGGACGGAAGCTCGCGCCCCGCGACCGGGGGGTGCTCGCGCTCGGAACGGTGTTCGAGGTGGGGTCGGCGACGCTGGTGCTCCAGCGAACGACCGCGCTCGGAGCGCCCTCCCACCGCACCCCGGCCGAGATGCCGGGCACCGTGGTGCGCGACCCGGCGATGAAGCGCCTCTACGAGATGCTGGACGTGGTGGCGCCGACCGGCCTCTCGGTCCTGATCCTCGGCGAGACCGGGGTGGGGAAGGAGGTCTTCGCCGAGGCGCTCCACCGTCGCTCCTCGCGCGTCGGCGCCCCGTTCCTCAAGCTGAACTGCGCCGCGCTGCCCGAGTCGATCCTCGAGGCCGAGCTGTTCGGCTACGAGAAGGGGGCCTTCACCGGTGCCACCCAGACCAAGGTCGGTCTGTTCGAGGCCGCGGACGGCGGGACGCTGTTCCTCGACGAGGTGGGGGAGATGGCGCCGAGCACCCAGACCAAGGTGCTCCGGGCGCTGGAGAGCGGCGAGGTGATGCGCCTCGGCAGCTCCACGACCCGCAAGGTGGACGTCCGGTTCCTCTCCGCCGCCAACCGGGACCTCCGGAAGCTGGTGGCCTCCGGGGGCTTCCGGGCCGACCTGTTCTTCCGTCTCAACGGCATCACCATGACGCTGCCGCCGCTCCGGAAGCGGCCGGAGGACGTGCTTCCGCTGACGGAGGTCTTCCTCGAGCGTTCGGCGCGCAAGCTGGGAAAGCCGCCGCCGCGCCTCGGACCGGAGGCGCGGGCGGCGCTGCAGGCCCATCCCTGGCCGGGGAACGTGCGCGAGCTGCGGAACGTCGTCGAGCGGGCGGTGGTCCTCTGCCAGGGCGACGTGCTGAAGCCGGAGCACCTGCTCCTCCACGAGGGGGAGCTGGAGGCGCAGCAGCCGGAGCCGCCGACGAAGATGACCCCGGTCCCCGGACCGCCGGCGGACGACGAGCAGGTCACGATGCGGTTGCCGGTGCGCCCGGGGGCACCCGAGCTGCGCGGGAAGCTCGAGGAGTTCGAGCGCGCGCAGATCCTCGAGGCCCTGGGCAAGACCAGCGGCAACCAGACGCGGGCGGCGAAGCTGCTGGGCATCGCCCGGCGGACGCTGATCAAGAAGATGGTCCGCTACGGCATCGAGCGGCCGCGCGCCGACACCGGGCGGGACGACCCGCGCGACGGCACGCGGCACTGAATCGCCAGGGGCGTCGACATCGAAGGTGAGCGCCCGAGCGCGTCGGTCGCTGGCGGGTCGGCTCTACCGCGGCGGTGGCGGGGGGGGCTGCGGGCACAGATCGGCGAAGCGCCCGAACTGGACGTAGTGCTCGTCGATGCTGCACCCGACGTCGACGCACTTCTTTCCCGCGACCAACGTCTTGGACGCGTACCCCAGGGTGGAGTAGCCCACGCCGCGACCGTTCTTCGTCACCGGGCCGATCGAGTTTCGAGCCGAGTAGTAGTCGCCGAACCGGACCGAGTAGGTTGGGTTGCCGCTCCCGTCCAGGATGATCTTCCCGTTCTTGTCGCGATTGTAGCCGGCGTGCGTGGTGTCGCTGTCGGTCGTGACGTAGACGATGAAGTCGCCGAGGAAACCGACGGCGTTGTCGGCGAAGTTTCCTCCGCCGCCGAGGGCGAGCGAGACGGCGACCTCGTCGATCGAGTTGTTCGGCCGGTAGACCAGCGCGGGCGTGGAGAAGGCGAAGCCTGGATTCCAGATGTCGAGCTCGCTCACCAGGGCGAAGGTATCGAGGTTGACCTTCTCCACCCGAACGTAGGGGAACGGTCTTCCCGATCCACTGCGCCCGGCGCTGAACGCGAAGTACAGGAACCGATCCGAGCAGCCGAAGCAGAATGGCTCGGTCCGGGTCGCGCCGAGGACCAGCTTGGGCGCGGCGTTCCAGTCGATCCCCTCCGGCGTCGGGGCGGTGTAGTCCGCGTTGCTGAAGTTGCTGATCGAGACGTCATGCGGCGTCGCGGTGTTGGAAGAGTCCGGCCACGAGTAGACGGTGAGGGTGCTCGTATCCGGCATCGCCGTGAAGTACAGACCATCGCTGCTGGGCTGGACGATGTGGTTCTGAAAGAGCCCGCCACGGGTGGGATCCATGTACTGGTAGCCGACCGAGGACTTGGTGGTGTCGAGGATGTCGGCCAGCGACAGACGAGCGTAGATGTGGCGGGCCGTGTAGACCTGGCCGGTGTTCGCGATCCCGTGGTCCACGCCGACGTAGACGAAGTTGTCCGAGTAGCCGATGTCCGGATAGTCCATCCAGTCGTTCCCGATGCCGACGCCGGCAGAGGTGAGATCGACCCAGGTCCAGGCGTGCAGGAAATCGGCGCGAATGTCGGCGGGTGACGCCCAGGCGATGCGCAGCCGGCTGGGCCCGGTGATCGGGTTCCCCTGTGCGTCGACTCCGGTCTGGAGTGGCCAGTACTGCAGGAGCCACACGAAGATGTTCCCGCTGGGAACGTAGGTCAGCACCTGGTCGCAACAGAGCCCGCCGTCGTCCTGTGGGAAGAAGCTGTTGCGCCCCGGGATCGCGGGATCGACCAGCGGGACCAGGCTCACCGCGGTGAAGGTCAGGCCGCTGTCGGTCGAGTAGAAGACCGCCGTGTTGGCGGTGAACATCGTCACGTCGTCGAGCGTGCAGGGCGGTGACGAGCACGTGCTCGCCCAGTTCCCCGCGACGCTCGGATCGGGAGGGAAGCCGCCGTAGGTGGCGCCGATCGTGTTCCGGGTGAAGAAGACCTTGTCGCCAGGATCCGAATCGGGACAATCGAACTGCAGTGGTGGCGGGGGAGGGTTGAGGTTGATGATCGGCACCCGTCGAAGGAGTGAATGGCCCGGAACGTTCCCACCGGGCGGGTTCTGGAAGACCGGCGAGAGGCGCGGCTCACCGAGCGGCGGAAGGAGCCCCGATCCGTTGAACTCGCGCTCTGCGGGCGGCGGCGCGGGGAAGGGTGGGAAGGACGCCGTCCGCAGGTCGAGCTTGTTCAGGATGCCAGCGACCGCCTGGATGGGAGTCGAATCGCGTGGCTGAGGGACGAAGACCCCGAGCGCCTGGAAATTGCACGCGCTCTCTCCCACCGCGTAGGTCCCCGCGATCGTGACGTCGTACGGCACCCCGTCGCTGGGAACGCTGAACCGCGCGTCGATCTTCTTGATGTCACCCGGGAGGATGTCCCCCAGCGCCTCGGGCAGAGCCGGCCCGAGCAATGTTGCGGAGGGGACCTCGAGCCCGGTCAGGTGAACGTCGACGCCCACCGCCTCGCTGACGTTCTGCAGCGGAATGGCCAGGGAGACCGATCCGTCGCTCCAGATCGAGCTCTGGATCCCGGGCTGCGGAACGACGAACTTCACGAGGCCCGACTGGTAGAAGACGAAGTCCAGGGAGAAGGACAGCCCCTGGTTCGTCGAGTCCTTCGTGTCGATCTGGAAGGAGATCACCCCGGGGACGTCGAGGGACGCGGAGAACTGGACGGCGCCGTCCGGTGCAGGCTGCCAGTCGGTGATGTTCGGAACGCTCCAGGTCACCATCGCCCCCGGCGGATCGACGACCACCTTCGAGACCCGCCAGAAGAGGTTCTGGTCGTTGTCGAGGGAGACGACCTGCCCGAGGACCGATGCCTTCCCTCCGGCGCACGTCGTCTCGAGGATGCGCGTCAGATCGAAGTACGGCGCAAAGGAGATGCCGCCACCGCCGTTCACGCCCTGCGTCCCAGGCGGATAGCAGACGTTGTTCGCCTCCAGGGCCAGCTTGGTCCGCGGGGCGAGGTGGCCGCCGACGTCACCGATGGTGCACTCGGGAATGACCTTCTGCGTGCTGTCGAGGACGTACGTGCACAGCGTGTAGTCGCCGACGGCGAGCTGACCGAAGAAGGCCTCGTCGCTGAGGCGGCTCGAGCCGCCCGAGGGATTGACCACCAGATCGGGACGGATCCCCACGACCGTGGAGGCGACGCTCGCAACCGCGGGGATCGGATGCCCGCTCGCGTCGAAGGAGGAAATGTTGGCCGGGCAAGAGTGCGTGTTCTGGAAGAGGATGAGCCCGAGCGCGGAGATGTCGAGCGGGTTGTCCGCGCCGGCGACCTCCGCGGAGACGGTGACCGCTTGTTCGGATTGATCGGAGGTCGTGGTCGCCGGGCTGCACCCTGCGACGACGACCGCCACGACGAGTCCCGCACCGCTCGCCCGGTGCACCCATCCGTTCTCGTGTCTCATGGCTCCCCCGAGCGCTGCATCGACGGCCTTGCGCGGAGCGGACTACGGGCCTGGCGACCGAGGCCGTCAAGTGACTTCCGGTCCGACGCACGAAGGAGAAATCCGAGCGACGAGACACGAAACCTCGTCGCAGGAGGCCGCGCCGACGGTGCGCTGCGGCGGCTCCGGGCGAGACCGCCGTCAACGGAAGACCGGGCTCGACGCGGGGCGTTGACGGAACGGCCCAGAAGAGATTGGGCGGGGTCGCGCCCTCGACGTGCGCGAGCCCGTCCCCGAGACGCTGGACCTCGAGCGCAACAACGGAGGCGCCGACGTCTCCTTCTCGACGCGATGCAGAGGGAGGTTCGGTACGCCAACGCGAGCTGGACGCCCGTGGTCGTCTCGCATCCAGGGGGGCTGCGTGGCCGGGGCCGAGTCGCAACCGCGTGGCGATGTCGCTTCACCATCCTCAGAGGCCCTCCGAGCCAGCTTCCGGCCTGCGGTCGCAGGAGGCGCGGACACTTTCTCCCGAGAGTGGTCTGGACATACGTTCGCCGGCGAGCGCACTCGCGAGTCACCACATGGAGATCACTCCGCCCGGCCGAAGGCTCCCGGACGCAGAAGACCAGGCGGCGGGCCACGACGCCGTCGGTGGTCCTCCCTCGATTCCGCTCAGGCGCGGCGCGGTCGTCGGGCAGACCGTCGGGCCGTACGTCCTGATCCGCCTGCTCGGCACCGGGGGGATGGGAGAGGTCTGGCTCGCTCGGCGTGCCGATGGTGGCTTCGAGCGTGAGGTGGCGCTCAAGCTGCCGCTGGCGAATCCTCTTCCCTGGGACCTCGCTGCCCGATTCTCCCTAGAGCGCGACATCCTCGCTCGCCTGGAGCACCCCAACATCGCGCGCCTCTACGACGCTGGTGTCTCGGCGGAGGGTCAGCCTTACCTTGCGATGGAAATGGTCCACGGTGAGCCGATCACCGCGTTCTCCGACGGGCGAGGCCTCGACGTCGAGACACGCATCATGCTGTTCGGCCAGGTCCTGGCCGCGGTCCAGTTCGCCCACGCAAACCTGGTGCTTCACCGCGATCTCAAGCCCTCCAACATCCTGGTCACGCAGGGAGGCGAGGTCCGCCTCCTGGATTTCGGAATCGCAAAGCTGCTCGCGCGAGATGCACCGGCACCGCAGGGCACGCTGACGGAGTTCGCCGGGCGAATGCTCACGCCGGCATATGCGAGCCCCGAGCAGGTCCTCGGGCAGCCGCTCAGCACCGCCAGCGATGTCTACACCCTTGGGGTGGTGCTCTTCGAGCTCCTGACGGGAAGGGCGCCGTACCAGGTCGAGCTCCCGTCCGTCGCACAGCTCGAGCTCGCCATCGTTCAGGGAGACCCGGTTCGCCCGAGCGCCGCCATCGACGAGGAGACGGCAGGGCTCCGGAGAACCTCCCGGCGAAAGCTCGCGCGTCAGCTCGCCGGTGATCTCGACACCGTGCTTGGCAAGGCGCTCGCCAAACGTCCCGCAGAGCGCTACGGCAGCGCCTCCGCGCTGGCGGAAGATCTGGAGAGGGTGCTGGCCCAGCAGCCGGTTCAGGCCCGGCCACCCTCGACGGTATACCGAGCGAGGCGCTTCCTGAGCCGCCACCGATGGGCGTCGCTGGCGACCGCTGCCGCGATCCTGGCGCTGCTCGGCTCGACCGCGGTTGCTCTCCGCCAGGCCCACCTCGCGCAGGCGCAGGCGCGCAATGCCTCGCTGGTGCGGGACTTCCTGCTCGAGGTTCTCTCGGCTGCCGACCCCGCCCGAGCGCGCGGGAAACCTCCGGGAGAAGTGACGGTGCAGGAGGCGGTGGACGCCGCCGCCAGCAGCATGGGGACCGCACTGGAGATGCAGCCCGAAATGCGGGTGCCGATCCTCACCACGCTCTCCGGCGTCTACTCCGGCCTCGACCAGGTCGATCGCAGCCTGGCGTTGCTCGAGCAAGCTCTGGTGGCCGCCCAGAAGAGCGGCCCCACGCCCAACCGGATGCAGGCGGAGGTGCTGGCGCATCTCGCGGCCACGAACATGTTCGCCGGCCGTTACGAGGTTGCTGCGCGCTGGCTCGATCAAGCCGAGAAGGCCCTCGCCGCACTCGGGGACACCGAGTCCGAGGTGTACGCCCAGACGCTGAAGATCCGCGGAAACCTGCTTCGCCACGGAGAGTCGCCGGACTTCCCCCGTGCCATCGCCGTCCTCGAACGGGCGGCAGCCCTCTTCCGGAAGCGCTATCCACAGAGTGATGGCCGGACTGGCACCCTTCTCTATCTCGCCCAGTCCCTCCGCGCCGAGAACCAGCCAGAGCGTGCCGAAGCAGTCGCGGACGAGGCGGTGGCGCTCGCCACCCAGTTTCCTCGCCCCGGCTTCGAGGTTCCCAACGCCTATTCGCTCCGTGCTGCCATCCGCGACAGCAACGGCAATCTCTCGGGAGCGGAGGACGACTACCGGACCGCCCGCGATGGCTACACGCGGAGCATCGGCCCCAAGCACTTCCTCACTCTCCAGAACGACGGCTTGCTCGGAGCCACGGTGCTCGAGCGCGGCCAGCGGCGCGAGGAGGCACTCCAGCTCATCGAGTCCTCGACCGACGCGCTCGCCGGCTCCCGCCGAGGAAGCAACACCCACGCGCAGGCGTTGACCCGGCTCGGAGTGACGTACCTCCGGCTGGGGCGGTTCGAACGCGCTGCGGAAGTCCTCGAGCAGGCGCGCGCCGTCTGGGCCGAGCGACAGGAGCCAGTCCAGCGCACCGACCCGACGGTCTCGCTGGCCGAGGCCCGGATCGCCGCGGGTGCCCTGACCGAGGGCAGGGCGCTTCTCGACGAGGCGTTCGCGGTCCTGCATGGCGCCCCGCCTTCGGCAGCGCACCCGGAAGCAGAGGTTCACCTCGCGCTGGGACTTCTCGGCATCGAGGCCGCGAGGGCGGCCGAGGCCAGGCACGAGCTCCAGCAGGCGCTGACGCTCTCCGCGACGGACAGCCGGGACGATCTCGCCCGGCGCGTTCGGGCGGGCGCGGCCCTGACACGACTCGCGCTCCAGGAAGGTCACGTCGAAGAGTCTCTCTCGGCGTCCGAGCAGGTCGAGCGGGACGCGAAAGCGCCTCGCCTGGCGCAGCTCCCACGTTTGCAGGGGGTGGCGGCCGAGGCACGAGGAATGGCCCTCTGTGCCGCGGGTCGTCCCACCGAAGGTGAGCCTCTTCTCGGGCGAGCGCAGGAATTGCTGGCCACAGTCGTCGATCCGGGGAGCGCGTCCTTGATCGAGGTCGAGCTTCTCCGCGCGCGGTGCCTCCTCGACCTGGGCCGGCGGTCGGAAGCGAACGTGCTCGTCCAGCAGGCCCGGGGTGAGCTCGCCTCGCTCGGCTCTTCCGGGAACCGTCTCTCCGTCCTGCTCGGGGACCTGCCGGTGCGGATGACCCCACCGTCTCCCTGAAGGCCGCCAGTTGGCGTAGGTTCCAGGCGTGGCCGGCGGCAGCAACAGTCGGGAGACGCTCAAGCATCCGTCCCGGGAAACAGGCGCCGAGCTGCCGCGTGTTCCGCCGATGCTGGTCCGGCTGCTCTCGGCCGATGAACCAAGCATCCCCTCCTTCCGGCACTGGCTCGAGGGCGTCGACGCGGTGCGCATCTTCCGTGGACCGGACGGCGCGGAGCTGCGTGCGCGCACGCTCGAGGTGGCCATCGACGATCCCTACGCCTCCGCGAACCATGTCCTTCTTCGACTGACGCCCGAGGGCCTCGCCATCCGAGACGAGGGGTCGAGCAACGGGACTTACGTCGATGGTGAGCGGCTGCTCGCAGGAGAAGAGCGTCGGGTCCGGAGTGCCCTGATCGAGGTCGGCCGGACCTTCTTTCTGCTCCGGGACGAGATGGCGGGCGCCCGCGACAGTCCGAGGATGCCGGATGGCACCGAGCCTTTGACCTTTCATGCCGGACTCGCCGAGGAGCTCAAGCGCGCCGGACGGCTCGCGCGGAGGTCTCACGACCTGCTCGTCGTCGGCGAGTCCGGCGCCGGCAAGGAGGTCACGGCTCGCTGGCTGCACCACCAGTCAGGAAGATCGGGCCCCCTGGTGGCGGTCAACTGCGCAGCCCTTCCCGAGCATCTCCTCGAGGACGAGCTCTTCGGGCACGTGAAGGGAGCCTTCTCCGGCGCGCAGTCCGACCGGACCGGGCTCATCCGTGCTGCTCACGAGGGTGCCCTCCTCCTCGACGAGGTCGGCGAGATGTCACCGGCGCTCCAGGCCAAGCTCCTCCGGGTCCTCGAGGACCGGAGAGTCCGTCCGCTGGGCGGCGAGCGCGAGCTGCCGGTGGACATCCTGGTGATCGCCGCGACGCATCGCGACCTGCGGACGATGGTGGACGAAGGACGGTTTCGCCAGGACCTTCACGCGCGACTCGGGCTGCTCACCGTGAGGATCCCGCCGGTGCGCGAGCGCCGCGAGGACCTGGGCCTCCTCATCCGGAGCGTCCTGACCCCTCTCCCGGCCGGCGTGCAGAGCCTTCGCTTCGAGCTCGAGACGCTGCGAAGGCTCCTGCTTCACGACTGGCCCATGAACGTGCGCGAGATGCGAAAGTTGCTTCTCGCGGCCGCCGACCTCGCGATTCCGGAGGGTGAAGGCGCGGTGGTGATCGGCCCCCGGCACGTCCCGGACGGCCTGTTCGATCCGATCGAGAAGCCCCTCATGACGCCGGCTCAGCTGTCCCCCGAGGATGAAGAGCTCCGGGCGCGCCTCACCGGGCTCCTCGCCGAGCACCGAGGAAACATCGCGGCCGTGGCCCGGGAGATCGAGAAGCCACGGATCTACGTGCAGCGGCTAATGGCGCGGCTCGGGCTGCGCCGCCCAGGGCACTGAGCTCGGGGGGTGAGCGCTCATGAGCGCTCGCGAGCGCTCGGGGCGCCCGCGAGCCACGGGATGCGCAAGTGCCCGTGATGAGGCGAGAAGGCCCTCGTGCCGGGTGCGGCACCGACCGTGCAGTTGCGCTCGACCGCGCCGGTGCTCCGGCGCCCCAACCCTCGACCTGGAGTGCAACCATGACCACCCAGACTCACCCGATCGATGCCCCGGCGAGCCTCTCGCGGATCGCGGCGTTCATCCTGATCGTCGGCCTCGGCGCACTCGCCGTGACGGCCCACGTCCATCCCCGGAGCGGAGGGCCGTCGTCCGACGCCAGCGCGAGCGAGTCCGTGGCCGAGTTCGGGGACTGACCATGGATGCTCCGCTCTCGATGCCCTCTGAGCCGGCTCCGGTTCCGTCGGTGTGGCGCGTACTTTCCAGCCTGCGGGTCGTTCGCAGACTCCTAGGGATTCCGGAGGAACGAGCGCCTCTGGCGGACGCTCCCCGCGGGCAGCCGATCCCCGGCCTCGGCAGGTTCGACTGGGACGGGCCCGACACCAGCCTCACGCAGGCCGAGCTCGAGGTTCTCAAGTGACCGTCGCAGGCCCACTTCGCTTCTTGAGTCGTGGTATCGCCGAAGGGCTCACGTTCACCGTCCTCGTCTGCGTGCTCGGGGTGCTCACGCTGCGGCTCGTCGGCGGATAGAAGCTGCAGCAGCTGCCGCTGTGTCGGGCGCCGCGCCGAGGGCTGCGTCCTGACCGCTTGCACCGCCATTGATTCCGCCCGGCGCTCCCGGGTATCTGGTCTCGTTCCGGGGCCTGCCTTGAAGCGCTACTTCGTCCACACCTTCGGCTGCCAGATGAACGTCAACGACTCGCTCCGCATGGGCGAGGCGCTGGCCACCATCGGTTACCGCCCCACGGCGACGGCGGAACGCGCGGACCTCATCATCCTCAACACCTGCGCCATCCGGGAGAAGGCCGAGGACAAGATGCTCTCGGCCCTCGGGCGCTACCGCTCCATCAAGACCCAGCGGGGGGCGCTCCTCGCCGTCGGCGGCTGCGTCGCCCAGCAGGAGAAGAGCCGGCTCCTCGCCAAGGTGCCCTACCTCGACTTCATCTTCGGGCCCGACGCCATCGGAAAGCTCCCCGAGCTCGTCGACCGCGTCCTCCAGGACAGGGTCCGCGTCGCCGAGACCGCCTGGGTCGACTCCGAGGAGTACGTCTTCCCCCGCGCCGACCCGGAAAGCTCGGCGGGGAAGGTGAGCGAGTTCGTCACCGTCATGAAGGGCTGCGACAACGTCTGCAGCTTCTGCGTCGTCCCCCACACCCGCGGGCGCGAGGTCAGCCGCCCCTTCGTCGAGGTGCTGGAGGAGGTGGCCGCCCTCACCGGCGTGGGCATCCGCGAGGTCACGCTCATCGGCCAGAACGTCAACTCCTACCGGGGCGGCGTCTCCTTCGCGGAGCTGCTCCTTCGCGTGGCCCAGGTGCCGGGCATCGAGCGGGTGCGCTTCACCACCAGCCACCCCCACGACCTCTCCGATGCGCTGATCGACGCCTTCCGACACGAGCCGCGCATCGCGCCGCACTTCCACCTCCCGGTCCAGAGCGGGAGCGATGAGGTGCTCCGCCGGATGAAGCGCGACTACACCGTGGCCGCCTACCTCGAGCGTCTCGCCGCGCTCCGTGTCGCCCGGCCGGGCATCGCCGTCACCACCGACATCATCGTCGGCTTCCCCGGCGAGACGGAGCAGGACTTCCGGGCCACCCTCGCCCTCACCGAGCAGGTCCGCTACGAGAACCAGTTCTCGTTCGTCTTCTCCGCCCGGCCACGCACCGTCGCCGCGCTCAAGGAGGAGGAGTGGGGCCCCGTGCCGCACGAGGTGAAGGTCGAGCGCCTGGAGCGCCTGCAGGCCGTCCAGCGGCGCATCAGCGGGGAGCTCGCCGCGGCGCTCGTGGACCACGAGGTCGAGGTGCTGGTCGAGGGCCCGTCCCGGTCGGACCCCTCCCGCCGCTTCGGTCGGACGCCCGAGAACCGCACCGTGAACTTCGACGGGACCGCCCCGGCCGGCGCCCGGGCCCGGGTGCGCGTCACCCGCGGCTCGCCCAGCGCGCTCCTCGGGGTCGAGGCCGGTCTCGTGGACGTTCCCCCCGTTCCGCCGCTCCGGCCGCGGACGGAGGCCGCCTGATGGGAATTCGGGCCATCGGAGGCGTGATGCCAAAGCTGCACCCCACGGTCTTCGTCGCCGACGGCGCGCAGGTCATGGGCGACGTGGAGATCGGACAGGACTCCTCCGTCTGGTACAACACCGTCATCCGGGGCGACGTGAACAGCATCCGGATCGGCTCCCGGACCAACATCCAGGACCTGAGCATGGTCCACGTCGAGAAGGGCACCCACCCGACCTGCATCGGCGACGACGTCATCGTCGGCCACCACGTCGTGATCCACGGCTGCACCATCGGGAACCGGGTGCTGGTCGGCATCGGCGCCATCGTGCTCAACGGGGTGGTCATCGAGGACGATGTCTTCATCGCCGCCGGCACGCTGCTCACCCCCAACACCCACGTCCCGTCCGGGTCGATGGTCATGGGGAGCCCCGGCAAGGTGAAGCGCCCCCTCACCCACGCCGAGCGGGCCAGCCTCGTCCCGCATGCGGCCGGGTACGTCCTGAACGCAAAGCTCCACCGGGGGGGCTGACGAGCGCACTCCAGGGCTCCCGTCGCCACCGGGTCGGCTTTCCATGACCCGGGGGGCTCCCGTGGTAGAACGTCCGTCCAATGCCGCCACAGGACGCGCTGCGGACCTGCGCCCTCTTCAAGGGCTTCACGGAGACGGGCCTGCAGATCCTCGCCGGCATCGCGGTGGAGCGGACCTACCCGCGCGGCACGCCCCTGTTCGTGGAGAACATGCTCGCCGAGAGCCTGTTCATCATCGCCGACGGCAGGGTGGGCATCACCGTCCGCAACGGCGCCGAGGAGCTGCCCCTCGGTGAGCTGCAGCGGGGCGAGTCGCTCGGCGAGCTCGCCCTGGTCCAGCAGGGACAGCGGCTCTGCAGCGCCCTGGCCCTCACCCCGGTGACGGCTGTGGAGCTGCGCAGCGTGGACTTCCAGCGGCTGATGACCCAGAAGCCCCAGGCCTGCCTCAAGCTCCTGATGGCGATCGTGTCCCAGTTCGGTGCCAGGCTTCAGGCGAACCGGGAAGCGTTCAAGGCCCTGCTGCCCCGTCCCTGAGCTGCCGGATCGACGAGGGGGGGTGGTAAGGTCCCTCGACCCGGGTCCGCCCGGACCGGAACGCGTTTGGAAGCGATCCTCAAGACCCTCCTGCTCGGCTCCCACGGGGCGATGGCGTACCTGTCCATCTTCGCCGTGCTGGTGGCGTGCGGGCTCGGCGTTCCACTCCCGGAGGACATCTCCCTCATCCTGGGCGGATTCCTCGTCTACAAGGGGGTGGCCAACCTCTGGGGCATGGTCGCGACCGGCTTCGTGGGCATCCTGGTCGGCGACTCGCTCATCTACCTGGCCGGCCGCCGCGTGGGGCTGCGGGTCCGGACCGGTCACGGCTGGCTCGCCCGGGTGGTCACTCCACCCCGGCGCATCCTGGTGGAGGGACTCTTCGCCCGGCACGGGGAGAAGCTGGTCATCGCCGCGCGCTTCATGCCCGGCGTCCGGGCGGTGACCTACTTCATCGCCGGCTCGGCGGGCATGCCCTACGCGCGGTTCATCTGCTTCGATGGGCTCGCCGCGCTCGGCTCGGCACCGCTCTTCGTCCTGCTCGGCTACCGGTTCGGCAGGCACCTGCAGCAGGTGATCGAGCTGATGAAGCAGTACCAGCTCATCGCAGTGGGCCTGCTCCTCGCCACCGTGCTTCTCTGGGCAGCCGTCCACCGCTGGCGGGAGATCGCCCTGGCGCGGAAGATCCGCGAGCAGTGCAGCGAGGATGCGCTCGCGCCACCACCTGGACCTGTGCTGCGCCACCCGGCCGGCGACAGGCCCACCTAAGCTCCTGACAGCGCTTGCGAAAGCGAGGGGGCACAGCCCCCCCGGATGGATTTTGTCCGGGGTGCAGCGTATAGAACGCCATGCTGACCGACCCCCTCCGCGTGGCGCTCACGTTCGACGACGTGCTGCTCCAGCCGGCCGAGAGCGAGGTCCTCCCGAAGGACGTCCAGCTCGGCACCCGCCTCACCCGGAACCTGCGCCTGAACATCCCGCTGCTCTCGGCGGCGATGGACACCGTCACCGAGTCCGCGACCGCCATCGCCATGGCCCAGCAGGGCGGCATCGGGGTGATCCACAAGAACCTCTCCGTCGAGCGCCAGGCAGCCGAGGTCGCCCGGGTGAAGAAGTACTCCAGCGGCATGGTGAGCGAGCCGGTGGTGGTGGAGCCCGAGGCCCCGCTCCACCTGGCCCTCGATCTCATGAAGCGCAACGGCATCTCCGGCATCCCGGTGACCCGGGGCCGGAAGCTGATGGGCATCCTCACCAGCCGGGACGTCCGGTTCGAGACCAACCTCGACAAGAAGGTCGAGGAGGTGATGACCCGGAAGCTGATCACCGCCCGCGAGGGGGTGAGCAAGAAGGCGGCGCTGGAGCTGCTCCACTCCAACCGGATCGAGAAGCTGCTCCTGGTCGACGAGCATGGCGAGCTCCGCGGGCTGATGACCATCAAGGACATCGAGAAGTCCCGGACCCATCCCCACTCCGCGAAGGACGGCAAGGGCCGGCTCCTCGTCGCCGCCGCGGTCGGCGTGGGACCGGACCGCGAGGAGCGGGTGGCCGCGCTGCTCAAGGCCGGATGCGACATCCTGGTGGTCGACACCGCCCACGGCCACTCTCACGGGGTGCTGGATTCGGTGCGGGATACCCGGCGCAACTTCTCCGGCTTCGAGCTGGTGGCCGGCAACGTGGCCACCGCCGAGGGCACCCGGGCGCTGATCGAGGCCGGGGTGGACGCGGTGAAGGTGGGCATCGGCCCGGGAAGCATCTGCACCACCCGGGTGGTGGCCGGGGTCGGCGTTCCCCAGCTCACCGCGGTGGACGACTGCGCCCGCGAGGCCGACCGGCACGACGTCCCGGTCATCTCCGACGGAGGCATCAAGTACTCCGGCGACATCGTGAAGGCGCTGGCCGCCGGCGCGAGCACGGTGATGATCGGCTCGCTCTTCGCCGGGACGGAGGAGGCGCCGGGCGAGGTCATCCTCTACCAGGGCCGCAGCTACAAGAGCTACCGGGGCATGGGCTCGCTCGGAGCGATGAAGCGCGGCGGCAAGGAGCGCTACTTCCAGGGCGACGTGGACGAGGACCAGAAGCTGGTCCCCGAGGGCATCGAGGGCCGCGTCCCGTACAAGGGCAGCCTGGCGATGAACGTCTACCAGATGCTCGGCGGCATCCGCAGCGGCATGGGCTACACCGGCTGCAAGAGCATCGACGAGTTGCGGAAGAACGCGCGCTTCGTCCGCATCACGCCCAGCGGGCTCCGCGAGAGCCACGTCCACGACGTCATCATCACCGAGGAGGCGCCGAACTACCGGGTCGAGTGACGGCTCCGGAACGGACGCGACACGAGCGAGAACGTGCACATCCACGACGAGAAGGTCCTCATCCTCGACTTCGGCAGTCAGTACACCCAGCTGATCGCCCGGCGAGTCCGCGAGCTCGGCGTCTACTGCGAGATCCACCGGCCCGATCTCCCGCTGGCCGACATCAAGGCCTTTGGCCCGAAGGGGATCATCCTCTCCGGCGGGCCGATGTCGGTGGAGGCCGAGGGCGCGCCCATGCCGGCGCCGGGGATCTTCGACCTCGGCGTCCCGGTGCTGGGCATCTGCTACGGGCTGCAGCTCATCGCCAAGATGCTCGGCGGTCGCGTGGACCGTACCGCCCACCGGGAGTTCGGTCCGGCGGTGGTCGAGGTGCTCGAAAGCAAGGGCCCGCTCGCTCCGTTTGCGACCGGCACCACCTGCGAGGTGTGGATGAGCCACGGCGACCGGGTGGACACGCTCCCGCCCGGGTTCGAGCCCATCGCCCGCACCGCCAACGCCCCGCTCGCCGCGACCGCCCATCGCGAGCGGCCCATCTACGGGCTCCAGTTCCACCCCGAGGTGGTCCACACCCCGCGGGGCAAGGACATGTACCGGGCCTTCCTCTTCGACGTCTGCAAGCTCTCCGGGGCCTGGACGATGAAGGGCTTCGCCGAGGAGGCGGTGGAGGCCGTCCGGAAGCAGGTAGGGCAGGGGAAGGTCATCTGCGCGCTGTCCGGCGGCGTCGACAGCTCGGTGGCGGCGCTCCTCATCCATCGCGCCATCGGCGACCGGCTGACCTGCATCTTCGTCGACAACGGCGTGCTCCGGTCCGGCGAGCGCGAGCAAGTGCAGCAGCTCTTCGAGGGCCGGTTCCACGTGCCGCTCCGTACCGTGGACGCCCGCAAGCGCTTCCTGGACCGCCTGGCCGGGGTGACCGATCCGGAGAAGAAGAGGAAGATCATCGGACGCGAGTTCATCGCCGTCTTCGAAGAGGCGGCGCGCGACATCCAGGGCGTGGAGTTCCTCGCCCAGGGTACGCTCTACCCCGACGTCATCGAGTCGGTCTCGACCAAGGGACCCTCGGCGACCATCAAGAGCCACCACAACGTCGGCGGGCTGCCCGAGGTGATGAAGCTCAAGCTGGTCGAGCCCCTTCGTGAGCTGTTCAAGGACGAGGTCCGGTCGCTGGGCCGCGAGCTGGGGCTGCCCGAGGCGATGCTGATGCGCCACCCCTTCCCCGGCCCCGGCCTCGCCATCCGGGTCCTCGGGGAGATCACCGAGGAACGGCTGGATCTGGTCCGCCGGGCGGACGTCATCGTCCAGGAGGAGGTCCGGAGCGCCGGGCTCTACGGCCAGGTGTGGCAGGCCTTCGCGGTGCTGCTCCCGGTCTCGAGCGTGGGGGTGATGGGCGACGAGCGGACCTACGAGTCGACCGCGGTGGTGCGTGCGGTGACCAGCGTGGACGGCATGACCGCCGACTGGGCGCGCCTGCCGCACGAGCTGCTGGCTCGCGTCTCCGCCCGCATCACCAACGAGGTGCGGGGCATCAACCGCGTGGTCTACGACATCTCGAGCAAGCCGCCCGCGACCATCGAGTGGGAGTGAGGGCTCACGCCCGGCCGGCGAGCCGCCTCGCGCACGCCTCCCGGACGCGCTCCCGGTGGACGGGAACGTGGACGCCGGCCCGGGTGTTCACCGGCCTGACGGGAGGAGGGAGCGCGGTGCACCCGAGGCCGAGGCTGGTCGCAGCGTTGTTGCTCGTGGTGGCGGGGTGCTCGCACGCCCCGCCGCCCGCGCCGGCCGCCGCCAAGGTGGAGCGCCGCGACGAGTGGATCCGCGCCCTCCGATCCGACGTGGAGCGGATCGGCACCGAGGACGGCTTCGAGGGCCAGATCCGGGTGCTGCACGATGGGAAGCCGGAGATCGAAAGGACCTTCGGGGAGGCTGGATGCCTTCCGCTGGGGACCGGCCGCCGGGTGATCGCCTCGGTGACAGTGGCTCTCCTGGTACAGGACGGCAAGCTCGGCTGGGAGGACCGGCTGGACCGTCTGCTCCCGGAGCTGTTCGAGAGCCCCGTGGGTCAGCTCCGGCTGAGCGACCTCCTCACCGACGCGGCGGGACTGGCCTTCACCCAGGGGGACTCGGTGGAGCAGCGCCTCGAGGCCGCCGAGCGGATGCCGCTCCAGGCCGCCCCCGGGACGCGTGTGGATCCGGAAGACGATCGCCCCTGGCTCCTCGTGGAGCGGATCGTCGCCCAGGTCTCGGGGGGACCGTTCGAGCGCTTCGCCCGGGAACGGGTGATCTCCCCCGCGGGAATGACCGGCACCGCCCTCGGGTCCAGCGCTGCCTGTCCCGTCGCCGCGCAGGGGGCGACCACCGTGGACGACCAGCTCCGCCTTGTCGACGCGCTCCGGAAGGCGACGGTGGTCACGCCGGCCACCCGCGACGCGCTCTGGGCCCCGCGGCTGTCGCTCGTTTCCGGCTCGGAGATGGCCTACGGGTTCTTCGTTCGAACCGCGGGTGAGCAGCGGGCAGTGGGGGTGGGGAGCACCGGTGGCGCGCCCGCCTACGAGCTGTGGCTCGACCCGGCGGGGAGCGACGCCCTGGTCCTCCTCGGACGCACGCCGGCCCGCACCGCGCGGGCGATGCGGACCGCGCTCGGGGAGTTCTACGCGCTTCCCCCGGCGCTCCCCCACCCGAGCGCTGCTCCCCGCCGGCCTCGGTCCAAGTGAGGCCGGTCCGGGAGGCGGGGCGCTACTGGGCCTGCGCGCGCCAGCCCTGGCGCTGGGCCTTGCAGGAGTCGCTCAGCTCGGAGGCGTGATCGCGGAGGCAGGCCGCGACGCGGCCACCGCCCGGCTTCACGTCGGGGCAGAGCTTCGCCACGTCGGCCTGACACGCCTCGCGGGCGGCCTCCACGCGCTGGCGCACCTGCGCGATGTGGGCGGTGCACGCCTGGGACAGCTGGTCCGCATTCTGCTCGAGACACTGGCGGATGGCGCCGTGCCCCTTCGGCGCGCCGGGACAGAGCCGGGCGACGTCGGCCGCACAGGGACGTGCGGTGGGCGCCGGTGCGGACGAGGGAGCCTGCTGTGCGAGCGCGGCGGTCGCGCCGAGCGCGGCGAGGAGGAGGCCAGAGCGGAAGGGGAACGGATGTCGCATCGAGGAGAGGCTCCGGAAACGGGGTTCGGCAGATCCCACACCCGGGCGCGGGCGACGGTAAGGCGACGCTACGGAGTGCCGGCATCCCCCGGCTGCGGTACCTCCTCCACGAGCCAGCTGCCACCCAGGCGGCTCACGCGCAGCACGAGGTACTCGGGGGTCTGGCCGGAGATGCCCAGCTCGGCCCGGACCTCCGCCACGTCCGGTCGCTCGAAGCGGACCTCGCGCACGACGATGCTCCCGAAGGGCGCGGCGTTCCCCACCGTCTGCATCAGCCCCCAGCAGCTCGACGCGGGCTCGACCTGCGCGCCCGCTCGGGCGAGCGCCTCCAGGTCGCTCCGCGGAGGGTCAGCGACGTCGTCGCCGACGCCCACGCACACCAGGGGGCGAGCCCCGCCGGCGTCCACCGGGGGGCCCCGCAGGCGGGTGAGCAGGGCACGGAACACCTCGAGCCGCACCGCCGCGATCCGGGCAGTCTCGCCCGGCGGAGGCGTGAGCGAGACCAGGAAGGTGTAGGGGACGAGGACCGCTCTGCCCTTGTAGGCCACCGGCGCGTAGACCCGCCTGGCGAGCCACGCCTCGATGGCCTCGTCGTAGGGCGGCCCGCGGGAGTCGAGGACGTGGCAAGCCTCGATGGTTCCCGTCTCGCGGAGGATGCAGCGTACGGGGATGGGCCGCCGGTCGTTCTGGAGCGCGACCGCCTCGCTGGGCTCGAGGCCGGGGAGCGCCTGGGGCGACACCGAGACCGCCTCGGCGACGCAGGCCTCCATCTCCACGTCGGTGCAGGTGGGCCGGAGCCGGTGACCCGAGCTCGGGGGAGCCTGGCCGGGCTGCGTCCCGGTTCCGAGCATCGCGCAGGCCGCGAGGCCCAGCAGGGTGCCACACTGGAGGAGAGCGCGCGCAGTCATCGTCCAGAACCCCGAGCTTGGACCAGCCAGGGCACTTCACGCCACGGGAGGTCAGGGGCCCGCCGGTGGGGGTGTGACAGGGAGCCCGTGGTCCGTGCTCCGAGACGCTGAACGGTAGACGTCACCGATCCCCGGATTTCCTCGACAGCCGGCGAGCCGAACCCGAGACTCGCGCGCTTCATGACCCATCTGTCGCGCCGGACGCTCCTCGGCGCCGCGGTCGGAACCGCGGCTGCCGCCTCCTGGTCTCGCCTCGCCCAAGCCGCCGCTCCGCCGGGGCCGCTCGCCGCGGAGATCACCCGCCGGCACGACGAGAACGTCCAGCGCCTCCAGGCCTGGATCCGCGAGCCCTGCATCTGCGCCGAGAACCGCGGCTACCAGACCGGCTTCCCGTTCTTCCTCCAGATGCTCCGCGACGCCGGCTTCCAGAAGGTGGAGCAGGTCTCGACCTCGGGAAAGCCGGGGGTGTTCGCGTCGGTCGACGCCGGCGCGAAGCGGACCCTCGGCCTCTACTTCATGTACGACGTGAAGCAGGCCGATCCCGCGGAGTGGAGCTCGCCTCCGTTCGAGGGGCGGCTGGTCGACAAGCCCGGCTTCGGCAGGGTCATCGTCGGCCGCGGTGCGGTGAACCAGAAGGGGCCGGAGGCCATGTTCCTCGCCGCCCTCCACGCCTACCGGACCGGGAAGCGGAAGCTCCCGGTCAATCTCGTCCTGGTGGCGGAGGGGGAGGAGGAGATCGGCTCGCCCCACTTCGGCGAGGTGGTGCGCCGCCCGGACATCTCCGCGGCCCTGGCGAAGTCGATCGGCATCTTCATGCCCTCGGCGTCGCAGGACCCCGACGGGTCCGTGGAGATCACCCTCGGGGGCAAGGGAGTGGTGGAGCTGGAGCTCGTCGCCTCCGGCGCCAGGTGGGGTCGCGGTCCCTCCAAGGACGTCCACAGCGCGAACCGGGCACGCCTCGACAGCCCGGCGTTCCACCTGGTGCAGGCCCTGGCCACACTCGTCACTCCCGATGGCGCCGAGCCGGCCATCGACGGGTTCGCGGACAAGGCGAGGCCGCTTTCCACCGCCGAGCTGCAGATGGTGAAGCGAGCCGCCCAGCGGATGAGCGAGGCGCAGGCCAAGCAGCTGCTCGGAGCACAGCGGTGGATCCGCGACGAGGATTGGGAGCACGCGCTGCTCCGGCTCTGCGGAAAGCCGACCGTGAACATCGAGGGTCTGGTGGGTGGCTACACCGGCCCGGGCGGGAAGACGATGCTCCCGGCCCGCGCGGTGGCGAAGCTGGACCTCCGGCTGGTGCCGGACATGACCGCCGCCGAGGCGCTGGCTGCCCTGAAGGCCCACCTCCAGAAGCGCGGCTACGGGGACATCGAGGTCAACATGAGCGGTGGTTACGACCCGACGACCACGCCCGCCGATTCGGCCTTCATCCGCAACATGGAGGCGGTCTACCGGAAGGGGGGAGTGGACCCGTTGCTCTGGCCTCGGAGCGGGGGTTCGTGGCCGGGCTACCTGTTCACCGAGAAGCCGCTCGCTCTGCCCGCCGGGCACTACGGGCTCGGACACGGGTCCGGAGCGCACGCGCCGGACGAGTACCTGGTCATCGAGTCCAGCAACCCCAAGGTCGCCGGGTTCGACGCGGCGGTGAACAGCCACGTGGCCTACCTCGAGACGCTCGCCGGCTAGTGTGCACGCTGGAGGAGCGTGTCCAGCTCCTTGCGGGTGCTGACCACCTTGGAGATGAGCCCCAGGTCGATGGCCGCCGGGGGGTCGATCCACCGGTCGCGCTCCATCAGATCGACGAACCGCTCCTGGGGCGTGCCAGTCCGCTCGGCGTAGAGCCGGTGCATCTTCTTCTTCAGCTCGATGATGTCCCGGGCGTGGATCTCGAGGTCGCTGGCCGAGCCATGGATGACTCCGCCCACCAGCGGCTGGTGGATGAGGAGCTTGGCGTTGGGGAGCGCCACCCGGTCCTCCTTCTCCGCGGCCAGGGCGATGACCGAGCCCATGCTTCCCGCGAATCCGGCGACCACGGTCACCACCCGCGGGGAGATGAACCGGGCAGTGTCGTAGATGGCGAACCCCGAGTAGACCTCGCCCCCGGGGCAGTCCACCCAGAGGACGATCGGGGCACCGGGGTTGCTCCGCTCGAGGGCCAGGAGCTGGCGGTTCACCTTGAGCGCCAGCTCGGCGTTGACCTCGCCGCTCACGAACACCGTCCGCGACTCGAAGAGGTGCTGATCGATCGGGGTGAAGGGCGTCGGACCGGGGGTCGGCGCGGGCTCGGGCTTCTTCTCGTTCGCAGGGGGCTTCATGGGTCCGAAACTCTAACCGGAAGCACCGGCGAAGCCACCCCGACGTTCGGTTGAATCCGGGGCCGGACGATGCCAGATCGGGCAGTTCCGGAGGTCGTGATGGCGGAGACGGAGACCAGGCAAGGAGGCTGTCACTGCGGGGCGGTCCGCTACTCGGTGGAGATCGACCGCGGGGCCTCGGCCCTGAGCTGCAATTGCTCGATGTGCGGGAGGGCGGGAACGCTCCTGGCCTTCGTTCCGGCGGCGCGGTTTCACCTCGAGCGTGGCGAGGACGCGACGACCGACTACCAGTTCCACCGGAAGCACATCCACCACCTCTTTTGTCGGACCTGCGGCATCAAGTCGTTCGCGCGGGGCCTGGGGAGGGATGGACAGCCCACGATCGCGGTGAACGTTCGCTGCCTCGACGGCTTCGAGCCGGAGCAGTTCAAGGTCACCCCGTTCGACGGCCGGAGCAGGTGACGGGGCGGCGCTCCGGAAGCCTCACCAACGCGAGGCTGGCCGGGTCGCCGCCCGTTCCAGGCACCCGAGTGAGCGGAGGAGGGCCGGCGCTCGAGGCGAGCGGGCCCCCGGGAAGGCCCTCCGTGAGTGCCATCTGACGTGGAGACGATGTCTTCGAGACAGTTCTGGACTTTGATATCCAGAATTGGCAGGGTCCCGCCATGCTCTCCCAGACGACCGAGTACGCCCTCCGCCTGGTGGTCCAGCTGGCGAGCCATCTGGACCAGCCGGTCACCATCCCGGAGCTGGCCCGCACCACCAAGATCCCGTCCGGTTACCTGGCCAAGGTGCTTCGCCAGCTCGCCCGCGCCGGCCTGGTTCACTCCCAGCGAGGACCCAACGGGGGCTCGGTGCTGACCCGCGCTCCGGAGGCGATCACGGTCCTCGACGTCGTCCAGGCGGTGGATCCGCTCCGGCGCATCGCCGTTTGCCCACTCGGCCTGAGGACCCACGGAGCGAACCTCTGCCCCCTGCATCGCCGCCTCGACGACGCCATGGCCACGGTCGAGGAGGCCTTCCGGGATTCGTCCCTCGCCGAGATCCTCAAGGACCCCCGGGGGAGCAAGCCGCTCTGCGAGGGTCCACGCCTCCGCCGCCCGGCCCCAGGAGGCCGCCGATGAGCGCGCCCACCGCCGAGAGACCGCTTCACCACCAGTACTTCGCGGCCGCGATCGCCACGGTGATGACCGTCGGAGCAGCGTGGGGCGTCTGGCTCCTCTTCCAGGTCGGCCTCGCCGGGCGATTCACCGGCGTCTCGCTCCAGGACGTGAACGCCCACGGCCAGGCGCAGATCGACGGCTGGGTCGGCCTGTTCATCATGGGCTTCGCGCTCCAGATGTTCCCTCCGGTGTGGCGTGCGCGCCTGGTCGGGCGGCGTTGGCGACTGGTTCCCCTGGGGGCGATGCTCGCCGGGGTCGTCATCCGCTCGGTGGCGATGAGCGTCCCGGTGGGGGCGGCCGGACCGGGCCTCGCGCTCCTGGGCAGCGGCCTCCAGCTCAGCGCCACGGCGCTCTTCACCGGAATGTTGATCGCGACGTTCCGCCGCAGCCTGGAGCGACTCCAGCCCTGGATGGGGTTCGTCTTCCTCGCGATGGCCTGCTTCGTGGCCCAGGCGCTGTTCGACGGCTGGCACACCTGGCGTACGCAGGTCGCGCCGAGCCGCGAGGCGCTGCTCGCGCAGGTGGCCACCTTCCAGGCCCCGCTCCGGGACTTGCAGATCCACGGGCTGGCGCTGTGCATGATCCTTGGCGTCTCTCAGCGCTTCTTCCCGGCCTTCCTCGGCATCCCCGAGACGAGCGCGCGGCGCGGCTGGCTCGGCCTCTGGGCGATCGGTGTGGGGCTCCTGCTCGAGTCCACGCTCTTCGTTGCCCTCCGGCTCACCGGGGACCACCGCTTTGCGGCTGGCCTCTACCTGGGGTGGATCCTCCTCGCGGCCGGCTCGGTCGTCGTGGTCTGGCCCTGGCGTCTGTGGCGGAGCCCGAGCCGGAACGAGCGGAGCGCGACCTTCATCCGGGTCGCCTACGCGTGGCTCGCGGTCTCGCTGCTGATGCTGCTCTTCCTCCCCGGCTATCAGGTCCTGAGCGGGCTTCCCTTCAGCCACGCCTACTACGGCGCCATCCGCCACGCGGTGACCGTGGGCTTCGTCTCTCAGATGATCGTCGGCGTCTCGAGCCTGGTGGTCCCGCTGACGCCGAGGACGGCGACGCTGCGACCGACACTGGTGCTGCTCAACATGGGCTGCTTCCTGCGGGTCAGCCTGCAGGTCGCCTCCGACTGGACCCCCGACGCGTTCAGGGTCATCGGCGTGAGCGGCATCCTCGAGCTGTCCGCACTGCTGCTCTGGGCGGCGGTCCTCTGGCGCGGACTCCTCGGCCGCGTCCCTCGCCCCGTCGAGGTTCCGGCCACCGGGGGCTGAGACCTCCATCGCCGCTCACCCCTGCGCCTTCCCGGCGCCGGGGACGCACATCGGCGGCCGATCGAGCCGGCACTACAGTTCCCGGCAGTGTCGTCTCGACCGCTCGTTCTCCTCGTCGCGCTGGTGGCGCCCGCGGCCTGGGCGACGACCTATCCGGTGGGACCGTCGCGAACCTGGACGTCTCCCTGTGCGCTCGCGGCGGGGGTCGCGCTCCAGCCCGGTGACGTGGTGGAGGTCGATCCCGGCACGTACACCGATGCCTGCCAGCTGACGGCCTCCGGCAGCCAGGCGATGCCGATCGTCCTCCGGGGAGTCGCCGGGCCGTGCCCGGTCTTCGACGCGACGGGCCTGGACCTCTCCGGCGCCGGGTCGGTGCCCCGCGCCATCTTCCAGTTCACCGGGGGCAGCCACTGGCTGGTGCAGCACCTGGAGCTGAAGAACGCGGCGAACTCCTCGGCCAACGGCGCGGCGTTCCGGGTCACTGCCGGCGCAGTCGACATCACCATCGAGGACGTCTCGGTGCACGACTGCCAGGACGGCTTCATGTCCGACGGAGCGGCGACGCTCACCGTCAGCGCCAGCGAGGTGTTCCACAACGGCGCGGGCGACGGCTACTCGCACAACTTCTACGTCCAGGGCCAATCGATCGCCCTCGTCGGGAACCACATCCACGACTCGGCCGGCGGCCAGAACGTCAAGGTCCGCTCGCACGACGCGTTCATCGCCTACAACCTCATCGAGAACGCGGGGAACTACGAGATCGACCTGATCCAGAACCCGCCACAGACCGATGCCCCGAACGCCAACGTGATCCTGATCGGAAACGTGATCGTCCGGCCCGCGACGGCGGACAACAACAGCCAGGTCATCCTCTGGGGCTCGGACAATCCGGCGGACACCGGCCGGAACGGAAGCCTCTACGCCATCGACGACACCTTCGTCCTCGCCAACCCGTCGAACCGGCTCTTCCACGCCATCTCCCCCGCGACGGGCAGCCAGATCCACCTGATCAACAGCATCGTGCAGGCCACCGTGGACGGCACCGGGCTCGCGACCGACGCCACGACGTCGGCGCTGCTGGTGGGGAGCAACGATTGGATCTCCAGCCGGGTCACGAGCGCCGGCGCGCTGACCGGCGTCCTGACGGGCACCGACCCGGGATTCGTGAGCGCCACCGACGAGCATCTCGCGGCCGGCTCGACTGCCATCGGCGCCGGGCTCGCGGGCGTCACCGCGGTCGACGGCAGCGGCACGGTGGTGAGCGGCGTCCCGGATCGTGAGTTCGCGGCCCCGCTGGGGACGGTGCCCCGGGCTCCTGGGTCCGCCCTGGACCTCGGCGCCTACGGGTTCCCCCGGGCGAGTGACGGCGGCGTTGCCGACGCGGGTGGGGTCGACGGCGGAAGCACCGACGCGGGCACGGCGGACGCGGGCGTCCCCGATGGCGGAGCGGAGCTCGCCGGAACCGGCGACGTCGCCGGGAGCTGCGCCGCCGTCCCCGGTGGAGTGCCGTGGCTCGCCGCCGGGGCCCTGGCCCTCCTGCTCCTGCGCCGCCGGGCGAGGTGACTCCCCCCGGGCTCCTGCCCGGCACATCGGCTACGGTCCGGCCCGGAGGGGGTCCCGGATGCTCGCGAGACGCTGGCTCGGAATCGTGCTGGTCGCCGGGCTCGAGGGAAGTGCCGCCCGCGCCACCGACTACGACCTGATCATCTCCGGGGGGAAGGTGGTCGACGGCACGGGAGCCCCCTGGTTCCGCGCCGACGTGGGGATCCGCGACGACCGGATCGCCGCCCTGGGGAATCTCGAGAACGCCTCGGCCTCTCGCCGGGTGGACGCGACCGGGCGGTACGTCGCCCCCGGCTTCATCGACATGCTCGGCCAGTCGGAGCTGCATCTCCTGATCGACAACCGGGTGGAGTCGAAGATCCGCCAAGGCATCACCACCGAGGTGACGGGGGAGGGCCTCTCCGTCGCCCCGATGAACGACACCTGGATCGCCGAGGCGAAGCCCTTCCTCGAGAAGTACCGCCTCACCATCGACTGGAAGGACCTCGACGGCTACTGGCGGCGCCTGCGTCAGGCCCGGCCGGCGCTCAACCTCGCCACCTACGTCGGAGCGGGTCAGGTGCGCGGCGTAGTGCTCGGCCTCGGGGAGGTCAAGGCGACTCCCGAGCAGCTGGGCCGGATGGGGCAGGAGGTCGAGTCGGCCATGCGGCAGGGCGCGGTGGGCGTCTCCTCGGCGCTCATCTACCCGCCGAGCTCGTACGCGACGACCGAGGAGCTGGTGGCCCTGGCCCGCGCCGCCGGCCGGCACGGGGGCCTCTACGCGAGCCACATCCGCGGCGAGGACGACGTCGTGCTCCAGGCGGTGGACGAGGCGATCCGGATCGGCCGGGAGGCCGGGGTCCCGGTGGAGATCTGGCACCTCAAGGTCGGCCTCCGGAAGAACTGGGGCCGGATGAAGGAGGTCGTGGACCGGATCGACCGCGCCCGTGCCGAGGGCGTGGACATCGCCGCGAACGTCTATCCCTACGTCGCGGCCTCCAACAACCTCTCGGCCACGGTGCCCGGCTGGGCACAGGCCGGAGGAACGGAGGCGATGATCCGCCGGTTCCACGACCCGCCGACGCGCGCCCGCATCGTCAAGGAGCTCCAGGCCGCCTTCCAGCGCGAGCCACCGGGGGACGTCCTGCTCGCGTCCTGCGTGAACCCAGCGCTCAAGAGGTACATGGGCAGGCGCCTCGATGCGGTGGCCCGGGAGATGGGCAAGCCGCCGGAGGAGGCCTTCCTCGAGATCGTCGAGGCCGACAAGGGATTCGGCTGGGCGGTCCGCTTCTGGATGAGCGAGGACGACGTCCGGCTCGCGATGAAGCAGCCCTGGGTGAGCTTCGTGACCGACAATCCCGGCCAGGCCATCGACGGCCCGTTCGCCGGTGAGCTGGCGCACCCCCGGGCCTTCGGTGGAATGGCCCGGGTCCTCGGCCGCTACGTCCGGGACGAGAAGCTCCTGACGCTCGAGGAGGCGGTGCGGAAGATGACCTCGCTGCCGGCCCGCCGGGTCAGGCTGCTCGACCGGGGGCTGCTCCTGCAGGGGATGGCCGCCGACGTCGTGGTCTTCGACCTGGAGATGGTCCGGGACCTGGCCACCTTCGAGAAGCCGCTCCAGTACTCGGAGGGCATCACCGACGTCGTGGTGAACGGCCGGCTGGTGCTCGACGCCGGGAAGATGACCCAGGAGCGCCCCGGAAGGCCGCTGTTCCCGGCGCGACCGTGAAGCCCCGTCGGGAGCGGCGGGGGGGGAAACGGGGACCAGCAGTGCGCCCCTCGGGCGGCTGCTCCGCCGAGTTGACATAACGCATCTTATCGGACGTTCCGGAGGAGCGGCTCAGCGCAGGTCCTGTCCGTCCCTGGCCTCGCGGACCGCGAGCTTCACCAGCGCCCTGACCCGATCGCGGTACCGCTCGTCGAGCTCGGGGTCGCCTCCGGTGAACCGGGGCCGGAGCCCCTCCGCGGTGACGGCCGCCTGCACGTCGGGAAGCGAGCGCATCCCCGATTGCAGCGCGGCTCGCACGTCCCTGCTGACCGATTCCAGCAGTTCGGCCTCCAGCTCGAGGAACTTCCGGTCCCGGAAGGCCGGCCCGTGCCCCGGGACGATCAGGTCGACGTCGAGCCTCGCCAGCCCCCGCAGCGCTGCCGCCTGCCGCGTGGGAGGCGGCGTCACGTACGGGATCGGGTACGAGACCGCATCTCCGGTGAGCAGGATCTTCTCCTTCGGCAGGTACAGCACCGCCGTCCCCTCCGCATCGCCGGTCACGCTGAGGAGGCGGATCTCGCGGGCGCCCCCCTGCAGGGTCAGCGCGTCCCCGAAGGTCGTGTTCGGGAACGTCCGCCTCACCTTCGACAGCTCGTCCACGAGGCTGCGGTAGTCGGCGAGGTCCTCCTCGTCGTCCTTGCGAGCCTGTGGCGTCAGCGGAGAGCCATCGGGCCGCGTCCCGCTCTCCAGCTCCTTGGCCCACGCCGCCTCGCGGCCCTTCAGCTCCTCCTTCAGCTGCGCGGGCCAGCCACTGGACACGTTGCGCATGAACTGGCGGGTCAGCTCGGTCGAGACGATCTCCAGCCCGGGGAATGCGTCCGCGTACACCTCGTTCCCGGACCAGTGATCGGGATGCCAGTGCGAGTTCACCACCCAGCGGACGGGCCTGTCGGTGAGCTTGCGGATCTCGGCGAGGACGATGCGCGCCGTCGACGGGCGGGTGTCCGTGTCGAACACCAGGACGTCGCGCTCGTTCACGATCGCGACCGAGTTCAGCTGCCGGACGTAGCTGTCCCGGAGCGTCGTGAACTGATGCACCCCATCGGCCAGGACGGTGTGGCGGACCTCCGCCCCCGCTCCCCGGACGTGGCCCTGCTGTGCGGCGACGGGAGGGCCGGCCAGCATGACGACCGCAGCCGAGAGTCGAGCGAGCACCGCGCGATCGAACCCCCTCGGTGTCGCTCCGAGACCGGGTCAGCAGCAGGCCCCCCGTGCGATGCAGGCAGCGGGCAGCTCTCCCCTGTACAGACTCTCCCGGTCGCCCCGAGCTTTCCCGTGGCCGCGGCCCTGTTCCCGCTCCGGGAGGGCCTGGTGGAGATGGACGCGCCGACCCGGCAGTCCTACGTCATGGCCGTCGTCGAGCCCGAGGAGCGCGCCCTCGGCTCCGGCGTGACCAACCTCGTCCGGCTCGGGCGCTGGGCCATCGCCCCGGGCTTCGCCGGCCTGCTGATGATCGGAGCGTCGCTCGCGGCCCACGCTCCTCGTCGGGTCGGGGAGGAAGAGCGCCTACGACCTCCTCTTCCTCGCCGCCTTCCGGCGGACCCGCCCCCCCGAGGAGGCCGTGGCCTGACGCCGGAGACGGGGCCGCCGGGCCACCGCGACCAGCCGCAGCCCGATCGGCACGAGGAGCCCCTGCTCCACCCGGAGCCGCTCGAGCGCGCGCACGCGGAGGAACAGCCGCGTCCCCTGCTCTCCGTCCGCCACCCGTTCGGAGAAGTACCGGTGAAGGTACGGGCAGCGCTCCGCGGCCCGGAGCACGAAGGCCCGCCGGAGAGCCTCGACCATGGCACCCGAGCGGTGCAGCGGCGGGTCGTGCAGGTGGCGCTGGTGCCAGCGCTCGACCGGGTCAAGCGGGGGTGGCCCCTCGCCCCGGGGCCGGTGCCCGTGACGATGGTCAGGGTGGTGAGGGTGGCGCGGCACGTCCGGCGCGAGCACGCCCCCTTCCTCCAGCACTGCCTGGAGGTCCCAGAACCAGGCCGCGGTCGGAGCGTCGATCCGGTCGTGGGCGAACTCGTCGGCGAGGATCAGCCCCCCCGGCGCCGCCAGCGCGCGGATCTTCCCGAGCGCCGCCTCGAGCGGCCAGAGGTGGTGCAAGGACCGGGTGAAGAGGAGCGCGTCGAACGGCTCACCCTCGAAGGCGAGGAAGTCGGAGACGATCGCCGCGACCCCGAGCTCCCGGGCCTTCGCCACCTGCTCCTCGCTCGCGTCGATGGCGGTCACCGCCACGCCGTCGCGGAGCAGGCGCGCCGCGAGATGGCCGGGACCGCAGCCGACCTCGAGCACCCGGAGACCGCGGCCGCGACCCGGGAGCTGCCCCTGGATCCAGCCGGCGACCTCCTCGATCTCGGCGGCGATGGCACCTGGCGTGTGCATGACCGGGAGCCATGACACAGCGCGCGGCATGCCGAAAACCCTGTCCCTCCACCGTGGGACCTTGGTCTCATCCAGGGCGGGCACGGGGGGCGGAGGCTTCCTCTAGACTCCGCCGCCTCCCACGGAGGACAGGATGGCGCCACCGGTCAACAACCTTCCCCGGACGCTGATGGCCATCCTGGCCATCAGCGGGCTGCTCCTCGGCAGCCTCTGGGTCGTCCGACCCTTCGTCGGCCCGGGCATCTGGGCGGTGACCATCGTGGTCGCCACCTGGCCGCTGTTCCGGCGTCTCCAGGCCCGGCTCGGCGGCCGGCGTGGCCTGGCGGTCACGGTGATGGCGCTGATCCTCCTCACGATCATCGTCATCCCGGTCTGGCTGGCCGTGGACACCATCATCGAGCAGTCGGATCGCCTCATCACCTTCGCGCGCGCGCTCCCCACCCTCCAGGTGCCCGCAGCGCCGGCCTGGCTGGACTCGATCCCCCTCGGCCCCCGCATCGCGCGCTCCTGGAACGATCTCGCCCAGGCGCCGCCCGGAGCCGTCGCCGCCCGGATCGAGCCCTACCTCGGCAGTGCGGTCCGCTGGTTCGGCGCGCAGGCCGGCAGCTTCGGGGCGCTGCTGGTCCATCTCCTGGTGATGCTGATCATCTCGATCATCCTCTACGCCAAGGGCGACGTCGCCGCGCGTGGAGTCATCGCCTACTTCCGCCGCCTTGCCGGCGACCGCGGAGAGTCGTCGGTGGTCCTCGCCGGTCAGGCCATCCGGGCGGTGGCGCTCGGCGTGATCGTCACCGCGCTCGTCCAGACCGCGATCGCGGGACTGGGGATGGGGATCGCCGGGATTCCCCGGGCCGGGCTCCTCACCGCCCTGGTGTTCCTCTTCTGCATTGCGCAGCTCGGGCCCTTCCTGGTCATGGTGCCCGGCGTCGTCTGGCTCTACTGGTCGGGAAATCCAGGTCGCGGAACCTTCTTCCTGGTCTGGACGCTGGTGGTGCTGACCATGGACAACGTCCTCCGCCCCTGGCTCATCACCCGCGGGGCGAACCTGCCGATCCTCCTCATCTTCGCGGGAGTCATCGGGGGCCTGCTCGGGTTCGGGGTGATCGGCCTCTTCATCGGGCCGGTCATCCTCGCGGTCAGCTACACGCTGCTGGAGGCCTGGGTGAAGGAGGGCGAGGTACACCTCCCGGCCCAGACCCCGGCCGTCGGCGCTCCGCCTCACAAGGCCTGAGCATCGGCTCCTGACGCGCCGTCGTGGAATGCGCGGCGCCCCCGCGGGGTCCTCTCGAGCGGGCGAGCGCCCCGGCGCCGGCCTTCCGTGTAGAAGGGCCCTCCCCGTGCCAAGGAGCTCCACCGGATGATGACCTTCGGCGCCGTCCTCGCCATGTCGGTCGGCCTGGCCATGGATGCGACCGCGGTGTCGGCCACCCGGGGGATGGCGGTCCCGGAGATCCGCCTCCGGCACGTCCTCGCCGTCGCGCTGTTCTTCGGCGGGTTCCAGGCGCTGATGCCGGTGCTGGGCTACCACGTCGGAGCCCGCATCGGTCCACTGGTGGAGGCCTGGGAGCACTGGATCGCCTTCGTCCTGCTGGCGGGCATCGGCGCGAAGATGCTCTGGGAGGCCCGGCGCCCCGCGCACAGCTCGGCCACCGGTCGCGGGGAGGACGCCTTCGCGCCGCGGGTGATGCTCGCCCTCGCCATTGCCACGAGCATCGACGCGCTGGCGGTGGGCATCGCCCTCCCCATGCTCGACGCGCCGTTCGCGCTCTCGGTGGCGACCATCGGCATCACCACCGCCCTGCTCTGCGTCGCGGGGCTCCTCGCCGGCCGGAGGGCCGGGGCGATGCTCGGGCGACGTCTCGATGCGCTCGGGGGGCTGATCCTCGTCGGGCTCGGGGTGATCGTGCTCGTCCAGCACCTCCGCGGCGGATAGACCCATCCGGGACGTAGCCCCCCCGCTGGCTGCAGGTCGCCGGGGTCTACCTGTCCAGCCTGGTGGTGGGGATCGGCGCAGCGATCGCCGACGACCTCCTTGGCATCCACGGGACCTGACGGCGGCGGCCGACGTCGCCGGGAGAGAACGCAGCTGTGCATTGCGCTCCGCCGCGGGAATGCCACTGTGCGCCTTCCTCGATGACCGCCTCCGAGCTCCGCGCCCATGGCCGTGCCGGGACCGCCCTGGCCCTCCTCTACGTGTTCCTCTGGGCTTCGGCCTTCGTCCCCAGCCGCGTGCTCTCCAGGCTCGGCCAGCCGCTGTGGGTGCTGACCATCCGCTTCGCCATCGCCTCGGCCCTGATGGCCGCAGTGGTAGTCGCCCTCCGGAGGCCCTGGCCGCGCACCCCCGGGCCCTGGGCCCAGATCGCCGGCTACGGCCTCCTCGCCAACGCCACCTACCTGGGCTGCACCTACGAGGCGCTCCGCCATCTCTCCTCGGGGATGGGGGCGATCATCGCCAGCACCAATCCGCTCCTCCTGGCGCTCGTCGCGCCGGCGCTCCTCGACGAGCCGCTCACCGCACGGAAGGCCCTGGGGCTGCTCCTGGGCTTCGGCGGCGTCCTCGTCGCCATGGCGGCGCGGGCGGGGACCCAGGCGGCCCGACCGGTGGACGTGCTGCTCGCCTTCCTCGGCGTGGTGGCGCTGGTCGGCTCCACGCTGGTCTTCAAGCGCCTCCGCACACCCGAGGACCTCCTCGCCGCGAACACCATCCAGCTCGGAGCCGCCTCGATCGCCCTGCTCCCGGTCGCCACGCTGCTCGAGGGCGCGCCGCACCTGGTCCCCACGGCGTCCTTCTGCCTCAACCTGGCCTATCTGATCCTCGTGCTCAGCCTCGGCGCCTCGTTCGTCTGGTTCTGGCTGCTGCGCCACGGGGAGGCGAGCCGGGTGAGCGCCTTCTACTTCCTGACCCCCATCTTCGGGCTCGGGCTCGGGGCGCTGGTGCTCGGCGAGACGGTCCGTCCGCTGGACGGGCTCGGGCTGGCGGCCGTGGCGACGGGGATCGTCCTCGTCCAGGCAGCGCGCCCACGGGCGGTCCGGCCGGCGATGGTCGACGATTCCCGCTGACCGCGTCCGAGCGACGGGACCGGCGGGATTCCAGGCCGTTGCGAGCAGACCGAATGGTCGGTTTGACGCCCCGTGGTCCCGGCCCCTACCCTCGCCGCAGGCTGCCATCGGGGCGGCTGGAGCGAGGGGAATCCGACATGACGAGGAACGCCCTGCGTCCGGTGCTGCTGGCCGCTGCCGTGCTCTCGGCCGCTGCCCACGGCGCCGCCGCGCCCAAGGTCCACCGGCTCAAGGCCACGCCGGACACGGTGCAGTGGGGATGGCTCGATCCGAAGGAGCCCCCGAAGCTCACGATCGAGTCCGGCGACATCGTCTCCATCGAGACGATGATGCACGCGAAGGACCAGATCCAGAAGGGCACGACGATGGAGAAGATCGTCGAGCTCCGGAAGGCGAACCCCGGCGGCGGCCCGCACTCGCTCACCGGCCCCATCTTCGTGAAGGGCGCGATGCCCGGGGACGTGATGGAGATCCGGATCCTGAAGATCGTCCCCAAGAAGGTCGGCACCAACTTCAATCTCCCGGGCAAGGAGTTCCCCACCATCGGTGCGCTGGCGCCCCAGTTCCCCGAGGGGCACGTCGCGTACTTCGACATCGACCCGAAGAAGCCCACCGTCACCTTCAAGCCGGGCATCGAGATCCCCCTCCGCCCCTTCCCCGGCACGCTCGCGGTGGGCATCGACCCCGACGACCCCTCGCCGCGCAAGGGCGGGGTCAAGGACCCCATGGCGCCGGTGAGCACGCTGCGCCCCTGGAAGAACGGCTCGAACATGGACATCAACGAGCTCACCGCGGGATCGACCATCTTCATCCCCGTGTTCCTCGAGGGCGGGCTCATCTGGACCGGCGACTCGCACTGCGCCCAGGGCAACGGCGAGGTGAACCTCACGGCAATGGAGTGCTCGTTCGAGGAGATCGAGATCCAGCCCATCGTCCGCAAGGACCTGAAGCTGACCTGGCCGCGCATCGAGACGAAGACCCACTGGATCACCGTGGGCTTCGACGAGGACCTCGGCAAGGCGATGAACAACGCGGTGGCCGAGGCGGTCGACTTCCTCAGCACCACCAAGGGCCTGAGCCGCGAGGAGGCCTACTCGCTCGTGGCCGTCGCGGTGGATTGCAGGGTGAGCCAGGTGGTGGACGTCCGCAAGGGCGTCCACTGCATGATCCCGAAGAGCCTGTGGGTGGCGAAGGGGACGCGCTAGGGTCCCGGACCCGATGCGCTCCCTCCTCCTCGCCGCCGCCCTCGCGTTCGCTCCGGCCTGCGCGATGAACGACAAGGACCTCTGCCCCGAATCGCAGGGGCTGCGCTGCGCCACCACCCCCGATTGCACGCGGGACTCCGCGCGCGGCTGCCGGAGCTGCCAGTGCGGGAGCCCCTACCCGACGGCCCCCTACACGCCGGTCCGCGCCCCGAACGACCCGGGCCGCGTCCCCGACCCGACGCTGCCACCGCGCTGAGCTGCTGCCATCGCCCCGGCGAGGGCATCCGCCGCGCCGCGGATCAGGAACGGGCGGGCTCCGCGCGGTGCGCCCGGGCCGGTCGCGCCGATCGCAGCGCTGCGTGGGCCGCCGCCAGGCGCGCCACCGGCACCCGGAACGGCGAGCAGGAGACGTAGTCCAGGCCAATCCGGTGGCAGAAGGCGATGCTCTTCGGGTCTCCCCCGTGCTCCCCGCAGATGCCGATGTCGAGGCCCGGCCGCGCCTTGCGTCCGAGCTGGACCGCCATCTCCATCAGCCGCCCCACCCCGAGCTCGTCCAGGTGGTCGAACGGGTTCTCGGGAAGGATTCCCTGGGTCAGGTACTCGGAGAGGAAGCTGGTCTCGGCGTCGTCGCGGGAGATTCCGAAGGTCGTCTGGGTGAGGTCGTTGGTCCCGAAGGAGAAGAACTGGGCGAGCGAGGCGATCTCGTCGGCGGTGAGCGCCGCCCGGGGAACCTCGATCATCGTCCCGAACCGGTAGCGGACCTTGCGCTTTCGCTCGCTCATGACCCGCCGGGCCTCCTCCTCGAGGGCCCGCTGCTCCCAGCGTAGCTCGTTCCTGTGGGTGACCAGGGGGATCATGATCTTCGGATACACGTCGACACCGGCCTCGGCGACGTTGCAGGCCGCCTCGAAGATCGCCCGCACCTGCATCTGCACCAGCCCCGGCATGTGGATGCCCAGGCGGACCCCGCGGAGCCCGAGCATCGGGTTCATCTCCCGCAGCCGCTCCACAGCCCCGAGCATCCTGCGCTTGCCCTCCAGCGCGGCCCCGTCCGGGGTGCTGCCTGGCGTCAGCTCCAGACGCGTCTCCAGCTCGGTGACCTCTCGGAGAAGGGTGTCGTGGGTGGGGAGGAACTCGTGCAGCGGAGGGTCGAGGAGCCGGATGGTCACCGGCTGCCCGTCCATGGCCCGGAACAACCCCTCGAAGTCCGCGCGCTGGAGCGGAAGCAGCTTCGCCAGCACCTCGCGCCGCTCGTCGTCGGAGCGGGAGATGATCAGCTGCTGCACCAGCGGCAGCCGCTCGGTCTCGAAGAACATGTGCTCGGTCCGGCAGAGGCCGATGCCCTCGGCGCCCAGCGCCCGGGCCCTCTCGGCATCCCGCGGGTAGTCGGCGTTGGCCCACACGCCCAGGCGCCGGAAGCGGTCCGCCCAGCCGAGCAGCTCGATCAGCGCCGGGTCCTCGAGCGAGGGCTGCATCGTCTCCACCTGCCCGAGGAAGACCTCGCCGGTCGTTCCATCGATGGAGATCCAGTCCCCCTCGCGCAGCACCACCGAGGAGCGCTTGAGGGTCGCCTCCCTCCGCTCCGCGTCGACCTCGAGGGCCATGACCCCCACCACCGCCGGCTTTCCGAACTGGCGGGCCACGAGCGCCGCGTGGCTCGTCCGCCCTCCCCGGCTGGTGAGGATGCCGCGCGCGGCGAGCATGCCGTGCACGTCGTCCGGCTTGGTCTCGGCGCGGATCATCACCACCGCCTTCTTCTCCTTCTTCGCCCAGCGCTCCGCGGTGTCGGCGTCGAAGGCGAGCTGGCCGACCGCCGCGCCGGGGGAGACGTTGAGGCCGCTCGCCAGCAGCCGGCGCTCGCTCCGCGCCACGCGCATCGACTCCGGGTCGAACTGGGGGTGGAGGAAGAAGTCCACGTGCTCGGGCGTGACCCGGAGCACGGCCTCCTCGCGGGTGATGAGCCGCTCCTTCGCCAGGTCCAACGCGATCTGGACCGCGGCGCGGGCGGTCCGCTTGGCGTCGCGGGTCTGGAGCATCCACAGCTTGCCCCGTTCCACCGTGAACTCGATGTCCTGGACCTCGCGGTAGTGCCTCTCCAGCAACCGGGCGATGCGCTGCAGCTCGGCGAAGACCTCGGGCATCTCCTTCTCGAGCAGGGCGATGGGCTTCGTGGCCCGGATGCCGGCGACCACGTCTTCTCCCTGGGCATTGACCAGGTAGTCGCCCTCGAGGGCGTTCTCCCCGGTGGAAACGTTGCGGGTGGTGGCCACGCCGGTGGCCGAGCTGCGTCCCATGTTCCCGAACACCATGGCGACGATGTTGACCGCGGTCCCGAGGTCGTCGGGGATGCCCGCCGCCCGGCGATAGTCCTGCGCGCGCTTGCCCTGCCAGGAGCGGAACACCGCCTCAGTGGCCAGCCGGAGCTGCTCCAGGGGGTCGTCCGGGAACTCGCGGTCCGACTGGGTCCGGACGATCTCCCGGAAGCGCCCGGTGATGGCGCGGAGGTCGTCGGCACCGAGGTCGGCGTCGTTCTCGACGCTCCGGCGGGCGCGCCACTCCGCCAGCACCTGCTCGAAGGGCTCGTCCCGCACGCCCAGCACCACGGTGCCGTACATCTGGACCAGGCGGCGGTAGGCGTCCCAGGCGAAGCGGGCGTCGCCGGTGAGCGTCGCGAGGCCCTCCACCGTCCGGGCGTTGAGCCCGATGTTCAGGACGGTGTCCATCATCCCCGGCATCGAGAACTTCGCCCCCGAGCGGCAGGAGACCAGCAGCGGCTCGGCAGGGTCCCCGAGGCGCTTCCCGGTCCGCCGCTCGAGCTCGTGGAGCGCCGCCTGCGCCTCCTCCCACAGCCCCCGGGGCCAGTTCCCGGTGCGGAGGAACGCGCGGCAGGCCTCGGTGGTGACGGTGAAGCCCGGGGGAACGGGGAGCCCCAGCCGGGTCATCTCGGCGAGGTTGGCGCCCTTGCCGCCGAGGAGGCCCTTCACCTCGTCCCAGGTCCGGGCGGTTCGCCGCACCTCGGGCAGCTGGTCGAATCGGAACACGAGGCGCCGGCTTCCGGCAGCGCGCCGGAGGCCTGGAGGCCGAGACGGGGCGCGGCGGGTGCTGGAGGGGCTGGCTCGACGAAGGGCGGGGGTGGTCATCTCGGGGTGCCTCCTCGGGGGTGGTGCCACGGTTCGCGGGCCGGTACCAGCGGGCGCAAAAGATGCGGTCCCGGGGCCCGGGCCGCTCCCCAGGAGCCCGCTCCTTGCGAGAACCTCGCCAGGAGACCCCGGGGATGGCTTTGATGCGCCCCCATGGCGCCCCGCTCCGTCCCGTTGCTCCCGCCCCAGCTGGACCTGGTCGAGGCCCTCGGCCGGTGTGTCTCCCCGGACCGGGTCCTGAGCCGGACGCTCGACCGGGTGGCGTTCGCCTCGGACGCGAGCTTCTACCGCCTCCTCCCCGAGGCAGTCGTGCTCGCCCGCTCGGTGGACGAGGTGCAGCGCCTCTTCGCCCTCAGCCGTGCCCGGGGGGTTCCGATCACCTTCCGGGCTGCGGGGACCAGCCTCTCCGGGCAATCGCTCTCCGACGGGCTCCTGGTGGAGGTCGCGCGCCACTGGCGCTCGGCGCGGGTGGAGGACGGCGGGCTGCGCATCCGGGCGCAGCCCGGGACGATCGGTGATCACCTCAACCAGCTGCTCCGTCCCCACGGGCGGAAGATCGGCCCGGACCCGGCCAGCATCCGCGCCTGCACCCTGGGTGGCATCCTCTCCAACAACAGCAGCGGGATGTGCTGCGGCGTGGAGCAGAACGGCTACCACACGCTCCGCTCGCTCACCTTCGTGCTCCCCTCGGGAACCCGCATCGACACCGGCGCCGACGGCGCGGACGCGGAGCTCCTCGCCCGGGAGCCGGCCCTGCACCGGGGCCTCCAGGCCCTGCGCGACGAGGTTCGCTCCCGGCCCGCCCTGGTGGAGCGCATCCGGGCCAAGTACCGGATGAAGAACACCACCGGCTACCAGCTCAACGCCTTCGTCGACTTCGAGCGGCCGGTGGACATCTTCGCCCACCTCCTCGTCGGATCGGAGGGGACGCTCGCCTTCATCGCCGAGGCGGTGCTGGACACGGTCCCGGTCCTACCCCACAAGTCCACCGGGTTGCTCTTCTTCCCCGACGTCCACGCCGCCTGCGCGGCCATCGCTCCGTTCCGCGATGCGGGCGCGCGGGCACTCGAGCTGCTGGACGCGGCCAGCCTCCGCGCCGCCTCTGGAAAGCCGGGGATGCCCACCGAGCTCGGCCACCTCGGAGCGGCCCCCGCGGCGCTCCTCTGCGAGTTCCAGACCGCGCACGCGTCCGAGCTCCCCGCGCTGATGAGCGCCGCGCAGGAGGTGACCCGCCGGCTCCCGCTCGCCGTCCCGGGCGAGTTCACCCGCGATGCGGAGACCCAGGAGCAGCTCTGGCGGGTGCGCGAGGGGCTGTTCCCCACGGTGGGCGGCGTCCGGAAGAGCGGCACCACGGTCATCATCGAGGACGTCTGCTTCCCCATCCCCCACCTGGCCGATGCGGCGGTGGACCTCCAGGGGCTCTTCGCCGCCCACGGCTACCAGAACGCGATCATCTTCGGCCACGCCAAGGACGGGAATCTGCACTTCGTCATCACCCAGTCCTTCAACGACCAGAAGGCGGTGGACCAGTACGCGCGCTTCATCGACGACCTGGTCCCGCTGGTCGTCCGCAAGTACGACGGAGCGCTCAAGGCCGAGCACGGCACCGGGCGCAACATGGCGCCCTTCGTGGAGACCGAGTGGGGCCCGGAGGGCCTGGCCATCATGCGGAGACTCAAAGACTTGGTCGATCCGCAGAACCTCCTCAACCCCGGCGTGATCGTCCCCGCCAACCCACGCTCGCACCTCGAGCACCTCAAGTCCCTGCCCTCCATCGAGGCGGAGGCGGACATGTGCATCGAGTGCGGCTTCTGCGAGCCGGTCTGCCCGAGCCGCGAGCTCACCCTGACCCCGCGGCAGCGCATCGTCGTGCGGCGCGAGCTGGAGCGCCAGCCGGCGGGGCTGGTGGCCGAGGAGCTGCGGCGCGACTACCGCTACTCCGGGCTGGAGACCTGCGCCGGCGACGGCATGTGCCAGACGCGCTGCCCGGTGTCGATCGACACGGGCTCGCTGGTGAAGCGGTTCCGCGCCGCGCGCCACACCGCGCTCGGCCGGGGCCTGGGACTGTCCGCGGCGGCGGGTTCCGCCCGGACCGAGCAGCTGGCACGGACCGGGATCGCCGCCGGACACGCGCTCGCGTCGGTGGTGGGGCACCGGGGCGTCGGTGCCCTCACCGGAGCGCTCCGCTCCGTCCTCGGCGACGACCTGGTCCCCCGCTGGAGCCGCGACATCCCGCGGCCGGCGCCGCCCCTCCCGCGGACCTCGAGCGAGGGAGCCCAGGCCGTCTACTTCCCGGCCTGCATGCTCCGCCTCTTCGGTCCGGTGGAGGGCGAGCCCGAGCGGCCGACCATCCCCGAGGCGCTCCTCGCGCTGGCCCGGCGCGCGGGTACCCCGGTCCACATCCCCGAGGACATCGCCGGTGCCTGCTGCAGCACCCCCTGGCACTCCAAGGGGTACGTCGAGGGCGACGCGGCGATGAGCAACGCCACCCTGGAGCGGCTGTGGCGCTGGAGCGCCGAGGGCCGCCTCCCGGTGGTGGTGGAGGGAAGCTCCTGCACCCACGGTCTGCGCGGAGCTGGCGCCATCCTCAGCTCCGCGAACCGGGAGCGCTTCGACCGGCTACGGATCCTGGACTCGGTCGAGTTCGTCCACGACACGCTGCTGCCGAAGCTGCGGGCCGACCGGCGCCTGGGCTCGGTGTGCATCCATCCGGTGTGCTCGGTGGTCGAGATGGGACTCACCCCGAAGCTGGTCGCCATCGGCCGGTTCCTCGCCGAGCAGGTGGTGGTGCCGGATCGCGCGGGCTGCTGCGGTTTCGCCGGGGATCGGGGTTTCCTCCACCCCGAGCTCACGGCGTCGGCCACCCGGCCGGAGGCCGCGGAGATCGCCGACCGGACGTTCGACGCCTACCTCGTCTCGAACCATCCCTGCACGATCGGGATGCACCGGGCGACCGGGCGCCCGTGGCAGAACTTCGCCCTGGTGCTCGAGGGGCTGACCCGGGCGATGGAGGCCTAGCTCAGGGTGTCGCGCCGGCCGGCGTGCGCGCAGGGGGCGTGTGGCCCTGGTCGAAGCGGCGCAGCCGGAAGGCGAGGAGCAGGAGCGTGACGCCGAAGAGGAGCGCGTAGACGCCGATCCAGATGGTGAGCGCCAGCGCCGCCGCGACCGGGACGACGAAGAGCAGGATCCCGAAGGCAATCGACAGCACGCCGGCGAGTCCGAGCCAGAATTCGCCGGTGATCTCCTTGCGGAGCCGCACGGCGGCGACCACCTCGAACACACCGGTGAGGATCGACCAGATGCCCACGTAGTACAGCAGCGCCAGCGCGGTGGCCGCGGGGCGGGCGATGGTCAGGATGCCGATCCCGATGCCGACCACTGCCTCCAGCACCATCACCCAGAAACGATCCTTGGCCGCACCGCGAAACAGGGCGATCAGGGCGAACACGCCGTCGACGAAGGCGTAGGCGCCGAAGATGAGGACGATGGCGGTGAAGGCGGAAGCCGGCCAGGCGAGCGCCACTACCCCGAACACGATCGCCAGCGCGCCGCGGAGGGCGATCCAGCCCCAGTTGTGCGCGAGTTCGTGAATCATCGGACACTCCGATCGGGGGGCGGGCCCAGCGAGAACATCCGGTCGGCCGAGGTCCCCCTTGGCGCGGCGACCGTCGACCCCCAGGTTTCACCGCAGCTCCGAGGAATCGCAAGCCATTTCCCCGTGAATCTTCTCCACGTCGTTCCACGGATCCCATTCCCGGCAGACTCCGGAGGCACCCTCCGGGCGCTGGAGCTCCTCCGGGCCCTGGATTCAGCCTTCGAGGTGACGGTCCTCGCGCCGGATCTCGGAGGAGACGCCACCGGACTGCGCACCCTGCTCCGGGGACGGGTGGTGGTCGCGCCGGAGGACCGGGGCGCTGGACGGGCCCGGGCGGAAGGCCTGGCGATGCTGCAGGGGCATCCCTTCGGCTACGCCCGCTACGCGGGCCCTGCCCTGCGCGAAGCGTTCCGCGCGCTGCTCTCCGAGAGCGCGGTCGACGTCGTCCACTTCGATCATCTCCATCCGGCGCAGCTGCTGTCCGTGGCGCGGGTCCTGGCCCCGCGAGCACGGGTGGTGCTGGACGCGCACAACGTCGAGGCGCAGGTGGCGCGCCGGCTCGCCGACGTCTCGCCCTTCCCGCTGAGCCTCCTGCTCCGCCGGCAGGCGGAGGCCATCGCCCGCCTCGAGTCGTGGACGGTGCGTGGGGTGGACGCGGTGCTGGCCTGCTCCGAGCTCGATGCGGCCGCGCTCCGGGAGTCCGGGGCGCCCGCGGTGCACCTCGTTCCCAACGGCGTCGTGCTCCGTCCCGTCCCTTCCCCCACCGGCCCCCGGGACACCGTCGCCTTCGTCGGCTCGTTCGACTGGCGGCCCAACGTCGATGCCGCGATGGTGCTCGCCCGGGAAGTCTGGCCGAGGCTCCGCAGGGCCAGCCCCGGGCTCCGGCTGGCCCTCATCGGGCGCAGGCCGCCGCTCCGCGTCCGCAGGCTCGCTGCTCCGGACATCGAGGTCACCGGCCGGGTGGACGACGTCGCGCCCTGGCTGGCGCGGTCGTTCGCGACGGCGATGCCGCTTCGTGCAGGCTCCGGCACCCGGCTCAAGGTCCTGGAGGCCGCCGCGGCGCGGGTGCCCATCGTCTGCACGCGTCTGGCGTCGGAGGGGCTGCCGTTGGTCGACGGAAGGCACCTGCTCCACGCCGAGACGCCGGAGCAGCTCGTCGAGGGGCTGGTCCGGATCCGTCGAGAGCCTGCGCTGGCAGCGCGCCTGGCCGCCGCGGCCTGGCAGGTGGCCAGCGAGCACGACTGGCGCCGGATCGGCGCCCGGCTGGTGGAGCTCTACCGCGCCTGGAGCTGGGGAGCGTGCGCATCGCCCCGGGCACGCTCGAGCGCCGGCCGGTAGAGGCGCTCGAGGTAGGCCCGGGCCATTGCCGCGGCCCCGTGCCGGGCCTCGACCCGCGCGCGTCCGGCCGCAGCCAGGGCAGACCGCAGACCCGGGTCCCGGAGACGCACCAGCGCTGCCCGGAGCGCCGCGACGTCGCCCGGAGGTACGAGCAGCCCGGCCCCACCCTCGAGCACCTCGGGGAGCGCACCCACCGCGCTCGCGACGACCGGGACGCCCGCCGCCATCGCCTCGAGGACCGCCAGGGGGAGCCCCTCGGTGCGCGAGGGCAGCGCCAGCACGTCCGCCGCGGCGAGGAGAGGTGCCACGTCGGCGACGAAGCCGAGGAAGCGCGCCCGTCCCCGGGCCTCCACCTCGAGGTGCGCTCGGAGCGGTCCGTCCCCGGCGAGGACGACGGCATGCTCGAGGCCCGCGGCCGCCCGGAGCAGCACCTCCGGGGACTTCTCCACCGAGAGCCGGCCGACGAAGGCCACCACCGGGACACATTCCGGGAAGCCCAGCGCCGCGCGCGCCCGGGCGCGGGCCTCCGCGGTGGGGAGCGGACCGAGCGGGATGCCGTTGGGGACGACGTGCACCGGCGTGCGCGGAGAGGCGGCGCGGAGCCGGGCGGCGAGTGGCTCCGAGGGGGTGGCCACCGCAGCCGCCCATCGTGCCGCGCGCCGCGCCAGCGCCTCGTAGAGGCGGACCCGCGGCAGATGGCCCGTGTCCCCGTGGAAGGTGGCCACCACGGGGATGCGCGTCACGGCACCCGCGGCCAGGCCGAGGAGCAGGCTCTTGTAGTCGTGGGCGTGGAGGAGGCCGCCCCGCGCGAGCTGCACGAGGGGCCCGAGCGCGGCCGGGGACAGACGCCCTGTCGCGTCCACCCGCACCGCCGGCAGCCCCGCGTCCCGTGCCGCCTCGCCGAGGGGATCCGCGCGGCCGGGGCGAGCGAGGGTCACGACCACCGGCTCGAGCGGCGGCTCCGTCGCGCGGGCGAGCACGAGGAGCGCGCGCTCGGCACCGTAGAGGCCCTGGCCGGAGCGCAGGTGCACCACCCGGCTCACGCCTGCACCGGCACCGCCGCCCGCCAGAGGCGGACGTAGGCCTCCACCATCCGGTCGAGGGAGAACGCCTCCGCCCGAGACCGGGCCGCGGCTCCGAGGGCCGCCCGCCGTCCGGGGTCGCGCACCAGCGCCCGCAGCGCGCCACCGAGCGCGCCGGCGTCCCCGGGCGGAACGAGCACCGCGCTCGTCCCGTCGACGTGGAGCTCGGCGACCGCGGGCAGCCGGTGAGCCACCGTGGGCAGCCCGGCGGCCATCGCCTCGAGCATCGCCAGGGACCGCCCCTCGCGCCGGGACGGCTGGGCATACAGGTCGAGGCCGGCGAGCAGCCCTCTGGCCCCCTCCACGACCTCGCCGAGCAGGTGGGCCCGGGCCCCGAGCGGCGCCGCGGCCGAGCGCAGGGCCCCGTCGAGCGGCCCCCGTCCCACGAGCACCAGGTGTGCCTCGGGCAAGTCGAGGAGGTGGCGCACCGTCGCCTCGACGAGGAGGTCTGGCCCCTTCTCGGGGTGCATCCGGCCGAGGTAGCCGACGGCCACCGCGCCCTCGGGGAGCCCCATGTGCCGCCGGGCGCGGGCCCGCTCCTCCGCCGTCGCCGGCGTCCCGAGGACGACGCCGTTGCCGATGGTCACCACCGGTGTCGTCCCCGGTGCCCAGCTCCGCAGCTCGGCCCGGACCTCGTCTCCACAGGCCACCAGGGCGGTGGTCAGCCGTGCGCCGAGGCGCGCCGCGCCGCGCTTCGGGCCGGCGGGCGGCGCGAGCTGGTGGAACGTGGCGAGCACCCGGAGGCGGGGCACGAGCGCGCGGGCAGCCACGGCGTTGAGCCACGGGCCGAGGTCGTGGGCGTGGACCACCGCCGCTTCCGACACCGCGGCGGCGAGCCTCCGGACGGCCTCCACCGACAGTCCACGCACCTCACCGAGGGGCCGGACGGCGATGTCCGCCGCCTCGGCCCAGACGCGGACCGGGCCGTCCGTGCCGAAGGGAACCAGCGTCGGCTCGACCCCGAACGCCCGGGAGCGCCGGGCGAGCTCCACCACCAGCCGCTCCAGCCCACCGACCTCGAGGCCGTGAATGACGTGTGCCACCTTCATGTGCCTTGGGACGGAAGGTGGTGCCCCTCGGCCGGCGTGGAAGCCCCTGCGCGGGCGGGGGTCCCGGCCGGGCGGACACCGGACCGTCACGCAGCAGCTGTCCTTATCGGATCCTCCTGCATGGCCAGGCGATCGCATGCCATTGGACCCCCTCCGGCCTGCTAAGCCCCGAGCCGTTCAACGATGGCCACGCGTGGACAGTCGGCGAGGGTGTGGGTGGTCGACGATGACCCAGGCCTCGGCCCGGCCCTGGCCAGGCTCCTGCGAGCGGCGGCCATCGAGTCGGTGGTGATGCAGTCGTCCACCGCGTTCCTCGAGCGCCTGGCGCGGGAGCAGCCCGACTGTCTTCTCCTGGACCTGTGGCTGGCGGACGGCTCGAGCCTCGAGCTGCTGCCCCGGATCCACGCGCTGGCCGGGCAGCTCCCGGTGGTCTTCATGAGCGCCGAGCCCGACGTCCGGAGCTGCGTTCAGGCGATGAAGGACGGGGCGATCGACTTCCTCGAGAAGCCGGTGGCCGACGGCGCACTGCTCGATGCCGTCATCCGGGGCGTGGCGCGCGGTCGTTCCTGGCAGGAGGCGCGCGCGTCGCGGGAGGCGGCCTCGCGCCGGCTCGCCACGCTCACCCGGCGCGAGCGCGAGGTCTTCGGGCTGGTGGCGCAGGGCAAGCCGAACAAGCGCATCGCCGCCGAGCTCGGCACGACCGAGAAGACCATCAAGGTCCACCGCGGCCGGGTGATGCAGAAGCTCGGCGCGAACTCGGTGGTGGACCTGGTCCACATCGCCCAGGAGGCCGCCTAGCTAGCGCGCCTGGGTGCCGGTCACGGCAGTTCCCGTCTGGGAGGGCCGTCCGCCGCCGCCCAGCGTGAGGGACTCACCGATGGCGGGGATCGCCAGCGCGTCCTCGGGCAGGCCACGGCGCGCCCAGTCGGCCCGGAGCCGTACCGGCGGCTCGCCGAGCGGCTCGTCGGTGAGCTTGAACGTGCCCCAGTGCATGGCGACCAGTCGCCGGGCGCCGAGGTCGAGGAAGGCCTGGACGGCCTCCTCCGGGTTCATGTGCTGCGCCTGCATGAACCACTCGGGGTCGTACGCCCCGATGGGCAGGAGCGCGGCGTCGAGACCCGGGAAGCGCCGGCCGATCTCGGAGAACCCGGCGAAGTAGGCCGTGTCGCCCGCGTGGTACACGCGCGCGCCACCGCACTCGACGACGAACCCGCCCCACAGCGCCCGGTTGACGTCCCCGACGCCACGGCGGCTCCAGTGCTGGCTGGGGACGAAGCTGATGGTCAGACCGCCGACGTGGAGCCGCTCCCACCACGCGAGCTCGCTGCAGGGAAGACCGCGGAGGTTCGGCCGCGTCCCCAGCCCCGCGACCACCGGCGCGCCGACGGCCCGGAGGGTGGGCAGGTCGAGGTGGTCGTAGTGGTTGTGGGTGACGAGGCAGGCGTCGATCGGCGGGAGCGCGTCGACGGTGAGCCCCGGGCCGGCGTTGCGGGGGATGAAGCCGGAGATCCGTGGACCGAGTGCCGGGTCGATGAGCACCGAGCTCCCGCCACCCTGCACGAGCCAGCTCGCGTGCCCGAGCCAGGTGAGCCGCAGCCCCTCCAGCGGGGGCTTCCGCAGCGCCGCGGCATCCGCCCGGACCTCGGGGACGGGAGCGCGGGAAGGGCTCCGCCGGCGCCGGCCGGTCAGCCCGTCGAGCAGCTTCCAGCGGAGCACCCGGGCGAAGGATCCCGGGCCCGAGCCATCGAGGTTCCGGAACCGGAGCGTGTCGGCCATGGGCGACCAAGGTAACGTCCGGCCGGCGATGCGACCGTGGAAGGTGGTGGGTGCGTGGGCGTTCGCGCTGGCGGGCTGCATGAGGCCCGCCCCGGGCACCCCGGACGCCGGTCCGGTCGCGGTGGCCATCGACGCCGGACCGGTGGTCCCCTGGGCGCTCGACCTGGTGCTGGAGCTGGAGGACGGGGGAACCGAGCGGCACGCGCTGCTCGGCCTCGAGACACCGGTGGCCACGCCGGCCCGGCAGCTCCGGGTCGACAGCAACCGGGCGCTCCACAACGTGCGCATCCGGGTGATGGACGAGTCCGACCGGGCGCTCGCCTCGGATGACGTGCCCGAGGAGAGCCCGGGCGCGCTCCACTACCACATCGCGCTCCGTGCGCCGCTCGAGCCCGGACACCGGTACGCGGTGCTGGTGGACGCACAGTCCGGCGCGACCTTCGACGACGGCACCGGGAAGGAGATCCCGGAGCAGCGGCTCGAGTTCCAGACCGGAGGAGAGCGCGCGCGGCCGAAGCCCCCTCCCCCACGGAAGAAGCGCCGGCACTGAGCAAGGACGCTGGCGCGCCTTGCGCGCTTCCACCGGCGTCCCCCTGGTGCGGGGGGCTGAGCAAGGACGCTGGCGCGCCCCGCGCGCGTGCAGTCAGCGGCTGTACGCCTTCGGATCGGCGACGAACCGGTCGCGGCAGCGCTCGGAGCAGAAGTAGATGGTGTGGCCGTCGTGGCTGACGTGTGGGGTGTCCGGTCCGGCGTGGACCTGCATCCCGCAGACCGGATCCACCGCCGCGCCCTGGGCCGCGAGCGAGGGCCCCGGCGCTCCGGGCGATGCCTTCCAGCCGCCGAGCAGCTGGAGCAGCGACTCGAGCTGGGCCTCCGAGAGCTGGCCGCGGTAGCTCGGCATCGACGGTGGATAGGTGGCGACCACCTTCGACGCGGGGTCGAGGATGGACTCGCGCAGGTACGCCGCGTCCGCGGTGACCGTCCGGCCGTCGGCGAGCATGACCGTGCGACCGGCGAGGCCCGCGAGCGACGGGGCGATGGCCGGAACGTCGTGGCATCCGGCGCAGCCGAGCCGGCGATAGAGGAGCGCGCCGTCGCTCGTCGCCTCCGCGGGTGGCCGGCTGGGGGCGCCGCCCAGCTCCGCGAGGAGCCGCCGGGCGTCGGGGACGAGCTGGGCGAACGACTCGCCGTCCGTGGCGTAGACCCCGCGCACCTTCCCCTCGCCGTCGACCAGGAACATCTCGGCGCTGTGGAGCGTGGCGTCCGGATCCGGCTGGCGCTCGACGAAGGTCTTCATCCCCCTCGTCAGCGCGGCGAGCGACTCCTCGGTGTTGGCGAGGAGCGTCCACCGGGTCTCGTCCGGCGCCCACCGCGCGCGGTAGGTCCGGAGCGCCTCGGGCGTGTCGCGCTCGGGGTCCACCGAGAAGCTGACGAAGCGGAGCCGCGGGTCCGCGATGGCCCGCTGGACCTGGACCATCTTGGCCGAGAGGACCGGACAGACGCTCCGGCAGCTGGTGAAGAGGAAGTCGGCGATCCACACCGAGCCCCGGAGCTCCTCCGCCGTCCGGGGATGCCCGTCCTGGTCGACGAGCCGGAACGGCGGCACCGGCCAGAGCGTGGGGAGGGGCTGCCCGGTGTCGCGGGCGAGCCGGTGCGCGGGCCGGGGCGAGGGCTCCGAGCCCAGCCAGCGGACGACGAGCTCGATGGACAGCACCGCGAGCCCGGCGGCGAGGGTGGCGAGGAGGAGGATGCGGCGTGGCATGCGGGCGGGCCCCTGGCCTACCTCAGCCGCGGGTCCGGGCGGAAGACGTGCGTCCCTCCGACGCACCTCGGACGGGCGGGCATGCTGCTTCTGCGGCCCATGAGGCCGGGTCGCTCCCCCTCAGCGCTGCGCGGGCGGCAGCAGCTCCGGCGGGATGGGGTGCGCCGCGTCCTCGGACTGCCAGACGACGCTCGCCACCCACCAGCGCTGTCCGTCGAAGTAGAGGTCGAGGCTGTTCACGCCACGGCTCCGCACGGGGTTTCCGGTGCCGACCAGCGTCTCGTAGGTCGAGTCGACGTGGACCATGTTCCCGTAGCGCCGGGTGGTGCGGGAGATCTCCCGCTCGACGAACCCCTTCTTCACCAGCGGCTCGGTCGCCTCGACGAACTCGGGATGCGTCCACACGGTCACCGCCGGGCGGCCGCTCGCGCCCGGGCCGAGCGCGACGAAGCGGATCCACGGCACGTAGAGCGTGCGGTCGCGGTCCCACTGCCGTGGCCCGTCGGGCGCGACGTTGGTCACCTCGTAGAAGGCACGCATGACGCCGTCGACCGAGCCGACGTCCTCCGACCGGGGAGCGAGGAGCTGGACCGCGGGGCCCGGGGCAGCGTCGGAGGTCGTGCTGGCGCACGCCGTCAGAAGACCGAGAACCAGGAGCGAGATGGTGCGCATGGCCAGAGTATGGCCGGAAGAGGGAGCCCCTGGCGCACCTCAGGCCTCGAGCGCGCGCACCGCGTCGGCCCGGGCGCGATCCGCGGCGCTGGGTTCGAGGTGGAGGAGGAGCCTGCTCAGGTCGTAGAGCACGCTACCCCGTTCCCAGGGTTGCACCCGGTCCGGCCAGTGGAGCCGCTCGGCGGCGCGGTTGAAGGCGTGGTCCGCCACGGCCCGGAGCTGGAAGGCGTCGTAGAGGTTGTACTCGACGAGGAACCGCAGCGCCTCGACGTCCCCGGTGGCGTGGTAGGCGCGCCAGAGGAGAACCGCGTCCATCCCGCTCCGTCCGCGCAGGTGAGCCGGCCGGGCGATGCCGACGTGGTCCTCGATCGACTTCAGCCCTCCACCGAGGCCGATGCGCCGGCAGAGCGGCTTGAGGTCCAGGTGCAGGACCGGCCGGGCGAGCCCGGGAAAGGCGTGGCGGAGCACCGGGAGGTCGAACGACGCCCCGTTGAAGGTCACCCAGACCCGGGAGGCTACGAGCCGCCCCGGAAGCGCGTCGAGGTTCCGTCCGTCGATGAACGTCGCCAGCCCCTCCGGATCGAGGCACCCGGCGACCGTGGGCCGCTGGCGCTCCCCCACCCCGTCGGCCTCGATGTCGATGCAGAGGGCCTCGTCGGCCACCCGGGGCCAGAGACGCCAGTGCACCCGCGCGGGAAGCGCAGCCACCGCCGTGGCCAGGTCGCCCCGGTCGAGCGCGGCCTCGACCCGGTCGATGGCGGCGAGGAGCTCGCCGTGGAGCGGCGCCCCGAGCTCTGCCGCCCCGGCGGCACGCACCGCCTCCCAGGTCTCGAGCCCCCGGGCCCAGAGGTCCTTCTCTCGCCACGGGCCGATGCCGGGGACGAGCTGCAGCGTGCGCCGGATCACCCGCCCAGCCTGCCCCGCGGCTCCGACGCGAGCCGGCGGAGCAGGGGGAGGTCGGCCTCGCAGAACGGCATGGCCAGCATCTCCTCCGCCGAGGCCGCCCGCAGCGCATGGGCGCCGAGCGGCGCCGGGGTCCCCTCGCGGATCCGTGCGGCGTAGAGGTGGAGGTCGACGGTCAGGTCCTCGTAGGCATGACGGGCCTGGAATCGCTCGCTCCCCACCTCCAGGACCACCCCCAGCTCCTCGCGGGCCTCGCGCACGAGCGCCTCGGCGTCCGTCTCACCGGGCTCCACCTTTCCGCCGGGGAACTCCCAGAGCAGCCCCCGGCTCTTCCCGGGGAGCCGTTGCTGGACGAGGAAGCGGCCCGGGGCGGTCTCGATCAGCGCCGCCACCACCCGGACCTCGCGGCTCACAGCGCTCCGGGCTGGGTGACGTGCAGGCCGTAGACGAAGCCGAGGTTGGACAGGACCAGCGCGTCCGGCCCGTAGACGCCGGGCGTGGCGGTCACCCCCTTCCCCGGATCGAACCGCCGCAGGATGCGCCCGGTCACCGGGTCGATGAAGAGGAGCGCCTTCCCGGTCGGGACCAGCAGGAGGCCCGAGGCGAACGCGGGCTGCTGCCCCGCCTTCTCGGTGAGCTGGGTGGTCCAGATGCCCCGCCCGGTCTCCGAGCTGTAGGCGGAGATGCGGTCCTCGCCCGCGGCGAAGACGACGTTGCCCCGGACCAGGACGTAGGCCAGCCCCGTTGCGCCGCTTTGCCACACCGTGTCCCCGGTCTTGGGGTCGAGGGCGAAGATCCCGTCCTTGTACGAGGCGACGATCAGGTGTCCCGCGGCGTCGAAGCCAGGGGTGCTGCTCACGTCGATGAACTGCGTGCCGGTGGAGAGCACCCGATCCCAGAGCGCGCCCCCGGTCTTCGCGTCGAGCGCCGCGGCGTGCCCGTCGGAGAAGCCGAGGTAGGCTACCCCGTCGCGGAAGACCGGGGTGCTCGCCCCGCGGAGGATGAAGCCGACCGGCGGCGTGCGCCGGTACTGCCAGGCCCACTTCCCGTCGGCGGCGTCGACGGCGTACAGCGTCGCCGACTGGGACGCCACCAGCACCCGGTCGCTGCCCAGCACCGGGACGGTGACCAGCTCCTCGCCGCAGTCGTAGCTCCAGAGCACGGCGCCGGTGTCCGCCTTGATGGCCCGGAGCACCCCGTCCCCGCCGGGGGCGTAGACCACCCCGTCGTGGATCAGCACGCCGGCGAAGAACGGCTGGGGCGTATCCACCCTCCACCGCGTCTTGCCCTCGATGCTCACACTCCTGAGGATGCCGTCGCGGGTACCGACCACCACCCGGCCCGACGCGGGATCGACCGCCGGGGTCGCGAACTCGCGGGGGACGAACTCCATCGTGTTGCTCTCGACCAGGGCGTGCCAGTAGTCGACGGTGAAGACCGCCAGCGGCGCTCCCGGGGAGCTGGAGAACGGGTCGGCCAGCACCGGCGCCCGTCCCCGCGAGACGCAGCCGCCGAGGAGCCCGAGGGCGAGGACGAGGACGGTGCGGCGGCTCATCCGGCGTCCGGCTTCGGGGCGACGGTGGCCTTGAACCCCTCGGACTCCAGGACGGAGAGCCGCTCCTGAGCGAGACGGGCCGCGGGGGTGCCGGGATTGGCAGCCGCGAGCTCGGCGAAGGCCTGGGCCGCGTCCTGCTTCTTGCCCATCAGGACCAGGATGCGGGCGCGGTGGAAGGCTCCCATCCCGGCCTCGAAGCCGGAGCTCTCCTCGTGCGACATCCGCTCGTAGGCGTCGAGCGCCTGGGGCAGGTCTCCCTTGGCCTCGCGGGCGTGGCCCAGGCCGTCCAGCGCGCTCACCCGGAGCGGCTCGGTCGTCGGGGTGTCTCGCAGGTAGGTCTCGTAGTGGCCGATGGCCGCGTCGAGCTGACCGAGCCGGATCTCGGTGGCGGCGAGCGGCAGCGCGGCGGTCGCCGCGGCGCGCGTCCCGGGGAAGCCGCTCAGCACCCCGGAGAGGGCTGCCACCGCGGCCTGGTCGCGCTCCTGCTCGGACTTGAAGGGAGGCGGATCCTCGGTGGACCCCGCGGGGAGGTCGGCCTGGATGGGGCGGGAGAGCACGCCGATCGCCGCGCCGAGGGCAGTCCGCGCCCTGGCCTCCCGGCGGTCGGAGAGGGTCCGGGCCAGCGTGATGCCGAACCCGACCACGATGACCGCCACCACCGCCCCGAGCACCAGCGTCTTGCGGGTGGAGATCCAGCTCCGGGCCTCGAGCCCCGCCCGCTGGAACGCGTCCGGCGCGCGGAGCTCCCGTCGACTCATCCGATCCTGTGCCACGTGGGTTTCCTGGTGTCCTTCTTGCTAGGGGCCCGGAAAGGGCGCGCACTGTAGAGATGCGCTCGTGGGACGTCAACGACGGGCGCGGGGGCGCTTGCGGGCCACCCGCTTCGCCCGCCCCGGCTTTTCGCGGAAGAACAGCTGGACGGGCACGCGCAGTCCGAACGTCTCGCGAAGCCGGTTGGAGAGGTAGCGCTTGTAGGCCTCGGGCACCTTCTCCGGACGATTGGTGGTGACGGCGAAGGCGGGCGGCGCCGTCCCCACCTGGGCGATGTAGTACAGCCGCAGCGGCCGCCCGTCGACGATGGGGGCCGGGTGCGCGTCCACCACCTCGGCGAGGAGCCGGTTCAGCGCGGGCGTGGGAATCCGCAGCCGGAAGGTGTCCTGCAGCTCCGCGGCGAGGTCGAGCACCTTCTCCACCTTCGCGCCGGTGAGCGCGCTGACGAAGACGATGGGCGCGTACGCGACGAACTTCAGCGTCCACTTCAGCTCCTCGCGGGTCCGCTTCTCGGTCCGGGGGTCCTTCTCCACCAGGTCCCACTTGTTGACGACGACGAGGAGCGCCCGGGCCCGCTCGGCGACCAGCCCCGCGAGACGGGCGTCCTGGTCCACCCCGGGCTCGGTCCCGTCGAGCACGAGGACCGCGACGTCGGCCCGCTCCATGCTCCGGAGCGCGGCGAGGACGCCGAGCTTCTCCACGCCCTCCCCCACCGCCTTCCGCCGCCGGATGCCCGCAGTGTCGGTGAGGACGAAGCGGCGGCCGCCGTGCACGAGCGTGGTGTCGATCGGGTCGCGGGTGGTGCCAGGCTCGGGGCTGCTGACCACCCGCTCCTCGTGGACGATGGCGTTGAGCAGCGTGCTCTTCCCCACGTTGGGCCGGCCGAGGATGGTGAGCCGGACCGGCGGAGGCTCCTCGGGCGGCGGCTCGCCCGCGGCTTCTCCCGGAGGCGGGAGCCGGGCCACCACGGCATCGAGGAGAGAACCCAGACCGAGCGCGTGCTCGGCCGAGACGCCGAACACCTCGGGGATGCCCAGCCGGTAGAAGTCCGCGGTGCCGGTCTCGGCGATCGCTGGCGTGTCGAGCTTGTTCACCACCAGGAGCAGCGGCTTTCCGGTGCGGCGGAGCGCCCGGGCGAGCGACTCGTCCGCGGCCATCGGGCCCGAGCGACCATCCACGACCATGAGGAGGACGTCGGCCTCGGCGGCCGCGAGCTCGGCCTGGGCCCGCACCTGGGCGGCGAGCCCGCTCTTCTCGTCGGGGACGAAGCCCCCGGTGTCCACCAGCGCGAGCGGCCGGCCCTGCCACTCGGCGTCGGTGTAGTGCCGGTCGCGGGTGACGCCGGGCACGTCCTGGACGAGCGCCAGTCGCCGGCCGGCGAGGCGATTGAAGAGCGTGCTCTTCCCCACGTTGGGGCGGCCGAGGATGGCGACCAGCGGCCTCACCGGAGCCCCACCCGGCGCAGCCCGCGGTCGGTCTCGGTCCAGCGGGGCTCCACCTTCACGCGCAGGTCGAGGTAGACGTGCGTCCCCAGGAGGCGCTCCAGGGCCTTGCGGGCGTCGGTGCCGATGGTCTTGAGCATCGCCCCGCGCCGGCCGATGACGATGGCCTTCTGGCTCTCCCGCTCGACGAAGAGCGTGGCATGCACGCGCACCAGCCCCTGGAGCCCTCCCGGGCGGCTGCCCGGGCGTGGGGCGCGCTCGCTCTCGTCGAAGGCGTCCACCACCACCGCCGCCGAGTGAGGAACCTCCTGCCGGCAGTGGCGCAGCACCTGCTCGCGGATGAGCTCGGCCGCGAGACCGACCTCCTGCTGGTCGGTGAACGTCTCCGGGTCGAAGAGCGGCGGGCCCTCGGGCAGCCTGGCCAGCGTCGCCCGGATCAGCTCCTCCATCCCGTCCCCGGTGAGCGCCGACACGAGGAGCACCTCGGCGAACGGCCGCAGTGCCTCCAGCGCCGCGACGAAGGGCAGGAGCAGCGGCTTCGGGACCGTGTCGACCTTGTTCACCACCAGGAGGACGGGCTTCCTCACCGTGGCCAGCCGGTCGATGATGGCCCGCACGCCGGGGGTGACCTCGGGCGTCTTCCCGTCCGGTCCCAGCGCGGGCTCGACCAGGAGCAGGGCCACGTCCACGTCGTCGAGCGCGGAGGTGGCGGCCTCGACCATCGCCCGGTTGAGCGCGCCCTTCGCGTCGTGGATGCCGGGGGTGTCCACGAACGCCACCTGGCCCTCGGGGCGCGTGAGGATGCCGGTGATGCGGGTCCGGGTTGTCTGAGGCTTCGGCGAGACGATGGCGATCTTCTCCCCCACCAGCCGGTTGAGGAGCGTGCTCTTCCCCACGTTGGGGCGGCCGACGATCGCGGCGAATCCGGAGTGCGTGGTGGACATCGGGGAGGTGGTCTGGAGGAGGGCCTGGCGGGCCTCCCCGGTGGACGAAGGAGGGCGGCGCCTCAGGGCGAGGTGGAGATGGTCAGCTTCTTGATGCGGACGTCGGTCTTCGGGCGGTCACCGGGACCCTTCGGAATCTCGTTGGCGACCTTGCGCACCACGTCCTGGCCGGAGACCACCTCCCCGAAGATGGTGTGCTTGTTGTTGAGCCAGGGGGTCGGGACCACGGTGATGAAGAACTGGCTGCCGTTGGTGTTCGGCCCGGAGTTGGCCATCGCCAGCAGCCCCGGCTTGTCGAACTTGCGCCCGCTCTGGAACTCGTCGCCGAACTGGTAGCCGGGACCGCCGGTGCCGCGGCCGAGCGGATCGCCGCCCTGGATCATGAAGTCACCGATGCAGCGGTGGAAGATGGTGCCGTCGTAGAGCGGCGTGCCGGTCTTCTTGCTCCGCGTGGTGGGATCGGTCCACTCCTTCTCCCCCGTGGCCAGCCCCACGAAGTTCTCCACCGTCTTCGGCGCGTCCTTGCCGAAGAGCTTCACCACCAGCTTGCCCTCGGTGGTGTCGAAGTGCGCGTACAGGTCCTTCCCGGCCTTCGCCTCGTCCAGCATTCCCATGTCCGGTCCCTTCCTCGGGGGTGTGGGGGTCCTCTACTTCGTCTTCGGCGCCTTGTCAGAGAGCGTGACCGTCTCCAGGGTCACCGGCTCGGTGGGCCGGTTGCCCCCCATGGTCTTCACCTGGCTGATGGCCTCCACCACCGGGTAGCCCGAGACGACCTCGCCGAAGATGGTGTGCATCCCGTCGAGGTGGTGCGGCGTGGAGGTGGTGATGAAGAACTGGCTGCCGTTGGTGTTCGGCCCGCGGTTGGCCATGGCCAGCAGGCCCTTCTTGTCGAACTTCCGGCCGCTCTTGAACTCGTCCTCGAAGGTGAAGCCGGGCTGGCCGCGGCCGGTGCCGGTGGGATCCCCGCCCTGGATCATGAAGTTGGGGATCACCCGGTGGAACTCGGTGCCGTCGTAGAGCGGGGTCTTCTTCTTCTGGTTGTCGCGCGGGTCGGTCCACTCCTTCTCCCCGCTCGCGAGGCCGACGAAGTTGGCCACGGTCTTCGGCGCGTCCTTGCTGAAGAGCTTCACCACGATGACGCCCTTGCTGGTCTTCAGCGTGGCCCAGAGGTCCTTCCCGGCCTCCGCCTTCGCGGTCCAGCTGGTGTCGGCGGCCTGTGCGGACGCGAGCCACAGCGGCAGGAGCAGGGCAGCACGGCGGACGGTACGCATGGAGTTCCTTTCCTCGTGTGGGGGGCTTCCGGTTCCGGACGGTGCCGGGGGTCAGCGCTCGCCGAGGTCCTTCTTGGCCTCGGAATCGAGCATCGTCAACGTCTCCCGTGCGGCGGCCTGCTCGGCCTCCTTCTTGGAGCGTCCCCGGGCCCGGGCGAACAGCTCGCTGCCGACGGTCACTTCCACCTCGAAGGTCTTGGAGTGGTCCGGCCCCTCCTCGCTCACCACCCGGTAGCGCGGCGACTGGCGCCGGCGGGTCTGGACCAGCTCCTGGAGCCGCGTCTTCCAGTCCTCCCCGCTCTTTCCCTCGGCCACGCCCTCCAGCAGCTCGCCGAAGAGCCGGTCGACCACGGACATGGCGCCGGGCAGCCCGACGCTCAGGTACACGGCGCCGATGACCGCCTCGAGCGCGTCGGCGAGGACGGAGCTCTTGTCCCTCCCGCCGGTCAGCTCCTCCCCGCGCCCCATCCGGAGGAGGTCCCCGAGCCCCAGATGCCGTGCCACGCGGGCGAGGCTCTCCTCGTTGACCAGCAGGGCCCGGAGCTTCGACAGCTCGCCCTCGTTCGCCTCCGGGAAGCGCTCCATGAGGCGGTGGCTCACCGCCAGGTCGACCACGGCGTCGCCGAGGAACTCCAGCCGCTCGTTGTCCGCCCCGCCGTCCCGGTGCTCGTTGACGAAGCTCTTGTGGGTCAGGGCGGCCAGACCCTGCACCGGGTCGAGCGCGGCGAGACCGAGGCGCTGCCCCAGGCTCTCGAGGAGCACGGGGTCCGGCGGACGGGTGGGGAGCGCGGGCATGGGTTCAGGCGGAGAGCTGACGCGCCAGGGTCTCGGCCAGGGCGTAGGGGTCGGCCTCGCGCCGCGCGATGGAGAGCGCCACCTCGTCCAGCCGACCCTTCTCCGCCTCGAGGCGGCCGAGGGCGGACTCGAGCAGCCGGTTCCTCAGGAGGGCGAGGAACTGCATCCGGGCGCGGGCGCGCTCGCGCTCTGCCTTCTGGCCGGTGCGCTCGAGGAAGCTGCGGTGACGCTCGACCGCCTCCATCACCGGCTCCAGCCCCTGGTCGCGCGCGGCGATGACCTTGAGGATCGGCGGCTCCCACTCCTCGGGGCCCGCGGGCGGCGGGGGCTCGGCGGCCTTGCCCGCTGCCCGCGCCGTCGTCCGGTGGTGCCGGTCGTGGTCCGCGGACGGGCGGCGGAGCGCATGCCGCAGCTCGAGCATCTGCCGCAGCTCGCGGACGGTGCGGTCGGCGCCGTCGAGGTCGGCCTTGTTGACGATGAAGGCGTCGGCCACCTCGAGGATGCCGGCCTTGATGGCCTGGATGTCGTCACCCATGCCGGGGACGGTGACCAGCATCGTCGTGTGGGCCATCTGGGCGATGTCGATCTCGTCCTGCCCCACCCCGACCGTCTCCACGACGATGACGTCCTTGCCCATCGCGTCCATCACCCGGATGCAGTCGCCCGTGGCCCGGGAGAGTCCCCCGAGAGACCCCCGCGTGGCCAGCGAGCGGATGAACACTGCGGGGTCCGAGGCGTGGTCCTGCATCCGGATCCGGTCCCCGAGGATGGCCCCCCCGCTGAAGGGGCTGGTGGGGTCCACCGCCAGCACGCCGACGCTCTTCCCCTGGGCGCGGAAGCGAGCCACCACCCGGTCGGTGAGGGTGGACTTTCCAGCGCCAGGAGAGCCGGTGATGCCGAGGACGTAGGCCCGGCCGGTGCGGGGAAAGAGGGCCTGGAGGTCGGCGATGGCGGCCGGGTCCTCGTCGTCGATGCGGCGCATGAGGCGGCTCGCGGCCCGGACCTCGCCGGCGAGGACGCGCTCCACGAGGCTGCTCACGGGTCGTCCCCCTCGAGCCAGGAGATCTCCTCGGGTGAGACCCCCAGCGCCCGGGCGGCCACGTCGGCCACACCGGTGAAGTCCTCGAGCTGGAAGTGGTCCGCCCACTTCTTGCCGTCCGGGCCGGCGAGGAGCCCCCGGAAGGTGCGGCCCCGCACCCGTGCGGCGACGAAGCGGTAGCGCTCGCCGCGCACGGTGAAGTCGCTCACCACCTCGAGGTTGCCGCCGGGGGGAGGACGGGCCGCGGGACCGAAGCGCTCGGCGAGCTCGCCGTACCCCACCTCGCCCCGGGGCGCCGCGGCACCCACCACCGCCGCGAGGTGGGCCTGGAAGGCCGCCGCATCGGGATACTGCTGCGGCGAGAAGGGCGTTCCAACCTCGGACCGCAGCAGCGCCCCCGCCCGGTGGACCTCCAGCACCCGGAGCCTTCCCAGCTTGTCCCCCCCGAGGAGGAGCCGGAATCCGCCCACCTGGGTCTCGGCCCGGAGCTCGAGCGTTCCTGCGTCCACGCTGGGCTGGAGCCCCAGCGCCTCCAGCGTCCGGGCCATGGCCTCGAGCCGGGCCACGTGCTCGTCGAACCCGGCGAGGAGTCGCGCCTCGAGCTCGGGTGCCTCGGTGAGCGCGTCGACCGCCAGCGGGGGCAGGCCGACCAGCTCGGGGGGATCCACCGGGATGAGCAGCTCCTCGGCGAGGGCCAGGGTGACCGCGGGGACCGGCCTGCGGGTCAGGGGGTTCACGACGGCGCGGTGGAGGAGAAGCACCACTTCCGGGCCGGCCGCGCCCTCCTGCACCATGAGCCCGAGCTGCGCCAACCGATCTGCTTCCATCCACGCCCCCGGGGTCACCCCTTGAGCAGCTCGCGGGCTATCACGGTGCGCTGCACCTCGCTGGTGCCCTCGCCGATCTCGCAGAGCTTCGCATCCCGGAGGTAGCGCTCCACCGGAAACTCGCGGGTGTAGCCGTACCCGCCGTGGATCTGCACGGCCCGGTTGCAGGCCCGGGTGGCGACCTCGCTGGCGAAGAGCTTCGCCATGCTGGCCTCCCGGCCGTAGGGACGACCCCGGTCGGCCAGGACCGCGGCGCGGTGCACCAGCATCCGCGCCGCCTGGATCTCGGTCTGCATGTCGGCCAGCATCCAGCGGATGGCCTCGAAGTCCGCGATCGGCTTGCCGAAGGCGCGTCGCTCGCCGGCGTAGCGGGCCGATTCCTCCAGCGCGCCCCGGGCGAGCCCGGTGGAGAGCGCGCCGATGGTGATCCGGCCCCGATCGAGGATCTGCAGCGTGTTGACGAAGCCCATCCCCGGCTGGCCCAGACGCTGCGAGTCCGGGACCTCGACGTTCTCCATGATCAGCTCGCCGGTGTCCGAGCTGCGCATCCCCAGCTTGCCGTGGATGGCCCGCTGGCTGAACCCCGGCATCCCACGCTCGAGGATGAAGGCGGTGATGCCCTTCTGGCGCCGCTCGGCCTCGGTGAGCGCGAGCACGACGAAGACCTGGCCCACCGTGCCCTGGGTGATGAACATCTTGCTGCCGTTGAGCACCCAGTGGTCGCCCTTGCGGACCGCGGTGGACTTCATGCCGGCGGCATCCGAGCCGCTGCCGGGCTCGGTGAGGCCCCAGGCGCCGAGCCACTCGCCGCTGGCCAGCTTCGGGAGGTAGCGCCGGCGCTGGGCGTCGTCGCCGAAGACGCGGATGTGGCTCGTGCCGAGGCCATTGTGGCTGGCCACGGTGAGGGCGAGCGAGCCGTCGTAGCGGGCGATCTCCTCGACCGCGACGGCGACCGCGAGGCTGTCCATGCCGGCGCCGCCGAACTCCTCGGAGACCAGGATGCCGAGGGCCCCCAGCTCGCCCAGGGCGTGAACGACGTCGGCCGGGAACCGCTCGTCGTGGTCCCACTGGCGGGCGTGGGGCTTCACGCGCTCCTCGCAGAACTCGCGCAGCGAGGACTGCAGGGCGCGATGGCTCTCGGGGAGGTTCAGGTCCATGCGGTCGGTCGATCCACCCCTGATACCCCGGCGGTCTCTACACCGGCAACACTCCGTGCTTCTTGGCCGCGCGGGGCTGGAACCGGCGGGAGTAGGCCTCCAGGCGGCGGTCCAGCTGGTCCCGCAGCTCGTCTCCGGGGACCACCTCGTCCACGATCAGCTCCGAGGCGAGCTTCATGAGATCGACGTCGGCCCGGTACTCGTCGCGGAGGGCCTGGACGTACGCGGCCCGCTCGGCCTCGGGCTTCTCCTGGATCTTGTTGAAGTAAACGGCGTTCACCGCCGCCTCGGGGCCCATGACCGCGATCATCGCCTGGGGGAGAGCCAGGGTGACGTCGGGGCCGAAGCCCGGGCCGGACATCGCGTAGAGGCCGGCGCCGTAGGCCTTGCGGACCACCACCGAGATGCGGGGAACGGTGGCCTCGGAGACGGCGGAGATCATCTTGGCCCCGGCGCGGATGATGCCGGCGCGCTCCACCCTGGTGCCGATCATGAACCCCGGGACGTCGGCAAGGTAGACCAGGGGGATGTTGAAGGCGTCGCAGAGCCAGATGAAGCGGGCGGCCTTGTCGGCCGAATCGACGAAGAGGACCCCGCCCTTGTACTTGGGCTGGTTGGCGACGATGCCCACCGGGCGCCCGCCGATGCGGGCGAGGCCGGTGATGACCTCCTGCGCGAAGAGCTTCTTCACCTCGAAGAACGAGCCGGCGTCGACCAGCTCGTGGACGAGGGCGAACATGTCGAAGGGCTTGTTCTGGTCGGCGGGGACGATCTCGTCGATCCGCTTCCCCGACCGGGCGGGGGGCTTCGACTCGGCGAGGGGTGCCCGCTCGGCAAAGCTTGGCGGGAAGTAGGAGAGGTAGGTCTTCGCGGCGGCGATGGCCTCGTCCTCGGTCCTCACCAGGACGTCGCCGCACCCTGAGACCGAGCAGTGCATCCGGGCGCCGCCCATCTCCTCGAGGGTGACCTTCTCCCCGATCACCATCTCCGCCATCCGCGGAGAGCCGAGGTACATCGAGGCGTTGCCCTCGACCATGATCACCAGGTCGCAGAAGGCGGGGATGTAGGCACCGCCCGCGGCAGAGGGTCCGAAGAGCAGGCAGATCTGCGGCACCTCGCCGGAGAGCTGCACCTCGTTGAAGAAGATGCGTCCGGCGCCGCGACGACCGGGGAACATCTCCACCTGGTCGGTGATGCGGGCGCCGGCGGAGTCGACGAGGTAGAGCAGCGGGACGCGGAGGTTCCTCGCGGTGTGCTGGATGCGGAGGATCTTCTCCACCGTCCGTGCGCCCCAGCTCCCGGCCTTGACCGTCGAGTCGTTGGCCATGAGGGCCACGGTCCGGCCGCTCATCTTCCCCAGGCCGGTGATCACCCCGTCGGCGGGCAGCTCGGGATCGGCGGCGTGGGCGAAGGTGCCGTCCTCGATGAACGAGCCGGCGTCCAGGAGCCGGGCGATGCGTTCTCTGGCGAACAGCTTCCCCGTCTCGGCGTTCTTGGAGTGGTACTTGGGTGCGCCGCCCTCGCGGATGCGGGCGCGGCGCGCGCGCAGGGTGTCGTCGGCTGGCATGCGGCGTCCGGCCATAGCACGGCGGGTGCTGCGCCTGTCACCCGGTTCCTGGCTGGGTCCTGTTCACCGCCCCTTCCAGAGCGGCCGGCGCTTCTCGGCGAAGGCCCGGAGGCCCTCGAGGCGGTCCTCGGAGCGGAGGACGGTCTCGTACTGCTCCAGCTCGAGGGCGAGGGCGGCGTCCAGGTCGAGCTCCATTCCCCGGTCGACGGCGCGCTTGGCAGCGGCGACGGCGAGGGGGGCGTTCTCGGCGATCTGCTCGGCGACGGCGAGGGCGACCTCGAGGAGCCGGCCCTCAGGGGCGAGGCGCTGGACGAGGCCGATGGCGAAGGCCTCGGCGGCGTTGAGCCGGCGGCCGGTGAGGATGAGGTCCTTGGCGCGGCCGGGGCCGATCAGTCGAGGGAGGCGCTGGGTGCCGCCGCCGCCGGGGATGATGCCCAGGCGCACCTCGGTGAGGCCCATCTCGGCGGCCGGGGCGGCGATGCGCAGGTCGCAGGCGAGCGCGAGCTCCGTACCGCCGCCGAGGGCCGACCCGTTGAGGGCAGCGAGGAAGATGGTGTTGCTGTTCTCCACGGCGCGCAGGGTGCGGCGGAGGCTGCCGAGGAAGGCACGCACCTCGGCCTCGGACATGGTGGCGCGCTCCTTGAGGTCGGCGCCGGCGCAGAACGCCTTGTCACCTGCCCCGGTGAGGATGACCGCGCGCACCTCGTGACCGGCGGTGACCCGGGAGACGCGGGCCTCGAGCTCGGCGAGCACCGCACGGCTGATGGCGTTGCGCGTGTCCTCGGCGTCGAGGGTCCAGATCTCGACCGATCCCCGGCGCTCCTCCCGGAACGTTCCCATGTCCTCAATCTCCCTCGTCTCTTTCCCCGGTCTGCACCTTGGGTCGACCGGGCCCCGGATGGCAAGGCGGTGTGGCACCCCGTTACAGTGGCTCTCCCCGGGTCCCCGGTGACGATGAAGCGACGCGCGAGCCTGTTCGCCCTGCTCCTCCTCCTGGCCACGCCTGCGGCGCTGGCCCGGGTGGGTGGAGGTCAGCACTACTCGAGCTCCCCGAGCTCGTCCGGCTCGCGGTCCGGAGGCGGATCGCACGGCTCGAGCGGCTGGTCGGGCGGAGGGAGCTCGTCGTCGGGGGACGCCGGCGACGCGCTGTTCTTCTTCCTCCTGTTCCAGCACCCGATCTTCACGCTGGCGATGCTCGGTGTCGCCTTCGTGGTGTGGCGCACCTACTCCCGGAGCTTCGGAGCGACGGCGCAGACCCAGCGGGCGCTCGAGGCGGCCGACACACGGGTGCCGGCGCAGCCGTCGGGGCGCGAGGTCACCGGCTGGGTCGATGCGCTGCGGGCGTCGGACCCGGCGTTCGACCTGGTGGCCTTCCTGGACCAGGTGAAGGGCCTCTTCCTCCGGGTGCAAGGAGCGTGGACGGCGGGAGACATGGCTCCGGTGCGGCGCGATCTGTCGGACGCGACGTTCCAGCGGTTCCGGGTACAGCTCGCGCTGCTGCGCTCCCAGGGCGTCCGGAACGTGACCGGGGACATGGCAGTGCTGGACCTCCAGCCGGTGGGCCTGGAGCGGACCGCGGCCTTCGACACGCTCCACGTACGGATCCGGGCGCAGGCGCGCGACGTGGACGTTCCGGCGGAGACGCCGGCTCCGGAGGCGGCGGAGCGTGCGCGGCGGGCGCCGCTCGAGCCCTTCGTGGAGGTGTGGTCGTTCGTGCGCCGGCCGGGGACGCGCTCGCGCCAGGACGGAGCGCTTGCGGCCGGGAGGTGCCCCAACTGCGGAGCGCCGTTCGACGGTGGGGCGGCGGGCAACTGCACCTACTGCGGAGCGATCGTGAACAGCGGCGCCTACGACTGGGTGCTGGCCGAGATCACCCAGGGGGTGGAGGCGGGCAGTGCGCCGGCGCAGGTGCCCGGACTCGATGCGCTTCGGGCAGAGGATCCTGCGCTGTCGCTGGAAGTGCTGGAAGACCGCGCGTCGCTGCTCTTCTGGGCCTGGATTGACGCGCAGTCCCGGGGCGAGCCACCGCGGATGGCCAAGCTGGCGACGGCGGACTTCCTGGCGGAGATGACGGCGGACATGGCGGCGCTGCGGGGGCGGCAGCGAGCGCGGGTGTTTCTCCAGGCGGCGGTAGGGAGCGTGACGGTGCGCTCGATCGAGCAGGGGCCGTCGACGAGGCTGGCGCAGGTGGAGATCCGCTGGAGCACGCGGATGGGCGTGGTTCCAGAGGGGACGGCTCCGGGGTCGCTGGCGACGCTTCCCCAGCGGTGGATCTTCACCCTGGTCCGGAAGGCGGGGGTGAAGACCGACGAGGCGCGGGGGATGGCGACGGCCCGGTGTGGAAACTGCGGCGCGCCGCTGGGAGATTCGGTGCAGCCGAGGTGCGATCACTGCGGGGCGACGCTCAACGATGGGGCCCACGACTGGGTGCTGGCGCGAGCCGAGCCGTTCGAGATGTGGGCGGCGCGGTCGCGGCCACAGGTGAGCCTGCAGGGCGAGGGGCCGCCGCCGATCGCGCGGGATACCGTGCTGGACGTGGCGGAGCGACAGCGGCTGCTCTACACGATGGCGGCGATGGCCGCGGCGGACGGGACGGTGGACGAGCGGGAGCGGCGGATGCTGAAGCTGTGCGCGGAGCGGTGGGGGATCCCGTTCGAGAACGTGGAGGTCGCGCTGAAGGCGGATCCGGCGCTCTTCGAGCGGCTGGTACCGCCGCCCGGACCGGGCGGGGAGAGCTTCCTGCGCTCGCTGGTGCAGATCGCGCTGGTGGACGGCAAGGTCGACCGCCAGGAGCGGCGGCTGCTGGAGTCGGCGGCCGCGCGCCTCGGGCTGAGCGACCGGCTGCCGGAGCTGCTCGCGCGGTTCGGGGTCGGCTGAGCGGAACGCGTTCAGTCCCGGTGAACGCTGGAACGGATCGCCCAGCACCGCGTGGCGAGGCGCAGGACGCTCGGTGAAGCGCGCCCGGACCTTGGGCGCTGGCCCGACCGATGTCCCTCGCTGAGCAGATCCCTTCCTCCCAGGAGCGATCCGGGAGCGGCGGGGTTAGAGTCGCCTCCTCCGGGAGGAGCTGGTGGCGAACGCGTCGCAAGACCCGGCGGGGGCGGACGTGGACCTCCCGCGGGCCGGCGGGCCACCCTCGAGCCAGTCCGCCGTCGCCGAGGAACGGTCCACGAAGCGTACCGTCCTCATCGTCGAGGACAACCACGACGCGGCGGCATCGCTCCGGGACCTGCTGGAGCTCTCCGGCCACGTGGCCGCGGTTGCCTTCGACGGTCGCTCGGGGCTGACGCTCGCGCGCGAGATGCGGCCGGACGTCGTCCTCTGCGACGTGGGCCTGCCCGACATCGACGGGTACCAGCTGGCGCGGACCCTCCGCAGCGAGCCGACCTTGGCCGGGACGCTTCTGGTCGCGCTCACCGGCTACGCCGATCCGGAGCACCGGAGGCGTGCGCTCGAGGCGGGATTCGACGCCCACCTCGCGAAGCCGCCCCCCCTCGAGGTGCTGGCCACCATCCTCCGGACGGGGCACGCCTGACGGAGGCCGCTCCGGCCGCGCTTCAGCCGGCGGTCTTCAGCAGATCGCGGGCGATGACCATCCGCTGGATCTCGCTGGTTCCCTCGTAGATGGTCTGGACCCGCGCGTCGCGGAGATACCTCTCCACCGGGAACTCGTCGATGTAGCCGTACCCCCCGTGCAGCTGCACCGCCTTGTCCGCGGCCCGGTTGGCCATCTCCGAGGCGAACACCTTGGCCATCGAGGCCTCGCGGGTGAAGTTGCTCCCGGTCTCCTTGAGCCTCGCGGCGCGGAGCGTGAGGAGCTCGGCGGCGGCGAGCTCGGTCTGGATGTTGGCCAGCATGAAGCGGACGGCCTGGAACTCGGCGACTGGCTTCCCGAACGCCTTTCGCTCCCGGGTGTACCGGACGGCCGCGGAGAGGGACGCGCGGGCCACTCCGCAAGCCTGGGAGGCGATGCCGATCCGTCCCCCGTCGAGCGCGACCATGGCGATCCGGAACCCCTGCCCTTCCTCCCCGAGGAGCGCGTCGCCCGGCAGGCGGCAGTCCTCGAACTGCAGCGGGACGGTGCTGGAGCCCCGGAGCCCCATCTTGTCCTCGTGGCGGCCGACCTGGAGGCCCGGGGTGCCGCCCTCGACGATGAAGGCCGAGAGCCCGCCCGCTCCGGCACCACCGGTGCGTGCCCAGACGACGAGCACCCCCGCCCGGTCTCCGGAGGTGATCCACTGCTTGGCCCCGTCGAGCACCCAGCCGTCGCCGCGGCGCTCGGCCCGCGTCTCCAGCGCCGAGGCGTCGCTGCCTGCCTGCGGCTCGGACAGCGCGAAGGCGCCGGCGACCGCCTCGCCGGAGGTGAGCCGGGTGACGTGGCGCCGCTTCTGCGCCTCGGTGCCGAAGGCGACGATCAGCTCGGCACACATGTTGGTGACGGCCATGGCGACGGCGGTGGAGGCGCAGGCCTCGGCGATCTCCATCATCGCGAGCGCGTAGGCGGTGGCCCCCGCCTCGGCGCCCCCGTACTCGCCCGGGACGTTGACGCCCAGCAGGCCGAGGTCGGCCATCTGGCGGAGCAGCTCGGCCGGAAAGGTTCCGTCGCGGTCCCGCTCTCGCGCGCCCGGAGCCACCCGCTCCCGGGCGAAGGTGCGGGCCGTGTTGCGGATGAGGGCCTGCGTCTCGGTGAGGTGCAGATCCATCAGCGGACGGCCTTGAGGTTGAACGGGTACTCGACGGGGTGGTCCTTCGCGTCCGGAGGCCTGGGGAAGACCATGGTGGAGAGGACGGTCTCAACGCAGCGGTTCAGCGCCTCGTTCTTGATCGTGGTGCCCTTCTTCACCACCTTGGGCTGCCGGACCGTTCCGAGCGGGGTGATGATGAAGTGGGTCTGGAGCTTGCCCTCCACCGGCCGGTCCTGGCTGGCCAGGGCCTGCTCCCAGCAGCGCTCGATGTCCGGCTGCTTGGCGCGGACGACCTCGCGCAGCGTGTCCGGGGTGAAGGGAAGCTTTTCGGGGCCGGAGCCACGCGCCGGCGTGGCAGGCTCGACGTTCGGCGGCGTCCCGGCGTCGGGGGCGCTGGCGGCGAGGACGAGGAGCAGCGGGAAGAGCACGGTCACTCCTTCAGCAGGGCACCGCTGATGACGATGCGCTGAATCTCACTGGTGCCCTCGTAGATCTCGGTGATGCGGGCGTCGCGGACGTGGCGTTCGGCGTCGAACTCCTTGCTGTATCCCTGGCCGCCGTGGATCTGGAGCCCCTTGTTCGCCACCCGGCTGGCCATCTCGCTGGCGTAGAGCTTGGCCATGGCCGATTCGGGGCTGTGGCGGACCCCGGCGTCCTTCATCGCCGCCGCCTTGAGGGTGAGGAGACGCGCGGCGTCGATCTCGGTGGCCATGTCGGCGAGCATGAACTGGATCGCCTGGTGGTTGGCGATGGGCTGGCCGAAGGTCTTCCGGTCCTGGGCGTAGCGGAGCGCCTCCTCGAAGGCGGCGCGGGCGATGCCGATGGCCTGGGCGGCGATGCCGATCCGTCCGCCGTCGAGGGTGGACATGGCGACCTTGAATCCGTCGCCCTCCTTGCCGAGGAGGTTCTTCGCCGGGACGACCATGTCCTCGAAGAAGATGGAGCAGGAGAGCGCTGCGGAGATTCCCATCTTCCGGTCGGGGTTCGCGCGGTTGAAGCCCGGGGTGCTGGTGGGGACGATGAACGCGGAGATGCCCCGGTGTCCGGCCGCCCGGTCGGTCATGGTGAAGAGGACGATGGCGTCGGCGACGGGGCCATTGGTGATCCAGTTCTTGCTGCCGTTGATGACGTAGCCGTCGCCCTTGCGGACGGCGGTGGTCTTCTGGGCGGCGGCATCCGAGCCGGCCTCGGGCTCGGTGAGCCCGAAGCAGCCGAGCTTCTCGCCCCGGGCGAACGGAACGAGCCACTCGCGCTTCTGGGCGTCGGTACCGAACTTGAGGATCGGGTCGCAGTAGAGCGAGTTGTTGACCGAGGCGATGACCCCCACCGAGGCGTCCCCGCGGCTCAGCTCCTCGATGGCCAGCGCGTAGGCCACGTTGTCCAGGCCCGCCCCACCCCACTCGTCGGGCACGGCAACGCCGAGGAGAGAGAGCTCGGCCAGCTTCTTCACCGCCTCGGCAGGAAACCGGTGCTCCTCGTCCAGCTTCCGGGCGTGGGGGAGCAGCTCGCGGGCGGCGAACTCGCGGGTCAGGCGCTGCGTCTCGCGCTGCAGGTCTGTCAGGTCGAAATCCATGGGGAAGGTCGGGTCAGCGGCCGGTGAAGGTCGGGGGACGCTTCTCGAGGAAGGCCTTCATCCCCTCCCGCCGGTCGGCGGAGTCGAAGAGGTCGGCGAACACCTCGCGCTCGATGTGGAGGCCGTCGGCGAGCTCGAGGTCTGCCCCGCGGTCGATGGCCTCCTTGGCGCGGCGAATCGCCAGCGGCCCCTTCTTCGCCGCCCGCTCGAGGGTGGCGCGGGCGTGGGAGACGAGGCGCGGGAGAGGAACGACGTCCAGGACCAGGCCGATCTCCCGGGCCCTGGCGGCATCGATCATGTCGCCGGTGAAGATCAGCTCCTTTGCCCGGGCCCGGCCGACGAGCCGGGTGAGCCGCTGGGTGCCGCCGAAGCCGGGGATGACGCCCAGGCTCACCTCCGGAAGTCCGAACCGGGCGTTCTCCGAGGCGTAGATGAAGTCGCAGGCCAGGGCGAGCTCGCAGCCGCCGCCGAGCGCGAAACCGTTCACCGCCGCCACGACCGGGACCGGGAGGGCGCCGATGGCGTCCATGACCCGCTGGCCCAAGGCGCCGAAGTGACGGGCGCGCTCGGCGTCCATGCCGTTCATCTCGGCGATGTCCGCGCCGGCGACGAACGCCTTCTCCCCCGCCCCGGTGACGATGACCCCCCGGATGTCCGGACGCTGCGCGAGGTCCGCGGCGGCCTTCTCCAGCTCCTGGAGCGTGCGGGTATCGAGCGCGTTGAGCGACTTCGGGCGGTCCACCGTCACGGTGGCGAATGGACCGTCGACCTCCACCCGGACGTTCAGCTCGGCCATCGATGTCTCCCTCAGCGCTCGTACACGTGGAAGCCCCGCCCGGTCTTCTTCCCCAGCCAGCCGGCATCGACGTACTGCCGGAGCAGCGGACAGGGCCGGTACTTCGGGTCGCCGAGGCCGCGGTGCATCACCTCGGCGATGAAGAGCACGGTGTCGAGCCCGATGAAGTCCGCCAGCTGGAGCGGGCCCATCGGCTGATTGGTGCCCAGCTTCATCGCGGTGTCGATGTCCTCGGCGGTCCCCAGCCCCTCCATGAGGGCGTAGGCCGCCTCGTTGAGCATCGGGATGAGGATGCGGTTGACGATGAAGCCCGGATAGTCCCGGGAGGTGACCACCGTCTTCCCCATCGCCTGGGCGAGGGTCCGGGTGCGCTCGAAGGTGGCGTCGGAGGTTGCGGCCCCGCGGATGATCTCCACCAGCTGCATCACCGGCACCGGATTCATGAAGTGCATCCCGACGACCGCCTCGGGCCGCTTCGTCGCCGACCCGATGCGGGTGATGGGGATGGAAGAGGTGTTGGTGGCCAGCACCCCGCCGGGCCGGACCACCGCGTCCAGCTCCAGGAAGATGCGCTTCTTGAGATCCTCGTTCTCGGTCGCGGCCTCGATGGCGACGTCGACCTCCTTCGCCTCGCGCGCGGCGGTGGTGGTCGCGAGCCTGCCGAGCGCGCTCCGCTCGGCGCTCTCGTCGAGCTTGCCCTTCTCCCGGAGCTTGGAGAGTCCGGAGCGGATGCGCCCGGCCCCCTTCTCCACCGCGTCCTTCGCGACGTCGACGAGCGTGACCCGCATGCCCGCCGTCAGCGCGACCTGCGCGATGCCCGCTCCCATCTGCCCTGCGCCCACCACCAGCACGTGCTCGTTGGCCATCGCCTCACCCTCGGCCCCGGCTCTCTACTGTCGGCTCCGGGGACGGTCAACGCCCGCCGGGGAGGAGCGGGGCGTGGACGACCTCCTCGCCGCCGAGCTCCAGCTCCTGGTCGCCGTGGCGCTCGCTGCCGTCCCGGAGCCTGGCGAAGCTGAGCACCCGGACCGGGCCGCGCCGGACGGTGAGGGCCTGGGTGAGGGCTCCTCGCGACGCATCGGGCCATTCCGCCCGGGCGAGCAGCGTGTCGCCCCGCCAGAGCTGCACCTCGGCCGAGGCGAGATCGAGGCCGGCGGGTCGATCCCACACCAGCATGTGGGGCTGTGGCAGCAGCGGGCTGCGCCAGAGCACGAGCCCCACCGCCACGAGCGCGATCGGGACCAGCCGCCGGAGCAGCCGCTGCCGTCCCGGGAGGGTGTCCGGGGGCGGCGCGTCCGGGGTCATTCCTGGGGCTTCTTCTTCGACCCCCGCGTTCGTACTTGGGTCACCTCGACGTGCGGACGGGGCGCCTCGCCGGGCTTCCGCTCCGGATCCGGCAGGAGGCGGACGTGAGCGGTCACCTCCACCCGCATGCCGGAGAGCAGCTGCAGGAACTCGGTGCGTAGCTTGTCCGAGCGCAGGAAGCGCCGGACCTCCTCGGAGAGGACGCGACCCACCTCGTCCTTGGTGCGCTCGGCCTGGGAGAGGACGAAGCCCAGCGCCTCCTTGGGAAGCTTCAGCTGGCCGGCGAGGGCGCGGATGCCCTCCTCGGTCATGAAGAGCGCGCCGAGGCCGGCGAACGCCACCTTGCGCATGAGCTCGACGATCGGTCCGCGGGTGCCGTCGGCAGGAGCCTCGGGGGCATCGACGCCGAGGTCGTCGTCGTCCTGAGCAGCGTTCATCGGGGAGCGAGCCTAGCTCGCCGCGGGGACAGCCGTCGCTGCGCCCCGGGTCCCGTTGGCCACGGACACCCGGCCGGCCACCGCCCGGGCCACCGCGAGGAAGGCCTGGGCCTCGGCCGAGTCCGGGTGGGCGGCGACGACGGGCCGGCCCACGTCCCCGCCGATCCGGACCTGGAGCTCGAGGGGAATCTCTCCGAGGAAGGGCACGCCGAACAGCTCCGCGGCGCGCCGGCCGCCCCCGTGGTGGAAGATGGGCGTCGCCTCGTGGCAGTGCGGGCAGACGAACTGGCTCATGTTCTCCACGATGCCCAGCACCGGGATGTGCACCTTGTCGAACATCTGCTTGGCCCGGACGACGTCGGCGAGCGCGACGTCCTGGGGCGTGGTGACCAGCACCGCGCCCGTGGCCCGGATGCTCTGCGAGACGGTGAGGGCGACGTCGCCCGTCCCCGGGGGCAGGTCCATCACCAGATAGTCCAGCGCGCCCCAGTTCACGTCGCGCATCAGCTGCTGGAGGGCGCCGTGGAGCATCGGCCCGCGCCAGATGAGCGCCTGGTCCGGCTCCACCAGGAAGCCGAGTGACATCACCTTCATCCCCAGGGCCTCGAGCGGCTCGAGACGCTTGCCGTCGGGGCTCACCGGCCGCTGATCGGACAGGCCGGTCATCATCGGCACCGAGGGGCCGTAGAAGTCGGCGTCGAGCAGTCCCACGCTCGCCCCGTGCCTGGCCAGGCCCACCGCGAGGTTGACCGCGACGGTGCTCTTCCCGACCCCGCCCTTCCCCGCCCCGACGAGGACGATGTTCTTCACCCCGGGGAGCATCCCGGTGCTCTGCGGCTGGCCGCGCACCTGGGCGCCCCAGGTGATGTCGAGCCCGGTGACCCCGGGGAGCGCCTTGAGGGCCGCCTCGGCGTCGGCCTGGATCTGCCCCTTCAGCGGGCAGGCGGGGGTGGTGAGCTCGATGGTGGCGGCCACGCGACCGCCCTCGACGCGGACCGACTTCACCATCCCGGCCTGGACCAGGCTCACGTGCAGCTCGGGGTCCATCACCGTGCTCAGCGCCGCGAGCACGTCCTTCTCGGTGACCATCCTCGCTCCTCTATGACAAACGTCACTCCAGCGCGAGCACCCGCGGACCTCCGTCCTCGAGCACCACCCGGACCGCCCCGCCGGTGGCTAACGGCCAGCGGGTCTCCCCGCCCGCCGTCTCCCCGGGCCGCTCCACGGCGGCGAGGGCACTGGACAGCCGCTGCTCGCTGCCGGGCGCCGCGCGGAAGTCGGTCGCGAGCCGCTCCGGGGTGTAGCGGGTCCGCTCGGGGGCCGCCAGCCAGCGCCACGCCTCGGCGAAGTCCCCTGCCCGGGCCGCGCGCGCCAGCGCCCGGACGGCCTCGGCCGGTGGGTCGGTGGGAGGGGGCATGTCGAGCAGCTCGGGGGCGGAGGCGGACAGGGCGGCACGGACCCGGGCCACGTGGGCCGACCGCGCTGCCGGCTCCGACATCCGCGCCCGATAGGTGGCGCGGTCGGTGCTCGCCTGGAAGCGAGGCGAGGTGAGCGACCAGGCGGTGTCCAGGTCGCCGCGGTCGAGCGCGGCGAGATAGGCATCCGCCGGAGACCCGCGCGGGGTGGTAGCGCAGCCGAGGACGAGGAGCGGGACGAGGACGAGCGTGCGCAGGACGGCCCGGAGCCTACTCGGCGGCGAGGCCGAAGTCCTCGCTGCCCCGGAGGTCCGGGCCGGTCCATGCCGGCCACCACAGGGCATAGGCGGCCGGGGCGAGCGCACCCCGCAGCAGCGACAGGAGCGGGAGCCGCCGGCGCGGCAGCCCGAACGGGTGCAGCTCGAACCGGGGCGGGGCAAGCCCGGCCAGCGCGAGGGCACGGGCGCAGGCCCCCTCGAACGAGCCCAGCGAGTCCACCAGGCCGGCCTCCCGGGCTCGCGCGGCGGTGAAGACCCGTCCCTCCCCCCGGGCGCGCACCACGTCCGGCGCGAGGTGGCGATGCTCGGAGACCAGCGAGACGAAGCGCAGGTAGATTTCATCCACTTCTGCCTCGAGCGCCTCCCGCTCCGGAACGGAGAGCGGGCGCGCCGCGGTGAGCAGCCCGGCGTGCTCTCCGCGGGTCAGCACCTCGCGGTGGACGCCGGCGCGGGCCAAGAGCGGCGAGAGGTCGAACTTCCCGGCGAACACGCCGATGCTCCCCAGGATGCTCCCTGGGCTCGACCAGATCTCGCGCGCCCCCAGCGCGACCATGTAGCCCCCGGAGGCGGCGACGCGGTCCACGTAGGCGACGACCGGCTTCCGGGCAGCGAGACGCCGCACCTCGGCCAGCACCAGCTCGGAGGCGAGCGCGCTGCCGCCGGGGCTGTTCACGTAGATCAGGGCCGCCGGGCTCCGCCGATCCCGGGCGGCGGCACGCAGCCCCGCGACAAGCGTCTCCGAGCCGGCGATCGACGGGCCGAGGGGCGGCGCCCCCGACGGGGCCTGGGCGATCATTCCCGAGACGGGGATCACCGCCAGCCGGGTGGGCCGCCGCCACCGCATCCAGCGCACGCGCGGGAGCCGCCGAGCCCGCTCCCAGTCCCGGAGCGGGCCGATGCCCGCGGTTCCGGCCAGCGCCCGGTCCTCGTCCGCCTCGAGGCCGAGCGCGGCGGGCAGCTCGAGGTCGTCCGCCAGGAGGTCCACCAGGCCGAGCGTCCGCGCGCGGGCGGCGCTGTACGGCCCCTGGTCCACCCGTGCCCGCGCCTCCTCGGGCGAGAGCCGGCGGCCACGGGAGACGACCTCCACCAGCTCCGCGTGCCGCTCGTCCAGGAACTGCTCCAGCGCGGCCCGCTGGTTGGGGGACACCTCGGCGCGGATGAACAGCTCGGGCGCGGTCTTGTGCTCCCCTCGGCGCACGAACTCGGGTCGAATCCCGAGCTGCTCGAAGGCCCGGCCCGCGGCCGTCGCCTCCACGAGGAAGCCGGTGAGCTCGAGGCGCCCGGCCTGGGGGAGCGCGATCCGATCGGCGGCGCAGAGCAGCGCGTACTCGCCATTCCCGACGCTGATCGCGGTCCCGACCACCTCCTTGCCGCGGGAGCGGAAGGCGGCGAGCCGCCCGGCGAGCCAGGCACGCTTGCCGGCGGGCATCTGCAGCGACTCGACGTGGAGGACGATGCCCTTCACCGCGGGATCGGCAGCGAGCGTCTCCAGCGCCTCGTCGAGGAGGTGGAGCGAGGTGACGTCGCCCGGGCCCCGCCGGTCACGCCGCCGGGGCCAGCGCCGCTGGAGCGGCTGCCGGTACGGCGGATCGCCCTCGAGGACGAAGCGGACGTAGAGCGGGGCCCGGCGGCGGCCGAGCAGCCGGAACGGCGTGCGAACGACGGCGAGCAGCAGCAGCAGCAGGTTGACCAGCGCGGCGACGGGGAGACGAAGCACGGCCTCTTCTTATCCGGCAACCCGGCTCACGACCGCCCGATTTGCCCGGAGGCGGCTCAGGAAGCCCGGGGCGCGACGACGACCTCGCCGCTTTCGCCGAGATCGACACGGACGGGGAGGAAGTCCTGCAGCAGCGCGGCGGTGACCCGGACGTGCGGCGTGATGCGGGCCGCGGTGAACCGGGTGGTGCCGGGGGAGACGGGGCCGAGGCGCCCGGCGGCGAGCAGGCCGGCGGGGAGGAGGATCTGATCCGCCAGGTGCTCGTCCAGCGCTCCGGGCGACTGCATGAAGTCGGCGAGGGCGTGCGCAGCCCGGCCTCCGACCTCCTCGGGCGAGGCGCTCCGCTCCCCCACGGCGGCGAAGGCGGCGAAGGTGTTCTCGAACTGGGCCCGGATGAAGACCAGCGTGCCCGGCGTCTTTCCCACCGGGAGCGGCAGGTTCTCGGCGTGGCAGTAGATGCCGCGTTCCCGGAGCGCGTTCTCCGCGGCCCGGGCCTGGCGCGCGGCGGTGTCGAACGGGACGCCCCCGACCAGGCTCCGGACCTCAACGTCCTGCAGCGTGCCGCGGGTCGGCACCTCGACCCGGAGCGGCGGCTCGCCCGGTGGCTGCACGATTCCCCGGAACTCCCCCACTCCCTCGGGCCAGAAGCCGGCGCGCTGGAGGGTGAGCGCGGCCCGGAGGCCGTAGGCCTCGAGGAGCGGGAGCCACACCCAGGCCAGGTGGTGGTACGTCGGGCCCTTCGGAGCGTGGGTCAGCCCGAGGAGGCGCAGCTCGCCGCCCCCGGCGAGGGCCAGGGGATAGAGCAGGCACTGGAAGACGAGACATGCCGGCGCCGACGCTCCGAGCTCGAGAACGTGGTTGCCGGCGGTCACCGGCCGGGGCTGGAAGGAGAACGCGAGGGCTCCGGCATGGCCCCCTTCGACGCTTCCGCCGAGCGCCTCGGCGGCGCGGAGCAGCGCGAGGTGTCTCGGTCGAAGGCCCGGGGCGAGGCGTGCGGCGCAGAACGACTCCACGCGGAACGGCCGCTGGGTGACCAGCGAGAGGGTCAGGGCCGTTCGCAGCGACTGACCGCCGGCGGACCCGTCGACGGTGATGGGAGCGTGCGCGGACAAGGAAGCGAAGCAGGCAAGACTACCAGAGAGCAGCTCGCCGTGGCCCGTCGAGGGTGACGTTCATTTCTTGTTCGGATCCACCGGAACCTCGGTCGGCGCGGTGGCGTCCGGAGGGGGCGCGGAGGGCCGGGGCGCCTTCTTCTTCGAGGAGCCCACGTCGACCGGAACGTCGGTGGGGGTGGTCGCGTCGGGCGGCGGGGTCGACCTCGAGCGATCGATCTCCTGCTCCAGCGGAGTCCGTGCGTCGCCCGGAGCGTGGAGCTCCCCGGTCCCGGGTGGCGTGGGCGCGCCGCCGGCACGGTTCGTGGGGCTCAGCTGCCGCGCGAGGCGCACCGAGACCGAATCGAGCACGACCACCAACTGATCGCGGAACGGCCGCGGATCGCCGGCCAGGGTGGAGGGATCGAGCGGGGCGAGCCCAACCTCGGTGGAGGTGGCGGAGAAGCCGCTCCGCCACATCTCGCTTCCGTCGGCGAGGCGGAACATGCGGCCGGTCCCCTGCACCCAGGTCTGCGGGATGCCCTTCTCGGTGCGGAGCCCGTACCCCTCGATGACGAACTCGACCACCGAGTCCGCCCCGAGCGGACGAAGGCGGCCGTAGTCGGGCGAGCCCGAGGCCTCTTCCACCAGGAAGGTCTCCAGGGCGCTGGCCACCTGCGAGGGCGGAACCGCCTGCGACCAGGGCTTCTCGGTCTGGATGGCGGCGGAGACGTGCGAGCGCAGCCGCTCGGCGGCCTCGAACCGCGAGAGCGCGGGGCGGATGCTCTCCTCGATCTTCCGGTCGGCGTCGTCCGGCGTGGCGCCGGAGAGCTTCGCCGCCTGGGCGGAGTCGGACCGGTAGACCGAGACCCGCGGTCCGGCCTCCTCCGCGACCCGCGAGACGAAGGCGGGGCGTTTCACCTGGTCGAGGTCGCTTCCCTCCAGCGTGGTGTGGGCGCAGCCGGCGAGGCCGAGGACGAGGGAGGTGGCGGCGAGGCGAGGGATCACGGGTGCTCTCTCCAGGGCTAGACCACGAAGAGCGGCTCGTCGTCCGGGGTGAGCGGAAGCCGGGCGTTGATCTCGGCGCGCGCGTCACGGAGCGCCTCGAGGTGGGTGCGCACCGCCGGGTAGCGCTGGAGGACGGCACCGAGCTCGCCGGCCGGAAGCCGGAGGAGCGAGGTGCGGCGCAGGGTGCGGACGGTGGCATTTGCCGCAACGCCGTCGAGGAGCGACATCTCGCCGAAGACGTCGCCCGGCCCGAGGTTGCCGGCCACGACGCCGTCGCGCACGACCTCCACCTCGCCGGCGAGCACCACGAACAGGCCGTCCCCGCGCGTGCCCTGGGTGATGACGACGTCGCCTGCGAGCGCATCCCGGGCACGGAAGCGGGCAGCGAGCTCCCTGCGCTCGGTCCGGTCCAGGGGCCGGAAGAGCGCCGAGGTGGCCAGGAGGTTGCTCAGGAGCCGCTGCCGGCAGAAGGTCTTGAGCGCCGCGGCGACGCCCGGATGGCGGCGGGCGAGCTCCATCAGGAGCTGACCGGAGATCTCCAGCACCTGGGTGTCGTCGGTGAGCGCGTACACCGACGCCGTCCGCGGACCTCCGGCGAGCAAGGCCACCTCGCCGAAGAACTCGCCGGCCTCGAGCGCGGCCACCGGGTGCGCCAGCCCGTCGTCCTCGCGGAGCACGGAGACCCGCCCCTCGCAGATGACGTAGAAGCTGTCCCCCGGCTCTCCCTGCTGGAGGATGCGGTCACCGGCCTCGAAGCGGCGCAGAGGGCAGCGCTCCACCAGCTCGACGAAGGCCTCGTGGGAGAGGTCGGAGAAGAGCGCGGCGCGCGGCACGTTCCGCGCCGCGGGAGCGACGAAGGGGTTCCGGCCGGTGGCCGGCTCGACCGGGGCGAGCTCCGCGGCCTGCTCGAGGGCGTGGATCAGCGGGCCCGGGTCGAGCGGGAGCGGCGCCGCCGCGGGAGCATCGTCGTCCAGCTGGAGGTCGATGTAGCCGGGGTCCGCGCCCGGCCCGGTCTCGGGGGGCGGGGTGGCGACCTTGGGCAGCTCCACCCCGTCGAGGCCGCCCGCGTCCTCGAGGCTCAGCTCGACGAAGCGGGGAACCGGTGCCGGGGCGGGAGTCGGGAGCGGCGCCGGCGGCGGCCCAGCGGTCTGGGGAGCCTCGCTCGAGGTGGCCGCCGCGGGCGGACGGGTCGGGGGCCCGAGCGGCAGCGGGGTGTCGATCCGGTTGTCCGCCTCGGTGCGCAGGACCTCCTCGAGCGTTCTCTCCTGCGGATCGGGCTCGAGGACGTACTCGGTGACGAGCAGCTCGGTGTCCTCGGGGCGCACCGGCCGGGGCTCCGCCGGAGCGGGCGCGGGCGGGGGCGTCTCCGCCTCGATGATGGCCGGAGCCTCGGCGGCGAGGGGAGCGAAGGGCTTGAGTGGCACCGGCTCGTCCCGGGTCGCGTCCGCCTTCTTCAGCAGCGTGCGGAGCGCCTGCCCCCCGGCGGCGCGCTTGGCGTAGAGGTCCGCGAGGATCCGCTGCATCTGGGTGTGGTTCGGATCCAGCTCGAGGACGAGCTTGCTCGCCGCGATGGCCCGGGCGAGGAAGCCGTCCTCGGCGAAACCGCGAGCGGCCGCGAGGTAGGCGTCGATGGCGCGAGGCTTGTCCCCGGCGCGCGCCCAGGCGTCGCCCAGCCGCAGGTGGGACTGCCGGTCCCGGGGGGCAGCGGCGCAGTACTCGGCGTACAGCGAGGCGGCCCGTGAGAACTGTCCTGCGGCCAGGGCGGCGCCGGCATCGGCTTTGAGCCGGGCAGGATCCATCGATGGGACGGGGTTTTACCTCACCCCGAGGGCGCCCCGTGAGCCGGGAGGCTCAGCGCCGGCTCCCTCTCCCACCTCCACCCCGAGGTCGACCGGCCCCGGGGCGACGCCCGCCGGATCCACGGGGCAGCGTGCCGAACCGGCCGCGTCCCCCACCGTGGCCACGGGGCCCCCCGCCCCTGCCCGGACCGTGGAAGTCCCCGCGCGGACTGCCGAACGCGCCGCCCCGGCCTCCCGCGGGGCGAGGTGCGCGCGGCCGCTCGCCGAACCCTCGCTGGCCACCCCGTCCCGGACCGCGGCCCGGGCCCGGAGCAGCCCCGTGGCGCGGGAAGCGGTCCGGAGCGGCCGTGTCCGACTGCCAGGGCCCGGCACTCTTCTGCCCACCCCGGAAGGCGTTACTCGAACGGCGGCCGGGAGTGCGCCCGTCCCCGGCCGACCGCTGTCCTCGACCGGGCGCGGCACCCGCGTTGCGAGAGCCCGGGTGCGGCGCTCCGGCGCCGGACGGGCGATCTCCACGTCCTCCCCGAAAGCCCGTCCGGCCGGCGCGATCGGCGCGTCCCGCGGGAGCGCGGCTCGACCCTCCACCGCCCCGCCCTTGCCCGTGAGCGGTCCAGCGGCCCCCTGCGCCGCGTGCCTCGGTTCCTCGCCCGGCGCCGGAGCGCCCGCTGACGCCGCGGCCCCACGGACCGCCGGTCCCGCGTCCTCCACGCGGCTCCGGACCCGACGGTTCCGCGAACCGGCCCCGGCCACGCTCTCGGTCGCCCCCGGTCCAACGTCCGCGCCCACCCGGTCCGACCCGTGCGTCGGGGCCGCCGGCGCGCTCGAAGCCTCGCCGTCCAGCGCCGCGGGCACGCCCGCCGTCGGGCCGGCGGTCTCCCGCGCCGGTGCCGAGGCGTCGCCCACCGCCGGTCGCATGCGCTCCCCGCCCTCGCCCGCCCCACGAGCCAGGGCTGCCGCGCGAGGGGGAGGCACCGCCTCGCTCGTGTCCAGCCCATCCCGCCTCCGCGCCCGGTCCTGCACGTCCCCCGCCCCTCGCTCCCCGCCCACGAGGCTCCCGTCGATCGCCCCGGGCAGGGCGCGAACGCTCGCCGCGCACGGTCGCCTCGGGCGACCCCTGCGTCTCGGCCCCGGCCTCGCCACCCTCCGGCTCCTCGCCGTCGCCGGCACGGCCGTGGCGCCGCGGCGGGAGGAATGGCACCGGCTCGGCCACGCTGGTGCCCGCAGCGACGGCCTCCACCCGCTGGATCTCCTGGACGGTGAGCGGGCGGAGCGCTCCCGGCTGCAGCCCCGCCACCGAGATGCCCGCCTGCGCCGGACGGAACAGCCGGACGACCGGATGCCCCACTGCCGCACAGAGGCGCTTCACGAGGTGCGGCCGCCCCTCCCCGACCTGGAGCAGGACCCAGGTGTTCCGCTCCGCGGCCTCGAACCGCTGGGCCCGGAGCGCTCGCGCGGGCCCGTCCTCCAGCCGGACCCCCTCGAGGAGCCGGGCCAGCGTCTCGTCGGTGGGCGAACCCTTCACCTTCGCCAGGTAGGTCCGGGGAACCTCGAAGCTCGGATGGAGCAGTCGGTGCGCGGTGGCTCCGTCGTTGGTCAGGAGCAGCGCGCCCTCGGCGTCCCAGTCCAGGCGGCCCACCGGGAAGACCCGCTGCTCCACGCCCTCGAGCAGCCCGGCGACGGTGGGCCGGCCCTCGGGGTCCGCGAGCGTGGTGACGACGCCGGCCGGCTTGTGGAGCAGATACCAGGAGGTGGTCTCCGGCGCGGTCACCAGCTTGCCGTCCACCGTGATCAGGTCGGTCGGCTCCACCTTGCTCCCCAGCTCGGTGACCGGCTGGTTGTTCACGCTCACCCGGCCGGCCGTGATGAGCAGCTCCGCATGGCGCCGGGACGCCACGCCCGCGCGGGCGAGGAACTTCTGCAGCCGCTCGCTCACCGCTCCGGTTCCTCCGGGGGCTTCGCGGGCGCGGGCGCGGCGCTTCCGAGCGTCGCGGCCGCGGCCTTGGAACGGGTCTCGGCCTCCTCGATGGCCTGCTCCAGGGCCTCCATGGCCTCCTCCGCCCCCGGCGCCGCGGCCTCCAGGCCTTCCTCGAAGGCGGGGTCGAGCAGCTCCTGGACCAGCCCCTCGGCGTTGACCGGCGCCGGGGCCTCGCGATCGACCAGCGTCCGGTGCTCCTCGGACAGCTCGTGGAACTCGCGGAGCGTGGGGAGCGCCGCGAGGTCCTTCAGGGCGAAGAACTCGAGGAACTCGCGGGTCGTCCCGTAGAGGATGGGCCGCCCCACCTCCTCCTTCTTGCCGAGGATCTTGATCAGCCGCCGCTCGAGCAGGGCCTTGACCACCGCACCGGAGTCGACCCCCCGGACGTCCTCGATCTCCGGACGGGTCACCGGCTGCCGGTAGGCGATGATCGCCAGCGTCTCCAGCGCAGCGCGGGTGAGCCGGTGCGGCTTCACCCGGAGGAGGCGACGCACCGCCTCCCCGCTCTCGGGATCGGTCCGGAGCTGCCAGCCACTCGCCACCTCGTGGAGGACGATCCCGCTCGCCCCCTCGCTGTGGATGGCCCTGAGCTCCTCCAGGGCAGCCTGCAGGCGCGGCCGCTCCAGGCCCGTCGCCTCGTGGAGCTGGTCGAGGGTCACCGGCTTGTCGGTCACGAAGAGGAGCGACTCCACCACCGTCCGCACCCGCTCGGCCGGCAGCCGCCGCGCCTCCTGGGCCAGCCGCTCGAAGGGCTCGAACTCGGCCGGCCGCTCGTCGATCTCCGCCGGCTCCACGTCCTCCAGCTCGGCGTCGACGGGTGGCCCGGCGACCGACTGCACCTCGGTCTCGCTGAAGGGCACTGCCGCCCCGGGGCGCTCGGTGGATCCGCCCGGCTTCTCAGGAGTACTCACGCTCGTCGACCTCCGGAGTCTCGCCCTCGAGTGTGCCGGCCTCCGCCGAGACCCAGATGTCTCGCGCTCCGTCGTCCTGGTGGATGCGGACCAGGCGCAGCTTGACCATCTCCAGCAGGGCCAGGAAGGTCACGACCACCGCGCCGCGGGTGCGCTGGCCCTCGAACAGCTTGAGGAAGGTGATCCGCTGCCCGGGCCGCAGCCGGGTCCCGATGTCCTGCATCGCGGCGGAGAGGGTCAGCTGGTCGCGTACGACCTCGTGGCCGATCCGCGGCTCGAGCGCCTTCAGCACCCGGTCCAGGGCCTCGATCAACCGGTAGACGCTCACCTCGGCCAGCGTGGCCGGTTCCCGGGGTCCGGACGCGGGAGTCATGCGCCTGGCGAAGACGTCGCGTCCGAGGAGCGGGTTCCGGGCGAGCTGCTGCGCGGCGTCCTTGTACTTCTGGTACTCGAGCAGCCGGCGGACGAGCTCGGCCCGCGGATCCCCCTGCTCCTCCGCCTCGCCCTGCTCCCCGGGCATCTCGGTGCGGGGGAGCAGGAGCCGGCTCTTGATGTGCGCCAGGGTCGCGGCCATCACGAGGAACTCGCCCGCCACGTCCAGGTCGAGCGCCGCCATCTGCGCGAGCGACTGGTTGTACTTCTCCGCGATGAGGGCGATCGGGATGTCGAAGACGTCGACCCGGTGCTCGCGGATGAGATGCAGCAAGAGATCGAGCGGCCCTTCGAAGGTGGGCAGGGCCACCCGGAGGTCGGGGTGCACCGCGGCCGCGCCCGGCGCGGCGACGTCGTCCGGCTCGGTCGGGGTCTGGGAGTGGGTGGCCACCGTGCCGGGAGCCCCTACCAGCCCGGTCCGCGGGGGGTCAACGCTCGATCCCCACGGCGGCGCGGACCTTCTGGATGATCGGAGCGGCGATGGCCCGGGCGCGCTCCGCCCCCGAGCGGAGCACCGCGTCCACCGCGGCCGGATCCTTCTGCAGCGCCTGATATCGGGCGCGCGGCTCGTCGAAGGTCGCGTGGTACGCGGCGAGGAGCACCTTCTTGAACTCGCCGTAGCCCTTTCCGCCCTCGCGCCACGCCCGGTCGACGGCGGTGAGCTCGTTCTCGGGGAGCATGACCTCGAGGAGCTGGTACAGCGGGGTGTCGAGCGGCTTCGGCGCATCGACCGGCGTGCTGTCGGTCTTGATGCCCATGATCCGCTTCTTCACCTCGGCCTCGTCCCCGAAGAGATCGATGGTGTTGTTGTACGACTTGGACATCTTCTGCCCGTCGGTGCCCGGGACCACCGCGGTGGACTCCTGCACCAGCGCCTCGGGCAGCTTGAGGATGCCGGGCACGCCGCTCTTTCTCCCGGTGGGGTCCGCCGGGTCGTAGCCGGGGACGTAGGTGACGTTGAACTTCGTCGCCCAGTCCCGTGAGAACTCCAGGTGCTGCACCTGGTCCCGCCCCACCGGGACGAGGTCCGAGCCGTAGAGGAGGATGTCGGCCGCCATCAGGACGGGGTAGGCGAAGAGGCCGAAGTCGGCCGAGATGCCGCGGGCCAGCTTGTCCTTGTAGCTGTGCGCGCGGTCGAGGTTGGAGAGCGGGACCACCGTGCCGAGGATCCAGTAGAGCTCGGTGATCTCGGGGATGTCGCTCTGCCGGAAGAGGATCGCCCGCGAGGGGTCGAGCCCCAGCGCGAGGAACGCCATCGCCGTCTCGCGGGTGAGGCTGGCGGCCTGGACCGGATCGCGGACGGTGGTCAGCGCGTGGAGGTTGGCGATGAAGTAGAGCGCCTCGCCCCGGTGCTGCAGCTCGACGAACTGGCGGAGCGCGCCGTAGTAGTTGCCGATGTGCTGCTTTCCCGAGGACTGGATGCCGGAAAGGATGCGCATGGAGCGGAGCGGCGGACTCTAACGCCGAACCCGCTCGCATCGCTCCGTTCCTTCGCCCGGGTCCGCGGGGCTCAATCGCTCCGGCTGCGCGGGTGGGCGGCGTCGTACACCGCCCGGAGCCTCCGCCCGTCGACGTGGGTATAGATCTGCGTGGTCGCGAGGTCGGCGTGACCGAGCATCGCCTGGACCACCCGGAGGTCGGCCCCCCGCTCGACGAGATGGGTGGCGAACGAGTGGCGGAGCTTGTGCGGGCTGAGCGGCTTCCGGACTCCGGCGGCGAGCGCGTGGCGCCGCAGCAGCTTCCACACCCCCTGCCGGGTGAGTCCCCTTCCCGTCGGCCCGACAAAGAGCGCCCGCGACGTGCGCCCCCGGAGCAGCGCGGGGCGGCCCTGGCCGAGCCAGGTCCGGACCTCGGCGACCGCGCGGCGCCCGAGCGGGACCAGCCGCTCCTTGTCTCCCTTGCCCCGGGCGACGAGGTACCCCGCGTCGAGCTGCACAGAGTTGACCGTGAGGCCGACCAGCTCGCTCACCCGGAGGCCGGTGGCGTAGAGGACGTGGAGCATGGCCCGGTCGCGCAGGCCGGCGGGCGTCCGGGGGGTGGGAGCCTCGAGGAGCGCCTCCACCTCGTCGAGGGTGAGGAACACCGGGAGCCGGCGGGACTGGCGCGGTGTCTCCACCTGCTCGGTGGGGTCCTCCGGGGCATGGCGCTCGGCCACCAGGAAGCGGTGGAACATGCGCAGCGCGGCCAGGTGCCTCGCCTGGCTCCGGGGGGAGAGACGGCGCCCGAGCGCGGCCAGGTGCCCTCGGACGTGCTCCTGCCTGACCGCGTCGGGCCGGCGCACGCCGGTCGGCCGCAGCCACTCGAGATAGCCGACCAGGTCGCGGGCGTATGCCTCGACGGTCCGGGGGGACAGCCCGCGCTCGGCCCGCAGGTGGGCGACGAAGGCATCGAGGTACGGCTCGAGCGGGCTCGGCGGCGCGGCCATTCGCACCACACGGTAGCCCCGTCCGGCGCGAGGAGAACTTTTCGGGCGGGTCCTAGAGCGCAATCGCGCCGGCGCCCTGCCGGAGGACCTCGATGCGGTCCTCCATCAGCGAGACGACGGTGCTGGGGACACCGGCCAGCGGGCCGGCGTCGAGGACCTGGGCCAGCGCGTGGCCGTAGACGTCGCGGACGGAGCTGGCGTCGGTCAGGGACGCCCCTTCCCGCTCGGCGTGCGGCCCCCGCCCATTCTCGAGACCCTCGTCCGGGGCGGTGGCCGTGGTGGTCGCCAGCGGGCGTCCGAGCGCGGTCGCCAGCGCCCGGGCCACGGGGGCATCGGGGATGCGGAAGCCGACCTCGCGCTTGCGGTGCAGGAGCAGCTCGGGGACGAGCCGCGTCGCCGGGAGCACGAAGGTGAACGGCCCCGGGGCAAGCTGGCGCAGCACGCGGTAGGCGAAGTTGCTCACCTGGGCGTAGCGGGAAAGGTGCGAGAGGTCCGCCACCAGCAACGCGAACGGCTTCCTCGGATCCCGGCGCTTCAGCTGGGCCAGCCGCTCCACGGCGCGACGCTGGTGGGCGTCGCAGCCGAGCGCGTACGTCGTATCGCTGGGGTAGCCGAGGAGCTGGCCATCCTCGAGCTCCTTCACCGCCAGCCCCACCGTTCTCGGCTGCGGGTGCTGCCCGTCCACCGGAACGAGGGGCGCGGTCACCCCCGGGGAGATATCAGCCCTTGGAGGGCTCGTGTCCGCCGTCGCTGGGCTGCGAGGCCGCCTCGCGCGCCGCCCGCTTTCCCTCTTCGATCAGCTTCTTGACCTTCTGTCCGCCCTTGCGGCCGATCTCCTCGTAGAAGTTGGGACCGCGGGTGGCCTTCACCCGATCGCCGCCCTTCTTCCCGATCTCCTCGTAGAACTTGGCGCCGCGCTCGGCCTTGACCGTCTCGCCGCCCTTGCGGCCAATCTCCTCGTAGAACGCCCGACCGCGCTCCGCCTTCACGGTCGCGCCACCCTTGCGGCCGATGGTCTCGTAGAACTCCCGGCCGCGCTCGTTCCGGACGGTCTCGCCGCCCTTCCGGCCGGCCTCCGCCACCGTCATGCTTCCCTTGTTGTCCTTGTCCGTCATTGTCTTCCTGTCTCCTTCGCGGCCACGACGCCAACCCAGCCCTCGCTCCGCTCCTTAGGACGCAAGGTGCGACAGCGCACGGGAAACGCAAGCAAGTCCCGTGCACAGCCAGGCGAACGACCGGGACGCTGAACCTTCCCCGGAGCCGGTGCCAGTGAAAGTTCCCGGAGTTTCAGGAACTTGACCGTTACATCGGTCCCACGGTCCGAAGCTCCTGGCCTGTCCAGGCGCCAACCCGCCGCGCGTCGGATTCATTCCGTCCCGAGGGAGCGCACGGCCGAGCCCCGCGGCACGGGGCGCCTGCTTGCCTGGTTAACCGTCGAGCGAGGGTGGCGGGACCGCCGCCTCGAGCCGGGCCCGGAGCGCATCGACCTCCGAGGGGTCGGCGAGCTTCTGCCCGTCGCGGGTCACGTAGAACGAGTCGATGGCCCGGTTGGCCTCGGTGGCGACCTTCGCGACGGCGATCTCGAGGCGCGCGTGGGCGAGGGCGGCCGCGAGGTCGTGGAGCAAGCCGAGCCGGTCCTCGCCACGCACGTCCACGACGGTGAAGCGCTGCGAGGCCCGGTTGTCCACGCTCACCCGCGTCGTGACGGGTGGCAGCGCCCGGTGGAGGACTTTCCCGCCGCGGCGCCGGGCGAGCAGCGCCGGGACGTCCAGCTTGCCCCGGGCGGCGGCCACGAGATCGGCCCGGGCCCGGCGCCAGCGCGTTCGCTCCACGCCGCGGCCGGCGCGCCCGCGCACCTCGAACACGTCGAGCGCGTAGCCGTCGGCAGTGGAGACGATGCGGGCGGAGAGGATGTCGAGGCCGTGCGCGGCGAGGACCCCGCTCCAGGTGGCGAGTAGCCCCGGGGCATCGGGCGCCGCGACGTGCACCTCGGCATGTCCCTCCAGCGTCCGGCGCAGCACCGCGGCGATCGGGAAGCGGTGTGCGCGACGAAGCAGCAGCGCGTGGCGGAGGGCGTCTGCGGGCGGGGTGGCGTCGAAGTACCGGTCGGGGAGCGCCGTCAGGAGCCGCCCCGCCTCGTCCGGCCCCAGCGCACGGGTCCAGGCCTCGGCGAAGGCGTCTCGCGCAGCGTGCTCCGTCCCCTCCTTGCCCGAGAGAACTGCGTGCGCCTTCCGGTACAGCTCCTGGACCAGCCCGGCGCGCCAGGCGTTCCAGACCCCGGGGGCCACCGAGGACATGTCCGCCCAGGTGAGCAGGTAGAGCGCGTCGAGCTTCTCAGCATCGCCGCACAGCTCGGCGAACCAGCGGATGAGCTCCGGGTCGGAGAGGTCGCGCCGCTGCGCCGTCTGGCTCAGCGTCAGGTGGTGGAGGACCAGGAACTCCGCCACCTCGCGCTGCCGCGGGGTGAGGTGCAACCGCTCCCCGAGCGTCGCCATGAGCTCGCGGCCTCGAACCGAGTGGTCGCCGCCCAGCCCCTTGCCGGCGTCGTGGAGCAGCATCCCCAGGAAGAGCGGGAGTGGGTCCGCGAGGTCGGCGATCAGCCGGCTCCGCTCCGCCTCGACGTCCACCAGGTCTCCGGCGCGGAGCGCGTACAGGCGCCGGAGAGCCCGGAGGGTGTGAACGTCCACCGTGTACACGTGGTACAGGTCGTTCTGGTGGTGCGCGGTGATGCGCCCGAACTCGGGCACGAGCGTCCCCAGCACCCCCAGGCCGTGCATCTCGTCCAGCACTGCTCCGCGCCCCGCCGGGGAGAGGAAGAGCGCCTTGAGCGCCTCGACCACCTCGGGGTCACCCCGGGCGCCGCCGAGCGCCGGGAGCGCCTCGGCGATCCGCTCGCGGGCCCAGCTGTAGATCGGGACGCCCAGCTCGCCGGCGTGCTGGAACATCCGCACCACCTCGGCCGGTGCGCGCTGGAAGAGCTCCCCGTCGTCGACGGTGAGCCGCTCCCGGAAGAGCTTGAAGTGACCGGACCTCTTCTCCGAACGGAAGATACGCCTCGGCGCTCGCTCCTCCTCGGCCCTGGCGAGGAGAGCGTCGCTGACCCTGCGGAGGGTGCCCGCCGCGAGGTAGACGTGGCGCATGAAGCGCTCCACCGCCGCTCCCTCGGGGCCGGTCCGGTAGCCCAGCTCCTGGGCGAGGCTGGCCTGGAGCTCGAAGGTGAGCCGGTCCTCCTTGCGGCCGGCGGCGAGGTGCGCGGCGTGGCGGACGCGCATCAGGAAGTCGCGGGCGGCGCGGGCCTCGGCGACGTCGTGGCCCGGGAGCACCGCCCGTTCGAGCAGCTGGCCCAGGGTGCGCACCCGGAACCGGACCTGCGCCACCCAGAGCGCCGCCTCGAGGTCCCGGAGGCCGCCCTGTCCCTGCTTCACGTTGGGCTCGAGGAGGAAGACGGTGTCGCCGAACTTCTCGCGCCGGGCGCGCAGCTCGTCGATCTTGGCCTGGACGAAGGCGTCGGCGTCGCGGGTGCGCTGCTCGGGGAGGAAGGAGCGCTCCGCCCGGGCCCAGAGCTTCGCGTCGCCGGCGATGCGCCGGGCATCGAGGAGCGCGGTGCGGAGGTCCACGTCGCCACGCGCTGCGGCCTCCGCTTCGCCGAGCGTCCGCACGCTCCAGCCCAGGTGCACCCGCGCGTCCCAGAGGCTGGTGGTGAAGGCCCGGGCGAAGCTCGCCACCCCACCCCGTCCGGAGTGCAGGAGGACGAGGTCCCAGTCGGAGTGAGGGCTCATCTCGCGCCGACCGGTACCTCCCGCGCCGATCAGGACGGCGCCCTCGAGCTTGTTCAGGGGGGCGAGCGCGTCCCACAGCGCTCCGAGGGCGGCATCGGCTGCAGCGGTCACCAGCCGGGCGGTGGAGAGACCGGCACCGCCTCCGGCGTGGAAGGCGCGGACGCGGTCGAGCGACGCGGCCCAGTGCTGCCGGAGGCGCTCCCCGAGGGTGCCCCGGGCCGGAAATGGCGGGACCGAGGCCACGAGCGTCTGGGAGCAGACGCGGTGGGGAACGGGAGGGAGCGCGTTGGGATCGACGGACATCGGGGAAGTTCCCGGGTGCCCGAGAGTATCGCGCGGCGGGCGCGGCGGCGGGGCCTGCGTGCGCCTAGTTCGCCTTCGCCAGGCGGTCGCGGTTGCCGAGGAAGCCCTGCACGCCGGAGGCGATCGCCCGGGCGACCTCCTCCTGGTAGTCGCCCGAGGCGAGGCGCTTCTCCTCCTCGGGGTTGGAGAGGAAGCCGGTCTCGACCAGGATGGCGGGCATCTTGGTACCAAGGAGCACGTAGAAGAGCGCCTCCTTGGTCCCCAGGTCGCGGAACTTCCTGTCCTTGCTCCCGAGGGCGGAGACGAGTCCCGACTGGACCTGGGTCGCGAGCCGGACCGACTCCTCGGTGTTGGCGCGGGTCGCGAGGTCGGCGAGCAGGAACCGGAGGTCGGACATCCCCTTCTCGGAGGTGGCGTTCTCCCGCGCGGCGAGTCGGATGGCGTAGCGGTCGGAGGCGAGGTTGAGGGTGTAGGTCTCGATGCCGCGGATGTGGCGCTGGGGGAGCGAGTTGCAGTGCACCGAGATGAAGAGGTCGCCGCGGCCGGCATTGGCCAGCCTGGCGCGCTCCTCGAGGCGGACGAAGCGGTCGGTCTCGCGGGTGAGGACGACCTCCAGCCCCTGCTCGGTGAGGACGGTGCGGAGCTTCCTCGCGATGGCGAGGGCGACGTCCTTCTCCTGGGTCCCGTCGGCGCCGACGGTGCCGGTGTCGTGGCCGCCGTGGCCGGGGTCGATGATCACGCGGCGAACCTTGAGGCCCAGCTGCTCGGCGAGGGTGACGTCGCTCGGGCCGCGCCGGCGCAGGGTCCGGAGCCGCTCGCGGACCTGGGTCGGGGGGGCGAGCGCGAGGATGGCGCCGGCATCGGGCGTTCCGGACGCCCGCGCAGCGTCGGCAGCCGCGGTCGGGGTGCCCGCGACGGAGCGCTTCCGGGCGGGCTCGGCCGACGCCACCGGGCGCGGAGGCTCGACGGGGCGTTCCGCCTCGTCGGCCGGCTCGGCCGGCTCGTCGTCCCGGGGGGTGGGTGGCTGCGCGTCCGGCCGCGAGGCGGTGACCTGCCTGAGCCACTCGGGGGTCTCGACGGTGCGCGCCGGCGCCTCGCGGACGGTGAGTGCGGGAGCCGTGTGGGGGTCCCCGGCAGGCCTGGTCGGCGAGGGTGGTCGGGCATCGTTGCCGGCCGACGCCGTCGTCGTCGGGTGGCGGTCGGTCGGGGAGGAGTCGCGTGCGGAGCGGGTCTCGTCGGAGGCGCCATCGCGTCCCGGCGCGAGCCGGGTGTCGGTGGCCGGGTCACGCCTCGGAGCCGGGTCGCCCTTCGCGACCTTCCGGCCGTTCTCCTTCGGCTCGGGCGGGAGGGAGGCGGCGAGTGCGCGCAGCTTCGAGGTCTGGTCGCCCTTCGGGAGCTGGGCGGCACGTTGGAGGACCCTCCGCGCTGCCTCGGGCTGGTCGCGATCGAGGAGGGCGCGGGCGAGGGCCAGCGCGGCGTCGTCGGCGAGCGTGCTGCGGGGATAGCCCTCGAGCAGGCTCCGGTAGTCGTCCATGGAGGCGGTGGCGTCCTCGGCGAGGAGGCTGATCCGGCTCAGGTCGGAGAGGAGCTGTCCGGCGGTGAAGAGTGCGTCGGGGGCTCGGCTGCTGTTCGGGTACTTCTTGGCGACCGCCTCGAAACGATGGGCGACGGTGAGCCAGCTGTCGCGGAACTTCCGGCGCTTCGGGTCCTTCTTGAGCGCGTAGTAGCCCTTGCGCGCTCCCTGGTAGGCCTGCTCCGCCGCGTCGGGAGCGGCGAGCGCGGGGAACGCGAGGACACCGAGGGCCAGGACCAGCGAGCGTGTAGGATTCACGACTACAGTCATGTGAACCCGAGCGGATCGCCTGGGCAAATTTTCTCCTCGTGGTCGTGTCGACGCGGATCGAATCGCAGGGGCGCGCGGTTCTGCCCCGAGGAATCGCGGGCCGGTGGACGAGGGGCCGCCCCGCTCTTCCGGGCGGCCTGCCCAGGTTGCGAGCCTCTGGAGCCGGCGCCGGATCGGTCCGGTCGCCAGCGAGTTTCGGACGTGGGGGCCTGCCTCCTCTCGGCGGCGTCCGCCCCGTCCGCCCCCGTCCCCCAAGGGCACTCAGCTCGAGGAAGTCGCCGCGTCACCCCGAACGGGCTCGACGGCCGCGAGCTCCGGAGGCCCGACTCGCCTCAGCCTTCGCCCGACCCGGCGAGCTCCTTCTGGAGCCGATCGAGGAGCTGCAGGGCCTGGATGGGCGTCGTCTCGTCGAGTCGGACCTCCCGCAGCGCGTCCAGCACTCCGGACTCGACCGATGGCCCATCGTCGTCCGGAAGCATCGCCGGCGTGCCGCCGTCCTCGAGCCGGAGCGGCAGCTGCCCGTCGTCGACCCGGACCATCCCCGGTCGAGGGGCTCCTTCCGTCTCCAGGCGGCGAAGCACCTCGCGGGCCCGGCGGAGCACGCTCCCCGGCAGCCCGGCGAGCCTCGCCACCTCGATGCCGTAGCTCTTGCTCGCCCCACCCTCCACCAGCGTCCGGAGGAAGACCACCTTCCCGGCCGCCTCGCGGACGCCCATGGAGAGGTTCCGGACCCGGGAGCGCGTCCCGGCCAGCTCCACCAGCTCGTGGTAGTGCGTGGCGAAGAGCGTCCGGGCGCCGATGACGTCGTGGAGGTGCTCCGCCACCGCCCAGGCGATGGACAGCCCATCGAAGGTCGAGGTGCCGCGGCCGATCTCGTCCAGGACCACGAGGCTCCGCTCGGTGGCGTGGTGGAGGATGGCCGCGGTCTCCGCCATCTCCACCATGAAGGTCGACTGGCCCCGGGCGAGGTCGTCCGAGGCGCCCACCCGGGTGAAGATGCGGTCCACGCGGCCGATGCGCGCCCGCTTCGCCGGGACGAAGCTCCCGGCCTGGGCGAGCAGCACCGTGAGCGCCACCTGGCGGAGCAAGGTGCTCTTCCCCGCCATGTTCGGCCCGGTGAGGACGACGAGCTGCGACCGGGTCCGGTCCAGGACGACGTCGTTGGGCACGAAGGGCTCGGCGGACACCCGCCGCTCGACGACCGGATGGCGCGACCGTTCCAGCTCCAGCGCGTCCGAGTCGTCCACCACCGGACGGGAGTAGCCGTTCTCCGCGGCCACCCGGGCCAGCGACGCCAGCGCGTCCGCCGAGGCGAGCGCGTCCGCGGCCGCCCGCAGAGCCCCTGCCTGTCCGAGGACCTGGTCGCGGAGCCCGTCGAACAGGGCCCGCTCGAGGCCGACGCGCTTCTCGTCCGCCCCGAGCACCTGGGCCTCGAAGGCCTTCAGCTCGGGGGTGACGAAGCGCTCGGCGCCGACCATCGTCTGGCGGCGCTCCCACCCCTCGGGGACCAGGTGGAGATTGGCGCGGGTGACCTCGAAGAAATAGCCGAAGACGCGGGTGTAGCGGACCTTGAGGCTCTGGATTCCAGTGCGCGCCCGCTCGCGGCGCTCGAGCTCCACCAGGGTGCTCCGCCCGTCCCTGGCCAGGGCCACCAGGGCGTCCAGCTCGTCCGAGTAGCCCGGCCGGATGAAGCCGCCCTCGTCCAGGTCCGCGGGTGGCGCGTCGACGAGGGCCCGCTGGAGCTCCACGGCGAGCGGCTCGAAGCCCCGGAGCGGACCTGCGAGGCTCCGCCACAGCCGCGCCCGGCATCCCTCGAGCGCGGTGGCCAGGTCGGGGAGCACGAGCAGGCTCCCCCCGAGGCCGGCCAGGTCGCGGGGCGTGCCGAGCCCGGTGGCGAGCCGACCGAGGATGCGCTCCACGTCCGCCACCTGCCGGAGCAGGCCCGCCCAGGCCTCGCGCCACACCGCCTTGGTGGACAGCTCCTCGACCGCGTCGAGCCGCGCGCGGATGGCGTCCAGGTCCTGGAGCGGCGCGAGGAGCCACTCCGACAGGCGGCGCGCCCCGAGGGCGGTGGCGGTGCGGTCCACGACGCCGAGCAGCGCGCCGGCACGGGAGCCGTCCCGCATCGTTCGCAGGACCTCGAGGTTGGTGCGGGTGGTCTCGTCGAGGACCAGGGTCGACTCGAGCGGAACGCGCCGGAGCGCGTGGACGTGACGAGCCTCGGTGCGCTGGGTGTCCTTGAGGTAGCGCAGGGCCGCTCCGGCGGCGGCCGTCGCGCGCGATGCCCCCTCCATCCCGAAGCCTTCCAGCGTGGCCACGCCGAAGTGGCCGCGCAGGAACGCCGCGGCCCGGGTGGCGTCGAACTGGGCGGGCTCACGCTCGGTGACCGGCACGGAGCCGAGCAGGTCGCGGAGCGCCGTTCGCACCGGCGCCGGCGCGTCCGCGGGAAGAAGAACCTCGCGCGGCTCGTGTGCGCCCACCGCCTCGAGCACGGCGCCGAGGGACGGGCCCTGGAAGGCCCGGAAGTCTCCGGTGGAGACGTCGAGCAGCGCCGCTCCGTGCGCGCCATCTCCCGGGCTCAGCGCGAGGAGCCATGCGGCGCGGGCGGCGTCGAGGACGTCCTCGTCGAGGACGGTGCCCGGGGTGACGACGCGGACGATCTCCCGCCGGACGATTCCCGGTCCGGTTCCGGGCGCCTCGACCTGCTCACAGATGGCGACCTTGTGGCCGGCTTCCAGGAGCCGGGCGAGGTAGCGGCGGGCGGCGTGGAACGGAACGCCGCACATCGGGACCCGGTCGGCGCCCTTGCTCCGCGCGGTCAGGGTGATGCCCAGCAGCTCGGCAGCCCGGACGGCATCCTCGAAGAAGAGCTCGTAGAAGTCTCCGAGGCGGAAGAAGAGGAAGGCGTCCCCGGCGCGGGCCTTCGCGTCGAGGTACTGACGGATCATGGGCGTGACGGGGGCGTCCCCCGGCTCGTCCACCGCGACTGTCCGTACTGTCGCCGCTCCGCTCCGGTCCACGTCCCGCCGCCTCGCCCCGGGGTCTTGCTCCCACGACTCCCGGGGGCATCCGGTGCTAGCACCCTGGGCTGACCCCTTGAATCTCCAGGACCTCAACCGACTTCGACAGATCGCCACCATCGCGGCGCGGCACGGCTTCGCGGATCTGCTCGACCGGGCGGGCGTCTTCCGGCTCATCGGCCGGCGCGAGCAGGTGGAGCAGGCGCCGGACACCCGGGCGGCGTCGATGGCGCGTCGCTTCCGGAGGATGCTCGAGGACCTCGGGCCGACGTTCGTGAAGCTGGGTCAGGTGCTCTCGACGCGGGCGGACCTCCTGCCCGGTGAGTTCGTCGCCGAGCTCCGCCTCCTCCAGGACTCGGTGACCCCCATTCCCCTCGAGGCGGTCCACGCGCAGATCCAGGCCGGTCTCGGACGGGCGCCGGAGGAGGCATTCGCGAGCATCGATCCGCAGCCGCTGGCCGCGGCGAGCATCGCCCAGGTCCACCGGGCCACGACTCGGGAGGGCGAGCCGGTCGTCGTGAAGGTGCAGCGTCCCGGCATCCAGGCGCAGATGGGCTCCGACCTCCAGGTGCTGCGCTCCGTGGCCCGGCTCCTCGAGGCGGTGGTGGAGGAGACCGGGATCTACTCGCCGGTGGGAATCGTCGAGGAGTTCGACCGGGCGATCCGGGAGGAGCTGGACTTCGTGCACGAGGCGGAGAACGTCCGGGCCTTCCAGGAGACGCACCGTGCCCGGAAGGGCATCCGCGTCCCGCGGGTGTTCGACGAGCTGAGCAGCGACACGGTGCTGACCCTGGAGTACTTCGGCGGCGTGCGCCTGCTCGACGCCCAGCTGTCGGCCGAGCGACGGACGGAGCTGGCGCACACGGTGCTCGACACGGCCTTTCGCCAGCTGTTCGAGGACGGGCTCTTCCACGCCGACCCCCATCCGGGGAACTTCCTCCTCCTTCCCGACGGGGACATCGGCCTCATCGACTTCGGCCTGGTGGGCCGGCTGACGCGGCAGATGCGCGAGCAGCTGGTCATTCTGATCGTCGCGGTGGCGGTCAAGGACTCCGACTCGGTGGCGCGGCTGCTCTACCGGATCGGCGCACCCGACGCCCGGGCGAACATCGCCGCCTTCCGGAGCGACATCGACGCGCTCCTGACCCGCCACCTCCCGCGCACGCTCGGCGAGGTCGACGCTCGCCATCTCCTCGGCGACCTCCTGGACCTGGCGGTGAAGTACCGGGTGCGGGTCCCCCGCGAGTACGCACTGCTCTCGCGCGCGTCGATCTCCATGGAGGGGATCCTCCGCCAGCTCGCCCCCGACCTGGACATCCTCGGCGTCGCCCTGCCCTATGCGAAGGAGCTGCTGAAGTCCCGCTACGAGGTGGGCGACATCCAGGGTGGGGTCCTGCGGGCGCTTCTCCGGTTCCAGGGGCTGGCCGCCGACCTGCCCACCCAGCTGTCGCAGATCCTCCTCGACCTCGAGACCGGCCGGTTCAGCGTGCACGTCCGCTCGGCCGAGCTGGACAAGGTGAACACCAGCCTCCGGTCGGCGGCGGTGATCACCTTCCTCGGCCTGTGCGCCTGCGGGTTCATCGTGGGCGCGTTCATCAGCTTCTCGCAGGTGCGGTGGACGGTGGGACGCTATCCGGTGCTGGGGCTCTTCGGCACCGCCGGCGCGGCGGCGCTCTTCGGCGCGGCCTTCACCTGGTACCTGTTCGGGAACCGCTTCGGGAAGATCAGCCTCCGGCGCCTGATGCCAGGCAAGGAACGCGCGCGGCGCTGAGGAGCCGCGATCCACGGGCTCGGACGAAATGGCCGGCCGGCTGGTGCGTGCCTTGACCGGATGCACGCGCGCCCGCTCGTCCTCTTCGCCTGTCTCGCCGGAGGCATCGTCTCCGGAGCGCCGGACGCGGGCCCCGATCGGATCCGGGTCGTCGATGCGGCCGAGGGCTGCGCGGAGTTCTGGCGCCGCGCCCCGGGGGCGACTCCCGAGGAGCAAGCCCGGCTGTTCGAGACGCTCCTCCGCGCACCCCACCCCACCCTCTACACGCCGAAGGTCCTCGGGCTCCCCGAGCCGCTCTCGGCCAGCGTTCCCGAGCGGCTGAGGAAGGCCGCCCGGATGCGGCCCGACCCGGCGCGGGTGGAGGAGGTCCGGCGCACGCTCGCGGCCGACCTCGCGGACGCCGCGGTCCAGTTCCGCAGGACGTTCCCCGACCTCGCCTTTCACCGCCCGGTGACGGTGGTCTGCTCGCTCGGCTCGTTCGACGGTGGCACGCGCCAGGTCGAGGGCGCGCAGATGCTCCTCTTCGGTCCGGACGTCATCGCCGCGATCCGGCCCCGGGGCTTCAACCTCCGCCCCTTCCTCGAGCACGAGCTCTTCCACGTCCACCACGCCAATCTCCACCCCGATGCCCCGGAGACCGTCGGCCAGGACCTCTGGGAGGAGGGTCTGGCGACCTACGTGAGCGCGGCGCTCAATCCCGGCGCGACCCACGACGAGATCAGCGTCCCCGACGCGCTCATCGCGCAGGCGACGCCGCGGATCTCCGAGCTGAGCCGGCGGCTGCTCGCGCACTTGGACGATCCCGACGAGGGCCCGGTCTACAAGGAGTTCTTCCTTGGCTCGACGGAGCCGGCCGACATCCCGCCCCGGAGCGGCTACCTCGTCGGCTGGCGCATCGCCGAGGCGCTGGGGAAGACCCGCTCCCTCGCGACGCTGGCCCGGATGACGCCCGCCGAGAGCCGCATCGAGGTGGAGCGCGCGCTCCGCCGCCTCGCCGAGTGAGCACGTGCCCCGATCAGGCCGCGCGCCCGAGGCACAGCGCGGCGAGGACTGCGAGGGGAAGGGCGACCCCGGACCAGCGCCAGGCCTCGCTCCGCCAGGCGGCGGCGGCCGACTCCTGCTCGGTGGGAAGGACGACCGGCGCCGCCCCCCCGGCGATCCCCACCAGCCGCCAGCCCCCGCCGGGATCGGCCTCCAGCTTGCCGAGCACGAGGGCCCGTGCGCCGAGCTTCCCCACCGACTCCCAGGAGAGGACCTCCACCGCGACCGGCGTCCCCGAGGCGACCTCGCGGGCGTCCGGCTCGACGGGCACCAGCACCCTCCGGATGGAGACCGGGGTCGCCGCGCGCGCCGGCGAGAACCGGACCCGCACCCTCTCCCGCAGCCCGCGGAGCTCGAGCGGGAGGCTCACCGCCCGCTCGCGCGCCACCAGTCGGCCGGGCGCCCCGCGCGTCCCCGCCAGCCGCAGCTCGGCGTCGTAGAAGGCGCAGACCACCCCGCCAGGCGAGGTGACCTGGCCCGCGGCGCCCAGCCGTCCGTCGATCACCAGCCATTGGCCGTCTCGCTCACATCCCGGGAGGTGGACGGCCTGGTCCACGGGACAGGGCCGGGCGAAGCGGAGCAGCTCCGCGTGTCGCCACAGCTGGCCGGCCGTCCACCCGGCGGCGACCGAACCGGCGACGGAGCCGAGACCGAGCGCCCAGCGGAGGACCCCACCCGCCGGCGTGCCGGTCGCGAGCACGAGGGCGAGAACCCCGCCGAGGAGCATCGCGGCGAGCACCGGGAGCGGGGCGATCGCGGGGGCGATGGACGGGACCTGGCGCTGGACGCCGGTTCCCCGGACGGCGAGCAGCGCCCCGGTCGCTCCCAGCCCCATGGCAGGAGCGAGCAGGGTGGCGACGTCGATTCCGGCCAGTTCGGTCACGCGGAGCAGCGACCTTCGCAACCGGCGTGCCACGGTTTCCCGGCGGAAGGACGGCCGCGCCGGGGCCGGGGCTGAAAAAAGCACAGGCTCCCGCGCGCCGGGCGTTACCCGGTGGTCGAGGTCGGCTCCTCGAGCCCCATCACCCGGAAGGTTTGAACCGCCCGCTCCTTGCCCCTCACGTGGGCGAGCGGCATCGCCTCGACGTGGAACCCGGGGCCGGCCTTGGAGACGGTGGTGTCGGCCGCGAGCACCTCGTTCCCCTTCGCCACGCCGCAGAGGCGGGACGCGGTGTTCACGCAGTCGCCGATGGCGGTGAACTCGTGGCGATCGGCCGAGCCCATGTACCCGACGACCGCCTGCCCGGTGTTCACGCCGATGCCGATCTCGATGCGCTTCTGCCCGTTCGCCTCGCGGGCCTCGTTGAGCGCCTCGACCGCGGTCTGCATCTCCAGCGCGGCGCGCAGGGCGCGGGCGGCGTCGTCCTCGTGCGGCGACGGCGGGCCCCACACCGCCATCACGCAATCGCCGATGAACTTGTCCAGGTTCCCCTCGTGACGGAACACCACCTCGGCCATGGCGGAGAAGAAGGCGTTCAGCATCGACACCGTCTCCTGGGGGCTCTCCCCCTCGGCGATGGACGTGAAGCCGCGGATGTCGGCGAAGAGGATGCTCACCTCGGCCAGGCGGCCCTGCCGCAGGAGCTCGACCTGGCCCTTCACGACCAGCTCCGCCACCGCCGGCGAGAGGAACCGGGAGAGCTCGGCCCGGGTCACCGCCTCGGTCTCGATCTTGCGGGCCAGGTCCGCGTTCTCGAGGGCGATCGCCGCCTGGGAGGAGATGCCGGAGAGGATCTTGAGGTCCTTCTCACTGAAGGCGTTGGTCCGCTCGCGGGTGTCGAGGAAGAGCACGCCCTTGAGCTCGCCCTTGGCGAGGAGCGGCACGGCCATCGCGCTCCGGATGCCCTGGGCGACGATGCTCTCGCTCCCGCTGAAGCGGCTGTCGAGGATCGCGTCGGCGGTGAGGACCGCCTGGCGCGTCTCGAGCACCCGCTTGAGCACGGTGTCGGAGAGGACGACCTCCTCGTCGCTGCCGCTCCGGTGCTTGACCGCCTGGGCCACGAGTTCGCCCTGCTCGTTGACGAGGAAGAGCACTCCGTGGTCGGCGGCGAGGAGCTGGAAGCTCACTGCGAGGATCTTGTCGAGGAGGCTCTTCTGGTCGCGCTCGAGGCCGACCTGGCGGTGGAACTCGTGCGCGATGCGCAGCTTCTCGTAGTCCTGCCGGAGCGCGGCGGCGTCCTTCAGCTGGTCGGCGGGCCGGAACTCGGTCTCCTCGACCGTCGGCTGGTCCAGCTGGGCCAGGAAGGCGGGGGCGGCCTGCGCCGAGGCGAGAACCGTGACGCCGGGGCTCCCGGTGCTGGTGAGCACGTCGCCCGTGTGGAAGACGAGGCGGCTGTTCCCCAGGGCGATCTCGTCGCCGTCCTTGAGCCGGAGATCGCGGATCCGGCGCCCGTTGACGTAGGTGCCGTTGGAGCTGCCCAGGTCCTTGATGACGAAGCCGGTGCCCACCTTCTCGATCGCCGCGTGCTCTTTGGAGACCTCGCGGTCGGCCAGCCGGAGGGTATTGGCCGGATGGCGTCCGAGCGTGGTCCGCGGACCGAGGGGAAACTCGCTCAGCTTCCCGTCCAGGAGTCGCCCGGTGAGGTAGGGGCCGCGGGGGCTGGTGCGCACCGAGGGGACGACGCTCGAGGACAGCGATTCGCCGCACCCCGGGCAGCGCGGCGGGTTGGGCTGCGCGAGCGGCGTCTTACAGCGTGGGCAGGCGCTCAGCATCGGACCGTCGGCCGATGTTACAAGGCTTTCCCCCGTGCGCATCAAGCAGCGACCTGAGGACTTCAGCGTCCGGGAGTCCTACCGCTTCGACCAGGTCCCCGAGGGGCGGTACCGGGTCTACCTCATGGACAAGCAGAAGCTCTCCACCTTCGAGGCGGTGGAGCGCATCCAGGCGCGGTTCGGGCTGCGCCCCGGGGCCATCACCTCCTGCGGTCTGAAGGACAAGCAGGGGCGCACCGAGCAGCTCATCGCGGTGGACGGTGCCGAGGTGGATTTCCAGGAGCCGAATCTGCGCCTCAAGCCGCTGGGGCGCACAGGTCGGCCCCTGTCGGCCGAGAACACCACCTCCAACCGCTTCAGCGTCACGGTCCGCGCCCTGACCGACGAGGACCTCGCCGAGCTGCCCCGGGCTGCCGCGGAGGTGAACCGCCTCGGGGTCGTGAACTACTTCGACAGCCAGCGCTTCGGCTCGCTGAAGCACGGCCAGGGCTTCATCGCCAAGGACCTGATCCGGGGGGACTTCGAGGCCGCGCTGCGCAACTACCTCGCCAAGCCCTCCCCGCTCGATCGCTCGGACGATGCGCGGGTCAAGGAGTTCTGGCGCCGGAACTGGGGCGACTGGACGCGCCGCGTCCCCTACGAGGCGGGCCACCGGTACGACCGGGTGCTGCGCTCGCTCCGGGAGAAGCCCGAGGACTACCTCCGGGCGTTCCTGCAGGTCGACGCCGCCTACCGGGCGCTCCTCCTCTTCACCTACCAGAGCTGGCTGTGGAACGAGGGGGTGCGGCGGCTGCTCCAGCTGAGCCTCCCGCGCTCGGCGCTCTTCCCGCTCCGGTACCAGGCCGGGACCCTCCTCCTCCACCGGGATGCCGACCCCGAGACGTTGCGCTGGCTCCGGGCGCTCACCTTCCCGCTCCTTGCGCCGGACGCTCCCCTCGAGGAGCCCCGGGTGCGCGAGGCGGTGGAGTGGGTGCTGGGGAAGGAGAAGCTCCGGCTGGACCAGCTGCGCGTCGAGGGCGCCGAGCGGCTGCTCTTCTTCAAGTACGAGGAGCGCCCCGTCTTGGTGCAGCCGAGCAAGCTTGTGCTCGGACGCACGCAGCGGGACGAGCTGAACCGGGGGCACTCGAAGCTGAACGTGGCTTTCACGCTGCCCCCCGGGAGCTACGCCACCCTGGTGGTGAAGCGCCTGTTCCACCGGACCGCCCGGGAGGACACCCCCGAGGAGATCCAGGCCAGCGCCGGGGCCGGGCGCCCGGCGCAGCCCCCCGCGGCCCGACCGACCCCCCGGTCCGGGGGCCCCGTCCCCGAGCCCGAATCCGGAAAGACGAGTTCTCTGAGACCTCGCCCGGGACCTCGTCCGGCGGAGGCGGGCGGAGGGCGGATGGGCTTCCGCGCTCGCGCAAGGGCGCGAAAAGAGGCGAAGGCGGCGGCCCGGGCCCGTCAGAAGCTGCGCTAGAGTGCCCCGCCTCCGGGACGGGGCCACCCCCCGCCCGGAGCTTGCCGCCAACGACGTGCGGGCGAGGGCAATCGCCCAGCGAGTACGGGCGTATGGGGAGACGTGACCACCCTGCTCTCCTCGTGGCTTCCATCCCCGGCGGCGCTGGGGTCGATCCTGGCCGAGCCGACGACCGAGACCGTTCCGTACCGCACCGAGGTGCGTGCCGCCCGTCGGGGCGACCGGTCCGCGTTCGAGGCCCTCGTCCGCAGCGTCCAGCGGCCGGTCTACGGCCTGTGCCTGCGGTTGCTCCGCACCGAGGCCGAGGCCGCCGAGGTCGCCCAGGAGACGTTCCTCCGCGCCTACCAGCACCTGGGCCGGTACGACGAGTCCAAGCCCTTCGACCTCTGGGTGCTGGCCATCGCCCGCAACCTCTGCCTCGACCTGCTCCGCCGCCGCTCCCGGGTGCACACCCAGGACGTCGACGAGATGCACGAGGCGCTTCCCTCCGGCCAGCGGAGCCAGGAGGAAAGTGTCATCGCCGCCGAGGAGCACCGCAGCCTCGAGACCGCGCTGGCCACGCTCGGCTCGGACGACCGCGAGGTTCTCGCGCTCTATTACGTGCAGAAGCGCACCACGAAGGAGATCGCCCAGGTGATGGGCGTGGCGCCGGGCACCATCATGGCCCGGCTCTTCCGCGCCCGTGAGAAGCTCCGGCGACAGATGAAGACGGAGGACGCCCAGTGAACGCCTGCCCCGAGCTCGAGACCCTCCTGGTCGCCGCGGCGGAGCACGATGCCGAGGCCCTCGCCCACCTCCGCACCTGCCCGAACTGCGCCTTCCTCGCCGAGGAGCACCGGCAGCTGGAGAAGGACCTGTTCCGCCTCGCGGATCCGCTTCCGCCCGTCGACTTCGTGCAGACCGTGATGGCCCGTCTCGCCCTGGAGCCCGCCCCGGCCCGGGTGGAGATCCGCACCGGCCTGTCCATCCTCGCCGTGACCCTGATGGGAGCCGTGCTCGCCTTCGTCGCCACCCACGGGAAGATCGGCCTGCTCGGCACGCGCGCCGCCTCGGCCGTCGTCGCCTGGCGCAATCTCTTCTTCGGCATCTCCGAGGCGCTGGCGGCGATCTGGAGCACCGCGGCGGTGCCGATGGTCGTCACCATGGCGGGCCTGATCGTCGTCTCGACGCTCGGTCTCCGCCGTCTCGCCGCGCACCGGGTGGTGGAGGCTCGGGTCCGGCCGTGATGCGCGTCGTGACACTCGTCGCTCTCGTGGTCCCGCTCCTGGTGCGTGCGGCTCCCCCCGCTCCTCCGGCGAAGGAGACGGGCGCGCGCATCACCCTCAAGACCCACGGCTCGCTCCGGGACGTCGCCGAGCGCATCGCCAGCGAGGGCAAGCTGAGCGTCGTCGTGCGCGGCGACCTGGACGAGGACGCCGAGGTCTACTTCCAGAACGTCCCCGCCGACGAGGCCCTGGAGACGCTCTCGCGCGCCTACGGCCTCTCGCTCGAGAAGCGAGGCAACATCTACACCCTGCGCCCGCACGCCGAGGGCTCCCCGCCCCCGAAGCTGGTCGCGCCCGTGCCGCCGGTTCCTCCGGTCCCGCCGGTACCGCCCGCTCCGCCGATGCCCCAGATGAGCCCGCCGGCCCACCACCCCTCGGGCGACGAGGACGAGGCGAGCTCCGACGACGAGGACGAGAAGGAGCAGGACGAGGACCGGGACGAGGAGGCGCAGGACGACGCCTCCGGCCAGTGGAAGGACTTCGAGAAGTTCAAGAACTTCAAGAACTTCGATGACCTGAAGAACCTCAAGAACTTCAAGCTGAAGCTCCACCCCGGCCATGGAGGCTCCGACCGCCAGACCGTCGGGACCGGCAACGTCACCGTCGAGGAGGACCAGGAGGTCGACGACGCGGTGGCCTACGGCGGCAGCCTGTTCATCAAGGGCCGCGTCCGGAACGACGCGGTCGCTTTCGGCGGCGACGTGCAGCTCGGACCCCACGCGATGGTGGGCGGAGACGCGGTGGCCTTCGGGGGCAACGTGGAGCGCGCCCAGGGGGCCAAGGTGAAGGGGCAGATCCTCTCCTTCGGCGGGAAGGGCGGCGGGCTGGGGGCCATCGGCTCGAGCGAGAAGAAGGCCCGGCCGGCGGAGAAGCACCACGGCGGGTCCATCTTCTGGCTGCTGATCCAGTTCGCGGTCTACTTCGCCCTGGGCTTCGTCTTCATCATGTTCGCCCCCAAGCCGATGAAGCAGCTCGAGGCGGAGATCCGGCGTGACCCGCTCCGCTGTGCGCTCACCGGCTTCCTCGGATCGCTCGCCATCGCCGCGCTGGCCGTCCTTCTCTTCGTCATCATCATCGGCATCCCCTTCAGCCTCGTGCTGCTGGTGGTGACCCTGGTCGGGATCGCCATGGGCTTCTCGGCCCTGGCCTCCGAGGTGGGCACGCGGCTCCCCGTCCTCCGCGCCAACCGGAAGACCCAGGCCGCGGTGCTGGCGCTCGGCATCCTGGTGTTGCTCGTCATCCAGCTCATCCCCGTGCTCGGTCCCCTGGTGCTGACCGCGGCGGCCTTCGTGGCCCTGGGGGCCACCATCCGGACCCGCTTCGGCACCCGCCCCCGGGAGTTCCCCGAGCCGGTCTGAACCGAGGGACGGGGGGCGGTCGCCGACCCCCCTGCCCGACTCCCTCTCGAAGCTCGACGGTTGAAGCACGCCGGGCGGGGCGCTAGAGGGCTGGCACCATGTCCACGCTCGCCGCCTTCCCCCGTCTCGCCGAGGAGATCCAGGCCTTCAACGCCCGAGGCCAGCTGGGGAAGGACCCGGTCGCCGCCTACTTCGCCGAGCGACGGAAGGCCCACGGGCTCTTCACCAACCTCCTGGTCGACAAGGAGCTCGAGCTCCTCAAGCCCTACCTCTTCTGCTACCGCGACCTGCCCCAGCGGGGCTCCGATGCTCCGGTCCGGGTGACCAACTTCATCGACGGCGAGTGGAGGCTGCCCGCGAAGGGAGAGATGGCGCTCCTGCGGAGCCTCGCCGACCGGCGCATCCCCCTCATGGAGGTGCCCGCGTCGACGCCCGAGGACGTGGAGCGCGCGGTGGGCGCGGCCGACCGGACCTGGAAGTCCCTGTCCTGGGCCGACGACGTCTTCACCTACCGGAAGACGGTCATCAAGAACTTCAGCCGGATGATGGACTACTTCAGCGAGGACTGCATGCGGGAGATCCGCCAGCAGATCCCGAAGACCCGGCTCGAGGCACAGAAGGACTTCTTCGAGGCCAAGCGCGCCGCGGATCACCTCGAGGGCTCGGCCGAGGCCGCGCTGCAGGGCGAGATCCTCCCGCCCATGCTCCCGGGTCACAGCTACTGGCGCAACCCGTGGGTGCCCGCCGGCGTGTCGGTCATCATCTCCCCGATGAACTTCATCTGGGGCATCCCCGGCATCCACCTGGTCGGGGCGTACCTGGCCGGGGTGCCGTTCATCTACAAGGGCCACCCCTTCGCCGGGATCAGCAACACCACGATGATCCGGATGATGCTCGCGGCCGGAGCCGACCCGGCCTACGTCCAGAAGGTCGAGGGCTTCGGCAAGGGCATCGCCACCCTCGCCACCGACAAGCGGGTGACGGTCGTCGCCGTGACCGGCTCGTCCGAGACGGCGAGCAAGATCCAGTCGGGCCGCGGGCTCAACCGCCTCCGTTTCGAGGGCGGCGGCTGCAACTGGTGCTACGTCGACGACGGATACAGCCCCGAGGAGCTGAAGAAGATCGCCGTCCGGCTCACCTACTCGGTCTGCGGCTTCGGCGCGCACAAGTGCACCTCGCTGCACGGTGTCGCCGCCTCGGCCAAGACGCTGGACACGCTCCTCGGCCTCGTCAACGAGGAGATGACCGGCTGGCGGGTCGCCGACCCACGCGAGGCGACCGACGACAAGGTCCTGAGCCCGCTGATGGTCCACAAGGCCCAGACGCTGGTGGACATCGTCGCCGCGGCGAAGAAGACCCCGGGCGTGACCGTCGTCCGCGAGGGCGGCAAGGCCGACGGCGCCTACGGCGAGCACTCCGAGGCGGTGAAGCCCGCGGTGCTCAAGGTCCGTCCCGACAGCACGGTCCGCGTGAACTGGGACGGAAAGGGCATGCAGGACGTCCGCCTGGCCACCACCGAGTTCTTCATGCCCATCCTGGTGGGGATGGAGCTGCCGGACTTCGAGTCCTACGTGCGCTTCTGCCTGTTCGAGAACAGCCACGACCTCGCCACCAGCGTCTGGACCCGGGACGACCGGAAGCTCCAGCTCGCGCGGCGGACCCTCGGCGGCATGCTCAAGGAGAACGACGGCACCGACTCGGCCCTGGAGTGGGAGGAGTTCGGCGCCTCGGGCATTGGCGACTCGGGGAACATGGGCGTCGGCGAGGTGACCGCGACCCTCAGCATCTACACCCGGCGCCAGAAGGGGCGGCACCTCGTCTTCTGACGGGCCCCGAGGCCGCGTCGCGCGCCGCACCGCGACGTCCGTTCGGGAGAGCGAGCCCGCCGCGCCTCGGCTAGAAGGGGCCCATGCGCCGCCTCGGCCCGGCCGCCCCGGAGGTCACCATCGAGTTCGAGGGCAAGCCGCTCCCGGCACGCGAGGGGGAGCCGGCGGCCTGTGCCCTGCTGGTCGCTGGCGAGACCGTCTTCTCCCGGAGCATCAAGTACCACCGCCCGCGCGGCCCGTTCTGCATGGCCGCCTCGTGCTCGAACTGCCTGGTGCGGATCGACGGCGTGCCGAACCGCTTCGCCTGCCAGACGCCGGTGCGCCAGGGGATGCGCATCGAACGGCAGAACGCCTACCCGAGCGTGAAGGTCGACGTCTTCTCCAGCATCGACTGGCTCTTCCCCAAGGGGATGGATCACCACTCGATGTTCGCCGGCGTCCCGGTGGCCGAGAAGGTGATGGCCACGGTGGCGCGCCACCTCGCCGGGCTCGGGCTCCTGCCGGATGCGGCGCCGCCTCCGGCGCGTCCCGCGGAGCTGCTCCGGGTCGACGTCGCGGTGGTGGGGGCCGGCCCGGCGGGTCTCGCCGCCACGGAGGTGCTCGCCACCGCCGGGAAGCCCCCGCTGGTCCTCGAGCAGGAGGACCGGGTGGGCGGCCGGGACGCGCTCGACGCTCCCGAGGACGGACGCGACGGCCCGGCGCGGATCCCCGCCGGCGCCCAGCTCCGCCTCGGCACCTCGGTGCTCGGCCTCTACGACGACGAGCTAGGCCGGGTGCTGCTCGCCGTGCAGCGGGATCCGGAGGGCGCCCGGGTCCTCCTCGTGCAGGCGCGCGACACACTCTTCGCCATCGGCGGGCACGCCTCCACCCTTCCCTTCGAGAACAACGACATCCCCGGAGTCTTCAGCGGCCGGGCGGTGGCGGACCTGCTCCGCCGCCGGCGGCTCCTGGTGGGCGACGCGCCCATCGTCGTGGGTCACGGCCCGCAGCTCCTCCCGCTGGCGGCACTTCTTCGCGCCGAGGGGGCCGCCCCGCGCCTCGTTCTCCACACCGGGGAGGGAGGGCAGCCCCCGGGAACGGTGCAGGGGACGCCGAGCCGAGCCCATGGTCGCACCTGGGTGCACGGTCTCTCCTACCGGGTGGCCCCCGGCGGCGAACGGCGCGTGGACTGCGATGCGGTCGCCCTCACCCTCCCGCCCTCCCCCGCGTTCGAGCTGCTGCGCCAGGCGGGCGTGAAGATCGCCTTCCGCCCGGAGCTGGGAACCTTCACCCCGGACGTGGACTCCGATGGGCGGACGTCCATCGCCGGCATCTGGGCCGCCGGGGACCTGGTCCGGCCCGGAACGGCGAGCGCGGCGGTGGAGGCGGGTCGGCGCGCCGCCCGCGGGATGCTCCAGCGATGATCCCCGTGCGAAGGAAGATCCACCCGTGAGCAAGTCCGTGCTCTGCACCTGCGAGGACGTGACGGTGGACGACGTCCGTCACGCCATCGACAAGGGCCACCGCGACATCGAGAGCATCAAGCGCTACACCGGATTCGGGACCGGCTTCTGCCAGGGGAAGACCTGCCTCTCGGCGGTGGCACGCACCCTGGCCGAGCGCACCGGCGCCCCGGCCGGAGCAGTGCTTCCCTTCACCCCACGTCCTCCGCTCCACCCGGTGGAGATGTCGCTCCTCGGCTCGGTCCCGGTCGACGAGTCGGTACCCCCGAAGGGCGGCGTTCCCCCGGTCATCCAACTCGGCTCCCACGCTCTCCGCCCCGCCGAGCCCGTCCCGGCACGGACGCGGGTGGTCATCGTCGGCGGCGGCATCATGGGGCTGGCCCTGGCCCACAACCTCGCCAAGCTGGGGTGCACCGAGGTGGTGGTCCTCGAGCGGGGCTATCTCTGCGCCGGGGCCAGCGGACGCAACGGCGGTGGTGTCCGGATGCAGTGGGGCACCGGGATCAACGTCGAGCTCGCCCGCCGCAGCATCGAGCTGATGAAGCAGTTCGCCGGGGAGACGGGGATCAACGTCTGGCTCCGGCAGGGCGGCTATCTCTTCCTCGCCCGGACCGAGGCGGTGGCCGAGCGCCTCCGGGCCAGCGCCGAGCTCCACAACAAGCACGGGGTGAAGACGCAGATCCTCTCCCCCGGCGAGGGGCGGGACGTCGTCCCCGAGCTGACGATGAAGGGCGTGGTGCTCTGCGCCTACAACCCGGACGACGGGGTCATCTTCCCCTGGCCGTTCCTCTGGGGCTACGCCCAGTCGGCCCAGCGCCGCGGGGTCCGTGTCGAGACCTTCACCACCGTCACCGGCTTCGATCTCTCGGGCGGACGGGTCCAGGCGGTGGAGACCGACCGGGGGCGGATCGCCTGCGAGATGGTGGTGATCGCCGGCGGGGCGTGGAGCCCCGAGGTGGCGAAGCTGGCCGGAGTGCAGCTCCCGAACGCGCCGCACCGCCACGAGATCCTCTCCACCGAGCCGCTGAAGCCGTTCCTCACGCCGCTGGTCACGGTCCTCGACTCGGGCCTGTACTTCAGCCAGTCGATGCGCGGGGAGATCGTCGGCGGCATGGGAGATCCCCTCGAGCCCGCAGGGATGAACATGGGCTCGACGCTGCGGTTCCTCTCCCGCTTCTCGCGGGCGCTCACCGAGCAGATTCCCCGCCTGGGGGAGATCAAGGTCCTCCGCCAGTGGGCGGGCCCCTACGACGTGACACCGGACAACAACCCCGTCCTGGGGCGGACCCCGGGTCTGCCGAACATGCTCCAGATGTCCGGCTTCGTCGGGCACGGCTTCATGATGGCCCCGGCCGTCGCCGAGCGGATGGCGGCCTGGATGCTCCACGACGCCCAGGACGAGCTCTTCACCCGCTTCGACCTCCAGCGGTTCCGCACCGGCAAGCTGGAGCGCGAGACGATGATCATCGGCTGACGGTGGCCGAACCACCGCCGTTCGGGCAGAACGGCGGTCGCCGGAGGGCCACCCGATGATTCCCCCATTCGAGGACGCCAGCGCCGTTCGCCGGACAGGTCCCTCCACCTTCGAGGCGACCGTCCCCGACGGGTGGCAGCAGGGACGCGGGGCGTTCGGCGGCCTCGTCTACGGGATGCTCGCCCGGGCGATGGAGCAGGTCGTCGGCGAGCCCGAGCGCCGGCTGCGGACCCTGACCGGCGACATCGCAGGGCCGGTGCTTCCCGGTCCGGTCAGGCTCGACGTCGGGGTGCTCCGGAAGGGCGGGAAGCAGAGCAACCTGCGAGCCACCCTGTTGCAGGCCGGCGAGCCCCTGGCGGTGACCATCGGCGTCTTCTCCGCCTCCCGGAACGTCGACCCGCCGGCGTTCGACCCGGAGAGCCCGGAAAGGGCGGACTGGGACCAGCTGCTGGAAAACCCGATCGAGCCGCCCTCGGGCCCGGCGTTCGCGAGGGCCTACGAGTACCGCTCGGCCGGGCCGATGCCCTTCACGGGCGGGCGCGAGGCGGAGACCGCCGGCTACGTCCGCGAGAAGGTCGTGCCCTCGCGGCGGGACGCCCCGAGCATGGTCGCCCTCCTCGACGCCTGGTGGCCGACGCTGTGGTCCATCGACCGGATCCATCGGCCCGTCGCCACCATCAGCTTCGCGGGCCAGCTCCTCCTCGACCCTGCCCGGCTGGACCCCTCCGAGCGGCTCTTTCACACCGCTCGCCTGGGAGCGCTCAGCGACGGCTTCTTCGTCGAGCTGCGGGCGCTCTGGAGCGGGGACGTCTGCGTGGGGATGAACCAGCAGACCTTCGTGGTGCTCGGTTAGGTGAGCTAGCGCGAGGGGCCGATGGGCCGGGCGGGAGTCTCGACGGTGTGCGGGCACCAGGACATGTTCTCGCCAGGGAGCGCCGGGGCCGCGGTGCGCCGGAGCAGCGCCCCGTGCTGCCGCGCCGTGCCGGCGGGACCGTCCAGCGCGCAGGCGAGCAGGACGATTCGCCCGGGCCGCAGGGCGTCCTGCACCAGCGGAAAGCGGTTCAGGTCGCCCTCCTTCGGCAGCGGAACGAGCGCCCCGGAGGGCGCGAGCGCGGCGGGGACGTAGACGTCCCAGTAGTCCCCGAGCAGCAGCCGCGGCTCGGGGCCCACCAGCGCCTGCGCCGCGGCCCGACGCTCCGCGAGCGGATCCCGCGGCGAGGTGGGCATCACGAGCACGAGCAGGGCGAGGGCCAAGCATCGCACCCCGGGTCCGAGGGCCCCGGCGAGCGCCGCGAGGAGCACCAGCCCTCCGTGCGCCGCCGCCGCGAACGCCCAGTACGCCGGGAAGGAGAAGTACCGGCCGGCGAAGAAGTTCTCGCGAAAGTGATCGACGACGACGAACACCGGAAGGCAGCACGTGGCCAGCCAGAGGAAAACGAGCTGGTCGATCCGGCGGCTCCGCGTCCAGCCCGGCAGAGGAAGCAGCGCCGTGCCGAGAAGCAACGGAATCACCACCCCCTCGCGCCAGGCCACGGCCGCGACGGCGCCGAGGTTGCTCCCGAGGTTGCCGCGGTCGAGGTGCATCACGGTGATGAACCGCTCGCCGAACCTCCGCTTGCAGAACGCGTTGTACAGGCGGTGGAGCTGTGCCTCGAAGAGCGTCGCGAGGCCGAGCGCCGAGAATGCGCCCGCGCCCCGCGGCGGACCGGCCCGCGCCCGGACGGCCTCCAGCACCAGCAGCCCGAGGAGCGCCAGGAGGCTCACGACGCTGATCCACGCCGAGAGCGCGGCGGCCACGAGCAGCCCCAGCGCCGCGAGGAGCCGCGCCCGGCGCGTCGAGGCCCCGAGCGCTCCCCGACAGGCCCACCACGCCCAGCAGAGCGTCACCACCTGCCACAGGTAGGGCTGCCCCGCCTGGAAGGTGTTCCAGGCCACCAGCCGGTCCAGGGGCACCGGAGCGAGGAGCGTGACCACCGCGAGCGCCGGGCTGCCCAGGAGCCTCCAGAGCGGAATCGCCGCCGAGCAGAGGGCCAGCACCGAGAGCACGTGGAACGCCTCGGGCGTCCCGAGGTGGAGCCAGCGGGCCACGAGGAAGGGCCACATCCCGTACCGGTCCTGCCGCGGGTAGAAGAGCGTGAACGGGCCGTCGCCCAGCCCCCTCATCAGGAGCAGCGGGACCGCGCAGTCGGAGTTGAAGAACGGGTCCGGGCCGATGCCCCGCGCCAGCTTGAGCGCACACCCGAGCAGGGCCAGGAGCGCGGCCCACGGCTCGAGCCGCGTCCAGGGTGTCGGCTCAGCCCGTCCCAAGGAGATCGTCGCGGTCGAGCATCGAGAGGCCCGGGACTTGAGCGCACCCTCCCCCGGGCCTGCAACGCCCTCGCGGCACCCCGACCGCTCGTCCTTCAGCCGGGGCCCGCGTCGCTCCAGGGCATCGACAGCTGCGGGCTCCGGGCCTCGGCGGCTGGGAGCCGCAGGGCGCTCGCCCGGCTCACCTGCACGGTGACGACCGTCGAGACCCGCTCCACCCGCCCCTCGGCGACCAGGAACGCCGAGCCGAGCAGAACCCGGCGATCCCGCTCGAAGATCTCCGGGGGAACCACCAGGTTCGAGATGCCGGTCTCGTCCTCGAGCGAGAGGAAGGCCACCCCCTTGGCCGTCGGCGGCCGCTGGCGGCAGATGACCAGCCCGGCGACGCGGACCCGGGCCTTCGCCCGGGCGTCCATCAGCCGTGACGCGGTGAGCACGCGCCGCCGATCGAGGAACGGACGCATCAGCGCGAGAGGGTGGCTCGACAGCGAGAGCCCGGTGGTCCGGTAGTCCTCCACCACCTGCTCGACCTCGTCCAGCGGAGGACCGGGGGCGGGCGAGCGGTCCATCGGCACTCCGCGGAACAGGTCGTCGTCGGCAGGCGGACCGAGCGCCTGGACGTCCCACACCGCCTGTCGCCGGCTCCCGCACAGCCCATCGAGCCCCCCCGACCGGGCCAGCCGCTCCAGCGCGTGGCGGGGAAGGCGGGCCCGCCGCGCCAGGTTCCCCAGGTCCTCGAGGGGCCCCGCCTCCCGGACTGCCATCAGCGCCCGGGCATGGGCTTCCTGCAATCCCTTCACCTCGCGCAGCCCGATGCGCAGCGCGCCGCACTCGAGCGTGGCGTCCCAGTCGGAGTGACGCACGTCGATGGGCAAGACGGCGACGCCGTGCCGCTTCGCATCCTCGACGATGGTGTGCGGGGCGTAGAAGCCCATCGGCTGGCTGTTGAGCAGCGCCGCGGCGAACGCCGCCGGGTGGTAGCACTTCACGTAGGCGCTGGCGTAGGCGATGAGCGCGAAGGACGCCGAGTGGGACTCGGGAAAGCCGTAGTGGCTGAACCCCTTGAACTGCTCGAAGCACTTCTCGGCGTACTCGCGCGCGTAACCGCGGGCCACGCAGCCATCGATGAAGCGCTCGCGCCAGGGGACGAGCAGCACCTCGGCCCGCTTGTGGCTCAGCGCCCGGCGCAGCGCGTCCGCCTCGCCCTGGCCGAACCCCGCCGCGGTGACGGCCAGCCGCATCGCCTGTTCCTGGAACAGCGGGACGCCGAGCGTCTTTTCCAGGATGTGCCTCACCTCCTCCGACGGGTAGGTCACCTCCTCCAGCCCCTCGCGCCGCCGGAGGAAGGGGTGGACCATGTCCCCCAGGATGGGCCCGGGGCGAATGAGGGCGATCTCGATGGTGAGGTCGTAGAAGCTCTTCGGCTTCATCCGGGGGAGCAGGTTCATCTGCGCCCGGCTCTCCACCTGGAAGACGCCGATGGCGTCGGCCTCCCCCAGCATCCGGTACACCGCCGGGTCCTCGCTGGGGATGGTGGCCAGGTCGAGCCGGATGCCCTCGTGCTTCTCGACCAGGGCGAACGACTTGGAGAGGACGGTCAGCATCCCCAGGCCGAGCAGATCCACCTTGAAGATGCCCAGCGCGTTCAGGTCGTCCTTCTCCCACTGGACGACGGTGCGGTCCTTCATCGAGGCGTTCTCGACCGGCACCACCTCTGCCAGATCGCCGTGGGTGATGACGAAACCTCCGACGTGGATGGAGAGGTGACGGGGGAAGCCCTCCAGCATCCGGGCCAGGACGAGCATCCGCTGCACGCCCGGATCGTCCGGACGCAGCCCCGCCTCCGCCACGTGCTCCTCGGTGAGGGCCCGAGCGCCGGCGAACTCGGTGTGCTTGGCCAGCCGGTCCACCTGGTCCAGCGACAGCCCGAGCGCCTTGCCCACCTCGCGGACCGCCAGCCGCCCGCGGTAGCAGATGACCTCGCACACCATCCCGGCGCGGGTCCGGCCGTGCTTGCCGTAGACGTACTGCAGCACCTCCTCGCGACGCTCGTGCTCGAAGTCCACGTCGATGTCCGGAGGCTCGGGCCGCTCGAGACTGAGGAAGCGCTCGAAGAGCAGCCCCATCCGGACCGGGTCGATGGAGGTGATTCGCAGCGCGTAGCAGACCGCGGAGTTGGCCGCGCTCCCCCGCCCCTGGCAGAGGATGCCCTTCCCGATGGCGAAGTGGACGATGTCGTGGAGCGCGAGGAAGTAGCCGGCCACCTCGAGCTTCTCGATGAGCTGGAGCTCGTGCCGGATCTGCCGCTGCACCGCCGCCGGCACGCCGCCCGGGTAGCGGAAGCGGAGGCCCTCCTCCACCCGCTGGGCGAGCCAGCTCTGCGTGGTGTGACCGGGCGGCAGGTCCTCCCGGGGGAACTGGTAGCGGAGCGAGTCGAGCGAGAAGTGACAGCTGTCGGCGATCTCCAGCGTCCGGCCCACCACCTCGGGCGCATCGGCCCACAGCCGGAGCATCTCCCGAGGCCCCTTGAGCGTCCGCTCCGCGTTGGGGAACAGCCTCCGTCCGGCCCGGGCCACCTGGGTCTGGTGGCGGATGGCGGTGACGGTGTCCTGGAGCCCCTGGCGCTCACGAGCGTGGGTGTGCACGTCGTTGTGGGCGCAGAGAGGAAGCTCGAGCGTCCGAGCCAGCGCCCGCGCCCGCTCCCACCGCGCGTCGTCCCCGGCGGACAGCGTCCGGCACGCGCCGACGTAGAAGCGTCCGGGGAAGGCCTCGGCCAGCGGCGCCACCCGTTCGGGCTCGTCCGGGAAGGGCAGCAGCGCGAGCAGCCCCGCGCTGCGCTCGGCCAGCGCCCTCCAGCCGATGCCCGCCTCTCCCTTGGGGTGGTCCAGCCGGCTCCGGGTCAGCAGCTGGCAGAGGTGCCGGTACCCCTCCGCGTCCTGCACGTGGACCACCACCGGGGGCGCATCGGTGAGCGTCACCCTGGCGCCGTGGACGAGCTTCAGCCCCATCTCGTGCGCCGCGAGGTGCGCCTTCACCGAGCCGTACAGGCCGTCACCGTCGGTGAGCGCCAGGGCCGAGAGCCCCAGCTCCACCGCCTGGGACACCAGCTCCTCGGGGTGCGAGGCGCCCTCGAGGAAGGAGTAGTTGGAGCGACAGACCAGCTCGGCATACACGGTCGGACGAGGCTACTGCTCGTCCGTTCAGTTGGCCAGACCCGTCAGCCCAGGTGGAGCGACGCGTGGGTCTGCAGCTGCCACTCGGGCTTCTGCACCGGGGGAAGCCCGACGAAGGCCCAGCGCGGCGGATCGGCAGCCGACCGCTCGCGGAGCAGCTCGAAGGCCCGAGCCACGAGGTACGTCTCGCAGCGAAGCCCGAACTGGGCGCCGGCCACCTGTGCCTCCGCGACCGCGAGCGGCGACAGGTGAACTTGGAGTCTCAGCATCCCCCGCGGCTCGCAGTACGGGCGCGCCCAGCGCTGGACCCGCTCCACCCGGGTCTGCGACTCGGCGGCCATCTCCAGCAGCGCCGGGAGGGGACGCCCGAGAAGCCGCGACCCGACCAGCAGTGCCCGCGCCTCGGCAGGCGTGAGGGCCAGCCGGAGATGGGGATACCCGGCGTCGCCGAAGGCCCTGGGCAGGCTGGCGCTGACCCGGGCGGGAAGCTCGGCCTCGCAGGCGGTCAGAAATACCACCGAACTGCACCTCGATTGACGTGTGCTCTCTCGGAATGAATTGTGAGCACCCCGTCTGACCGTCACCTCGCGCGAAGCTAGGGCGCGCCGGTCGTCACGGTGAGGCGGAACCGCCCGACGAGCTGCTCGATGGCGCCCCGCCCGAGGTCGTGGTGGTGCTCGGCGTCGCCGCGGTCGAGGTCGTCGTCGCCGAGCCTCCGCTCGTGTCCGGCAGTGGCACGCGGTAGGTCCCGGTGGGATCGACCTGGACCGATCCCGGCACCCGGTACGTCCCCAGGAGGCGCGCCGCGGCCTGGCTCGCCGGATCGAACGTGGGCGCGTTGTTCACCGTCGGGGCCTGCCCGCTGCTCCCAGGGGTCTGCTGCCCGAGGCTCTGCGCCCGGGCGACCGGGACCCACAGGCCCACGGCGAGGAACGTCGCTCCCGTCCAGAAGATGCGGCCCTTCGTCGTCATGGCCAGAACCTCCGCTGTCACTTCTCGACGGGGAAGCCCCGCCGACCCGCCTTCCAGTCGTCCCACTGGTCGAAGGCCTGCAGCTGCTCCACCAGCTTGGTCTTCACCAGGAGGGCGTCAACCTCCGTACGCGTCTGACGTCTCGGAATTGCCGACGGTGAGTTCGCCAGCGCCCAGACCAGGGTCGCGGCGATGCCAGCGTTCCGTCTCGCCTCCCGGGCGTTCACCCGGTCCGGGACGTCCGACTCGGCGTGGTAGTCGGGCAGGTAGGGCGCCGGATCCTGGTCGGCCACGAAGTTCGGCACCCCGCTGAGGAGGAAGTCGAAGTTGTCGGACCCGTCGACCCCATCCAGGGCGTGCGCCGCCGGGCCCATCCCCGGGTAGACGGAGAGCGCCCGGGCGACGACCTGCCGGAGCTCCGTTCGGCCGTTGACGAAGAAGCCCCGCGTCCGTCCCGAGCCGATGTCGAAGACGACCGCCCCGGCGTGCTTGTCGAGCTCGGCCTTGTGGCGAGCGACATAGCCCGCAGAGCCCCACATCCCCTGCTCCTCGCCGGTGAAGAGGACGAAGCGCACGGTGCGGCGCGGCTGGAGTCCGAGCTCGCGGAAGGCCCGCGCCACGTCGATGACCAGCGCCACGTTCACCCCGTCGTCCTCCGCGCCGGTGCCGAGGGCCCAGCTGTCGAGATGCGCTCCGAGGAGCACCACCTCGTCCGGCTTCTCGCGCCCGCGGATCTCGGCGACGACGTTCTGGGCGTCGTAGGAGGGCCCGATGCGGTTCACGACGTCCAGTCGCACCCGCACCTCGGTCCGGTCGGCGAGCCAGGCGAGCCGCTGGGCCTGCTCGCGGGAGACGAGCGCCACCGCGACGCCGCTCGGCTTGCCGCCGAAGACCATGGGGTGCTGGTAGAGGAGGCCTCGCGGCCGCGTGGACTGGAGCAGGAGGCCCCGGACCTGTGCCTGCGCCGCGGCCCGGAGGAGCGGGCCGGCGCGCATGTACTCGCCGAACAGGTCGTCGATGGTCTTCATCTCGCTCGAGTGCACGAGCGCGATGGCCCCGGCGGTGGCGGTCCCCAGCTTCGCCCAGTCCTTGTCCAGGCCCTCGCCGACGTCGACCAGCTTCGCCTCGATCGGCCCGCCGGTCGACGCGGTCCCCGGAGCGGCCACCGCCCGGACCGGGAAGGTCTCCGGGGCGATGGCGGTGACCTCCACCGTTCCCGGGATCCACAGGAACGGGACGGCGTAGCTCTCGGTCGTCACCGACTCGAGGCCGATGCTCTTGAACTTGTCCACGCCCCACTGCACCGCGCGGTCGAGCGCCGGCGTGCCGGTGATCCGGCCTCCGACGCGATCGCAGAG